>NZ_JANEYT010000082.1 GCF_024357955.1 Photobacterium pectinilyticum
TGGTAACTGATCAGATCGCACAATTTGGACTGAGTTCCCTTCCCTGAGAGATCTACTATTAGGAACAGCTATTTAGTTCTTTTAAGGTGTCAGCCCATACACCGGTATGGGTTAGCACTGCTCTCAAGGGCCGGTTCTATCACGGTGCCGGCGCTTGATACAGGGTATAAAAAAGGTCAAGGTTGTTGGGTTGCCTGAACAGGATAAGTTGCTCTACAGTTAGCTGTTTAGCTTTTAAATGGTAATCGGCATAAATATCAATCAGCTCTTCAATCGCTTTATAGCGTCCACTTTTTAGTTTTTGCTCGGTCAGGTAGTGCTTGAAAAAATCCAATTGCACTGATGAATCATTAAAACTGCCTAATCTATCTTGCAAAATCTTGAGTTGGGCTACCTGTAGCTTGGTCTCTTTTATTGGTAAAACCGGTGTAAAGTACTCCAATAAATAACGAAATTTTTTACAGTCGATTCGTAGCTGGTGGATGATGGTATCATCGCTATTGGCATCAATGTTATGGCACTGGCTTTCTATCTGTTTGAATTGACGCCATAAAAAACTATGTGCTGTGCTGTTTGATTCGAGCTGTCCCTCGACTGTGGGGTTGTTCCTCATGTTTTCAAGCTGAGTAAGTACCTGCTTGCACGTAGAATTATATTCGCTGGATTTCAGCCATCCTTTGAGGAATTTCAATGCTTTCCTACGTTGGGATTGAATATCATCAAAGAAGCGGGTCAACCCTTTGTGGTGCTGGTGTTCGAGTAATGAAAAATACTGCTCCATGTTTATCAGGAATACATCAAGGTCACGTACCAAATTGGTATGCTGCATGAGCTGCCTTAAGCAATCTTTCAATATCTCTTTATCCTGACGTCGGAATAGGGGCTTAAGCAGGCTGATCAGCGTACGGCTTCTTCTCAGTGCGACTCGATATTGATGAATAAATTCTTCGTGATCATCTCGGATTATTCCCAGCTCATGCCTTCTGGCATGTTCAAATTCGTTAACGAGAAAATGGTATGTGGGCAGGTATATTTCTACTTCAGATGAGAGTTGTACCGCTGGCGTTTTTCGTTTGGGTAGTTTGAGCTGGTCCCGCTTTGTCACTGTCATATCTTATTTACCTCCTTTATTAACTGTAGTGTGAAATTTTCTTTTTTGGTGATGAGAGAAGGAAAATCTCACTGAGAAATAAGAAGAAAAAGTCATTTGTGATAGTTAGATCATGACTCATCAGAAGTGAGTCATTGAAATTGGCAATGAGAGTTTACGTCTTTACTTTACATTTTTGCAACATGGTATGCAGCACGAATTTCTCATCCTATAACGGAACTGCTAGTTCTTTAGATAAGGTCATACGACCATGATGATTTATGGCAGAAAAGGATGATGAAGATGAATGAGAACCCACTAGGGACAGACGGCTTTGAGTTTGTGGAATATACCGCCCCAACGGCTGAAGGGATTGTAAACCTCAAACAACTCTTTCACGATATGGGGTTTGCTGAAATCGCCAAACATAAACACAAGTCTGTATGGTTATACCGTCAAGGTGATGTAAATTTTATCATCAACGGGGAGTTACATTCTCAGGCGGCTGGTTTTGCTGGAGTCCATGGTGCGAGTGTGAATGCCATGGCGTTTAGGGTCGCTGATTCCGCTCAAGCATTGGCTTATGCGGTTGATAAAGGCGCAACGGCTTGCCCGCCTCAGGCTGGGCCAATGGAGCTCAATATTCCCGCTATCTACGGTATTGGCGAGTCACTGATTTACTTGGTCGATCGATACGGTGATAGCAATATCTATGATATCGACTTTGATTTCTATCCCGATTATCAGGCTCGTATGCAAGAGTGTGATGCTGGGCTGCTGGTGATTGATCACCTTACCCATAATGTGAATCGGGGTAATATGGATTTGTGGGCGAGCTTTTATGAGCGAATAGCCAACTTTAGGGAAATAAGACACTTTGATATCAAAGGTAAAATGACGGGCTTGCTATCGCGGGCGATGACGGCACCCTGTGGCAAGATCAGGATCCCGATTAACGAATCTCACGATGATAAGTCGCAAATTGCTGAGTACCTCAATCAATACAATGGGGAAGGGATCCAGCATATCGCTATGAGTACTGATGATATATTCGGGACCGTCGCTAAGCTGAAATCGGGTGGTTTGATTTTCATGAATACTCCCGACACTTATTATGAAGGGATCAATAAGCGCGTGCCGGGACATCATGAAGATGTTGCTAAGCTCAGCGAACTGAAGATCCTGATTGACGGTGATGAGACTGGCATATTACTACAGATATTTACCGACACTGTTATAGGGCCTGTATTTTTTGAAATTATCCAGCGCAAAGGTAATGAAGGTTTTGGGGAAGGTAACTTTCAAGCGTTGTTTGAGTCAATCGAGTTAGATCAGATCCGTCGTGGGGTACTCAAAGCAGAGCCTGACTCTTAGTCGGCTCTGTTCGCGTTTAAGAGTTACCCTATCTTTGGCCATTTCACTGGCCTTTTTCTGTGTGTAATATAATTACATTTCGTGAGTTAATTGGAAAATAATTATCTAAATGAATGTATGCTGCCCGAACTGCAGACATAATGATGCTCATCAGTAGCACTTTTCTTCGTTGGTATTTCCGTTAATGTGATATTGCTCACTATGCTGGTGTTGGGTGTGCTTTTGAAATTGTGAGGTATGTCTTTATTTAATTCTTGAATATTTTAATTATTCTGTTTTGTTGTAAATTTTCATCTGTGTTTTGCGCTGTGGATCACCTGTTTTTCTTATTTTGTGTAATGTTTTGTGGGGCTGGTCACTAAAATTTTGCTATTAACTTCAGCGTTGCATTCTGTGTTAGCTTATTAAGGTATTGATTGAGTCGTCAGTTATACAGTTGTGAGCTTTTCAAAGTAGCTTACAAGGCAGTGAGGTCGGTGTTCCCCCTCTGGCCTCACTGTTTTCCAATCGCGGATTAGGCGACTTTGGCATGAGCCAAAATGATGATTAGCTCAGAAAATGGTTAACTTTTGGTGGTGGGATAGTATATGAAACAGGCGAAGAGCAAATTCAGTATTGCAGATATGGTCACTGTTAATTGCGGTATGGTAGACCCTGACTTTGGTCAAGATATATCAGGCTGGATTGGAACAGTAGAGAACATTCGCTATGCCGATGAGGTTGGTTATATATACACACTTCGTTGGAGCGATGAAACTCTGTGTGAGAGCAGTGTACTTAGAGTTTCTTGCGAAGAATTAGGTTTAGACTTCGAAACTATGCAATTAATAGAGTCCGATTTGTCTCTTTACTCATCAGCACGGGCTAAGCAATTCGTGAAACAGTGTCTGAACGTCCCAAGGCGAGAGAGAGCTTTTTGCTATGGTGACTTTTCTTTTTATTAAACAAACTCACTACCTTCTTGATTGCTTACCTTGGCATATCGACGCCATTGCGCAAAATAGTGAATAACTAGCCAAACGACGCTTTCAGCTTATCCAGTTATTAATGACTCGCCAACATGCCAGCCCGACCACGTTTGCTCTGGATAAATACTTGATTAACTACTTATCCAGATTGGTATTAGTTTAAAACTGGGAAAGGTGAGGGCCTACCATGAACGTGATAAAACATTTTTTATATCAGTGACATGAACGGCTAGGGGGTCATTGAGATGATAAATGCCAACGATGCCCGTTTGTGGCGAAGATGTGCTGGGGAGTGGGACGATGTCAAATTGCTCGAAGTAGTCAGCCATACTTTTGGTATACGGCATGATGGCTTTGGAGCTCGTCAATAAATCCAAACTGGCACTGAGGGAATTGATCTCATAGCTAATGCGCTCTCCGAGTTTTTTTCGCTCTTGCTCTTGTTGCTTGGGTTGTGGGTTTTCGATTAAGTGCTGATAACTGTCTTGGTCTGGCGTGACTTGCAGCAGTGGGTACAAGTCGGTGTCACCATCGGCATGACCACTGATTAACAAAGGGTGGGAGCGATGCACGAACAGTGCTTCTTGATCTTGTAGTATTGGGGTGAACAGCACATTACAGCGACGGGATAGGCCGTGAATTTCGTGTCCTATGAATAAGTCGATATGACCGTGGATCAGCATATCCATTAGCTTGAGATGGTTACCAAATTCAAGCTGAATTGAAATACCTGGATGCTGCTTGCAATAGCTTTGCAAGGCGGATTTTACAAATACCTCCCACCAGGCATCTCCAGTACCCATTTTGATCTTTTCTGTTTTCCTTGCTTTGAGATCGGCAAGTTTATCCAGCATGGTATCGTGGCGACGGTTTAGCTCCTGCACTTGCTCTTGGAATAATCTACCGTATTCGGTAAGTTCCACTCCTTTCGAACGGCGGGTGAATAGAGTGACATCTAAGCTTTTTTCCAGCTTCTTCATATTGTTGGTGAGGGTAGGCTGACTCAAGTTGAGCTGCTCAGCCGCAGAGCTGATATTCCCATGCTCAGCAATGGCGAGAAACTGGCGGTAGTGCTTGTCCATTGATAAAACCAGTGAAAAATCTTTGCAGGCAGTCTCACATTTTTTGATATCCATCACAAAGCGAAAGGGTTAAAACTTGTGATCTCCGTCGTTAATAATCTTTATGATATAGGGAAAAGCTATATCACGGAGAGGATGGTGTATTTTTCATAAGAAAGGCAACGGCATAAGATATTGCTAATTTCGATACCATGACTTCTTATTGAGGGTTTCCCATGAATATTACGCCTAAATGGTGGCACGATGCCGTTGTATACCAGATTTACCCGCGCAGTTTCTGCGATAGCAATAATGACGGTATGGGTGATCTTCAAGGTATTATCAGCAAGCTGGACTACTTGAAAGCTTTGGGTGTCAATGTCCTTTGGCTGTCACCGGTGTACAAATCACCGATGGATGACAATGGCTATGATATTTCCGATTACCAAGATATCGCACCAGAATTTGGCTCAATGGCGGATATGGATGAGCTGCTGGCTGAAGCAAAAAAACGCGACATTCGCCTTATCATGGATTTGGTGGTCAACCATACTTCCGACGAGCACCCTTGGTTTATCGAAGCGCGTAAATCACAAGATAACCCCTATCGTGACTATTACGTTTGGCGCCAACCTGCAGAAAATGGTGGAGTACCGGATGAAATGGG
The DNA here is from genome assembly GCF_024357955.1 of Photobacterium pectinilyticum. Classification (GTDB taxonomy): domain Bacteria; phylum Pseudomonadota; class Gammaproteobacteria; order Enterobacterales; family Vibrionaceae; genus Photobacterium; species Photobacterium pectinilyticum. Next base: position 5,161 of record NZ_JANEYT010000082.1, read on the forward strand.
ATCTGTCTTTGGTGGGAGCGGCTGGGAGTTCGATGAGCAAACCGGCGAATACTTCCTGCACATTTTTTCCAAGCGCCAGCCCGACTTGAATTGGGAAAACCCTAAGGTTCAAGAAGAAGTGCACAAGATGATGAACTGGTGGATCGATAAGGGTATCGGAGGGTTTCGTTTAGATGTTATTGATCTTATCGGTAAGGAAATTGATAAGAAAATCACTGGTAACGGCCCACGCCTACACCCGTTGATCCAGCAGATGAACCGAGCGACTTTCGGAGATAAAGACTTGCTGACAGTCGGTGAAACCTGGGATGCCACGCCTGAGATTGCTAAGTTGTATAGCGATCCATCTCGCGAAGAGTTTTCGATGGTTTTCCAGTTTGAACACATTAGCCTGACCTGGAAGCACGGAGATAAGTGGCAACCAATCGCGCTGGATTTGCCAACCTTCAAGAAAGTGTTGACCAAGTGGCAGGTTGAACTGGCTGATGGGGGCTGGAACTCTTTGTTCTGGAACAACCACGATCTTCCTCGTGTTGTATCGAAATACGGCTGTGATGGCCAGTACCGTGTTGAGTCGGCAAAAATGCTTGCAACGACTTTGCATATGATGAAAGGCACACCTTATATCTACCAAGGGGAAGAGATCGGTATGACCAATGTCGCTTTTGAGAGCATTGATGACTACCGTGATATCGAGACACTGAATTTCTACAAAGAGCGGACAGAGAATGGGGTCGCGCCAGAAACTATGCTGGCTGCGGTACATGAGAATAGCCGTGATAATGGCCGTACCCCGATGCAATGGAATAGCAGTGATAACGGCGGTTTCTCGTCTGTCGAGCCGTGGATCAAGGCTAACCCTAACTACCCTGTGGTCAATGTTGACGCAGCGTTAGATGATCAGAATTCAGTGTTTTACCATTACCAAAAACTGATTGAACTACGTAAGTCCTTGCCGGTTATTGTGTACGGCGAGTTTGAGCCGGTATTTGCAGATCACGACAAAGTCTTTGGTTATGTCCGGTCTGATGCAAACCAACGCTTGTTTGTGCTCAATAACTTTACCGCAGAAGAAATTACACTGGCGTTGCCAGAGTATTTACAGGCAGAGCAAGTCGAGTGTGTCATTGCTAACTATGCTCACCATCACGTGTTACCAGCGACTATTACGCTGAAGCCGTATGAATCTTTTGCTGTACTGCTACCTGAAAGTCGCTAAATCCCGTTAACGGCTGTTAATTGTCATTACTATTGTTAGGCTTGGCTCTATTTCATCGCTGGAATAGAGCTTTTTTTAGGGGGAAAGGCAAGTTATGCGTTATAAAATTGAAGGTGATCGAGTTCTATTCAGTCTTTCTAGCACGTGTGAACATTTATATTTAATTGGAACTTTTACGAATTGGAAGCTTGATGAAGGTTTTCGTTTTGAAAAAAGTGGTGATGTCTGCCGTTTAACAAAATACGTCAATGAAGTGAATAAAATTGGTAACTCAGGCTTTATTGAATACGTTATTTGGAATGAGGTAACACAGGCTCCGGTTGACATAGAGAACTTTAAAAATGGTTACTGTTTTAATAATCAAAGCAACGGTGGCTTAAACCAATTATTATTTTTAGAAAAACCTTCTGAATGCCAATTAAAAGAGATATCAGAGGCATCTAAGCAATCATTCATTATAAAAAATCAAAAATCACATTTTTCTTCAGACTACCAGTTTGCTAACTTTCGACCTGTCATTGGTGGAAAGTTAAAACCAGATTGGCTCTTCCGATCTTACCACCCCGTGACGCCGTCTAGAGCCAATCATTCAGAATTAAAGATGATTGAGCCGACTAGGCAAGAAGCAGTTATGGCGCTTATTGAACATCATCAAATTCATAGCGTAATCAATTTATCAGATAATGAAGCGGTACTCGCTGATTCTATGTTGTCAGCGCCTGATAGTTATTACAAACAACGCTGGCAGGCCGGTAGCATCCATAGTGTACCAGTGTCGTACGAGACGGTGTATTTCATGTCTGACAGAAATGAGGCACTAAATCATGACGAGTTGGGCTTTGAAGATGGTATTCGGCGTTTGATAGCCGTTGTTGCTGAACACGAAGGGCCATATTTAGTCCATTGCAGGCTGGGATCTGATAGAACCGGCGTTACTTGCGCTTTTTTCCAGTTGTTGATGGGGGCCTCGAAACAGGAAATCGCTGACAATTATCTCAAGACTAACCAGCTTGGAATTGGGGAGTACCGAAGCTTTAGGCTGTTGGAGAGGGCGTTACAAGCTGCAATGGGTGATGATTGTTTCTCTGATAGTGTTCAGAAAGTGAAAGCGTATTTGAAGCGCCTGAACATACCTGAAGAGTTAATTATGCAAGCGAAAGCTAACCTGTCAGGGCTAAACTCAGCTCGGTCTGCATAGTTAGGCCGGGCTGAGTCGTTTGGGGTTACAGAGAGATCTAGTCGCGGTACAAAATCGTCAGTGATTGCGCACCTTGCATATACGTTGTTTGTACTTGGTGAGAGCCAAGTGTTGCCTCAGACGTATCGCAGATCACTTGCCATTTGCTACCTTCCGGCAAGCGGTAACGGGTAGGTATCCGAGAGCCATTGATCAAGAATAACAGCTCCTTGCCTGAATCAAACAAACCAAGGTACAGTGAAAAGGCTTCGAGCCCTTGCCAGTCTTCGGCATTCATCGGTTGCCCGTTTGAACGATTCCAATGAATCCGGTGTTGACCCCTGTTCTGTCCCCTAAAAGCACGAATGAATGGGGACATGTAGGTTTTTCGACGCTCTAGCATGATAGCTAACCATTGGCTGAACTCCGTTTTATCTTTGTACGTCGTCCAATCTGCCCAGCTGATCTCATTGTCCTGACAATACGCATTGTTATTCCCTCCTTGAGTGTGAGAGAGCGCATCGACAGCCAGGATATGAGGAATACCAAAGCTAAATAGCAGGGTCGTCATGAGGTTGCGCTTTTGACGCTCTCTACGGCCTAGGACGGCATAATTAGTTGTTTCCCCTTCAACACCGTGGTTGTTCGAACGGTTGTCGCCATGACCGTCTCGGTTGTTTTCACCATTAGCGTGATTATGCTTGTGGTTGTAAGACACTAAATCCTGAAGGGTGAAACCATCGTGGTATGAAATGAAATTGACGGGCAGTTTGTCAGGCCATTTGCCAGCACTGAACAGGTCTCGCGAGCCCATAATGCGGGTCGCAAACTCTTTGACGTTGTTCTCTTGGCATAGCCAGTAGCTTTTCACCGTGTCGCGGAACTTGTCGTTGCACTCGTTCCAGCCGCGAGGGAAATAGCCCAACTGATAACCGTCAGGGCCGATATCCCAAGGTTCGGCAATTAATTTCACCTGCTGTAGGATCGGATCTTGTGCGATGGCCTTGAAGAAGGCACTTTGGGTATTAAAGCGATCGCCGTGACGGCCTAGAGTGGCGGCCAAATCAAAACGGAATCCATCAATCTGGTAATGGGTGACCCAGTGGCGCAAAGTATCAAGCACGATGGTCAAACTGGGTTGATAAGTCAGATCAAGGGTATTACCACAACCGGTATGGTTCTTGTAGTTCTTGTGTGTGTCCAATAAGTAATAGTTCTTATCTAGACATTTGAAATGGAACTTAGGGCCACCCTCACCCCCTTCGGCGGTATGGTTGAACACGATATCCATGATCACTTCAATGCCATGGCGATGGAGTTCCCTGACCATGGTCTTCATTTCGGTAACGGGATCGGCCGTCGCATAGCGTGGCTCCGGAGCCATAAAACATAGGCTGTTGTACCCCCAATAGTTGACCTTGTCCATTTTTAGCAAGTGAGGCTCAGACATACAGGAAGTGACTGGGAGGAGCTGAAGGCTGGTGACACCTTGTTCTTTGAAGTAGTCAATCATTTCTGGTTGGCATAAGCCAAGGTAGGTGCCTTGATATTTCTCTTCAACTTTAGGGTGTTGCTTGGTAAAGCCTTTAACGTGTGTTTCGAAAAGAATCGTTTGTTCAAATGGTACTTGGGGGAGGGTAGTGCCGTCCCAATCAAAGCGGTGATCGACAACAACCGATTTAGCAAAGTGCCAGCTCCTATCGGCAGTAAATGGTTCTATATAGTAGGGGGTCTTATTTAGCGCCTGGGCATAAGGATCGAGTATGAGACGGTATTCATTCTTGTCTTTTATTTGGTAACCGTATACCTGACCTTCTTTAATACCTTCTACAAAAACATAATGTATATCTAAGTGCTGACTTTCTAATTCAATGAAGGTTTTTTTGTTGTTGTTATCAAATAAAACCAGTTGGATCTCTTTGTTTTCCGAACAATGAATAGAAAAATTACAACCCTGATCACACAATGTAGCCCCTAGTGGAAATGGTTGAGCTAATTTAGCGAACATCCTGTACGTCTCTTTGCTATTTTACATATCAATAATGATTTTTAAGCGAGAAAATCTTATCAGTCAAGAGAAGTTTTTTTTCTTAAAAAATTTTAAAAAATTAAGTTACCGATAATTTCATTAATATTGCATTTAAGTGACTGGCTTCGTGTTTTTCTGGCTTGAACTGTAATTAACTTTCAGTTTTACGCCTAACCTTCGTGAGGCTTATCACGGAACCTTTCTCCACCCCATTTCCTACGCCCCTCTCATCCTCCCTGCTCCTCCCCGGTTTGGGAGGATGTCGAAAACTGTATCAAGACTGAATATGAGTCCCGAAAAGATTGCTAGATAGCAATCATGATAAAAATATAAAAGGGACACTCCTATGAAACACAAGTTAGTACCTGTAGCAGCGGCATTACTTACCGCGCTAGCTTCACACAATGTAGCCGCTGAATCTGCCACTGATATCATCACTGATGGTTGGGAAGTACATGGATACGCATCTATGAACTACCGTATGGTTGAAGGCGAAACTGTAGATACAGAGTATGGTAGGCCGGATTACAAAACGGCTGGTACGCACGGACAGAGTACAAACCAAGTTGAATTTGTAATCAAGAAACGTACAGAACACCAAAACGGTGTTTGGTCTGACTTCGTAGTACGTTCAGAGTACGGTAACGGTAACTCATATGCTTACTCTTCTCCTGGTAGTCAAAAGCAAGATCACCTAGACGGTCAGTTTGAAATTAAAGAAACGTTTGTTGAAATTGGTGGTATTTCTTTCCTAGGTGAAGATACATCAGTATGGGGTGGTCAGCGTTTCCTAAACCGTTCTGCGGGTATTCTATCTGGTGAGTTCTGGAAGCAGTCTTCAGGTGTTGGTGCAGGTGTTCAAACTAAGCTTGGCGGTAATACGGCAGGTCTAGCGGTCGTTTCTGCTGATGCCGATGGAACAATTATCAATGATGAAACTGATGAAGATGACAATCGAATTGACAGAAATACACTCACTTCTGTGGATTTGTACTATTACGGTGTTCAGGCACTAGGCGGTAGCTTTGACTTTGACTTGAAGTTTATGTCACAAGCTAACAACGATGACAATGGTATTGGTGCTTCTATTACCTATAACCGTGACTACTACGGCCTAGACGGTTGGACACAAACGGCTGTTGCTTACGGTACAGGTATTGCGCAAAACCGTGGTGTGAACTTTGGTAGCTGGTCTGGCGGTGATGATAATTCAGAGTCAATTTTCTTTACCTCTTACGGTGTCCTAAACATTTCTGATAATTGGCAGATGGGCTCAGAAGTAACCTATATTGCAGCGCTGGATGAACTATGGGGAGCAGAAGATCTTGAACGCATGTTAATTGCTGTTCGTCCGTCTTATAAAGTTAACGATAACCTACGTCTTGAAATGACAGCCTCATACGGTTACGAAAATGGTAAAGATGGTTACTGGGATCGTACTGGCGATGATGTTAAGAGCGAAATCTGGAACGTTGAGCTAGCAGCACCGCTTACTGTTAACGCTGACTACTTCGGCCGCCCACAGATCAAACCATACGTGAGCCACATCATGGCTGATGATCGCGAGAGTGCCAAAATTATCGGTATCCGCAATGGTGACAGTGAAACGGTTATCGGTGTCCACACTGAAATCTGGTTCTAAATCACATTTTTACCAAGGCAGCCCTCGGGCTGCCTTTTCAAATGATATTGGTTATATACCTATTGGCTTTTTTAAGTAGATTAGTGAAAGCAGATAGATATATACCCACCCAGCAGTATGGGTGTAGGAGATAAAATGAAACTAACATTAGCGGCATTGCTGACAGCTTCACTGCTTGGCTGTGCAAGTTCCCCAACGATAGAAGATGTAAAAGACGTTACGATTTCTCAACCTGCTTGTTGTCATGCTTATAGTGAGTTTGCGTGGATCCCAATGAGTGGAGATAGTATCGATTTTGTGGTCGATGAGCATTCGCAAATAGGTGATTTTGCCGAGGGTAAAAGCTACTTTTCAGGTTTTGTGCTGCCAGAAAATGTTGATCGTATGCGTGTTGACCTAAAAAGTTGGATGCGCACATCGGGTGTGTTTGCACCCAAAGTACTTTTGCTCAGTCCGACTTTCCAAGTCGTTGAGTCTTTTGAGTTAACTGATTTCGATTTTAAACCTTCATCATTATTCCAGCTAAATAGCTACCATAAGCGCTTTGAAATGACTCAAACGGCAACGCCATATATGGTGGTCTATTCTCCGCTTGAATACCGTGAAGGACAAATTGAAGTGCCACACCCTGAGCGTATCCGCGCTGAAGAGTTAGGCTTGGCTCGCCCGATGGTGACCGATCCGGTTATTCAGCATCAGAAATTCGGTTCACTTGAGTTAGATCTTAAACCTGTTGCACTGCGTTCCTACCGTGCAACGGATGTGCCTGAGGTTGCGGTAGCGACCCCCACTGCTACGAAGTCTAACTCTGCGCCAGTAGCAACAGCAACAACGACAGCGACAGCGGTAAGTGTTGCTACTCCGTCATCAGCGAAAATGCTCCCAGAGAGCGAGGCTTTCTATAATAGCCAGATTAAAGCGGCAGTGGAGAGCAACGATTTGAAAAAAGCCCTAACCTTAATGGAAGAGGCCAAACGTGCAGGTTCGAGCACGGCGGAAACAACCTTCCTTGAGTTGATAAAACAGTAGGGCGCTGGTTTAAACATTACCCACATGAGCAAGGTGTTTTTCGAATCCTCACCTTGAGAAATATTGGGTATATCGGGCAGGCAATCGTCTGCCCGTTCTTTATCTTTTCTATTTGCTTTAATGAGTTTACTTCATGACATATTCAACGCATTCACCCGCTACTCAAAAGCGAACGACTAAGCAGACTAAAGAAGTGGTTTATCAGGTGTTCACGCGCCTGTTCGGTAATACCAATATGACCAACAAGCCGTGGGGCACATTGGAAGAAAACGGTGTCGGCAAGTTTGCCGATTTTACCGATAAGGCACTGAGTGGAATTAAAGCGCTGGGTGTGACCCACATTTGGTATACCGGGGTACCGCACCACGCTTTGGTGCGAGATTACACTGACTATGGTATCGAAAACGATCATCCAAGTGTGGTAAAAGGCCGTGCAGGTTCACCTTATGCCGTTAAGGATTACTACAATGTCAATCCTGATTTAGCCATTGATCCAGCCAACCGACTTGATGAATTCAAGGCGCTCATTGAGCGCTCGCATAAACATGGTCTTAAAGTCATTATTGATATCGTTCCTAACCATGTGGCAAGGCGTTATCAGGGTTTGACTAACCCAGAGGGCATCGAAGATTTCGGTGCATCTGACGATACCAGCGTGATTTATCATAAAGATAATAACTTTTACTATATTCCTGGCGAGGCATTCTCGGTTCCAGATGCGAAAGGTGGTTATCTACCTCTAGGTGGTGAACACCATCCATCGATGACTACGCCGTATGTAGAGTCGCCAGCTAAATGGACCGGCAACGGTTCGCGTCTGGCTAAGCCGGAGTTTGATGATTGGTATGAAACCGTCAAGGTTAACTACGGTATCCGTCCTGATGGCAGCAAAGATTTTGATGTACTGCCAGAAGGATATGAGAATGAAGACCACGCTGCCCATTTTGCCTTTTGGCAAGATAAAGAGGTACCCAATTCATGGATCAAGTTCCGTGATATTGCGCTCTACTGGCTTGCTATGGGTGTCGATGGCTTTCGCTATGACATGGCCGAAATGGTGCCGGTTGAGTTCTGGAGTTATATGAACTCCTCAATCAAACAAGTTAACCCTGATGCTTTCTTGATGGCTGAAGTGTATCAACCTGATCTATACCGCGACTATATTCACTTAGGTAAAATGGATTACCTTTATGACAAAGTCGATCTGTACGATGCCTTGAAGTTGATCATGCAGGGCAAGGGCTCCACCGATGCGATTGTCGAGGTTCAAGAGCAATTGATGGACATTGAGCATCATATGCTCCATTTCCTTGATAATCATGATGAGCAGCGTGTTGCGAGTCCGGAATTTGCAGGTGATGCCAATAAGGGCAAGCCAGCCATGCTGGTATCAACGTTACTGAGTACCTCACCGACCATGCTTTACTTCGGTCAGGAAGTCGGTGAAGCCGGCACTGAAGATGCAGGGTTTGGTTTGGCTTCTCGCACCACTATTTTTGATTATTTTGGTGTGCCAAACCATCAACGCTGGATGAACCATGGCGAGTTCGATGGGGGCCAGTTAACGGAAGAAGAGCGTGGGTTACGCGATTTCTACCAACGCTTGATGAATTTTTCTTTGACTAGTTCGGCATTGATGGGGGAGTACCAAGAGCTGCATACCTACAACCGTGAATATGGTGAAGGGTATGATGATCAGATGTTTACATTTAGTCGTTTTGATACGAACGAGCAGTTGATCATGTTGGCGAATTTTACAGATAAAGTAAAAAGTCGAGTGACGTTGTCACTACCGGCGGCATTGATTGCTCAATGGCAGCTTAAAGATGGTGAGTATGCCTTGGTTGAACAACTCTATGCCGAGACTGATATATCGCTGGTAGTCGAAAATGGTTTGGGGAGCATCCAACTTGATATGCAGGCATATGACTGCTTGGTGTTATCGTTAGTCGTTGAGTAATCAAAAGAGCTAATGTTTGATTACATCAATTTTTATAATAATTTCAACTTGTCAGCAGACATTAGCCTCTAAGCAATAGCGCGCATGGTACAATTTGAGTTACCAGATTGTTATTCATCCGTGTTGTTGGGAGAAGTCTATTGAGTACAGAATTAATTATGTTAGGGATGGCTGCTTTGATTGCCATCGGAATCCTGCTTCATCAGCCGTCAAAAACCTTGGGCCTGCCTTCGTTGCTGATTTTTATCGGTGTTGGTCTATTGTTCGGTAATGGTGAATTTAATTTTGTTTATGACGATTTGGCGTTAACGTCATTCATCGGCTCGTTAGCCTTGAATGTGATAGTTTTTGTCGGGGGCTTGAATACCTCCAAAGCCAGTATCAAGGTGGCTTATAAAGAGGGTGGGTTGCTCTCTACTGTTGGGGTGTTGTTTACTACTTTCATTTTCGGCGGACTGCTCTACTACATCACAGACTTCAACATTTTAACCTGTCTGTTGTTTGCCGCCGTCGTTTCTTCAACTGATGCCGCTGCCGTATTCTCTATCCTCGAATCAAAGAAACTTAAACTGAAAGAATCAACCGATACGATTTTGGAGTTTGAATCAGCAACCAATGACCCCGTAGCATTGCTACTGGTGGCTATATTGACAGAGATGCTGGTTAATGCGAGCCAGCAGATCAGCGGCATCAGTATTGGCATTGAGCTCGTTCAGCAGATCCTTGTCGGCCTAGGGGCAGGTTACCTTATCGGTTGGTGTTGCGTTTGGTTGCTAAACAAAATTAAGCTTGAAGAGTATGGCTTGATCCCTGTCTTTATTTTGGCGTGTTTCTTTATCGCAGCATATGGTAGTGATTTGCTTGGTGGCAATATCTTAGTATCGTCTTACGTCGCTGGCGTGGTGATCGGGAATGAACTTAAACGTGGCCGAGAGGTGAGTAAGCACTTCTTTAACAGCTTATCGTGGCTTGCTCAGTCACTGATGTTTATTATCCTTGGCTTGCAGTTCTTCCCGAAAGAACTAATCGGGGATATGTGGCCAGCTATCATTCCGGCTATTGCTTTGATCTTTGTGGCAAGACCGTTGGCCGTTTTCCTTAGTTACCTGCCATTTAGGAAGGTATCGTTTAAGAAGAAATTATTTATCTCAGCAATTGGCTTAAAGGGCGCGACACCAATAGTGTTTGCCTTGATCCCTGCTTCTGCGGGTGTAGCGGGTTCGCAAGAGATGATCCATATGGTGTTTTTTATTGTCCTGATCTCAGTTGTTCTGCAGGGGTGGGCCATTGAACCGCTTTCGAACAAGCTAGGGCTCGTGGATAAATAACATATGACCTGATGATTATCGGAAGGTTGCTTAGCTATTAAGAAGAAGCCGCAAAAATAAACCCTCACTTTTATTAAAAGAGTGAGGGTTTTTTTGTCAGCCAGAAAGGCTTTCTTGCCTAGATAGATCCTGTATCTGGCTTACAGCGAGGCCTTCTTGGCTTCAGCTATCCATGCGTCAAATTGCTTCTGGTTCGCCTTAATCCAACCGTTAACATGTGATTCAATGTCCGCAGTACTGTTTTTTCCTTGGCTCATCATCATGTTTTGTGCACTGACATCATTGATGTTGAGTTTGATAATCTCGAACAATTTAGCGGCAGACGGGTTTTTCTCGGCAAACTCTTTGTTGGCGACGATACTCATTGAGTTCATCTCGAATCCATAGTTTTTACCGTTGGCAAGTGTTGTATCGATATTCTTGCGCTCGCCAGGCAAGGCAGAGAATGGCACTTCTAACCAAACGACATCTTTACCTGGTACCAGTACGCCACTTACCCAATACGGTGTCCATGTGTAATACAGGATTGGATCACCTTTTTTATAACGCGAAATGGTATCTGCAATGATGGCCGCATAGTTACCTTGGTTGTGGGTGACAGTATCACGTAGGCTGTAGGCGCTGAGTTGCTCTTCAATCACCATTTCACATCCCCACCCCGGGTTACACCCGGTGAGATCCGCTTTGCCGTCTCCATTGGCATCAAACAGCTTGGCCAGCTCTGGATCTTTTAGTTGTCCGATATTGGTAATGTCGTATTTTTCAGCGGTTTTTTTGTCGATTAAGTAGCCTTGCGCTGCACCGCTGACATATTGACCCTGACGGTAGAATTTTTCATCACCACCAGACATGGTGTATTTATCAGCGTGAAGAGGAAACCAGCCAACAGTGAGGAAAGTGGCATCACCTTTGGCAATAGACGTATAACCGACGTTGTAATCCACTTCTTTTGTTGGCTTAACATCATAACCGAGTGCTTCTAGAGCGCGGTTTACGATTAATGTTTGAAAAGTTTCTTCGGCAACGGTGGACTGTACGGGTTGAACGGATACACCTTTGCCCGGTAGATCATTTGCCAGTGTATGGCCGGAAAAGCTGACAGAGGCGATGGTCCCGACTAAAAGTGCTTTCTTCCATGAATTACTCATTTGTATTTTTCCTCAAGTTGATAGTAGGCTGCTTCGTTTTGTTTTTACGTCTTAATAAGAATGAAACCGGTCCTGTGTGGTACCAGCGTAACTTTGTATTACCAGCGTTAGTGCCTAGGACTTGGGTAATACGGTCAAGTAAAATGGCCAGAATCACGATACCTAAGCCTCCAACAGCGGCGAGCCCCATATCCAGCCGGCCAATACCACGAAGTACCATTTGACCTAAGCCGCCGACAGCGATCATCGAAGCAATGACGACCATGGACAAAGACAGCATTAGGGTTTGGTTGACCCCTGCCATGATGGTTGGAAGTGCCAAAGGGAGCTGAATGCGATACAGCATTTGTTTTTTGTTTGCGCCAAATGAGTGGCCCGCTTCAATTAACTCTTCAGGCACTTGTTGAATCCCTAAAATGGTCAGTCGAACGACTGGGGGCAAGGCGAATATGATGGTGACCACGACGCCGGGTACGTTACCGATCCCGAACAACATAACGATCGGGACCAGATATACGAAAGCTGGGGTGGTTTGCATTGCATCAAGAATCGGTCGAATAAATCTCGCTGCCGTGTTGCTTCTCGCGAGCCAAATTCCCATAGGGAGTCCGATCAATAGGCAGAAAAAAACAGAGGTCAAGACCAGAGCAAGCGTGGTCATGGCTTGTGACCAAGCACCTATTAGGCCAATAAACATCAGCGATATAATGGTCGACACACCCAGCCGGAAATTAGAAAACTGCCAAGCTAATAAGAATAAGATTATTATCATGAAAGGGGCAGGTGTTGAAACCAATGCCGTTTCAAAAGACGTTAGTATGAAATCGATTGGAATACGAATGGCTTGAAAGACAGGGCGACCGTGTTCAACTAACCAGTTGAGGCCAGACTCTACCCAATTATCGAGTGGTAAAACGGCATCTTGAAATGGGTTTAACAAATCGAAAGGCTTCTCTTCTACGACTTCTGAGCTTAACCAGTCTGGGCCTGATACTGAATCTTCTCCTTGTGACCAAGGGTCACTTTGCTGACTTGTTGGTTGTGACCAAGGATCGTTGTTCGTTTGTTCCGATGACATGAGACTAATCCTTATCCAATGTTTGCAGAAGACGTGACTTTGTCACGACACCTAAATAGTGGCCTTGCTCGTCAACGACGGGGACGGCGTAGGGCACGCTAGCCACAAGGCCTAAGATGGCGTTAATCGGCTGGTCGGGCTCTAAGGTGATAGTATCTTCTAGCTGGGCACTGGCTAATGAACGCTTCTCCTTATGCGCAAGCTGCAAAGAATCAAGTGAGACAATGCCTGAGAACCGGCTGGATTTATCAATAACGATGCCGTAATCACGGTCATGATCCATTAAGATTTGTAACGCGGAGCCTGGACCGTCGTGCTCTGATTTTTTGAACATTGCCGAGGGCTTTTTACGGGCGATATCTTTAGCTGTTAGGACATTGGCTATATTTACGCCGCGGAAAAAGGCTTCAACATAGTCATTAGCTGGGCTGTGAAGAATTTCATCTGGAGTACCGACTTGAACGACTTCACCGTTTTGCATAATCGCAATGCGATCCCCTATCCGCATTGCTTCATCCAGATCATGGGAGATGAAAACGACCGTACGCTTATCATCGTTTTGCAAACGTATTAGTTCATCTTGCATCTCAGCTCTTATGAGGGGGTCCAGCGCTGAGAACGCTTCGTCCATGAGCAAAATATCAGGGTCGCAAGCCAGCGCACGGGCCAAGCCCACACGTTGCTTCATGCCGCCAGACAGTTCATCTGGGTATGATTCTGCATAGGAGTCTAGGCCGACACGTTGCAGTGCCGACAGTGCACTGATGTTTCTGTCTTTAACATTGACGCCCGCCAACTCTAGGCCAAATGCGGTATTTTCAATCACCGTCATATGAGGCATCAGTGCAAAGTTTTGAAATACCATTGATATGTTGTGGCGGCGAACTTCTCTAAGTTCTTCTTCTGAGATATGAGCAATGTCTTTTCCTCTCAGGTAGACGCTGCCTCTGGTAGGCTCTATTAAACGGTTCAGTAGCCGGACTAGCGTTGACTTGCCTGAACCGGATAGGCCCATGATAACGAAAATCTCTCCTGCATTGATGGTTAGAGAAACGTCGTTCACGCCCAGGGTGAGTCCAGTTTGTTCGAAAATTTGATCTTTATCGATACCATTCTCAATAAGCGAAAATGCGCGACTAGGATCGTCTCCAAACACTTTATACAGTCCCTTAACTTCCAGTATGGGATCCATGTCAATCATCCTTTTGTATATGTTTTGTTGTGTAACGTTTTGTACTCTAAGTAATTTGAGTGATTATTTCAATGTATGGCATACGGTATAATGAATTAAGGCGTGTTTGTATGTGGTTGAGTGCTGGGTTGGTTCTGATTTTAAGCTGTTGTAATTAATGGTTTTAATTTGATGGGTGTGGGTGTGTGGTTACCTGTTATTTACCATTGTGAAATATTTTTTTAATGTCCTCTCGGCGTTACTTAACATTTACTTCTCTTTTGTGATGAATGCTTAGGCTGTTAATTTTGGGTAATCGTTAGATCACTAATTGATGTTTTGGTGCTTTTATCTGTTAGCGGCTTACTGTTGCGCGAACTTTAATATACTTCGCGTTAGTTTGATTATTTGTCGATATAAACCGCTATCAATACAGCATATTGGCGTAAATGGTCGTTACCCATAGTGTAGATGGCTGGTAAAAGTTTCTCTCTGTGTTAATCAATGCTACTGCATAACATATTTAGTAAATACGTTAGGGTTCGAACTAATGTGTTCAGGTGCTTTCATTGTAAAATGTGATGGTGGTCGCACTCTTTCCTGTTTTATTATTGTTTTGTTGATTGCTGGCACTGAAAAGTGCTCATAATAAAAAAGGAAATTAATTAGAGCTCAAAGGATTTTTTACCCATGATCACATCAGCTCCTTGGATGCCGCATTCAGATGTTGGAGAGGACTCAAGCCCTAAATGGAATTTTCGGGAACCTAATCGCAATGATGGTGATGACGTGTATCGTCTTATTGCAAATTGTCCGCCATTAGATATGAACTCCTCCTATTGTAATTTCTTGCAATCAACGCATTTCAGTAAGACCTGCATTTTGGCGGAGAAAAACAGTGAGATAGCTGGCTTTATTTCGGCCTATCAAAAACCTGATGAACAGAATGTGCTTTTTGTCTGGCAAGTTGCTGTCGCCCCTTTCTACAGAGGTAAAGGTTTGGCATTTGTTATGCTGAAAGCGCTTCTGGGCAGGAAAGGATTAGAAAACATAACGGTAGTTGAAACGACTATCACCAAAGAAAATGAAGCTTCTTGGACACTGTTTCAAAAGTTAGATTTACTCCATGGAAAGCTCGGAGAGGTGACGACTTTTCTTGATGAAAAGGATCATTTCAAAGACAAGCATGATACAGAATATCTGTATCGAATCCCTCTAAAATAATCTTCATTAAATCGGTATCAAAAACGGTCTTATTATGAATATTTTTAAAAAGCAAGAATCTAATGTTCGTTCTTACTCGAACAGCTTCCCTGTTGTTTTTCGCAAAGCGAAAGGGTGTTGGCTTGAAACGGATCAAGGCGAGCGGTACTTAGACTTTCTTGCTGGAGCGGGATCTCTCAATTACGGTCACAACAATCCACTACTCAAACAAGCGCTACTTGAGTACATTGAAATGGATGGTATTACCCATGGTTTGGATATGCATTCTGAAGCAAAAGGCACATTTCTTGAGGCATTGAATCGAATTATTCTTGAGCCCAGAAAGCTTAACTACAAAGTGCAGTTCACGGGGCCTACGGGGACCAATGCCGTCGAAGCGGCATTGAAATTGGCAAAAAAAGTGAAAGGCAGAAGTAGTGTTGTGGCATTTACCAATGGCTTTCATGGTTGTACAGCGGGTGCATTAGCAGCCACAGGAAACCAACATCACCGACAAGGTGCGGGCTCAGAACTACACAATGTCACCCGCTTACCGTTTGAAGGCTATGCCGGGGTTGATGGCCTTAAATTGTTCGAAACCATGCTCGATGATAATTCGGCTGGCATGGATAAGCCTGCGGCCGTTCTGTTGGAAACTGTACAAGGCGAAGGCGGGCTCAATGTCGCCTCGAATCAATGGTTGCAGAAACTCAGTAAAATTTGTGAGTTACACGATATCTTGCTGATTGTTGATGACATTCAGGCAGGTTGTGGCCGGACTGGCACTTTCTTTAGCTTCGAACCATCAGGCATAAAGCCTGATATTGTCACGCTGTCGAAGTCGATTAGCGGGTACGGCTTGCCGATGGCGGTCGTGCTACTTAAGCCGGAGCTCGACCAGTGGAAGCCAGGTGAGCATAACGGTACTTTCCGTGGTAACAATCATGCGTTTGTAACCGCAGCCATGGCACTGGAGATCTATTGGTCCACCAATGATTTTTCCGTGCATATCCAACAATGTGCCCAGCAGGTGAATAAGACCATCAACCGCTGTATTAAGCGCTTCCCCGAGATGTTTGTACGGGGTAAAGGTCGCGGCATGATGAGCGGCATTGAATGCCAGCGTGGAGATATTGCCGGTGATATCGCGAAAGCGTGTTTCGAGAACGGTATGGTCATCGAAACTGCGGGCCCAAACGATGAGGTCGTGAAGTTTTTTTGTCCGCTAACAATTAGTGACGCTGAATTAACCCAAGGGTTGAGTATATTCGAGGGGGCAGTAGAGGCCGTCGCTGCAAAATTTTATAAAAAAGCATCTTAACAGGGAAGAATTATGATTGTTAGAACACTCAGTGAGTGTCGCAACAGTGAACGACGTGTTGTTGCCGATAATTGGGAAAGTGTCCGTATGTTGCTCAAAGACGACAATATGGGCTTTTCCTTCCATATTACAACAATCTACGAAGGTACTGAGACCCATATACACTACCAAAACCATTTAGAGTCTGTTTTCTGCATGAGTGGTGAAGGTGAAATTGAAGTGCTAGGTGGTGAAACCTATCCGATAAAACCGGGTACTTTGTATATTTTAGATAAACACGATGAACATTTTCTAAGAGCATATAAAAATAAAGAAATGGTTATGGCTTGTGTCTTTAATCCACCGATCACAGGGGCTGAGGTACATGATGAAAATGGTATCTATCCCCTTTTAGACTAATATACCCACACGACTTTAATTTTGGCCATGTATATAAAAGGTGGAGTGATTCTTGGCTCCACCTTCTATTTGTTTACACTTATTTAGTAACCCTTGTTAAATGACTGTATCCGCCCCATAAACCTCACATTCAATTAAGCTGACACCAAACTTATGATGTTGCTTTCATTCAAATAGAGACAG
>NZ_JANEYT010000083.1 GCF_024357955.1 Photobacterium pectinilyticum
TATTGAGGCTATCCATAGCGATGTGACTGTCTGAAAGAGTAACCTCAATTAGATCATATTTTTACTTAGATTGGTATCACACTCAAGGCTCTACACTGCGTGTCACGGCGGAAATACTGGAGCCTTTATTGTTTTGGCTGTGAGGGCTAAAGCAGCGATACTCTTCTTTCAGTAACTTTCCTCTATTTATCAATACTGTGATTCGGTTTTGGAAATTCAGTTTGATCTCCAGTGTTTTGGCAGTAGAATGAATAATGTATTAGGGGTGTAGCTCCAATTGGCAGAGCAGCGGATTCCAAATCCGCGTGTTGGGAGTTCGAATCTCTCCACCCCTGCCATATACCGAAGCCTCAGTCGAAAGACTGGGGCTTTTTCGTATCTAAACGATTATTTCCACTTGTTGTTAATAGGGATAAGCGATAGCATTTGTCCATTGTCATCGCTTCAAGGCGTTGACGGGTGATGGAGTTCCACCTTTAACCGCTCAACCGAGATAATGACTCCTGCTGTAGTAGGATAGATCCGTCTATGGTGGGGCTTGTTATTTGCCATAGCATCTATCCTTATGAGTAATCCGAGATAAAGATAGAGATGGTATGGCACACCCATTAAGTTCAAATCCTAAAATTTTCGTCCAAATCCTTCGTTGGACACTTCTTATTATTCCGGTTGCCGTTATTGTCGGCTCGCTGAATGCATTTTTCCTGTGGATCCTCAGTGTTGCGACTGCAACACGTATCGATAACCCGTGGCTTATTTATCTATTGCCCTTGGCGGGAATTGTGATTGTCTATTGCTACCGTAATTTGGGAAAAAACTCCGAGGGTGGTAACAACCTTATCATGGATGAGATCCACGAACCCGGTGCAGGCATTCCAGCACGTATGGCACCTTTAGTATTAATTACAACCGTACTAACCCACTTGTTCGGTGGCTCGGCTGGCCGTGAGGGGACTGCTGTGCAAATTGGTGGCGCATCGACTCACTGGTTGGCACGTAAATTTAAGTTAAATGAGTCTGATACCCGCCTTATTTTAATTGCTGGCGTAGCCGCTGGCTTTGGAGCTGTATTTGGTACCCCTCTGACTGGTGCTATTTTTGCCCTTGAGGTGTTAGCGATAGGTCGCTTGCGTTACGATGCAATCATTCCTGCCTTGTTCGCTGCAATATTGGCAGATGTGGTTTGTTCTGCCTGGGGCGTGCACCATACTCATTATCGAATCGATTTTCTTGAAAACATCACCTTGTTTGAGCATGCGGTTAAAGTGGACTTGTGGATGATTGCCAAGATTGTTGTTGCAGCGGTAGCATTTGGGTTGGCGGGGTATTTGTTCGGTGAACTAACCCATGCCTTCAAAGATATCTTTAAGGCTACCCTGAAAAATCCGTATCTGATTGTAATGGTCGGTGGTTTAATCGTTATTGGTGCTGTGCAGCTAATTGGTAACTATGACTATATCGGTCTGGGTGTTTACTCAAGCCGAGAAGGTGGTGTCAGTATCTTAACGGCCTTCCAAGAGGGAGGTGCCGAATGGTATAGCTGGTTAATCAAGCTGTTGTTGACGGCAATCACCCTTGCTGCTGGTTATAAGGGCGGTGAGGTCACACCGCTGTTTTTTGTTGGTGCAACTCTGGGTAATACCATGGCTTGGGTGCTAGGTGCTCCGGTTGACTTGTTTGCTGCTCTTGGTTTCTTGGCGGTATTTGCCGCTGCGACCAATACGCCATTGGCTTGTACCATTATGGGCGTTGAGCTATTTGGGGCCGAACATATGTTGTATTTTGCCATTGCTTGCTATACCGCTTATTTCTTCAGTGGCCACACCGGGATCTATTCATCGCAACGAGTGGCGGTACCTAAGTTGCTTGACTTGGATGGTGCGCCGAAGATCACCCATAAGCTGGGCGAGTTGAGAGAAACCCATTCCTCATTGCTTAAATTACTTGTGAAACGCTTCAAATAATTTTGTTTTAACGTGGCGTGTTATGCAAAGGTAACAATGTTTTTGCCAATTAAGTATTAATTTTGTGGGTTCTATCTTGCCGTGCTTGACCCCCTTTCATATACTGCTATTTCAACTTGTCGGAGTGCCATTTGGCTGAGACCGCATTGCGGGATCCGTAGAACCTGATCAGGCTAATACCTGCGAAGGGAACAAGAGAGACTCTTCTGTATCACTGTATCCACAGTATCAGACGAAACTATACACCCTACGTATAGCCTCTTGTTTACGCACCCATCCGCCAAGCAACTTCCCCTTTATGGACAAAAAAGGAAATTGCTATGTCGAATCGCAAACAAGCGAGACTGGAAGCGAAACAATTTATCGATTCACTGACTATTCAAGCCTACCCTAACTCCCGGAAAGTTTATGTTACCGGTAGTCGCGAAGATATTCGTGTACCAATGCGTGAAATTACTTTGGCTGATAGCTTAATTGGTGGTACCAAAGACGATCCCGTTTTTGAGCCCAATGAAGCAATCCGTGTTTATGACACTTCAGGCTTTTATACGGATCCGGATCAACCCGCAGATATCTATGCTGGCCTGCCCAAATTGCGTGAGGCATGGATTGAGGAGCGGGGGGATACCGAGCACCTTGATGAGCTAAGTTCGCAATATTCCAAAGCCCGTTTGGCCGATGACACACTTGATGAACTGCGCTTTGAACAGCAGGCGCGTATCCGTCGCGCTAAGATCGGTACCAATGTCACCCAGTTGCACTATGCCCGCCAAGGGATCATTACGCCCGAAATGGAGTTTATCGCCATTCGTGAAAACATGGGGCGTGCGAAATATCGCGATGAGGTGCTAAACCAACAGCATCCGGGCATGGCTTTTGGTGCTAACCTTCCTGAAGAAATCACGCCTGAATTTGTCCGCCGCGAAGTTGCCGAAGGCCGGGCAATTATCCCTTGTAATATCAATCATCCGGAATCTGAACCGATGATCATTGGCCGGAATTTTTTGGTCAAGGTTAATGCCAATATCGGCAATTCGTCGGTTAGTTCATCTATCGAAGAAGAGGTTGAGAAGTTAGTGTGGTCTACCCGGTGGGGCGGCGACACGGTTATGGATCTCTCAACCGGCCGAAATATTCACGAAACCCGCGAGTGGATCATTCGTAACAGCCCGGTTCCGATTGGTACCGTACCTATGTATCAGGCGCTGGAGAAGGTCAATGGTATTGCTGAGAGCCTCAACTGGGAGGTGTTCCGCGATACCCTGCTTGAGCAAGCGGAGCAGGGTGTTGATTACTTCACTATCCATGCCGGTGTCTTATTGCGCTATGTCCCAATGACGGCCAAAAGGCTCACTGGTATTGTCTCGCGCGGTGGTTCGATCATGGCCAAATGGTGTTTGGCTCATCATCAGGAAAGCTTCTTGTATGAGCATTTCCGCGAGATTTGTGAGATCTGTGCTCAGTACGATATTGCCCTATCGTTAGGGGATGGCCTGCGTCCGGGGTCGGTGGCTGATGCCAATGATGAGGCGCAGTTTAGTGAGCTACGTACTCTGGGTGAGCTGACCAAGATCGCGTGGGAATACGATGTCCAGGTAATGATCGAAGGGCCTGGCCATGTACCGATGCACATGATTAAGGAAAACATGGAAGAGCAGCTCAAGCACTGCGATGAAGCGCCGTTTTATACCTTAGGACCTCTGACTACTGATATTGCTCCGGGCTATGACCATATTACCTCAGGCATCGGTGCTGCCACGATCGGCTGGTACGGTTGTGCCATGCTGTGCTACGTCACTCCTAAAGAACACCTCGGCTTACCGAATAAAGAAGATGTAAAGGTGGGGCTGATCACGTACAAGCTGTGTGCCCATGCGGCAGACTTAGCAAAAGGCCACCCTGGCGCTCAAGTACGTGATAACGCCTTGTCGAAGGCTCGCTTTGAGTTCCGTTGGGAAGATCAATTTAATCTGGCTTTAGACCCTGAAACGGCTCGAGCCTACCATGATGAAACACTCCCTCAGGAATCCGGCAAGATCGCGCATTTCTGTTCAATGTGCGGACCGAAATTCTGCTCGATGAAGATTTCACAAGAAGTTCGTGACTATGCGAAACGGCTGGAAAAAGAAGGTGATTTAGCAGTGAAGGTGTTGGATGACCCACTTGAAGGCATGCAGCAAAAAGCCGATGAATTCCGGGCCAGGGGAAGTGAGCTTTATCACCCAATTAAAGAGGAAAGTTAATGAACGCGTTGTGTTTACCCGATCACTTAGCGCCATTGCTGATGCACATTGAGCCATTGTTGGCCGCTGCTGAAAAATATCAGCTCGGTGAGGCCGTTAGTATGGAGTGGAGCGGATCGGAGGTGGTAGACATTCACTTAGAAGGCATCGCCTTCACGGTGGCGTTTAATCCGTCCGAAGCGATGAACCATGAAGTAGAGGTGCGTGATCAGTGGATCGCCCCTTACCCATCATTGGCAGAGATGCAGCAGTTGGTGGCGGAGAATCCGGCGCTGGTTGTTTGTGGGCTACCGACAGAGCGGGGCTGTGTCGATATGTGGCACCATCTCGGTGAAGCCCGTGCCGTGTATTGTCATCATGCAGGCGCCAGTGATCCGCAGCGGGCGATGTTGCTGGCTGCTCTAGCATTGGACTACCCGCTTGAAGATGCGGTAACCCTGTCGCGCGCCCATGCCCGTGGCTATTTGGAAAGTCACTCGGATGGCTATGGTGAAACCGGCTGGCCGATGGTGCGCTCGCTTTTCCCGCGCCCACTTACTGTCAATCATCCAGAAAGCAGCGCGCTTGGCTGGGTAAGCAGAGAAGTTGCTGTGCCGCCGTTTGCCACGGTCGAGCGCGATAAGCTGGCGTTGTATCCAGTTGTCGATACCGCTGATTGGGTAATCCGCTTGCTCGATTTGGGGGTGAAGACGACCCAGCTACGGATCAAAGATCCGTCCGAGCCGACACTGGCCACCCAGATCAACTGTATCGTTGAGGCTGGCAGGCAACATGGTGCTCAGGTATTTGTGAATGATTACTGGCAACTGGCAATCGATAATCAGGCTTATGGTATCCACTTGGGGCAGGAAGATCTGGAAACGGCTGATCTGGCGGCTATCCAACAAGCTGGACTTCGTCTCGGCCTGTCAACCCATGGTTACTACGAGATCCTTCGAGCGGCCGAATTTGCCCCAAGCTATATTGCATTGGGCCATATCTTTCCGACTACAACAAAAGACATGCCATCCAAACCGCAAGGGTTGAACCGTTTAGCGCTATATCAGAAGTTAATTGGCGATGCTTTCCCGACTGTCGCGATTGGCGGTATTGATTTATCGCGTGCCGAGCGGGTGTGGCGTACAGGGGTGAGCAGTGTAGCGGTTGTACGCGCCATTACCCAAGCGGATAATCCGGCACAGGCTGTTGCGGCATTTGATGACATCTTGGTCCGTAACCCAGCCGAATAGGAAGGCAATCATGCTCAGTGATCAGGAATTTCTGCGCTATAACCGTCAGATCATGCTGCCGCAGATCGGCGAGGCTGGTCAGCAATCATTGACCAGCGCTCAGGTGTTGTTAGTCGGTGCGGGCGGCTTGGGATCGGCGGCGGCTTTATACCTTGCTGGTGCAGGGATCGGGAATCTAGTGATTGCCGATGATGATACCGTCGATAGCTCTAATCTGCAGCGTCAGGTTATTTACCGCGATAGCGATCAAGGCAAAGCCAAGGCTGCTATGGCGGCAGAGCAGTTGCAGGCGTTAAACCCACATATTCGTATCCGGGCCGTTAAGGCTCGACTGGCTGATCAACGGTTGGCAATGGAAGTCTCGTTGGCTGATGTTGTCCTTGATTGTTCCGATAACCTAGAGACCCGCTATGCCGTCAACCAAGCCTGCTTCAAAGCCAATACACCGCTGATCTCGGGGGCAGCTATTCGCTGGCAGGGTCAACTGATGGCGTTTGATTTTCGCCAGGGTAAGGGGCCGTGCTACCACTGTTTGTTCCCGCGTCAGGAAGGGGCTGTTGATGAGCCACAAAATTGCAGCAATTCAGGGATTGCCGGGCCGGTGGTTGGCACCGTGGGTAACTTGCAGGCACTGGAAACTATTAAATTACTGACCGGTGCTGGCGAAGTGGGCTTTGGCTCCCTGCGTCAGTTCGACGGTCTGACGATGGGCTGGCAAGCCTTTCAATTACCAACAGATAGATCGTGCCCAGTTTGCGGGACGGGAGAATAAAACCACTATGACAACAGCAACTCTGATCCAAGTTCGGGTCAATGATAAACCGGTTGAGGTGCCTGAAGGGCAGTCTCTCGGTGCCCTGCTGATCCAACTGGAAATGCCGCTTCAGGCCACTGCGGTAGCGCTTAATGAAGATATTGTTGCCCGCAGTGAGTGGGACGTAACAGTACTAAGCACCGGCGATCGCATCGCCTTGTTCCAAGCGATTGCAGGAGGATAAATGCTAACTATCGCTGATAAGACGTTCTCGTCACGGCTGTTTACCGGTACCGGTAAGTACGCCAACCGCCACGCGATGGCGGAATCGATCATTGCCTCCGGCTCTGAGCTAGTCACCATGGCCTTGAAACGTGTGGATATTGAAAGCCGCGATGATGATATTCTTGCCCCGTTGGTTGAGGCAGGGGTCAATCTATTGCCAAATACTTCCGGTGCAAAAAATGCCAAGGAAGCGGTATTCGCAGCCAAACTGGCCCGTGAAGCTCTGGGGACTAATTGGCTCAAGCTGGAAATCCACCCAGATCCTAAGTACTTGATGCCTGACCCGATAGAGACCCTGGCGGCTGCCGAAGAGCTGGTGCGTGAAGGTTTCATTGTTCTACCTTATTGCCATGCCGACCCGGTATTGTGTAAGCGTTTAGAAGAGGTTGGGTGTGCTGCGGTCATGCCACTAGGAGCGCCGATTGGTTCCAATAAAGGGCTGGCCTCGCGCGATTTTCTTGAAATTATCATTGATCAGGCAAGAGTACCTGTGATTGTTGATGCCGGTATTGGCGCGCCGTCCCATGCAGCTGAAGCGATGGAGATGGGAGCGGATGCGGTATTGGTGAACACGGCGATAGCGGCTGCTGCTGATCCGGTTGTGATGGGGCGGGCCTTTAAGCTAGCAGTCGAGAGTGGCCGGATGGCGTATGAGGCCGGTTTGGCGGGGACGGTTAACCATGCTATAGCCTCAAGCCCTTTAACCGCTTTCTTGGATCAGCCTGCTTAAGGAGCCTGCAATGAGTTTCGTGGATGAGTGGAAGCAGCTTGATTGGGATGACATCCGGCTGTCTATCTATGGCAAGACAGCGGCGGATGTTGAGCGGGCGCTGCGCAAACCAAAACGCGATCTGGAAGATTTCAAAGCCCTGATCTCGCCGGCAGCAGAACCTTATCTCGAGCAGATGGCACAGCAGTCGGCGGCGTTGACCCGTAAGCGGTTCGGTCATACGGTGTCGTTTTACATTCCGTTATACCTGTCCAACCTGTGCGCCAATGCGTGCACCTACTGTGGTTTTTCGATGGAAAACCGTATCAAGCGCCGTACTTTGAATATGGCTGAAGTAGAGCGTGAATGTGAGGCGATCAAGGCTAAACAGTTCGACAGTATCTTACTGGTTACAGGTGAGCACGAGCGTAAGGTCGGGATGGAATACTTCCGAGAAGCACTGCCGGCGATCAAATCCCATTTCAGCTATTTGGCAATGGAAGTCCAGCCGCTGGAGCAGGATGAATATGCTGAGCTGAAAACCCTTGGTTTGGATGCGGTGATGGTCTATCAAGAAACCTACAGCGCGCCGACTTATGCCCAGCATCACTTACGCGGCAACAAAATGGATTTTGAGTACCGGTTGGCCACGCCTGATCGCTTGGCAAAAGCCGGGATTGATAAGATCGGGATCGGTGCCCTGATTGGCCTGGAAGAATGGCGTACTGACTGCTTTTTTGCCGCTGCGCATCTTGACTACCTTGAGCGTACCTACTGGCAAACACGTTATTCGATTTCCTTCCCGCGACTGCGTCCGTGTGAGGGCGGCTTGCAGCCCAAATCGGTGATGAATGATCGCCAATTGGTGCAGCTGATCTGTGCTTACCGACTGTTTAACCCGGAGGTTGAGCTGTCGCTGTCGACCCGAGAATCGGCACAGTTTCGTGATAATGTGTTGCCATTGGGGATCACCACCATGTCGGCCGAGTCCAAGACCCAACCGGGTGGTTATGCTGACGATGTACCGGAGTTGGAGCAGTTTGCGATCAGCGATGAGCGCCCGGCAGACGACGTCGCCGCAGCGGTCAAGCAGCGTGGATTTGAGGTGGTGTGGAAGGACTGGCACCACGCGTATTCTGGCTAACAGGCAGATCGAGTGGTTTAAATTAAAGATAAAAAAACACCCGCACAGGTTATCTGTGCGGGTGTTTTTCATTTTGTTGTTAGCGTTATGTCATTAACGCAATTATTAACGCGTTAGCGGCGCTGTCGCTTGTTCTAGCCACGCCAGATCGTCACCTTGCAGCGATGGGCTAAGCACATCGAAAACGCTCTGGTGGTAGTTGTTTAGCCAGTTAAGCTCAGCGTCAGTCATCAGCGCCAGATCAACCAAGCGACGGTCGATAGGGGCACGGGTCAGAGATTCAAAGCCCATCACTGTCATGTCACCCGCGGTTTCCACTTCCACAACCAGCTCCAAGTTTTCGATGCGGATCCCAAAAGCATCAGCCCGGTAGTAGCCCGGTTCGTTTGACAGCACCATGCCCGGAAGCAGGGCGGTTGGGTTGTATACTTTGGCAATACGTTGCGGGCCCTCATGGACACTCAGGAAGTGACCGACACCGTGACCGGTACCGTGGTCGTAATCAAAGCCATAGGCCCACAAATGTTGGCGGGCAAGGGCGTCTAGCTGTGAACCGGTAGTGCCTTTCGGGAAGCGAGCAGATGCCAAACCAATATGGCCTTTCAATACTAGGGTAAAGGTTTGCTTCACCTCGTCACCCGGCTCGCCGATAGCGATAGTACGGGTGATGTCGGTCGTACCGTCTGGGTACTGGCCGCCTGAATCAACCAAGTAGACGTTGTCCATCTCCAGCACACTCGGCTCTGGCTGGTTATTGTGGTTGTAGTGACACATGGCTGCGTTACCGGCTGCGGCAGAAATCGTATCGAAGCTGACATCGGTACAGCTGCTGTCTTCGCTGCGGAATTGCCACAGTTTGTCCGACAGGGTGCCTTCGTCCAGTAAGTTGCCTTGAGCCACTTGGCTATCTACCCAGGCAAGGAATTTGCTGACTGCCACGCCATCGCGGATGTGGCAGGCTTTCATACCGGCAATTTCCGTTGGGTTCTTGGCGGCTTTCGGCAGTAGGCAAGGATCGGCAGCTTCTAGCAGTGTGGCATTGGTATCACGCAAGATTTGGCTCGCCCAAGCATTGCTGGTGGCCGGATCAACCAACACTGTTTTACCGGATAGCTGTTGGAGGCCGGTTTCCAGTGCTTCCGGAGTATTGACGCGTACGCCTTCGCCAACATGGGTGGCGAAGCCTTCTGGCAAGCGATTTGGATCAATATAGAAGTCGACGCTTTGATCGGCGTGAAGTAGTGCCGTTGATAGTAGAACCGGCAGGCTAGGTACATCATTACCACGGATGTTAAGCAGCCAAGCAATGCTGTCTAGCTGGGTCAGCAGTACTGCATCGGCTTTTTGTTTGGTGATCTCGGTGGCAATCAGCTCTCGCTTGTCGCTGCTGCTCTGGCCGACAAAATCTAGTCCCATCAGTTTGGCCTGCGACAAGGTCGCTTCAGGGCGATCTGACCAAAATAGCTCGATTGGGTTTTCGCCAATGCTGACCAACTCCAGTTCACCCGCAACTTGTATTTGGGTGCGGGTTAGCCATGCCGCGCTGTGCAGACGCGGGTCAATCGCCACTTTGCTGTTTGGTGACAGGTTGTCCAATGCCCATTGAACGGGAGGCTCGTCAATCAAGTGGCGGTATTCGTATACATCACCCGGTACTTGCTTGCGGACCTGAACGACATAGCGGCCATCGACAAACATGGCTGCCTTGTCGCGGGCAATCACTGCCATACCTGCCGAGCCAGTAAAGCCGGTTGCCCAGTGCAGGCGCTCGTTATGGGCCGGGATATATTCGCCCAGGTATTCATCTTCGTGGGGGATCAAAAGGGCGTCGAGCTGGTTTGCTTCCAGCCACTGACGGATCTGCGCGACGCGTTGCGAGATAACTGCTTGCATGTGTGTATTTTTCCTTTCACTGAGTCACCGTCCATGTGACGGCTATAATGTCAGCCTGAATAACAAATACCCCTGCCTCCTGAATATTGACAGGAAATGTTGGCTGTTCAGGCTGATCTCCTTAAATTAGCGCTTTTGCGTAATAGCTGCAATTAGCTAACAGATAAATCACCGCAGCGTGAGGTGATAACTTACGGTAACTAGCTATGTTATCGTGTTTTTTCTCGATATTGGTGCCAATAGAAGGGGTCATAGGAGGAAGTGTTGAAGTAACCAACCCAGCACGTTGAGGGATAGCCTGGCGGGCTTTGTAAGTGGTATGGCATTTCTTTCCCGTAAATGAAGTGATATTCCCAAATGGAAAATCGGTGTTGAATATATACCATTTCTATTCATATCTTGAACACCGTAAACTGCCGCCATTGCTCAATAGGATAAGACTATGCAACCGAAATACTCTGCGGACAAACGGCTGGTGGCCTTGATGGTGACTTTGGTGTTGTTTAGCCCGCTTGCCATTGATATCTACCTTCCCGCGCTGCCGGCGATGGCGGAAACTTTTGCGGTCGATCTGACCCGGGTTCAAGATACCGTGACTTGGTTTATGTTCAGTCTGGGTCTTGGCCAGTTGGTAGCTGGTCCGCTGGCTGACCGATTTGGCCGTCGCCCTATAGCTTTAGCCGGTATCGTGATTTATGGCGCAAGTGCCACACTGGCGTATGTTGCTCAATCTTTGGATATGTTGTTGGTTGCCCGTTTATTACAGGGCTTTGGTGCCTGTGCAACATCGGTGGCGGCCTTTGCGGCGGTGCGGGACAGCTTCGGTCCAGAGAAAAGCGGCCGGATGATCAGCTACCTCAATGGTGCGATCTGCTTTATCCCAGCTTTAGCCCCCTTGCTGGGTACCTGGTTGACTCATCAGTTTGGCTGGCGTGCCAACTTCAGCTTCATGGCTGGCTTTGCGCTGGTGGCGGGCTTATTTATCTTGCTGCTGTTTCGTGAAACCCGCCCGGCCGATACCGATGTATCCGGCTCGACAATAAGCTTATCGCGTTACTGGTCTGTCCTTAGGGAACCGACTTTCTTGTACCATGCTAGCCTGTGTATGTTAGCAATGGCTGTGATCCTTGCCTATGTCACCTCGGCACCCGCGTGGTTGATGGTCGAGCTTGGCCAGAGCATGAACCAGTTTACTTTGTGGTTCGGTATCAATGCCGCGCTGAACATTCTGGCCTGCATGGTTGTACCGAAATACATTGACCGCTTTGGCTCGCGAATGACGCTGAATACTGGCCTGGTGATCTTAGTGCTGGCTGGCATGCTGATGCTGCTGGTCGGTCATATTGTCGAAGCTTGGGCCTTTATGGCACCGATCTTCATGTCCTCGTTCGGCTTTGCCTTTGTGCTTGGTTCCGCGGCAGGCAAAGCACTGGCCCCGTTTGGTGATCGTGCCGGTACGGCTGCTGCATTGCTGGGCTTGTTCCAGATGAGTGGCGCTGGTGCGATGGTAAGCCTGACCCAACGCTTGGGCTTGAGCTCGCCGGACTTAATGGTGTTGCAGATGTGGTTGTTGGTCCCAGGTTTGTTGCTGTTGTGGACCAAGTTCGGCCGCCGCTGGCACGCGCCTGTGACCGCCTAACAGAAAATGCTCAATAACAAAAAGACGCCGTCCCTTTAAGGCGCAGGGTCTCGACAACCCATACTTGCTCGCTTGCCTGCCACCTTAGTGGCAGGTTTTTTTATGCTTGCAATACGGGATTAAGATTAAGCCGGCGTTTCGGTTTGCTGTTTTTTACCTTTCCACTGCTGGATAAGTAGGCCGAAAACAATCAGCACTAGGCCAACCAAGGTTGACGGGTGGATCTCCTCGCCGATAATCGTCGCCAGTAGCATCAGCGAGATAAACGGGGAAATGAAAATCAGGTTGCTGATCCGCGCCGTGTTACGGGTCAGCTTGAGCGCGTTGATCCACAGTACAAAGGTGATCCCCATCTCGAACAAGCCGACATAGCTCACTGCTGCCCAGCCTTGCCAAGGGATTGCGGTCCAGCCACCGATATAAAGGCTCAAGCCTATAGAAAAAGGCAATGAAACCAAAAAACCCAGCAGGACCGCAAGCACTGCATCGGCTTGGTTTTTGGTGTTGAGGATCCAATACATAGCCCACAATAGGGTCGACAGTAGTGCCAGCGCCACACCGGTCGGGTTATCAAACTGCAATGCCATAACATCGCCCTTGGTGGCAATGATCACCACACCGAGGTAGCCCAGCGCACAGGCCGCCCAGTCTTGCTTGCGGATTTTCTGACCGAGGAAGACTGCGGCCATCAGTGTCAGGGTAATTGCCCAACTGTAGTTGAGCGGCTGGGCCTGGGATGCGGGTAGTAGATCGTAGGCTTTGAAGAGCACCAGATAGTAGGCAAAAGGGTTGATGAGGCCGAGCAACAAGTAGTAATGCGGTCTGGCCATAAAGGTACGGCCTAGTAGGTGGAGCTTGCCTTGGTACAGAGCGATACCTGCAAGAGCGATAGCAGACACCACACTGGCGGCAACCAGCATCTGAACTGGGGTAAAGAAATCAAGGGTGATCTTAAAAGCGGTAGCAACGGTCGACCACAGCAAGACAGCCGCCAGGCCATACCCGAGCGCATAACGTTCGTTCATTGTTCATCCATAATCAATTGCTGCTTTGGCAAGGCAGCTGAGGGTTATATAGGGAGTCAGTCTATTCGATTGCATCGACGTCGACCAGAAAATTGCGATAAGGGATGTGAGCTTGCTGCGAAGGACGTTTCTGCGCTAGAGAGGCTGGACATTTATCCAGTATCCTCTTAGCCTTATTGGCAAAAGCAGATCAATTGCTGGTTAATCAACGAGTCAGGAACAAAGCATGATGAATGAGTGGCTGTCGGGGTACGGCTTGGCTATCGTGACCGGTGTTTCCGGGGCCACGGTCGCAGGGGCTATTGCGGCATGGCTGGTAAACAACCGCTGGCAACAGCAAATGCAGCTTCTGCGTCAGCAGGCAGAGAGCGAGCTGAAGTTGGCACAAAACCGCGAACAGCATTACCAGAGCCAGCTTAGTGAGCGTAACCAGGAGCTCGATGAAATGGATGTTGAACGCGATCGGCTCACGGCCGAGTTGCGCCAGATGCATGGTCGTCTTGCGGCGTCGTTGGAGAAAATGCGCCATTTCGAGGCGCTCAAAAACGAGAAGCAATATCTAGCCGAACAACTGGAAAACGGTCGGATGGCCAATGCCGGTCTAGAAGCGGATTTACGCGAGCAGGAAGCCCGTCATTTTGAAGAGCAGAAAGCGGCCGATGACAAGATTGCCCTGCTGGAAAATGCTGAAGAGCGCCTGCGTGTGCAGTTTGAAAGCTTGGCCAATCGCTTGTTCGAGCAAAAGACCCGTACTGTCGATCAGCAAAACCGGATCAGCATCGAAGGGCTGTTGGGTCCGCTGCGTGAGCAGCTTGATGGATTCCGCAAGCAGGTCAATGACAACTTCAACCAAGAAGCCCGCGAACGCCATACCTTGGTCCATGAAATCAATAACCTCAAGCAGCTCAATGAGCAGATGGCGCGTGAAGCGGTCAACCTGACCCAAGCTCTGAAAGGGGACAACAAGGCGCAAGGTAATTGGGGAGAGGTCGTGTTGGCTCGGGTACTGAGTGACTCCGGACTGCGTGAAGGGCATGAATACCAGACCCAGATCAACCTCGAAAATGGGGACGGCAAGCGCTATCAACCTGACGTGGTTGTCCATCTACCGCAAAGCAAAGATGTTGTTATCGATGCCAAGATGTCGCTGATCGCTTACGAGCGCTTTTTCAATGCTGACAATATTGCCGAGCAGGATCTGGCCCTGGGTGAGCACGTTGCCTCGGTGCGCAGCCATATCCGAGGATTGAGCCGCAAGGATTATCATCAGCTGCACGGAGTTGAAAGCCTTGATTACGTGCTGATGTTTATTCCGGTTGAGCCAGCGTTTCAGGCCGCCATTCAATCTGATCCGCGCCTGATCCGTGATGCGATGGATCAGAACATCATGTTGGTCAGCCCAACCACTTTGCTGGTGGCACTGCGGACCATCAATAACCTGTGGCGTAATGAGCGCCAGAACCAGAATGCCAAGCAAATTGCCGATAGGGCCAGCAAGCTTTACGATAAGTTGCGGCTGTTTGTCACCGACATGGAAACCATGGGCGCGTCGCTGGATAAGGCCAGGCAGAGCTATCAGGGCGCGATGAACAAGTTGGTCACGGGGCGGGGCAATGTGATCCGCCAGGCAGAAGGGTTCCGCCAGTTAGGGGTGGAGGTCAAGCGTGATATCAATCCGGTATTGACCGAAAGGGCGATGCTGGGAGCGGCTGATGACGAGGCTTTGCCCGAGGGCATTACCGAGATTGGCGAGGGTAGTCCAACGGCATAATTGTGCGGTGTGGAGTTAGATGCAGGTTGTGCTTTGAGCAAACCTCAACCATCAAGTACACTAGGCGAAATAATACGTTAACCACGACGGAAGTAGTATGACGGACACCACACTAGAGACGACCCATTTTGGCTACCGGACTGTAGCCAAGGACGACAAGGCAGAAATGGTTGCAGAGGTATTTCACTCGGTAGCTGCTAAGTACGACATTATGAATGACTTGATGTCGATGGGTGTCCATCGGGTGTGGAAGCGCTTTACCATTGACTGCAGTGGTGTTCGCCGTGGTCACAGGGTGCTCGATTTGGGTGGAGGTACCGGTGATCTGACCGCTAAGTTCTCGCGCATTGTGGGCGATGACGGTCAGGTGATCTTGGCCGATATCAATAACTCGATGCTGAAAGTGGGCCGCAGCAAACTGCGTGATAACGGTATTGTCGGCAACGTGGGCTATGTTCAGGCCAATGCCGAAGAGCTACCTTTCCCGGATGACTACTTTGACTGTATTACCATCAGCTTCTGTCTGCGTAACGTGACCGACAAGGATAAAGCATTGCGTTCGATGTACCGCGTGCTTAAGCCGGGTGGCCGTCTGTTGGTACTGGAGTTCTCCAAGCCGATTGTCGAGCCACTGTCGAAAGTCTATGACGCCTACTCATTCCACCTGTTGCCAAAAATGGGCGAAGTGATTGCTAACGATGCCGAAAGCTATCGCTACCTGGCCGAGTCTATCCGGATGCATCCTGACCAAGATACCTTGGAAGGAATGATGCAAAATGCAGGTTTCGAGCAGACGAACTATTACAACCTGACCGGTGGTATTGTTGCCCTACACCGTGGCTACAAATTCTGAGGAACCCATGCCTGTTGATGTGTTTGTAACCGGGGTGATAGAGACCTCACTCAATGCCTTGCTGAAGGATGATGAAGACAGCCAGCGTCGCCTTGCCCGACTGAAGGGGAAGGTGATTGGCGTGACCATTAATGAATTTGGCAAGCAACTTTATTTTGTTTTCAGCCAGCAAATTGATGTTCTCGGTGCCTATGAAGGCGACGTCGACTGTCAACTGGCGCTTAACCTGTCTGTTTTGCCGGAGCTCCGCCAGCAAGCTAACCTGACCCAGCTGATCAAGGCCGACAAGCTATCGCTCGAGGGGGATATCCAGCTGGCCCAGCAGTTCTCGACCTTGCTAAGTGGCCTGAAGCCGGACGTTGAAGAAACATTATCGCAATATACCGGTGATATTGTTGCCCATACGTTGGTCAGTGGCGCTAAACAGGGCGCACGATTTATCCAGCAAGGTGTGGTTAAACGCCAGCGCGATTTGGCTGAGGTGATCACCGAGGAGTGGCGCTTAGCCCCGCAGGCGCTGGAAATAGCGTATTTTGCCGATCAGGTCGACGACTTGAAAACGGACGTAGCACGCAGTGAAGCACGGTTGAACCGCCTAATGGAGCAAGTGCTTTAATGATGGTGTTATCCGAAATTAAGCGTCTGTATCAGATCACCGCTGTCCAGCTGCGCTATGGGTTGGATGAATTATTGCCTGAAGATCCACGGCTGGAATTGCCAAAGGTGATGCGCAAGTCCCTGTTCTGGATCCGCAATGAGCACCCTGATAAACCATTGGGCGAACGCCTGCGGTTAGCACTTCAAGAGCTAGGACCGGTATGGATCAAATTCGGCCAGATGATGTCGACTCGTCGTGACTTGTTCCCGCCGCACATCGCCGATCAGCTGGCGCTGCTGCAAGATCAGGTGGCGTCGTTTGACGGGCGTTTGGCCAAGGATCAGATGGAAAAAGCCTTGGGTGGCCCACTGGAGACATGGTTCAACGATTTCGATGAAGTGCCGTTGGCTTCGGCATCCATCGCCCAGGTTCATACCGCAACGTTGAAAGAAACCGGTAAGGAAGTGGTGCTCAAAGTGATCCGTCCGGATATCTTGCCGGTGATCAAAGCCGATATTACCTTGATGTACCGAATGGCCGGTTTGCTTGAGAAGATCCTGCCGGATGCCCGTCGCTTACGTCCTGTTGAGGTAGTACGAGAGTACGAAAAAACCTTGCTCGATGAATTGAACCTGATGCGCGAAGCTGCCAATGGTATTCAGCTAAGGCGCAACTTTGAAGACAGCGATATGCTGTATGTTCCTGAAGTGTATACCGACTTGAGCCGGGAAAACCTGCTGGTAATGGAGCGTATCTATGGCATTCAGGTGTCGGATATCGATGCGCTGGTGGCCAACGGTACCGACATGAAACTGTTGTCGGAGAATGCGGTGACGATTTTCTTCACCCAGGTATTCCGCGACAGTTTTTTCCATGCCGACATGCACCCTGGCAATATTTTTGTGGCTCGGGAAAATCCGGAAAACCCGCAGTGGATAGCTCTCGACTGTGGTATCGTCGGTAGCCTGAACCGGGAAGACAAACGCTATCTGGCTGAAAATCTACTGGCGTTTTTTAACCGGGACTACCGCAAGGTCGCTGAGTTGCACGTTGATTCTGGCTGGGTACCGGAAGATACCAACATCGATGAATTTGAATTTGCGATTCGCACCGTGTGCGAGCCGATTTTCGAGAAGCCGCTGGCCGAAATTTCGTTTGGCCATGTGTTGCTGAATTTGTTCAATACCGCCCGCCGCTTCAATATGGAAGTGCAGCCACAGTTGGTATTGCTGCAAAAAACCTTATTATATGTCGAAGGGTTGGGGCGTCAGCTGTATCCGCAACTTGATTTGTGGGATACCGCCAAGCCTTTCCTGGAAGACTGGATGTCCCGTCAGGTTGGCCCGCAGGCCGTGATCGACGGGGTGAAAACCCGGGCGCCATTCTGGGCAGAGAAGTTACCGGAGCTTCCGGAATTACTCTACGATAGTTTACGCCAAGGTAATGCGCTTAACCAACGTATCGATAAACTCTATGATAATTTCATGGAGAGTCGACGTTACCAGGGCCAGGCACGGTTCTACTTTGGCATTGGTGCAACTCTGGTTGTATGTTCTGCCATACTTTTTAGTAATCACGTAGAAACCTATTCGGCCATTAGCGCTGCAATGGGGGTCACGTTTTGGTTACTTGGGTGGCGTGCTTGCCGTAAATAGACGGTAAAGTATGCAGCCAACATATATACAATTTGTTATTAACCACAATTAGCTGAGGTAAAACAAGCATGGGTGGTATCAGTATCTGGCAATTGCTAATCATTGCACTAATTATAGTTCTGTTGTTCGGAACCAAGAAGTTGCGCACTCTGGGCGGTGACTTGGGTTCTGCCGTAAAAGGTTTCAAGAAGGCGATCGGCGATGAGGAGCCTTCAGCTGAGAAGAAAGACGCCGCAGCTGATGCGGATTTCGATCAGAAGAAACTAGCGGACGAACAGCAGGCTGGCCAGGCTCAGAAGAGCCAAAAAGACAAAGAGCAGGTTTAACACGTGTTTGATATCGGGTTCTGGGAACTAATACTGATCTCCGTGGTGGGATTGGTTGTACTGGGGCCGGAACGCCTGCCTGTCGCGATCCGTACGGTATCGCGCTGGGTTGGAGCTGCACGTAATATGGCGAACTCGGTCAAGGATGAACTGAACCAGGAGCTCAAGCTTCAGGAACTTCAGGAAAACTTGAAAAAAGCCGAGCAAATGGGGATGAAAGATCTCTCGCCAGAGCTGAGGGATACTGTGGAGGAGCTGAAAAAAGCGGCCTCGGATGTGCAGCGCCCTTATGCCGACAAGAAAGACGAGCAGCCCTCGGCGACGACCTCTCAAAAGCAGGATTAATATAAGTCACTATGTCTACTGTTGAAGATACGCAACCGCTATTCAGCCACTTACTTGAGCTGCGTAACCGTTTGTTGCGTTCCATCCTGAGTGTCATTGTGGTTTTTCTTGGCTTGGTATGGTTTGCCAACGACATCTATGCATTTATGTCCGCTCCCTTGGTAGAACGTCTACCTGAAGGGGCGAGCATGATTGCGACGGATGTGGCATCACCATTCTTTACGCCAATTAAGCTCACATTGGTGACCTCGGTGTTTATCGCCGTGCCGATGATCTTGTATCAGGTTTGGGCTTTCGTGGCACCGGGTCTGTATAAGCATGAGCGCAAGCTGATCATGCCGCTGCTGTTTTCCAGCTCGCTGCTGTTCTATGCTGGCGTGTCTTTTGCTTATTTCGTGGTGTTCCCACTGGTGTTTAGTTTCTTTACCAGTGCCGCCCCTGAAGGGATCACGGTAGCGACAGATATTGCCAGCTACCTCGATTTTGTCTTAGCATTGTTCATGGCATTCGGTA
Organism: Photobacterium pectinilyticum; assembly: GCF_024357955.1. GTDB lineage: Bacteria > Pseudomonadota > Gammaproteobacteria > Enterobacterales > Vibrionaceae > Photobacterium > Photobacterium pectinilyticum. The sequence continues at coordinate 18,947 of NZ_JANEYT010000083.1, forward strand.
TTGCCTTTGAAATTCCGGTCGCCATTATCTTGCTATGTTGGACAGGGGCGACGGATCCGGAAAGCCTGCGTACCAAGCGGCCGTATATCGTTGTTTCTGCCTTTGTGGTGGGTATGATGCTGACACCGCCGGATATGATTTCGCAGACGCTACTGGCTATCCCAATGTGCTTGCTGTTTGAAGTTGGCTTGTTCTTCGCTCGCTTCTATGTGCGTAAGCCAGAAGAAGATGATGCAGCCGAAGAGCAGTAAGGCATCTTATAGCTTGTGTCATAGGCAATAAAAAACCGGCTGAGGCCGGTTTTTTATATCTGGAGCCTGTTATACCAACCTACATAAATATTTGATCAACGACTTATCCAGATTGGTATTAGATCTCGTCACCCCATTTATCAACAATTGATTCAGCCAGTGCTTTGTCTTTCACGAGCAGGCTGAAGTGGTTTTTATTTTGCTCTTCACCACCGTCAACAATCGTTAGGGTGTTGCTGTCCTTGGTAACCAACTTGATGTACATATCGTTGTCACCTTCAGGGAAATCAAGAATTAACTCGCTATTCTCGATTCGCCAGCCAATGGTGAAGTCTTCCTCACCCTCTTCAGAAATAACAACGTTCTTGTCCTTGCTAAAGGCCATCGCAGCCAGCATTGGATAAGGTTTGTGATCGGTAGAGTCATCAGAGAGGAAGTACCATGTTTGATCGGCAATCATTGCTTCTGTGATCGCTGGGAACTTAAACTCCTCGTCAGTAATATCAACCCTTGTCCAGAAGTTAAGATCATTCTGTGGGGTAACCGCGAGGCTAGTTTGCTCGGACACATAGATGAACTCTTCGATGCTCTCTTCACCGTCCTCAACATGGACAAGTGAATTGCCTTCGATGGTGTATGCTTCTGTCATCGACGCACCAGTGTCGTCAACGACAGTTAGCGTACCGTCTTGCAAAGTGATCATAAAAATACCCTCGTCTTGCGCATAGTATTTATTCATGCTGACAAAGCTAAGGGTTTGACCTTCAAGGTAATCGTTTAGAGACGCAATGATCGGTTTGCTTTCAACGGTGCCATCGTCATTGATTTCAATGACGATGTCATCGAGCTCGTGACCGTTATTGATGCTGTCTTCGATAACGTTTGCGATGTCATCAGCTGACTCTGACAGCGCTTCAGAATCGTTGTCTGCCAAGCTTGGCGCCAGTTCATTGGTCAGGCTGCGTGCCATTAGGTGGGCTTTCTTAGCGGCATCTGCGCTGCCATCTTGCGCTTTGGCTGCAACATAGTCACCGGCAACCACGGCGGAGTCGAGATTTAACTCTGTCGCCAATGCCTCAACGGTTTTGTTTTGTAGCTTGGCAATCGTGGTAAAAGGTGTCACCACCTCGCTCTGGGCATGTGCAATCAGCTCATAGCTGTTACCCAGTTTTCCTGCTTTATCGCTATCTGCCGTCTGGCCGGCAATCGCTTGGGCGATGACGGCGTATTTCGCATCTTCTGCCTTGATAGTGATAGCGCCATTGCTGTCTGTTAGCCCGACAACCTCACCACTGTCACATGAGCTATTGCTATTTCGATCCACACATACTTGCGCTTGGGAAAGGTAGCCGTCGATCACTTTGACTTGCTTAGCGGTCGGTTCGACAGGGGTCGCTGTTTTTCAATCAAGTTGTCACCATTTTTACATATTTACAACACCTTAGGCTGCTTTGTTCTCTGGATTTAAGA
>NZ_JANEYT010000084.1 GCF_024357955.1 Photobacterium pectinilyticum
CCTAGATACGCTACAAACGTATGCCGGTTTTCAAGACCGGTGCTTTCAACCACTCAGCCATCTCTCCGTAAGTGCGGTGTATATTAGTCGCTACGACTGACCTTGTAAACCCCTAAAACATTCAACTGCTTAGATAACCAACAAACATGCAGAATCTTAATAAAAAATCAGCAGATCATTTAAAAAAAACCTTCTTCTCACTCGTTTTCCTTTCACAGTAGAATATCTTCCTGCAATATTTTGCTGGATTTTTCCTCGCCTTGAGCTCGTTTTTAACGGCCAATACGAAAACTTGCTGGAAAGCCCGAAGCATCAAATTGAACATATCCCTCTCGGCCCAGGTGATACCCTATTTATACCTGCTCATGCCTGGGACACACTTAGCTGGAACAAAGAAAGCGGGGCTAAATCATAACTAGGACGCCTTCTTATCTAGCACTCAAACAATACCAACCCCCTATCGGCGGCATAAAACAGCTCACAAAAAAACAACAAAAAAACAGCATTTCATGGTAATTGAATAATTTAACCTCATAATAAGAGGAGATTTTTCGTTCAATCCGCTGACACCTAACAAAAGGTAGCAACTATGATGTGGCAAGTATCCGAACTGATCCCGCTTCTGAGTGAACACGACGGCTGGGCAGTTGAAGAAAATGACCAAACACTGGTTATACGCAACGAAGATAATATCGAAGCCTTTCTGGCCGTATCTGGCGAGCAAATTCTGGTTGAAGTCCTACTGTTCCCTGCTGAGCAAGTCATTGACCTTACTTCTCTTAACAACGATATCCTCCGTACCCACAAGATGTTCCCGCTATCGACTATCGGTATCAATGAAATTGGCGGCAACGACTACTATGTGGCGTTTGGCTCACTGTCTTCCCAATCCAAGGCGGAAAGCATTGTGATTGAGGTCGCTACTCTATTCCGCAATGTCGAAGCCTTTATTGAACTATACCAAGACCACCTCAAGGAGGTTGCGTAATGAGTGTCTGGAAAAAACTGTTCACCGCATTCAAAGGCGGTGTAAATGAAACCGCAGAAGCAGTCGCGGATAACCAAGCATTGCGTATCCTTGATCAGGAAATTCGCGACGCCAAACAAGAACTTCGCCGTTCAGACGAAGCATTGGTCAGTATCGTCGCTAAACGTAAGCTCTCCCAGCAGAAAGTTGATGGCTTCCAGCAAGGCGTCGAAGAGTACGAAGGCCATGCCCGCACCGCGATGGAAAAAGGCCAGCAAGATCTTGCTCTTGATTGTGCACAAAAAGTCGCCCAGCTCCGTAACGAACAGCAAGCTGAGCAAGCCTACCTTGACCAGTTCGTTGCTTCTGAGCAGAAGATGCGTACCAACATCAGCCAAGCCAAAGACAAGCTTCGCCAGCTCGAGCAGCAAGTGGATGTGGTAAAAGCCAACGAAGCGGTACAAAAAGCCCAGTCGGCGGTATCAGCCACCAATGTCGGCGCCAATGCCAAAATGCATACCGCGGTTGAGTCGCTTGAGCGCATCAAACAACGCCAAGCCGAAAAATCAGCCCAACTGGAAGCCGCCGCAGAAATGGCCGATGAGCAATCAGGCAGCAGCTTAGACAAAAAGCTGGCCGAGGCCGGGATCACCCCAGGAAAACAATCCTCAGCTGAAGATGAACTTAAGCGTATTTTGGGCCAGTAGGTGCCGTTTGATAGGGAGGTAGTATGTCGTTATGGCTCTTTTTCCGCCGCTGGGCGGCTCAGAACTTCCATGCGCTAAGTGGCAGAAACCTCCTTTTACTGGTTATCGGCTATACCGCTATCAGCTATGCCCTACTCGCAGCAGTGGGCGAATCAGCCTTAATACAAAGTCCAACGGATTTCCTGTACTACTTGGTTGTCAGTGCATCTACCGTTGGCTATGGCGACATGTCGCCAACCACTGTGGCTGGAAAATGGGTCGTCATGCTGTTTGTGATCCCCGGCGGGTTGGGGCTATTTGCCATCGCGGTTGGCCGGGTGGCAAGCGTCTTTATTGATTACTGGAAACAGGGGCTGTTAGGCCGGAGGAAAGTATCGGTGGAAAACCACATTCTCGTGCTGGGGTGGAACGAGCAGCGTACCCTGCACCTAATAAAAATGCTGCAACACGAAGAAAAAGGCCACCGCGCAATTGTCCTGTGTGTCCGCCCTGATATTGAAAATCCACTGCCCGGGGAAATAGAGTTTGTCCGCACCCTCAGCTTCACCGATAGCCTAGCAATGGCAAAAGCCGGGGTCGACAGCGCCAGTTGTATTGTGATTGATAACAGCGAAGATGACGTCACCCTGTCTGCTGCCCTGTTTTGTGCCAATCAGAATCCGAATGCCCATATCTTGGCATATTTCAATGACGAGTCATTGAGTGGTTTGCTCAAGCATCATTGTCCCAATGTCGAGTGCATTCCCTCTGTTGCGGTCGAGATGCTTGCCAAGGCTGCAATCGATCCAGGCTCGAGCGAATTGCATCACGAATTGCTTAGTACCCACAAGGGGATGACCCAGTATGCAGTACAATACCCTGCAACGTCAGCACCGAGCACCATAGCCCCGCTATTCAACGGCTTTAAGCAGCAACATGAGGCTATTCTTATTGCCATCGACACTGGCAAAGGGGTCGAGCTAAATCCACCGCTGGATCGTGAAGTCCCTCCCGGTGCCAAGTTGTTTTATATTGCTGATGAGCGCGTCAAGCAAATCAATTGGTCTAAGTGCGTAGATAACACCTAGATAACAGCACTAAATGAACGGGAGTTTTTATGTTCGATTGGTTTAAGAAAAAACAACCACCAACCACGCCCCCGAGCAGCCCTGAATGCCTTGGACTAAGGCTTGGCGGCGCCTTTGAGCTTGATGATCTGAAGCTGAGGTTGATCGAGCCAGATCTGATTATCGAAGGCGCATCCCGTACCCAGCTGATCAAGGCGGTCGGTGAAGTTCAGCTCGATGAGCAAACCCGGCTGCTACGCTTTTACACCGATGACGATGGATTTATCCAAATCTTGACCCACGGTCCGTCCGAAGCAGATATCAGCGAGGTCAAGCTCTACTATTTTTACGAATCGCGCCCCATTGATTCCCAGAGCCAGTGGCAGCATATTCTGGACAATGAAATCGTCAAGCCCAACTGGACATTGGAGGAGTATCAATTCAACAAAGTATGGGACAACACCCGCCCTGTCGCCATGACAGAAAAGACCTGGCTAGAAAACGGCACGGTCACTGAAACAGACCAATTTGTGATGATCTATGAGCGTGATACAGGTAATGGGCAATTTGAGTTTCTGCTCGTTGCTGGCGAGGAGAAGATCTACCGTAACCAAGCTGAGCGGTGCCTAGCCATTAGCACTGGTTTTGATTTAACCCCGACCGACTTCAAGCTAATAGGCTAACCTTCAATAGTTTAGATAAAGAATAGGATTAACATGGAAGTACTCACTAACTCGCTTGCTGGCCTCGGCGCATTCTTGCTTTATTTTTCGCTGTCATTGGCTTTCCTGATGCTGTTCAAGTTCGTCTACGTCCGCTTTACTCCGCATGATGAGTGGAAGCTGGTAAAAGAAGACCAGAATATTGCGGCAGCCATTGGGCTATCGGGCTCGATCATCGGCTATTGCTTGGCTATCGCAGGCGCTGCCACTAACTCAGTTAACCTGATCGATTTTGCTATTTGGGGCGTGGTCGCCTTGTTTGCCCAGCTAATCGCCTTTGCTATTTTACGCTTTGGCTTCATGCCAAAAATTGTCGAGCGTATCGAAGCCGGAGAAATCCCCGCGGGTATCGTCATGGCTGCGACTTCCGTGTCAGTAGGCCTGCTCAATGCCGCCTGTATGACATACTAAGGGGGATGCCATGAAACGCAGTAAACACGTCGTTCTCGCCAGCATGAAGAAAAACTGGCGCCCGGTGTCGATAGCCTCCATGTCGGCCCCCGTGACCGCAGTTTTAGCCACCGCCGTACTTTCTGGTTGTAGCGACAGCTCAGATGATGCCGTCATCTATCAATCGTTAAATGATTGTGTTGATGACAACCCCAACTATACCGAGGAATGCCAGGCCGCATACCAGTTTGCCATACAGGAAGCTTCTCGTACCGCACCTAAATACAACTCCCGCTACGATTGTGAGGCGGAGTTTGGTTCAAACGCCTGTATGCAGCCACAAGGCAACAATTGGTTTATGCCAGCCATGGCTGGTTTCATGTTTGCCAGAATGATGGACAGTAATCGTGGCTATTACTCACAACCGATGTTCCGATCTTATTATCCAGGCAGTATTTTCTATGACCGCTGGACCACAGCAGATGGCAACGATTATGGCCGCAGCAGCTACAAGAAAACCAAGGTAAGGGTCAGCAAAGACAATATGAAGCCCAAACCAACGGTAAGCCGCACCATTTCACGTGGTGGGTTTGGTTCGACCGTTTCGGCCAAATCAGGCTGGAGCAGCAGTCGCTCCTCAAGTGGCAGTAAAGGGTGGGGAGGCTAAGCTGTCAATCTCACATCACAACATCACTTTTTGAAAAGAAGCCAATCATTTCTCATCAAAAAGTAAAATACGATCTGATCGGCAAGCTCGCCTCCCGCGTAGTTAACAATGACAAGTTCATATCTCGTCAATTTGTTCCTTTTATTACAACCTGCACATCCTTGTTGCAGGTTTTTTTTGCCTTCAGCAAAGCAACGCGATGCCGTTTACTGTGGTGACTCACCGCCATCTGAAGATTGCTCGCTTTCTTGTTGTTCAGTGTCCTGTTGCTCAGTCACCCGATCAATGATGGCTTGTAATTGACCTTCTACGGTATTCGGGAAGAAAGGATCGTGGTAAATCGGGTTATTCAAGAATGTGTCATCCGTCAGCGCTTCCAAGAAAGCGACCAGTGCCTCTTTCTCTTGCTGACTCAAGTTCATTCTAATTGGATTCCCCCCAGTTTGGCCGTTACTGGTTAAATCAGGGCTTAAGATACGATGGCGCTGTATACCACTGTTGTAAAACTCGACCACATCCATCAAGGTTTCAAACCGACCATCGTGCATATAAGGCGCACCAACACCAATGTTTCGTAATGATGGTGATTTGAAGAAACCATTTCCCGCTCCTTGATCGCTGCTGGTATCCGCGTCAAGGCCATTAACATGGGCTTGATCCATCGAGTGAGCACTGGTTTGATGGCAGGCAATACAGCCCAATGAATTGCTTTCAGGTCCGGGAAAGCCCGAGAATAGCTTTAGGCCTAACATTTCCTGCTCATTGAATACCGCTGCAAAATCTGGCTCATCCCATTCCCCAGCTGCGAAAGCCTGATCATATTTGGACTCATAAGAAATCATGGTACGAATGAACTGGGCTAATGCTCTTGAAATCCGCTCGCTGGTTATCGCCTCATCACCAAAAGCTTCTGTAAATAATTCAGGATAGAAGCTCGTTTCCGCCATTTTCACTTCAAGTTCGAACAAGTTCATTCCCATCTCAACCGAGTCTTGAATCGGCATCAATACTTGCTCTTCCAAACTATCAGCTCGTTCATCCCAAAAGAACTTCCCATTACGGTAGTAAGCAGCATTACTCAGGCTCATGGAATGACGACCAGTTTTGCCACCGTCAAAGCCATCACTGAACGTTTTGGGGTCGGTAAAGCCATTCTCTTGGATATGACAAGAAGCACAAGAAACCGTGTTATTTGCCGACAAGCGAACATCGTAAAATATTACCCGGCCCAAGTTAGCCCCGGGATTAGTGACTTTATTACTAAACGGGGTATTGTCTTGCGAATCAACATTGCCAAACGGCGAAGTAATACGGGTGTAATGCTTCGGTTGTGCCGATAAATAAGCCTCGTAATCATGGCTCACCGATAGCTCAGGCAACGGCAAGCCATCAATGTCTAGTTTTGCCTCTGGCGGTGGCGAGGGTTCGTTACCTTGACCATCGCCCTCGCTGGATGGCGGTGTTACATCGGGTTGCTCATTTGCAGGAGCATCTCCCTCGGGTTGTGTATCCGCTGGCGCTTGAACAATTTCAGTCCCTTCTGACCCCACTGAACTTGCTTCTAACGAGCCAGTATCATCAGAGTCTTCACGACATGCCGAGACTGTCGCAATCAATGCAACAGCCAAAAAATAACGGGAGGTATTCATACAACACTCCAACCTAGCCTAATTAATTTTATTTTTACTGCCAGTTATTTGTGAGAATGGATAATCCATAACAACACTTAATTAAAAGCCTAATCAATGAAATTGTTCTTATTTCTGACAAGTGAGAAAAATTCAACATCAACAGAGTGTTAGAAATTAAAGTCAATAAAATTTAGATAAAATTACTACATAAATTAATTCAAAACGAACAAATAAATACATATGTTCAATTAGCTTTTCTCTCACAAATAGAGAGTTACCTGCACGGCATAGGTAATGATAAGTGGGTAAAAACGTTTGGAAGATTTTTGTAGAGTATCAGGACACTTTAACCTGCAAAAACTTATCTATAGATGCCGTTCGAGATCAAATAAAACAGGCACAATATGGTAAGTCCACGCCTTTCAATACCTGTATGCTTTGCGTTCATTTTCAACAGGTATTAGAGCGCTTCGTGATTATCCAATACACTTCTACTTCAGCAATCGCAGGGCTAATTTTGTTAGTCAATTTGAATACCGAACAGCCTGAGCCAGAAACCATTTCCACCTACACACTGTGCTATGACGTGGGATTCCAGACCCCGGATGAACTCTACGATACATACAGCGGTGGATTTGATGCTATATCCCAAGAACTCGCAAAACGACAACTCAGTCATAGCGAGTTAATAGAATGCACCAGAGTGACTTCTGAAGCCTTGCTTGATAGGCAATCCTTACGGAAAGAGCGCGAGGTATAAGCCCAAGGACAACTCAAGCAATCACACCCCAAACAAGAACCAATAAATACCAGTCAGCACTTCATTAGGCTAACGTTTAGCTAAACCTAATTTTTATCAATTGATAATCATAAACTTATCCTCATCACTTGATGTTCCCCGTTCTTTTTTTGAAATTATTTCCATTTTTACCGAAATAATAAATTGACAGCAAAAAGCTTCGACCTTATATTTCTATGCATATCGAAACATACTACCCAATGAGGCAGTAACCATGAGTCCTGAATTCGTAACAATGTTCAAAGAAGCCGCTGGTATGTTCCTATTCCTAGCCGCAGAACTAACGGTGCTATTTTTAGTTATTAGCTACCTGGTCGGCGTGTTGCAGGAGTTCCTGACTCCCGAGAAAATCCAGTCAATCTTGAGTTCACGCAACGGTAAAGGCTATTTCATTGCAGCCCTGCTAGGTTCTATCACACCATTCTGTTCGTGTTCGACCATTCCTTTCTTGAAAGGTCTGCTCCGTGCCCGCGCTGGTTTTGGTCCGATGATGGTGTTCCTGTTTGCTAGCCCACTGCTCAATCCAGTGATCATTGGATTGTTTGTTGTCACTTTCGGGATCCAAGTGGCCGTGTTCTACTTCATGGTGGCGCTAGCGGTATCAGTAATTGCTGGCTATGTACTAGAGAAACTGGGTTTCGAACGCTATGTCCGTGAAGAGGCCTACCAAATGGCAGGTACCAGTTCGAGTTGTGGCAGCCGCTGTGGTGATAGCACAACACCAAAAGCAGCATCAGTGACTACAACATCATGCTGCACAACAACGCCTGAACCGGCCCCTGTTGCCAGCTCATGCTGCGGAACCAAAGAAGAGGTTGAAGTGAAAATCAGTGGTTGTGGTGAAGCAGTACTGACCGTGAAAGAGGCAAGCCGGTGGGTACGCATTTGGCATGCAACCTGGAAAGACTTTAAGCAAGTACTTCCTTACCTGATGTTAGGCATTCTAATTGGCTCTTTCATCTACGGCTTTATTCCGACTGATTTTATTGTCAAGTATGCTGGTGAAGGTATGTGGTATGCGATTCCGATAGCCGCCGTGATTGGTATTCCACTCTACATCCGTGCTGAAGCGGTGATCCCATTGAGTGCTGCACTGGTGAAAAAAGGCATGGCGATGGGCTCAGTGATGGCATTGATCATCGGTAGTGCGGGCGCAAGTCTAACCGAGGTTATCTTGCTGAAATCTATCTTCAAGAACCAGATGATCGCCGCCTTCCTCGCTGTGATTCTGGGTATGGCGATTGGCGCAGGTTACATGTATACGTACGTGTTTGGGTAAACGATATATCAGCTAAAACAACCCGCTTTTCAGAATCAAGAAATACTCCAAGCCGGCCTCTTACGAGGTCGGCTTTTTTATTCGGGCGATCGAACCAATATTGTTATGTCGCAACTGGAAATACCTGTTGTCAAAATGGCAACTCGTGAGTCAGCCGGATCGGCGCTGGATCATGCTATGTCGTCGCCTTTGCTATCCTCCGTGACACGCTTGATGATCAACGTCGCGCCAAGGTACTTTCGATGCTCAACGGGATCACTTGTATTGTGCCTGTGATTGCGCCAGTGATCGGTCACCTCATCATGCTCAAGTTTCCATGACCAAGTCTGTTCACCACCATGGCAGGCATGGGGGTATTGGTCTGTTTATCATGTGGGAAAAGAGTGAAAACTGGGCATTGGATGAAGTTCTGGCAGAACAAGGGCTCACCCGCCATGTCGCCCTGACTATGGCGAGCTTCGAGCAATCTTTTTCATGGTAGCCCAACCAGGACACCAGATGATCACCACCACACCGGAATATTGCCAGCGTTATTGCCAGCAAATGCCCCCCGATTTGGTTGCGCTTCCTATCCCGCTAGACAAAGAACAGTTAGACACATTACTGATCCCATTTACGATGATTTGGCACAAACGCAATAGCCAAAATCCCAAAATCGCATGGCTCAAAGAGACCATAAGAACACTCTATGGTACTCAGAAGCCATAGCAAACATTACGTAACCAATTCAGCGCTCTGGAACAAGAGAGCAAAACCATTCGCCAAAAATCACGTTAATATCGTAGGTATACCACTACCCTCTCACCGGCCAACATAATTGCTACTCGTCAATATACTCAACATGATATGCTAGACAACAATTAACAACGACAGCAACAAAACGCTGTTATTAATGACTTTTTGAGTATCCTTCATGTTTGAGTCGACGGTTCTTTTCGCGGCAACCCTTATCTTTCTTGGCTCTTTTGTTCAAACGGCAATTGGCTTTGGTTTAGCGATAGTCGCAGCACCATTACTGTTCCAACTTTCCCCCCAGTATGTCCCAGCACCTATCTGTTTGGTTGCGCTTGTTATTTCATTGATAAATGCATTCAAGCTACGAAGCAATGTTTCAATTGGCGGCTTGAAATCAGCGATTATTGGCCGTGTTCCTGGTTCACTCCTTGGTGGCTACTTATTAACCGTGGTCTCTGGTGCAACGCTTTCTTTGTGGCTGGGCGCCATGGTACTCATAGCTGTAGGTATCAGTGCCTTACCCTACCGATTGAAACCAACGCCAAGACGAATGCTTGTTGCCGGATTTTTGTCAGGCGTGATGGGAACTAGCTCTTCCATTGGCGGCCCACCAATGGCACTTCTGATGCAGCATGAAGAAGCAGCCAAACTGCGCGGCAACTTGTCGGCGTTCTTTGTGATCACCTCAATCATGTCACTGGTGATACTGTATTTCTATGGCCACTTCACCATAGAGCACATTCAGATCACCTTGCCATTGCTACCAGCAGCTATCTTAGGGTATTGGCTGGCGAACAAGGTTGTCGGCAACTTGTCCCAAAGCGTAGTGAGGATATTTGCTTTGCTGCTTTGTCTTGCCAGCGGCTTAACCGCTATCTATCAGGGGCTTTCCGGCTTTTAACGTTCAACTATCTTCTTCGATAGACCCTAGTAGAGTACCAATTCGGCGAGGTTCTGCTCCTCGCCGAAAGTTTGGATATCTTCTCCTTCCGTTTTAATCTCGGCGATGATCGTCAAAGCCGTATCTCGCTTCACATTGATGATGGTTTCCACCTCCAGTACAGACACGCCAAACCGAGTGGCTACCAGCAAATCTATTACTTTCTTTTTCGTATCGATAAACCGTTACTAACCCTAGACTGCTAAACAATAATTCAGAGATTAAAACTCTACAAAAAATCACTTAGCACGTAGCGCTTAAGGTGATAATCTAGCGCCGATTTGTAGTATCACATGTAGGCTGTTTGAAATTAAAATGAAAAAGATATTATTGGCAGGTTTTGTCAGCCTGTTGCTAGTCGGCTGTGTGACACCAAGCGAAGAGCTTATTCCGCAAGCCAACCAAGTCCGCGTGTTAACCACCAGCTTACTCAACCTAGAAAAATGCAACTGGGTGGGTGAAGTCACCGGAAATGAAGGGCACTGGTATTCCTATCTTTTTTACAGCAATGATGCACTGATTCAAGGCGCGGTCAACGAGCTGAAAAACAACGCTCATCAAATCGGAGCCGATACCGTAGTAACGATGAGCCCGCACAACTTCACGACCTCGGTTACCTTGCTCGGCACCGCTTACGACTGCCGATAGGTATTTATTATCAATCAGTTTATCGTGGAAGTTAATATATAAAAGCAATGCGTATCCTTTTCCACCACCTAAAACCGTTGGAATACATTTCACTCTGCAAAACGAACCTTCTGTAAAGTCATGATTTTGCATCAATAAAGTTTTGGTATACAGTAGCAGGCATGCAAGCACTTTACTGTCCGAAAGGACTGCTTTCGCTTTCTTCGACTTGCCCTTAGTAACGAGCAGCCTATGCCTTCAACATCCCAGCGCCGAACAGAAATCCTCGAGTTTATCCAGCAGCATGGCAAGGGAGAGGTGGCCTATTTCACCGATCACTATGAGGTCTCCGCCGTTACCATCCGCAACGATCTCAATTACCTCGAGAAGAAAGGTTGTGTCACCCGCTGCTACGGCGGTGCGACGCTCAACAACCAGTTCACCTTCGACCGACCGCTCAATGACAAGAAGCAGCTTCACCGCGAAATCAAATCGCTATTAGGCAAAAGGGCTGCACAGCTTATCGAAGACGGCGATACCATCATCATTGATTCCGGCTCGACCACTGAACAGGTAGCCCTCAACCTCCAGGGAAAAAAGAACCTGATCGTGATGACAAATGGTATCAACGTCGCTTATCAGCTGGCGAACCAACCCGATATTGAAGTTATGGTTTCCGGCGGCCAAATGCGGGAAAATTCCTATTCCCTGCATGGCGGTTGCGGAGAGAGCCTGCTAAATCACTACCGCTTCAATAAATTGTTTCTTGGCGTCGATGGATTCGACAAGCAGGCCGGGATCACGACGCCTCATTCAGGTGAAGCGGCCATCAACCGCAACATGATCAACGTTGCCCAACAAGTTATCGCCGTGACAGACTCATCCAAATTTGATCGGCAAAGCTACTGCCTTATTGCCAAAGCAGAAGACATTGATGTGCTCGTCACCGACAGCGGTATCCCAGATGAGTATGTCGAACAACTCACCCAATTGGGGGTCGAAATCATTATCGTCGACTAGCCTCTTGTCTATCCCCTTTGCCCCTCATTGTGTTTATACCTTGAGCTCATCTTTTTGAGCGGAAAGTCAAACTTGTGATCTCAAGCAGGTTTCAATCCGAAATAACATCACCTGCATGCATGTTAATCCAGCTTTCATTCCCTTACTGAATAAACCGCAAGAATAAAGGGATTCTTTGTATATATTCCCACCACATCGAAATGACAACCTTTCGTTTTGGATTAAACGAAAGGTTTTCCGCTTAAAAAAACTTCACTTTGCCATTGTGATCACCCTTCGATTTTTTCTTTCAAACCAGTGCTTCAATAAGAATCAAAAGGGAATGAAACACTTTTAGCTGAAAAGCGAAAAAGAATGAAAGGTTGTTGGGGGTGTTATGACAAGTGCCGAGCGCAGACAAAAAATCTTGATGCATATCCGCCAAAACGGGGCGGGAAAAGTAGATGATTTTGTTGAAACATTCAACGTTTCTGCCGTTACTATCCGTCACGATCTCAACCTGCTGGAGAAAGAAGGTTGCGTCTTCCGCTGTTATGGCGGCGCGACCTTAAACCCTAACTTTGCGTTCGACCAACCCCTACATCGCAAAGGCCAAATCAACCGCGACCAAAAAAATTGCATCGCCAAAATGGCCGCAGCATTGGTCAAAGATGGCGAGGCCATTATTCTCGACTCTGGCACCACCATCGCCAAAATGCCGCAATACCTCACTAAGCAGCAACAGCTGGTCGTGATGACTAATGCGCTCAATACCGCTTATCAACTGAGCGGGTACGACAACATCGACCTGCATGTGGTGGGTGGCAACCTGCGCCGCTCTTCCTGCTCGTTGACCGGTCACCAGGGCGAAACACAGGTGCGTGCCTACCTGTTCGATAAACTCTTTCTCGGCGTCGATGGCTTCGACTTAGAAGCAGGAGTCACCACGCCAGATCAACATGAAGCCCAAATCAACCGGGCGATGTGCGACGTGTCGCGCCAAATCATTGCAGTCACCGACTCCAGTAAGTTTGGCCGCAAGAGCTTTTGCATGATCCGCGCCGCCTCGCAAATAGACACCCTTATCACTGACAGCCAGATCCCCGAAGAGACGCTCTCTGCCCTCAAGGCGCTCGGTGTTGAAGTGATGATTGCTGATAATACAGATTGCTAGGACTCAAGATGAAACCACTACTCGACATGATCTCAGCACACAAACAAGGGCAGCCTATTGGCGTTTACTCCGTGTGCTCAGCGCACCCTCTGGTACTTGAAGCAGCATTATGTCAAGCCAAACAAGATAACCAATTGGTGCTGATTGAGGCGACCTCCAACCAGGTCAACCAATACGGTGGCTACACCGGGATGACGCCGAGTGATTTTGCCGAGCGGGTCTTTGATCTCGCCGACAGCATTGACTTTCCTCATGACAACATCGTACTTGGCGGTGACCATCTAGGCCCAAACTGTTGGCAGTCACTAGCTGCCAGTGAGGCAATGGCGAGATCAGAAGTGCTGATCGCCGATTATGTCAAAGCCGGTTTCAAGAAAATCCACCTCGATTGTTCGATGCCTTGTGCCGATGACACCTTACCGTTGAGTGAGCTGACTATGGCCAAACGTGCCGCCAAGCTGTGCGAAGTCGCTGAAAGAAGTTGGAATGAATGCGGTGGTGAAGCCCCAGTCTATGTGATTGGAACCGAAGTGCCAACACCAGGCGGTGCATTGGAATCACTCGACAGCTTGGCCGTTACCCAACCAGAACAAGCGCTGGACACTCTAAATGCGCACCATCAGGCGTTTTCCGATATTGGCCTTGGCTATGTCTGGCCACGAGTGATTGGTTTGGTGGTACAACCCGGTGTCGAGTTTGACCACCACTCGGTTCACCACTACCAACGCGAGCTTGCCAAACCACTGAGCAAGATGATTGAAAGCCAGCCACACTTGGTTTTCGAAGCCCACTCGACCGATTACCAGACCCCGGACACATTCACCCAATTGGTTGAGGATCACTTTGCCATTCTCAAGGTCGGCCCTGCCCTGACGTTTGCCCTGCGCGAAGCTTTGTTTGCGCTCGACCGGGCCGAGCTGGAGTGGCTGGGGCCACAGCAAGCCGCCCATTTGCGCAGCACTATTGAGCAAGTGATGCACGAAGAACCCGATTACTGGCGCCAGCATTACCACAGCCGCGGCCACCAGCAATATCTCGACTGTACCTACAGCCTGAGTGACCGCATTCGCTATTACTGGAGCCACGCCGACGTACAACAGGCACAGCAGAAACTGTTTGAGAATCTAACCCAGAACACTATCCCCCTGACGATTCTCAGCCAGTACTTGCCGAACCAAGCAAAAGCTATTTCACAACAGCTCCTGAGCCATTCGCCAAGGGATATAGTGATTCACAAAGTGATGGAAGTCACTGATATCTATGCGCGTGCCTGTTTCTCCAATTCCGCTTTAATTAAGGAGCACATCTAATGACTACGTTCTTGGGCTATAACAGCCAATGGCTGACCGAGCACAACGGCATTCACACCGCAAAGGAAATCAGCCACCAGCCTGCGCTGTGGCATAATTTGGCCCAGATCCTCGACAGTCAGGCCATTCATTGGCAAGCATTTCTACAGCCGCTACTGGCGGATCCCAAGCTGCGTATTATCTTAATCGGCGCAGGTACATCGGCCTTTGTCGGTGACGCGGTGGCCCCATTTATCCAGACCAACAACCGCTTTAATGTCGCGTCTATCCCCACCACGGATCTGGTCTCTAACCCTGCGGAATACCTTGATCCAAGCCGCAAAACCCTAGTGGTGTCATTTGCCCGCTCAGGCAACAGTCCCGAGAGTGTCGCTGCTGTCGAGTTGGTCGACCAGCTTGTCGAGAACAGCTACCACCTCTTTCTGACCTGCAACCCAGACGGCAAGCTGTCTCGTCATGCCAACAGCCATGATAATGCCTTCTGCCTGCATATGCCGGATGGTTCAAATGACCAGAGCTTCGCCATGACCTCCAGCTTCAGCTGCATGTTGATGTCGGCTATCTCCATCTTCGGCAGCGAAAGCCCCGAGCAGCGCAATGCCAACATCGCCAAGGTCGCCACCCTGTGTGAAGGCAAAATCAGCGAATGGCAGGACACAGTCAAAACACTGGCAGCCCAGCCTTACCAACGCTTAATCACCCTGGGCAGCGGCGGCTTGGCAGGTGTTGCCCGCGAAGCCTCACTTAAATCGCTTGAGCTGAGCGCAGGCAAAGTGATGACCGCATTCGACTCGTCGCTGGGCTTTCGCCATGGACCGAAATTCACCATCAACGAGCAGGCCGTGGTGATCCAATACTTGTCGAATAACCCGTATACCCGCCAATACGATCTGGATCTCTATAACGAAATCCAGAATGACAACCAAGTTGGGATCCACATTGCCCTCAGCGGCAGTCGCTGCGATGGCGAGCATGTGTTCGAGCTTGGGCAACCTGAACTTTCTGACAGTTGGCTTTGCTTCCCCTATATCGTGTTCAGCCAAATGTTAGCGTTTGAAAAATCTCTCCAGCTAGGTCTTGGGCCAGATAACCCATGCCCGACCGGAGAGGTAAACCGAGTCGTACAGGGCGTCAATATTCACCCGTACTCACTGTAATCCAATAGCGATAAACAAAAATAGAAAGGGAATTAACTATGCCAAATATCGTACTAAGCCGAATTGATGAGCGTCTTGTCCATGGCCAGGTTGGAGTGCAATGGGTCGGATTTGCCGATGCCAATATCATTGTGGTGGTCAACGACGAAGTTGCCAGCGACACCATCCAGCAGAACCTGATGGAAATGGTACTGGCCGATGGCATTGCGATCCGTTTCTGGACCGTGCAAAAGACCATCGACACCATCCACAAAGCCGCAGATCGCCAGCGTATCTTGTTGGTCTGCAAAACCCCCAAAGAATTCCGCATGCTGGTTGAAGGCGGTGTACCCGTGAAAAACATCAACGTCGGCAACATGCATTACGTGGAAGGAAAGAACCACATTGCCAAGACTGTCTCGGTCGATGCCGATGACATCGAGGAATTCAACAAACTAAAAGCACTGGGCGTGACCTGCACCGTACAGGGAGTGCCCACCGAAAGTGCAACAGACCTCTTTACCCTACTCTAATTCATAAGGACAACCGTTATGGAAATAGGATTTTTACAAGCATTGATGCTTGGCATCCTTGCCTTTCTAGCCGGGTTAGATCTCTTCAATGGTCTTACCCACTTCCACCGCCCGGTGGTACTCGGCCCGCTGGTCGGCCTGATCCTCGGGGATCTGCAAACCGGTATTCTGGTCGGTGGTACGCTGGAACTGATTTGGATGGGCCTAGCCCCTCTTGCTGGTGCACAGCCACCAAACGTTATTATCGGTACGATTGTCGGTACGGCTTTTGCCATCACCACACGGGTCGAACCCAATGTCGCAGTCGGTGTTGCGGTACCTTTTGCGGTCGCAGTTCAGATGGGGATCACCCTACTGTTCTCGGCAATGTCGGCAGTGATGTCCAAGTGTGACGAATATGCCCAAAATGCCGATGCCGACGGTATTGAACGCGTGAACTATTTTGCCCTTGCCGTACTGGGCACCTTCTACTTCCTCTGCGCCTTCCTACCGGTTTTCCTTGGCGCAGAACACGCCGGCAATATCGTAGAGGCACTGCCTAAAACCCTGATTGACGGATTGGGTGTGGCAGGGGGCATCATGCCAGCGATCGGTTTTGCCGTCTTGATGAAAATCATGATGAAGAACGCCTACATCCCTTACTTCATTCTTGGCTTTGTTGCTGCCGCATGGATAGAACTCCCAATCTTGGCAATCGCCTGCGCCGCAACCGCGATGGCCATCATCGACTACATGCGCAAGTCAGAACCAACGCCTGTAACGACCACACCGACAGTAGAGGACTACGAAGATGGTATCTAATGTAAGCGACGAATTGAACGTACGTCCTACCAACACTGACGTGCAACCAGCCCCGGGGGTCGCCCCGGATGAATATGAAAATAAGGAAGTGGGTGCAGAGCTCACCAGAGCTGACATCAACCGCATGGCATGGCGTTCGCTGTTACTGCAAGCCTCGTTCAACTTCGAGCGTATGCAGGCATCAGGCT
The DNA here is from genome assembly GCF_024357955.1 of Photobacterium pectinilyticum. Lineage (GTDB taxonomy): Bacteria > Pseudomonadota > Gammaproteobacteria > Enterobacterales > Vibrionaceae > Photobacterium > Photobacterium pectinilyticum. Next base: position 16,652 of record NZ_JANEYT010000084.1, read on the forward strand.
GGCTATATGGCCTACTGCCCGGGCTAAAGAAAATCCATACCAACAAGGCTGATCTCTCCAAAGCCATGCAAGGTCATATGGGTTTTTTCAACACCCACCCGTTCTTGGTGACCTTCGTTATGGGGATCATCCTGGCAATGGAGCGCTCCAAGCAAAACATCAGCAGTATCCAGAGCACCAAGATTGCGGTCGGTGCGCCGATGGGCGGGATTGGCGATGCCATGTTCTGGCTCACCCTGCTGCCTATCTGTGGCGGTATCGGTGCCGATCTTGCCCTGCAAGGCTCCATCATGGGTGCCATCTTCTTCATGGTGATGTTTAACACGGTTCACTTTGGTTTGCGCTTCGGCTTGGCCCACTACGCCTACAAGATGGGTGTCGCGGCTATCCCGACGATCAAGGCCAACACCAAGAAGGTCGGTCACGCCGCCTCCATGGTCGGTATGACCGTTATCGGTGCCTTGGTCGCGACTTATGTCCGCCTCTCTACCACCGCTGAAATCACCGCCGGTGATGCCGTGGTCAAACTGCAGGCTGATGTGATCGACAAGCTGATGCCCGCCTTCCTGCCGCTGCTTTACACCTTGGCGATGTACACCTTGGTGAAACGTGGCTGGAGCCCGCTTCGCCTTATCGGCATCACCGTCGTTGTCGGTGTCGCAGGCCGCATGCTGGGTATCCTATAGAGCCAATAGCAGTCGCCCTACGCTAATAACAACAGCTGTAAACGAAACAGATAAACAGCAACTTGTAATAAAAACAATAAGGGCCGGGACTGGCCGGCCCTTCAAGTAGGAACAACAACATGATCGCAGTCATTCTTTCAGGCCACGGTGGCTTTGCCTCTGGCATCGGGCAAGCCATTGAACAAATCATTGGCACCCAAACGCAATTCAAGGCGATTGATTTCCCAGTGGAGAGCACCACCACCCAGCTCGATAAAACCATGCGCGCCGCGGTCCAAGAGCTCGATTCTGGCGATGGCATTGTCTTTCTTACCGACCTGCTAGGCGGCACACCGTTTCGTACCGCATCGCTGATCAGCCAAGAGCGGGACGATATCCAAGTGGTCACTGGCACCAACTTACAAATGGCAGCGGAAATGCTGCTAGAACGTGATGAACTAACCCTTAATGAATTCCGTGATCAAGCCTTGATCTGTGGCCACCGCGGGATCACCAGCCTTGCCGATGAAATGGCAAGCAAAGCGCCACAACAACAGGAAGCCGTTGAAGATGGGATCTGATCTCCGCCATTACCGCGCCGCCAGAGTCCTCGTGAGCACGCAGTGGCTGGACGATGGCGTGGTCAGTGTCGACAACCAAGGCACTATCGTCGCCATTGCGCCTTTCTCGTCCTTTTTGGCCAATTCGCTAGGGTCAACAGAACGCCACAGCGAAGTAACCGATTTGGGTGAGCAGTATCTGTTACCCGGCCTCATCGACAGCCATGTCCATGGCGCGGTGGGCTGCGATGTGATGGACGCAAGCCATGAAAGCCTCAATGCTATGTCGGTCTTTTTCGCTAGTCTTGGCGTCACTGGTTTTGTCGCCACCACAGTCACCGGCCCGGTCAAAGCGATTCAGGAGGCACTAACCCAAGTCGGCAAAAGCCGCCAGCACGGTGTTGAAGGAGCTGAACTACTCGGCGCGTACCTTGAAGGCCCGTATTTTACCGAGAAAAATCGCGGTGCCCACCCAACCGAATGGTTTCGCGAACTGAGTGTCAATGAGCTGGACAGCTGGATTTCCTATGCCGACAACCAACTGCTGACCGTGGCCCTTGCGCCGGAAAAAGCCGGGGCGATTAAAGCCATCAAATACCTGCATTCTCAAGGTATCAAGGTGATGCTAGGCCATAGCGATGCGAGCTTTGATCAGGTTCAACAAGCCTTGAATGCCGGCGCCAATGGCATTGTCCATTGCTACAACGGCATGCGCGGCCTGCACCACCGAGATCCCGGCGTTGTCGGAGCGGGGCTGTGCCATCCCCACAGCTATGTCGAGATGATCGCCGACGGTCACCATGTTCACCCGACCGCAATTGATATTGCCCATCGCTGCTGTGGCGAACGCTTGACGCTGATCACCGATGCCATGCGCGCGACCAATATGCCAGACGGTCAGTACCAATTAGGCGAGTACTTGGTCAACGTCAACGACGGTATTGCCACCACTGACAACGGTGGATTGGCAGGCAGCACCTTAACCCTGCCCAAAGCGGTGTTCAACCTTATGCAATGGCTAAACCTGCCACTGGAACAAGCTTGGCTACGGGCCTCACTGACCCCCGCACAATCACTGGGTCTCGACAGCCGCTACGGCAGTCTGGAGATCGGCAAGCAGGCCTCTATGGTCGCGCTGCACCCTAACCAAACCATTTCTAACACTTGGGTTAACGGCAACCTCGTATTTGACGCTGACCATGTTTGTAGCCAGGAGGCTGTATGTATCTAATTTCTTCCCGTGAAATGCTCAAGCGCGCACAAGCCGGTGGCTATGCTGTTCCTGCATTCAATATCCATAACCTTGAAACCGTTCAAGTCATCGTTGAAACCGCCTCTGAGATGGGCTCCCCTGTGATACTGGCAGGTACGCCGGGCACCTACCAATATGCTGGCACCGATTACTTGGTCAGCATCTGCAAAGAAGCGGCTTACAAGCATCAAATACCTTTGGTACTGCATCTTGATCACCACGAAGAATTGTCGGACATTCGCACCAAGGTAGAACAAGGCATCCGCTCGGTGATGATTGACGGTTCCCATTATGCCTTCGACAAGAACATCGACATCGTGCGCAGTGTAGTCCAGCACTGTAACCGCTTCGATGCCAGTGTCGAAGCCGAGCTCGGCCGCCTTGGAGGACAGGAAGATGATTTAATTGTCGACAGTGCCGATGCCCTGCTTACCGACCCGTCATCCGCTGCCGAGTTTGTTCGCAGCACGGGTATCGACTCACTCGCCGTCGCCATTGGTACTGCTCACGGCATGTACAAATCCGAGCCGCGCCTAGACTTCGAACGCTTAGCTAAGATCCGCGAAGTCGTCGATATCCCATTGGTGCTGCACGGCGCATCGGGCGTTCCGGATGAAATGGTCCGCCGCTGCATCGAGCTTGGGGTGTGCAAAGTCAACGTTGCTACAGAATTGAAGATCGCCTTCTCTGACGCCGTTAAGAGGCACTTCGCCGAGTACCCAGATGCCAACGACCCACGCAAATACATCGTTCCCGGCAAAGAAGCGATGAAGCAAGTGGTCATCGACAAGATCCGCATGTGCGGCAGTGAGGGCAGGATTTAAGGCTTACCTCTAACCTTCGCTACAAATGCCAGCCTCGCGCTGGCATTTTTGCCTCTAGCAATAACAGCCAAACAGCTGATTTTGAGAGCTATAGCAGCACAACCAGCCCTAACAAACTTGACTTTGTTTGACCTAAATCGCCTTCTAAACAAGTCACTAACTTTCAATCTATGCGAGTATGGTTTTGGCAACACTCATGTGCAAAAATAGGTGTATTAATGTGTTATGCGGCTGAGCGGCTTGGAAAAGCAAGTTCAGTCAGGCGTTTAACATAACGCAATCATAAAGCGTACTAAGAGTTCAATCTCATCACTCAGATATAGTTATACCTGATTACCACTAATACTCAGCCCTGTTAACTATACTGATGATAAGTCAGTTCATGAGGCTATTATCATGGCT
>NZ_JANEYT010000085.1 GCF_024357955.1 Photobacterium pectinilyticum
TCGATCATTCTTCTAAAACCTCATCAATCCTTTCTTGTCAGTATACACAGACGGTAAAACTAATGATTGATGTTAAGCCCGTTTTAAATCAAGTACTCAAGGATGAGTTATGTTTAAATTGAGTAAAACACTACCATTTTTCGCCGTTATATTACTGGCAGCATGTGGTGGTGAATCTGATAACGGAAATGGTGAAGTAGAAACACCAGTCAATTCAACGACAGAGGCTTTGGATCAGTTGGTATCTTCTGGAAAGTATCCTGACTTAGATACTAGTGACACGTTCGCCGGTTTGGTGGTAAATAATCCCCAATGACACGCTAGTTTTTAAGCACATTGCGACTTTGAACTTTACCTATCGCGCAGACTGATACCTTAAAGTCGCTGAACTTGCCATGCAAACGCCTATTAAAATAAGCGTTTGCAACGATGAAAAAAATGCATTATTGCTCACTGATGTTCAATATAACGTCACCGTTGAGCGTGTTGATACATTCCCTAACTATAAATAGCTCTCAAAACTATTGGTCGAGCTTATAATTTCTAAGTCGCAGACTCAGCAGTTTGCATTTCTTTTTCTACCCTTGGGTTGAAATACATGATCTTTCCATCACTCAATCGCTTTAGGTAAGGGTGTAAAGATAAACGCTTGGACTCCAACCATTCAATTGTCTGTTCATGATTTTGATTAAAAAATAATTCACGCACCGGGGATAGAGCAAGTGGTGGTACGTATAAATATTGCTCAATAGATTGCTCGGACTCAACTAATGTTAATCTTTCTATGGGGAAACCTGGCGCTAATATTGTTCTTGCTGAGATAACATCACCATTAGGCATTAAAGGGAGGTGCCCATTGTTGTCCCAGTTAACTAATGCATTATATGATGTAATCGAATAACAAAGGTTTGGACTGCTTTTAGCTGAAAAATCATCCGATTCAGATAAACCATGACAGTGTTTATTGCTCAGCTCATGAGCCAACCAATACCGTGACAAAAAATGTTCGTGACTACTGTCTTCAATAAACATATCTGACTCTGCGGCATTTTTTAATGCGATATGATTTAACTGTGTAACGGCAAGGCTTTGAGACTCCCAATCATCTTTCTTATCAAATGTAGTTACTGTGAATAGCATAGCAGAACCAAGTCTTGGACTATATTCGGTCTTTGATGACCCAAAACCCAGAATATCGATGATAGCATCACCCGCCGTAAGCATACCTAAGGCTCCTGCGGCGAAAGCCGTCGCTTGCCCGACATTCTGAACCGTATTCTTTGGGGCTTCCATGTAAAATTGGTCTAAGTTGTTTGTTTTACGCTCAGGTTTAATCCATGTCAGTGGGTATAATAATCTAGTAGGTTCAGAGAATTTATCTGAGTTCAACGAGTAGCTTTTCGCCTTTTTGGCTTTAATATCGATCGCACTCTCCGGTGTATTAGCGCAGCCTGACAATAATGTTATAGAGGTGATAAGCGAAAGAATTGTTGTTTTTTTCATATTAATATTTCATTCCATTGAACCCCTACAATGTTCAAATAGATCAATTAATTTATAGGGGAATAAGTAAAACACGCTTTTTGTAACATGGTTAAATAAATGCTAAATATTCTTATAGCAGCATGTTGTGCGTGTAAGCAATTGATTAAATGTAAAAAATTATATAGTGGTTATTATGTGCTTCTTCTCGAAAGAGTAAAAGTCCTCCTAAAGTAGGCTTTTCACCAATAGGTATAGCTTTTGAGGTTCTAATGTCGCAAAGTTATGCTTAAGTACAAACGTACTGTTTTCTTGATACAACTAGGCTGCAAGCGCGTAAAATTCATCCCAAACAGATAAGCCATCAGGGTTTTCAAGCTGTCCATTTTTAATCATTGACCACAGCTCCACACCAGCGAGTGTATCTTTGGCGCCTACATCAGATTTCCATCCCTAGTACTGGTGCATTTTGCCGTTCACTCTGCGGTGGCTTTGCTCGACAATGTTGTTCAAATACTTAATTTGAAGGACTTCAATCAAGTTGAGTATCTTCCCCAGCAACCAGAGTTGGACATTGATATTGTGTAGCGCTAACGCATTCGCACTACTCTTATCGAGCACCACCTTGTCTGGTAAGCTGTTATGACCTATCGCCTTATTAAAGAAGGCATGAGCTGCTTTCTTATCACGGTGGTCACACAGTAAGAAATCAATGACGTAACCGTATTTATCAACGTCCCGGTAGTAATATTTCCACGGACCTTTTACGTTTATATACGTCTCGTCCATCCGCCACGAAGAGGCGACGTTTTTTTTCATTTGTCGAGCCCGGTGTTCCAATAAGGGGGCGTACTTGATGACCCCCAGCGGTTGATAGTTGAGTGATCAACATAGGCACCTCGCTCAGCCATGATCTCTTCGATTTCACGATAGCTCAATTTATAAGAGACGTAATAGCGCACAACTAGGAGAATGATCTCGGAAGGAAAGTGGCGGTCAGAAAAGCGGATAATCATTGAGGTCGATCGTTGCGGGTTGAAAGCCAGATTTTAGCTTACGGCATCAGTTTGCGACATAATCCTCTAAAGTGCTATAGCCTAAAAATGTGTTTCGCCATCCTAAACATTTACCCAACACTATTGCTTTTATCGACAAATGAAATATGAGCTTGAGTGAGTATTGTCTATATGTTGAACTATAGAAAAAGGAGGAAATAGAATGGCATTTTTTAGAGGCATTTTTGATACGTTAAAGCAGATATACACCAACCTTGAACGCAGCTTTGTTATCGCGCTAATCATTGCATCAATTATCAAATTTTTGATTATTGATAAAATTTGGTCAGATCAAGGTGTCATTCTTGATTTGCTGATTCTAATGGTTGTGACTTACCACATCGAATTCGTATTGGTTAAACTGTTTAAGGTCTCAAATAAAAAAGGTAATGACAGCTCAACTTGATAACGATATCCGACTCAGGCGTTTATGCGCTTTCAGGTGTTCCAGTGGATCATCGGGGCGACAGATGCCATGCAAAGAACTCATCACTATTTATCGAGCCTGGAGGAACGTACAGGTTAACTCCATTTTATGACATTCTATCCGCTTACCCTTTGCTTGGTGGGAAAGGGAGCAATGTCCGCTCGCTTAAACTGGCTATGAGTTTGAAAGCGACAAAAGGTAAGAAGTATCAACGGGATAAAATTTATGCGCGTCACTTTATTGAAACAGCCCAAAGTGTGGGTTTTCCTGTGGATACGATGAATCAGATTTTAGATGACTTCGTGGAACAACTACCTATTGCTATAGATGTTGTGAGCCGGAAATTACCGCAAGGATTTCCTGAGCATATTTCTTCCGTTGTATTGAATGAGTCAATGAAAAGGATTCGGCGCCTGTCGCTGGGGCGTTAATGAAAATTCTGTATGTTCCATTCCCTCTGAAATGTAAATTGAATTTGAAATTTTACGCTTGCTTATGTTGATTTTTTTCAATGCCAAAACTCAGATTTCTATACACCAGCAGACAAAAAGCGTTTGTCTCATTGAGCGCAAAAAATGTCTCAATGAGATTTAGTTTGAGTTTAAGTTGTTGATTTTATACGGGTGTTAGAGGTGTGTGGGGAGGTGCCTGATAGATCAGGCTGTTTGCATTCATTGTTAAATTTCTTTAAGCATGAGACAATTTGGACTCATTTATGCGTTATTCTTCCTGTCTTCCCGTCTAATTGCCTTTGCTTCCCTGTCAAAGGTTTCAAGTTCATCCATAAACAAACTCATTTTTAGCAAGATATTAAAAAGTACATCCGTAGCGGTGTGAGAAAGCACGGATAGGCGATAGGGGTGAATAGCTGGCTTAATCATGGTGCCTCCTTTTTTCTTCTTTGGTAACATCTTGCTTTTAAAGGTGTTATTAACAGTATAGAAGCATTCGACGGGTTAGCCAGTCACATAGTGCCTTTTTGTTTCAAACTTGTGATGAACAGATGGCAAGTTCATCACAAATTTGAAGTTTGGCTTTATTTAGCGTTGCTCGCTATCGGAAGCCGTTGGTGTTTCTTTGTTTAAGGAGAGTAAGGTACTGACTTTTCTGATAAAGGTAGTAACACGCCAAATATGGCAGATAGCAGTATAGTAGCAGGCAAACATTAGAACGAAGCTGAAAAACATGACACTCTCGCGGATGTTGTTCATTTCACCGATAATACCAATAGCTGCAAAGATAACCGCGACAGAGCAAATGGCCAGTAAGGTCATTTTCGCACTTAGTCCTATGCGTTGGCAGATATGGTGTAAGTGTTCGCGATCCGGTTTGAAGGGGGACTGACCCTTCCTGACTCGGCGGATCATAATGGCGGCCATATCCATTAACGGTAGGGCGATGAGCCACAGCGCTGTCACTGGACGGAAACTGCTTACTTCTGATTGGCTACCTGACAGCAATAGCCAAACGACGGTGAAACCAATCAGCATGCTACCCGCATCACCCATGAATATTTTCAGCCTTCTGCCAAATGGGAAGCCAAGGTTGAGAAGGATGTACGGAAGAGTGGCAAAAACGATCAAAAGGCTGAGTTGGTAGAGGTCACTTTGACCGCCTAAGTCAAACAAGTAGGCCATTGAAGAAAAGGTAATAACAGATAAGCCGCCTAATAAGCCATCGATACCATCGACCATATTAAACGCATTTATTGCACCAGCAACGGCAAGGAAGGTTACAATGATGGCTAAAGCGTTGGTGAAGGTTATATCTCCCCAACCCGATATATTGCCTAGGGTGGTAAGCTGAATGTCACCCAAGCTAACCATCATGAGTGTGATGATGAACTGAATGATTAGCCGTGCTTTTACACTGATATCAAATTTGTCATCAAGTGTACCCGTGGCGATAAGAATTGCAGCAAAGAGCAAATAAAGTACCGTATTGCCCTCAAGATTGGGTGTTAAAAGTAAGAATAGGGCGACGGTGAAAAAGATAGCCAGCCCGCCGACAAGCGGTACGCTACCTTGGTGATGCTTCCTTTCTGATGGCGAGTCAACCAAATTAACTATAATGGCGAACTTTCTTAGCGCAATCAGACAAAAGAATGACACTAATAGAATAGCGGTCAGTCTGCTGTCCATAAATAACCCCTATCATAATTTGACAACTCACGAATATTATACCTGTGGCATATATCATTAAAGTTAAACCTTGTAATGTTAGGATAATTTGAACGTATCTCACAGATTGTAGGGGGAGAGCTGAATCTTTACATTTTAGTTTAGTCACTTTTTTGACACTTTCCATGTGTGATTTTATCCAAGACTGTTTTGCTATGGGTAGCGTTGTGCGAGGTCGTTTGAAGTCACCTTAGCAATAATGTATTTGTGCTAACTATTAACGACTTTTTTTGTGATATGTGCCGAGCATATTTTGGTTAGTGATGTCGTCCCCAACTTATTTGGCGAAGATCAGTATTACTGAATTTTTAAGGACAAGCTTATGCAAATTATCCATCACGGCGCATATCAGGGAGTGACTGGCTCCTGTCATGAACTGCAGTGGGGGGAGTACGGCATATTGATTGACTGCGGTTTGTTTCAGGGCAGTGAAGCTCCTCGTTCATTAAATATTGATTTTCCCGTGGAACATATTCAGGCCTTGGTACTGACCCATTGCCATATTGATCATATTGGGCGTATTCCTTGGCTTTTGGCCGCCGGTTTTCGAGGACCAATTTATGCCACAGAAGCGACGGCGGCGTTGCTGCCGTTGATGCTTGATGACGGTTTGAAAATTCAGCTTAACCTTAATAAAGAGCAGCGCAGTCAGTTTCTTTCCCTGATCAAAAGCCTGCTACGGTCGGTACCGTTCGATTGCCAAGCGCCTGTGACGTTACCTACTGGTGAGCGGCTCGCACTCTATTTTCGCCAAGCGGGGCATATCTTGGGATCCGCCTATGTTGAGGTAGTGCTGCCTGATGACCAAGTTGTGGTGTTTTCTGGCGATCTCGGCCCTTCAAACACACCTTTGCTGGTGGATCCGATCTCTCCCAAGCGGGCTGATGTATTAGTTCTGGAGAGTACTTATGGGAATCGTCAGCACCAGCGACAGACTGAAAGAAGTGAAAACCTTAAACATATCATTGAACAATCATTACTTGATGGCGGGGCGATACTGATCCCGGCTTTTAGTGTTGGACGCACGCAAGAGCTGCTGTTTGATATCGAAAGTTTGATTGCTGAGACATTCTCATCCAACTTACAGGTCAACTCTGGCCATATGAGGTGGCAGGAGCTACCTATTATTCTCGATTCGCCCTTGGCAGATAAAGTCACCAAGCAATACGAGATGTTTAATCGTTTGTGGGAGAAAGAGGCTATGGGTCGGCAAAATACCGGACGCCACCCGCTGTCATTCGAGCAATGTATTACCGTGGATTCTCACTCGCAGCATCTGTCTATTGTTAACCGCCTGCTGTCGACGAAAGAGCCAGCGGTTGTGGTGGCTGCCAGTGGCATGTGCAGCGGAGGGCGCATTTTGAATTACCTCGAAGCGCTGCTACCTGAATCTTGTACGGATGTGGTTATGGTCGGGTATCAGGCTTCCGGTACACTGGGGTACGCTCTTTCTCGTGGAGAGAAAAAGGTTGAAATCAATGGCAAGACAATAGAGGTAAAGGCAAAAATCCATAACTTATCTGGGTATTCGGCACATGCCGATCAATCAGATTTGGTGCAATTTGTTGCGAATATCGAGCAAGGACCAAACAGGATTCACCTTGTACATGGTGATTATCGAGCTCAAACTGAACTCGCTCAAGCTCTGCAGGTTGTGCGTCCGGATTGTGAGATGGTCATAGCGGCTGAGCAGAAAACCACCATTGTCTGATTCTGCACATCATTATGTAATGTAAGCAAAACCATCACTATGTTCTGTTATGTTACTGAGGTACTATCTTTTCTACTAGAATGTACAGATCAGTAAGTAGGACGCGATATCAGGACAAGGGCTGTTATTGCGACTTCTTCTGAATTTATTGAGGTTGAGTAATGAAAGTTACCGTAGCAGGTACAGGGTATGTAGGCCTGTCCAATGCCGTATTGTTGGCACAGCATAATGAAGTCGTAGCACTGGATATTATTCAAGACAAAGTTGACTTGATTAATCAAGCGATCTCACCGATTGAAGACAGGGAAATCTCCCAGTATTTGGCAGAAAAAACGCTGAACTTGAAAGCGACGACGGATAAAGAGTTGGCTTATCAAAATGCGGAATTTGTTATTATCGCTACCCCGACCGACTATGACCCACAGACCAACTACTTTAATACTTCTTCTGTTGAAGCTGTGATCAAAGATGTGATAGCGATTAATCCAAAGGCTGTCATGATCATTAAGTCGACCGTGCCTGTTGGATACACCCAGAGTATTAAAGATGAATTGGGCTGTGACAATGTGATTTTCTCGCCGGAATTTCTGCGCGAAGGCCGGGCACTGTTTGATAACCTGCACCCATCACGCATCATTGTCGGTGAAAAGTCTGAGCGGGCAGAAGTGTTTGCTAACTTGTTGGTGCAAGGTGCAGTGAAAGAAAACATTTCTGTGCTTTACACCGATAGCACCGAAGCTGAAGCGGTTAAACTCTTTTCTAACACTTATCTTGCGATGCGTGTGGCTTACTTTAACGAGTTGGACTCTTACGCAGAAGCTCACGGCTTAGATAGCCGCCAGATCATCGAAGGTGTCGGTCTAGACCCTCGTATCGGTAATCACTACAACAACCCGTCGTTTGGTTACGGTGGCTACTGCCTACCGAAAGATACCAAGCAGTTATTGGCTAACTACCAATCGGTGCCTAACAATATTATTGGCGCGATTGTGGATGCGAACCGCACTCGTAAAGACTTCATTGCTGATTCTATCATTGCGAAGAAACCACAGGTCGTTGGCGTGTACCGCCTGATCATGAAAGCGGGTTCTGATAACTTCCGCGCGTCTTCTATCCAGGGCATCATGAAACGTATCAAGGCCAAAGGGATCCAGGTTGTTGTCTATGAGCCAGTGCTGCAAGAAGAAGAATTCTTCCAGTCTAAAGTGATCACCGATCTTGATGAGTTCAAACAACTCTCTGATGTCATTGTTTCTAACCGCATGGCCGAAGAGTTGGCGGATGTTGCTGACAAGGTTTACACCCGCGATCTGTTTGGGGCGGATTGATAAAACAGGCTATTGGCTAGGAGCGATAGGCTATGGGACTAATATTCAAGGATGAATTATAAAAAGCTGAAAGTATGGAAGGACAGTTATCAGCAGGCGCTGGATGTGTATAAGGCCATTGATAGCTGTAAGGACTACAGCTGGAAGGATCAAATCCGCCGCAGCTGCATATCTGTCCTATCTAATATTGCTGAAGGGGATAAGCGGTTTAGTGATAAAGAGGCTGTGCGTTTTTTCTTTATCGCTAAAGGCTCAAATGGCGAGTTGGCAACACAGTTAATGTTGGCAAGAGACTTGTCATACTTGAGGCCATCCACGGCTAATCCATTAATTCAAAGGACAGGTCATATTTCAGCTCAGCTAGGTGCTTTGATTAGACATAGGCAAAAATCTTATTCATAATCGCCTATCGCCTATCGCCTATCGCCTATCGCCTATCGCCTATCGCCTATCGCCTATCGCCTATCGCCTATCGCCTATCGCCTATCGCCTATCGCCTATCGCCTATCGCCCATTTCTCATTCTCAAGACTGCTCTCAAGACTCCCTTTGTCTTTTTTATCTCCATCTATACTTATAGTCATATCAATAACTATATGTTGCGCTTTGGGGATAGTAATGATGAAGTTTTCACTGGCGGCAATTTTCATCTCGGGCTTTATAAGCCTGTCTGCGTTCGCGGCAGACAATGCATCAACCAGTACTCAGGTAAGGCAGGCACCAACGTCTCAATCTACAGCGACTCAGTCCACTGCCAATCAGCAGCAGGCAAAGTCATCTGTTGAAGCGGCGAGCCAAGAAACCGGTAAAGCAGCGGGTATCGATACCGCATTTGCTGCTTCTGCTGGCGGTATAACCGCAACGGTCTTGGCGGTCGGTGCCGCCGCGGTCGTGATTGGTGTTGCACTTTCTGACTCTGGCGGTGGTGATGACCCAGCTCCTCCAGTAACACAAGCCCAATAGTGGGTTTGGCTAGAGGCTAAAGGCCATGGGCGATCGGCGCCCAACTGCAATTCCCTTGCCTTAATGAAAAGGCAAGGGGACGCTACTCTCCAAAATAGCCAGAATTAAACCTTCTTTCCCTTCACCAATTTTCTCACCCACATCCGTCCCGGATGCAATGCTTCCAGTACAGTGTTAGGTAGCGGTAGCGGATCGCCGCAGATTTGCGAAGCGAGTAGTTCACCAAGCAGTGGGGCTGAGCTCAGGCCGCGAGAGCCCAAACCAATCATTGCATACAGGTTGTGGTAAACCGGTACCTCTTCTGCGTTGTCTTGCTGGTTTATCAAATCAGCATATTGCGTTAGCAGGTTGTCATATTGGCAAACACCACCAACAAATGGCAGATGGTCGCGGCTGGCACAGCGCACGCCGACACGTGCTTGCTCGTTAGACATATCAATGTCTTGCGGCCAGCTTGCTTCAGGCAGGCAATCAACCAAGCGCTGTTTGTTCTCTGTATGCTCTTCAGGGCTGAAGGTTAAATCAGTGCTGCCGCGGCGGTAACTGGCACCGATGCAGTGACTTTCACCGGTGGCATTAACCGGAGTGAGGTAACCATCATAGCAAAGCACGGTTTTCAGCGGGTTCAGTGTCGGGTTGGTTGGAATATGGCTAACCTGACCGCGCACGGAATAGGCCGGAATATCTTGAGTCTGTGGGAACTCGGCAAAACGATGGCCGTTTGCCACAATCACAGTGTTATGCTGGTAACGCTGGCCGTGCTGGTCTGTCAGCAGCCAGCATTGCTCACTTTGATCGCTGTTTTGGTGACCGTCTTGTTGGGTGAGTTGCTGGATGTCGGTGTGAGTTTTAACCTCAAGCAAGCCCATCTCTTGTGCTTGCTCAATCAATGCACGGGTAAGATCCTGCGGGCATAGCCAGCCGCCTAGTGGGTAGTTGACGCTACCATGGCCGGATACAACACCAGTGACTTGCTCAGTTTGGTCGACATCAAGCTGGCGGATAAGCGCCTCAGGAAAGCCGCCGGTCATCATTTTTCCTAGCTTGCTGGTGGCATTGTCATCCCAAGCTAGCTGGGTCACTCCGCACCAGTCATGGGCGAACTCTTTTTGCTTGGCTGCTTGTTCCACAAATTGGCGGGCATAGAGAAATGCAGGGGCAAAAAAGCGCGACAATGCATCATTAGAGCCATTGAGTAATGGGTACACTGCGCCTTGGCGGTTACCGGATGCACCTTCGGCGGGTAGTGCGTCGGCACAATATAGGGTGGTTTTAATCCCGCGCCGTGCAAGTGCTATTGCTGTTGTCGCCGAGCCAACGCCGCCGCCGATAATGGCGACCTCAGTTGCTTGTTCGTTCTTATCATTGGCCGATTTGCGACAGTACCAAGGTTTAACGTTACTGCCGTATTTGCGCTCGGTCACGCAGCCAGCCAGCATATCTCGCTTGGTGCCAAAGCCTTTGACTTTTTTCATGTCAAAACCGGCTTCAATGAGGCCGCGGCGAACAAAACCTGCTGCCGTGAACGTTGCTGTGCTGCAGCCGACACGGGCCAGTTTTGCCATTCCGTTGAACAGATCTTGATTCCACATTTCAGGGTTTTTGCTAGGGGCAAAGCCGTCAAGGAACCACGCATCGACGATACCGTCATTATTCGTCCATACTTGTGGCATACAGTCTTTGATATCACCAAACCACAGGTCGAGGGTGATCATACCGTCTTCCAACACAATACGGTGGCAATCGGCCACAGCCGGTGGGTAATGGGCATGAAGTTGGCTCGCTAAGTCAGCCAGCTCAGGCCACGACTGGTGAGCCTTGATCAGGTCGTCCTTGGTCACCGGGAACTTTTCAAAGCTGATGAAATGCAGCTCTTTGGTGGTGGCATCCGGATGTGCTTGACGGAAGGCTTTGAACCACTGCCAGACGGCAAGGAAATTGAGGCCGGTTCCGAACCCTGTTTCAGCAACCACAAAGCGGCGGCGGTCGAAAGATTCCCAACGCGAAGGCAAGCCATTTTGGTGCAGGAACACGTAGCGTGTTTCTTCTAACCCATTGGCGTTGGAGAAGTACACATCGTCAAAGTCATTAGACACAGGCGTGCCTGATTCATTCCAGTCCAGTACGGCATGTTCGATTTTTGCCGAGTTTTTTTCGTTCTGGGACGGTTTATCTGTATCAGACGGCATTTGGGCTTTATCAGACAAGGGGGAAGCCTCATAGTTGGTGTAACGGGTATTTTTCCGAAGATTGTACCCGATCAACAGGAAAGCTGACCACTTTTGACAGATAAACCCGTTATTATCGTCAGCGTTATACCCAAGTTACCTCTGGTTGTTGATTGTTTATACAGAGGTTATTTGGGTATAAATGACAGTAGGAATTCATCATGAAACGAGCCGTAATTACAGGCATGGGTATTGTGTCCAGCATTGGTAACAACGTTAAAGAAGTGCTGGAGTCATTGAAAACGGGTAAATCCGGTATCAACTTCTCTGAACAATTTGCAGAAATGAAGCTGCGCAGTAATGTTTGGGGCGATTTGAAAATGACCCCTTCAGAACATATCGATCGTAAGAAGATGCGTTTCATGGGCGATGCTGCCGCTTTTGCTTATCTTTCTATGGAACAAGCCATTGAAGACTCTGGCCTAACGGAAGATCAGGTATCAAATGACCGAACTGGCCTTGTTGCGGGTTCTGGTGGGGCGTCTTCTTATAACCAGGTTGCAGCCGTCGATATTCTGCGCGAGAAGGGCGTGAAGCGTGTGGGGCCTTATATGGTACCGCGTACGATGTCTTCAACGGTTTCTGCTTGTTTGGCGACACCGTTTAAAATCCGTGGTGTGAACTACACCATGAGCTCTGCGTGTGCAACGTCTGCTCACTGTATCGGCCATGCACTTGAACTGATTCAACTCGGCAAGCAAGACGTCGTGTTTGCGGGTGGTGGTGAAGAGCTCGATTGGTCTTTGACCATGATGTTCGATGCCATGGGCGCACTCTCTACCAAGTACAACGACGATCCATCGAAAGCATCACGTACTTATGATGCAGACCGTGACGGTTTCGTTATCTCTGGTGGTGGCGGCATGTTGGTTGTCGAAGAGCTGGAGCATGCATTGGCTCGCGGCGCGAAAATCTACGGCGAGATCGTCGGCTATGGCGCAACCTCTGACGGCTACGACATGGTAGCGCCATCGGGCGAAGGCGCGGTGCGTTGTATGAAGATGGCGATGCAAAATGTTGACAACATCGATTACATCAATACCCACGGTACATCAACGCCAGTCGGTGATGTGAAAGAGCTTGGCGCTATCCAAGAGCTATTTGGTGATAACAGCCCAGCGATTTCAGCCACCAAGGCGATGACCGGCCACGCATTGGGTGCGGCGGGGGTTCACGAAGCGATTTACTCAACCTTGATGTTAGAAAACAGCTTTGTTGCACCAAGCATCAACATTGATAACTTAGACGAAGCGGCTGCGGGTCTTGATATCGTGACTGAAAAGCGCGACCAAGAGTTGAAGACGGTGATGTCCAACAGCTTCGGTTTCGGTGGCACCAATGCCACACTGGTTATCAAGAAGTACGAAGCTTAACCGACTTTTGTCATTTTCCAGGGGTGGCACTGACTAAGGTACTCAGCTAGAAAGCCTTTTGCGGGGACTGCTCTAACTGTTATATGACCTTGAGTCAGTGCCTAAAAAAACAGACGCGACATCGGCTGTGTGAATAGTATTTTCTTTTGCGGGAGCTGTCTATGATCCCAGTCGGTGTTTTATTTCCTGGACGTTCGCCCAGCAGACTTTTTCTGCTGGGCTTTTTTATGGGAAAGAGCTTGGCTGATAGGCTAAAGCGGCCAGAGGCTAGAGGAAAAGCAAGAGCATAAGCAAGAGCATAAGCTTGACATGGTTAGACTCTTGCAAACTATCTGGATCGCCCATCGCCCATCGCCCATCGCCCATCGCCCATCGCCCATCGCCCATCGCCCATCGCCCATCGCCCATCGCCCATCGCCCATCGCCCATCGCCCATCGCCCATCGCCCATCGCCCATCGCCCATCGCCCATCGCCCATCGCCCATCGCCCATCGCCCATCGCCCATCGCCCATCGCCCATCGCCCATCGCCCATCGCCCATCGCCCATTGCCCATCACCTCCCAATCTAATAGCATTCCTCTAAACAGAACCGCTTTATAAGGAAACCGACCCATGAAAATCCTCATTGACGAGAACATGCCTTATGCCGAGGCGCTATTTAGCCAGTTGGGCGAAGTGATCAGCAAACCGGGCAGAACAATGACCGCTGAGGATTTGGTGGATATTGATGCGCTGATGATCCGCTCGGTGACCAAGGTCAATGAAGCCTTGTTGACCAAGGCGAATAAGCTCAAGTTTGTCGGCACCGCAACAGCCGGCCAAGATCATGTTAATGAAGCGACATTGGCTGCCAAAGGTATCGCCTTTACCGCTGCGCCGGGCTGTAACAAGGTGGGTGTGGCTGAATATGTATTGAGTAGCCTGATGGTGCTTGGCCAGCAGCAGGGATTTTCTATTTTTGACAAAAAGGTAGGGATCATAGGTGCCGGCAATGTCGGTAGTTACCTTGCCCAATGTTTGGAAGCGCTCGGGATCCCGTATTTGCTTAATGATCCAATCAAACAGCAACAAGGTGATAGCAGGACTTTCCATTCGCTAGACGACATTCGCTTGCAATGTGATGTCATCACCATGCATACACCGATCACCCGTGATGGCGAGTACCCGACCCATCATTTGGTCGATGATACTTTCCTCGCAGATTTACAATCAGGTGCAATACTGATCAATGCGGCCCGTGGCCCGGTAGTGGATAACCTCGCCCTCAAACGCGCTCTGCAGCAGAGCCAATCAGGAGAGGGCAAGAAGCTGACGGCTGTTTTGGATGTATTCGAACACGAGCCGCAGGTTGATCTCGAACTATTGCCACTGCTGGCTTTTGCTACTCCGCATGTTGCTGGCTATGGCTTAGAGGGTAAGGCACGCGGCACCACTATGGTTTATAACAGCTATTGCCAATTCCTTGGCTTAGAGCAGCAGGTTACCGCTGCTAGCTTGTTGCCGATCGCTCCAGTACCACAGGTCAGCCTGAGCCAAGAGTGGGATGAGTCGACGCTATTTAGCCTGACCCAGATTGTCTATGATGTGCGCCGTGATGATGGCTTGTTCCGCCGTGAAATGGGTCAAACGGCAGAGGGGAGCCCGGAAATGGCGACTGCTTTCGACCGGATGCGCAAAAATTACTGGGATCGCCGTGAATATAGCGCGATTACAGTAGCGGGCGAGGCCCATTTTGGGGTAGAGTCGCTGGCTAAATTAGGTTTTACAGTAGAGGAAAGGCCATGAGCCAGGAATTTGATATTGCAGTACTCGGTGCGACCGGCGCTGTCGGCGAAGCCATTGTGGAAGTTCTTGAGGAACGCAATTTTCCTGTTCGCAATCTCTATTTATTAGCTTCTGAGCGTAGTGCGGGCAAAGTCTTGCGCTTCAAAGGTAAGTCTGTACGGGTCAAAAACGTTGAAGATTTCGACTGGAGCCAAGTCCAGCTTGCTATCTTCTCTGCCGGTGCAGAAGCGTCTGAGCGCTGGGCGCCAGCCGCTGCCGATTACGGTGTGGTTGTTATCGACAACACGTCCCGCTTCCGCTACGACTACGATGTACCTTTGGTGATCCCTGAGGTAAACCCGCACGCGATTGCGGAGTATCGTAACCGCAATATTATTGCTAACCCGAATTGTTCGACGATCCAGATGCTGGTCGCGCTGAAGCCGATCCACGAAGCATACGGTATCGAGCGTATTAATGTGGCGACATACCAGTCGGTATCGGGCACGGGTAAAAAAGGTGTTGATGAGCTTGCGGGTCAAACGGCTAAGTTGTTAAACGGCCTGCCAGCGGAAACCAAGGTTTACGACAAGCAGATTGCGTTTAACTGCTTGCCACATATCGATGAGTTCATGGATAACGGCTACACCAAAGAAGAAATGAAAATGGTGTGGGAAACCCAGAAAATTTTGGGTGATGACAATATCCGTGTTAACCCGACTTGTGTTCGTGTGCCTGTATTCTACGGCCATGCCGAAGCGGTTCACGTCGAAACTTGCCAGCCGGTACATATCGAAGAAGCGATTAGCTTGTTGGAAAGTGCCGAAGGTATTGAAGTCTTCCATGGTAATGACTACCCGACTCAGGTTAGTGATGCGACCGGCAAAGACCACGTGATGGTTGCCCGTATCCGTGAAGATATCAGCCACCCTTGTGGCCTGAACATGTGGGTGGTTGCCGATAATGTCCGTAAAGGTGCGGCGACCAACAGTGTACAGATCGCAGAAAAGCTGATTGAAGAGTATTTATAATCAGGCTAGAGGCTAGAGGCTAGAGGCTAGAGGCTAGAGGAAGAGCCAAAGAAGAAGCAAGAGTTTGACATGGTCAGGCTCTTGTAATCAATCGCCCATCGCCCATCGCCCATCGCTGCTGTTGTATTTTCAACTTGCTGAATCTACGTAGGTCACCAATAGTGCGACCTTGCTCCCGACTTCATGATTAGGTGGAGATGTCACGCTCAAGATTATTGTGAATAGGCCGAAATTAAATAATCTTGTATCATATTGCTGTGCACATGCATTTTATATTGATGCCGTGTGCTATGCATTCTTAGCTATTTTCCTGCCAAAGAGGATGACAGGCAGTGTCTGATCTTTCGACGATGATAAAACGTTTTTTCCTGCCGGTAATATTTTCCACCGCTGTGATATATTCTCCAGTCCACGCGAATACCGTTCGTATTACTGGGCCAACCCAAGGCGTACAGCCTACAGCTTCTTCATTGCCAGCTAATACCGGATCGTCTACACAGTCGTCTGCTAATGCTTTGCGCTATGGGCCTACTACCAATACTGAAACCTTGTGGTCGATTGCAACTCGCTATCGGCCGAATAATCAAGTTTCTATTTATCAGGTTATCGGCGCTATCTTCCGCCAGAACCCACAGGCATTTGAAAATAGCAATATTCACGGCTTGGTTCCGGGTAGCATGTTGGCTATCCCGACAGAAGCACAAATGCGTCGTGAAAGTATCGATGTGGTTAAGCAGCGTTTGGAAGCCGATCAGCGCACTCCTTCTCGGAGCCAGACTCGAACGGCGGCCACGCCACCACCGGTAACGACGCCGCAACCGACTGCAGCGAAGCCTGAGCCTAGACCTGAGCCCGTTGCTCAAGCACCTAAGCCTGTAGTGCAAGCACCTGAACCTCAAGTGAAAGAGGTTGCTGCGGCTCCGAAACCTGCTCCTAAAGCGACTCAGGACGCTTCACCGAAAACCGCGCCGGCAGTTGTCGCGCAGGTGCAGGATAAGCCGGAGCTTGTGGTTGAAACCGTAGTTAAAGCGTCAGAGGCTGCGCCAAAAGCGCCACTGATCCCACCTAAACCGACAGCCTTGCAAGTCCAGTTGGATGCCTCTGACGAGCAGATGACCAAACTTCTCGAGAGCAATCATTTGCTGCGTGTGCGTCTTGCCGAGATGCAGCACGAAGTGTCGGCATTGAAGCAACAACTGACCGACGATGAAGTGCTGCGGGAGCAGATCAAAGGTTTTATTGACCAACAGCGTGCGATGCAAGCACAAGTGGTTGAGCCGCAACCTAGCTTGTTCGACCGTATGATTTCCAGCCCATTGATGTTAGCGGCAATGGCATTGATCCCTGGCGCGTTGATAGCGGGGTTACTGGCTTACTTCCTGCTTGGCCGTAAGCGCGAAGTTGAAGATGATGTGAAGTCATTGGATGCCCCGCAAAGCCAAGACAAAGCCGCAATGATGCCTCCGCCGTCACCTATGCCGGCCGATGGCGAAGATGTGCCGAGCCTGACACTGGGTGACGACGAAGAACTTGATGATCTGTTCGGTGATGATGACTCCCTGTTCGATGATCCTGAAAGTAGCTTGTTTGGCCAAGAGTCCTCTCTGGCTTCGAAGGAAGACAGTAATGGCTTTGATATTGCTGGCGATATCGGCGGTAATCTTGGTGCGAGCAGTATTTCAGTCAATAGTGATGATGATGCTATTGGTCTGGAAGATATGGAGCGGGCACTGGATGAAATGGACAAGAAGCCTGAGCCGAGCCCTGATGAAGAGTTGGCGGCAATGTGGGAGCAGTCACTGCAGGCTGATGACGACGACGAAGATAGCTTTGACCTGTCTTATGATGGTGATGACTTGTCTTATGACAGTGGTGATCTGGACGCATCGCTGGAATCGTCGGCTGATGGAGATCAGATTGTTGATCAGGCTATGCTGGATGAATTGTTCTCTTCTGCAGCCAGTGATGAGGTGCAAGCGTTAGACTCGCAGCCGGAGCAGATGGTCGGTCAAGATGAGCTGGATGCCTTATTTGATAGCATTGACGTCGATAGCATTGATGTAAATAACGCCGTTATCGATGCTAATGCAGTCAATAGCGCACAATCCGAGCAGGCAGCGGTTGATCAGGCTTTAGCCGATATCGAGTTGATGGCCTCGCCTGCAATGGATGGTGATTTTTCATCAATGCTTGATGACGCTGTCGTCAATGCAGCGGATGTGTCGGTCAGCGATCCGACGGCGCTTCTCGATGAACTGCTTGATGATGAAGACAGCCTCACTTCCGAAATTGAATTGGAAGAAGACAGTACAGCATTGCTTGATGAACTGCTCGATGAGCCGGATACGGACAGCTTGTTGGCCAGTCACGGTATTGAAATCGATGAAAATAGCACTGAGCTATTGGATGAGTTGTTGGCCGATGCTGAGGATTTTGATGAAGCAGAGGTCGAGGAAAAAGGGTCCGATACTCTCGATCTTGATATACCCGAGCTTAGCGTCGCTGTAGAAGATCCATTGATGCTGGATGACATCAGCATTGAAGAGGAGAGCACTGAGCGACTTGATGACATTCTGGACCAACATACCGAAACCGACCAACCTGCTGATGCTGATGCTGATGCTGATGCTGATGCTGATGCTGATGCGACTGAGGTCGAGGGGCGTGTCGCTGTTGAGCCGGAAGTATTAGCCAAAGAGCCAGAAACTTTAGCTCAAGAGCCAGAAATTGACGAAATTGAACAGCTTCTTGCTTCGGCTGATGCCGCCATGCTGGATGCTGTAGAGCCGGACGACAGCGCTGAAATTGACGCTATCGGTCAAACGGTTGAACAGTTGCTTGAGAGTCTAGAGGCTGGCGAACAGGCTGGTAGCAAAGAGCTGCAGGTCGATAGCGAAGAGATCATCCTTGATGAGCCTGCTTTCGACTTTGCAGCGGACACTCAGCAGTCACAAGTTCACGAAGTGTCACAAGGTGAACCTGACGCCCAAGAGCTAGAAAGCCCAGACGAGCAAGAGAATAAGACCTCAGAGCACAGTGAGCACAACAGCGAAGAGTTCCCTATTTTTGATGAGGAAACTCTGCTAGCAGAGCTTGATGAGGCTCCTCGGATTGAGAATGTTGCCCAGCAAGCCTCTGAAGAGCCGGTGAAGCACGAGTTCGATGATGCACCGTTGACACTCGATGATCTGCCAGAGTTCGATGAAGAGGCCGCATTTAACGATCCGGATGTAGAGCTGCAGCAAGAACAAGTACTGAGCGAAGACGATGAGCAAGCAATGCTTGATAATATCGTTCGTCAGTTACAGCAGGCAGCAGAAGCGGCAGAGAAACCTCAAGTAAATGAAGAGCCTTTGGATGCTGTAGTGGCAGAACAATACGTTCAGCCCGAGCAACAAGCACCCGCTAGCCCTTATTCACTTCATGGCCACCCGGATATTGAGTTTGAAACTCTGGATCCGGCTAGTCTGCCTGAGTTTAATGAGGATGAAGCCCTACAGGCTTCATTCGATGAGCAGCATGAACTAGAGCAATATGAAGTCGAGCAAGGCTTCAAACCGCAAGCGGCCGCTTCACAAACGCCTGTATCGCAAGCTGCTGCTCCACAAGCTCCTGAGCCACAAGCCCTTGAGTCTGTTGTCACGCCAGAGCCTGCAATGGCAGAAGCTTTGGCTCCAGCCGCGCAACTGAGCGATGAGTTTGTCGATTCGGCAGGGCTGGATATGGATGCACTGCTAAACGACCCCGAACTGCAAGCAGACTGGGAGCGTGAGCAGCTGGTGGGCCGTTCGGAAAATGTAACTGGCGATAGCGCTGTAGACGACTTGTCAGCAGAAGAGAGTGAAATTTGGGCGGCGAGTAACCCTGCACCCGAACTTGAAGGTGAGGACTGGGAGGATCAACCAGAGATGAATGTCGAAGACGTGCCAGCCTTCGACGAAGATGATCTTATGGTTGATAACGGTGCCGATTCTGAAATGCTGTTTGTGGGTGAGGTCAACGAACCTCAGCCAGCGATGGAAGAAGCGGCCAGTGAGTTAGTCGATGAGTCTCCGGTTGCAGAGCCTGTTCACCGCCAAGCACCTGACGCGTCTTACATCAGTATTGATGAGCTGATGAAGGATCTTGATGGTGAGGAGCCTAATAGTGAATTGGATGAAGCACCGCTGAACCTTGATGTCGGTTTGGATGAGTTCCCTGATGTGCTGGCCGATATTGGTAGTTTGGATATCGACAGCCAAGGTGAGTTTGCCAGTAAGCTTGATTTGGCCAAAGCGTACCTTGAGATGAATGATAGCGAAGGTGCGCGCGGGTTACTCGAAGACGTTGCCCAAGGTGACAACGGTGAGTTGCAGCTAGAGGCGAAAAGCCTGTTGGCGAAGTTGAGGTAAAACGTGGCGATAGGCTAAAGCGGCCATAGGCTAGTGGAAGAGCGAAGAGAAGAAACAAGAGCTTGACATGGTCAGGCTCTTGCAAAAAATTTGCATCGCCCATCGCCCATCGCCCATCGCCCATCGCCCATCGCCCATCGCCCATCGCCCATCGCCCATCGCCCATCGCCCATCGCCCATCGCCCATCGCCCATCGCCCATCGCCCATCGCCCA
>NZ_JANEYT010000086.1 GCF_024357955.1 Photobacterium pectinilyticum
GTCTGCTCCCTTCACTGTGTCGAGGGATCAGATCATCGCGCTACCAAAAGGTTCCCAGGATTTGTTCAACAACGCCCCTTCGTCAGCGACATGGGTATAAGCATACAGTGCGATATCAGCGATAGAAATACTACCACCAACTAAGAATTTTGATTTTGACAGCTGTAGTTCCATGATTTGTAGAGCTTTATGACCACCTGATTGTAGCGACTTATATTCTTCTAGGCGGTGCTCTGGCATACCTTGATACTTCTGGATAAAACGTGCCACAGCAATATAAGGCTCATGTGAGTATTGTTCAAAGAAAAGCCATTCGTACACTTTTGCTCTTTGATAACTGTCTTTAGGTAGATAAGGCGTATTTTTTGCAAAATATTCTAATATTGCATTGGACTCACAAAGCACTCGACCGTCATTTAAAACGACTGTTGGGATTTTACCATTAGGATTGAGAGCCAAGAATTCTGTTGTTTTAGTCTCGTTATCTAAAATATTGACGTGTTTCCACTGGTGTTCAATACCAAGGAATGACAATAGTAATTTTATCTTTAAGCAGTTACCTGCTGCATTGCCTCGAATAGTTGCTTCTTAGCCATAAAATCGCTTATTTATCTTTCTGGAAATATATTATATGGCGTTTATTTTCCCAGCAAGATATATTTATAAAGGTTAGGAAGGAGTAGGCAGATGGTAAAGCAAGAGACTGTTTCTAATATATTGAAAAGTATAAAAGAAAATTGGCCTGAATCGTTTGAACAATACTCACCGCCGATTTTACGTATTCACCGTATTCATGATTATCTACAGCAAGACTTGGTAAAAGTGATTGATCAATACCAGTTGCAAAGTGCCGATTTCGGCGTACTGGCCTCCTTGAGGCGGGCTGGCGCGCCGTTTTGCTTGTCACCAACAGAGCTGTACAGTTCGATGTTGCTAAGCTCTGGTGGCTTAACCAAAGTGCTTACCCGGGTGACCAAAGCTGGTTTGGTTGATCGGGTTGATAATCCCAAGGATAAACGCAGCAAATTGGTGCAATTAACACTAGAGGGTAAAGTGCTGATCGATGACATCATTCGTGAGCTACATGATAGCAACCAAGATAGATTGAAGGTGTTATCGGAGGAAGAGCAACAACAGCTTGATGGGTTATTGGCCAAAATGCTAACAGCGTGGGAGTAGGGCGTTAGTGTTTGCGGTATCCGCTAAGCTTTGTATACTGCCAGCAACGCACATTTAGCTAAGATATTTTTATGATTATTTTCACGACAAACTTTGGTGATATCGAAATTGAACTGGATTTCGATAAAGCGCCGGTTAGCTCAAAGAACTTCCTGCAATACTGCAAGGATGGCTTCTACGAAGGGACGATTTTCCACCGTGTCATCGACGGTTTTATGATCCAAGGTGGAGGTCACCTCCCTGGCATGAAGGAAAAGCCGACCCGTGATCCGATTGTAAATGAAGCCAACCGTGGTTTAAAAAATAAAGTCGGTACCATTGCCATGGCCCGTACTGATGCACCCCATTCGGCGACAGCGCAGTTTTTCATTAACCTGGAAGACAATGACTTTCTTGATTTCACGTCAACCACCAATCAAGGTTGGGGCTATGCCGTATTTGGTAAAGTCACTGCCGGCATGATGGTGGTGAACAATATTGGTAAGGCTCTGACCATGACCCGCTTTGGTCACGAAGATGTGCCACTGGACGACATCATTATCGAGAAAGTGACGATCAAAGAGTCATAATCAAAAGTTAATATGAATAAGGAAGCCACCTTTGCAGGTGGTTTTTTTTTGCACGAAATTTCAATTGTTCAAACTACTTATAATTCTGAATGTCATGTTTTTCCCCTTTCATATGGATTGTTACCATTCTTTATTAAATTATTTTTAATTTTTAACGTTGATTTAAATGAATTAACTTTAAAGAATGAGCTTGATTGGCAATAAATTTTTTTACTAATCATTCCTATATTGTTTGAAAAATATACTGAGAAAATAAAGTGTGGTCTAGGTCAAGTATTTCAATGTGGATCTCTGTTTTTATTATCCTCAGAGAAGGGGAATATACCGATTATGATTGTTAGTCGTTTAATAACGGTTAACCCTTTAAATTAATTTGGTAATTATATTAGGTGACTTTAATTATGCGAGAATTAACAGTAGAGCCTCTCACTAAAGAGGCATTTGCCCCTTTTGGTGATGTGATTGAAACGGATAACTCCGAATTTTTCTATATCAATGATCGCTCAGGTCAGCGTTTTCATGCTCTTGGAGCTATTGATGTGTCAGATACTGCTGCCCCGTTGATTAGTATTGTTCGAGCCGCTGGCTTTGATAACAGCCTCTCATTCGACTTATTGGAAAAGCACCCTAAAGGAAGTCAGGCTTTCTTTCCATTAAACGGTGAGCGATTTATAGTTATTGTTGCTCAGGGTGATGACAATATTGAAGAGTCGACATTACGTGCATTTATCACAAACGGAAATCAAGGCGTAAATTACCACCGTAATGTCTGGCATTATTTACTGTTTGCAAAAAATAAAGAAACAGACTTTCTAACGATTGACCGAGCGGGTGAAGATAATTGTATTGTTAAAAAATTATCTGCCAATTATACCATCAGCTTTTAAATATTTTTAATTTAATTAAATCCTATTTGGTTAGGGTGACAAAACTTATCCTATCTTTAGGTGGAGAAAAATTATGGCAAGAATGCGAGCAATAGAAGCGGCAGTATTAATTCTTAAAAAAGAAGGTGTGGATACTGCATTTGGTGTCCCAGGTGCCGCGATTAACCCTATGTATGCAGCTCTGAAGAAGATAGGAGGCATTGACCATGTGCTAGCACGACATGTTGAAGGTGCTTCTCATATGGCTGAAGGTTATACCCGCACAGCACCGGGTAATATTGGTCTGTGTATTGGTACGTCTGGCCCGGCGGGTACCGATATGATCACCGGTCTTTATTCAGCGTCTGCAGACTCGATTCCCATTCTCTGCATTACTGGCCAGGCACCTGTTGCGAAGCTACATAAAGAAGACTTTCAGGCGGTTGATATCGAAGCAATTGCCAAGCCTGTAACTAAAATGGCGGTAACAATTCGAGAAGCTGGCCAGATGCCAGGGACTTTCCAAAAGGCGTTTTATGAAATGCGTTCTGGCCGCCCTGGTCCAGTACTGTTGGATTTGCCGATTGATGTACAGATGACTGAGATTGAGTTTGATATTGATCTCTATGAGCCAATGACTCCTTCAAAAACATCGGCGACTAAAGATCAAGCTAAGAAAGCGCTAGAAATGCTGAACCAGGCTGACAAACCTGTATTGGTCGCTGGTGGCGGGATCATTAATGCTGACGCCTCTGAACTTCTGCGTGAATTTGCTGAATTGGTGAATGTGCCTGTTATCCAAACATTGCGTGGGTGGGGAACATTATCTGATGAGCATCCTTTGATGACCGGCAGAATGGGGTGTCAGGCTAACCATCGCTACGGAAATGCCACTTACCTTGAGTCAGATTTTGTGTTTGGCATCGGCAATCGCTGGGCTAACCGTCATACAGGGGATCTGAATACTTACACCGAAGGACGCAAGTTTATTCATGTTGATATCGAGCCAACTCAAATTGGCCGCGTCTTCTCGCCAGATCTAGGTATTGCTTCCGATGCTCACGATGCATTATCGGTCTTTATCGAAGTGGCCCGAGAAATGAAGGCCACCGGTGATCTGAAAGATAGGAGTGAATGGGTCGCTAGTTGTGCTGAACGTAAGCGTACGATGTTACGACGTGAAGATTTTGATTGTATCCCGGTTAAGCCACAGCGCATTTACCATGAAATGAATAAAGCATTCGGTCCCGATACAAGGTATGTGTCTACGATCGGATTGGCACAAATTGCAGCTAATCAGTTCCTGCATGTTCATCAACCAAGGCACTGGATCAATGCTTGTCAGGCAGGTCCGTTAGGTTGGACGATGCCTGCAGCACTTGGGGTGGTAAAAGCAGACCCGTCTAAGCCTGTAGTCGCCATTTCTGGTGACTATGACTTCCAGTTCCTCATTGAAGAGCTCGCGGTAGGTGCCCAGTTCAAACTGCCGTATATCCATGTGCTCATTAACAATGCGTATTTAGGTCTTATTCGTCAGGCTCAGCGAGCCTTTGATATTGATTATTGCGTTCAGCTTTCTTTTGAAAACCAGAATGCCCCGGAATTGAAAGAATATGGTGTCGATCATAAGCGTGTCGTTGAAGGACTTGGTTGTAAGGCTATTCGTGTGGATCAGCCTCAAGACATCGGCCCTGCGCTAGAGCAGGCGAAAGAATGGCTGCAGAAGTACAAAGTGCCTGTTGTGGTTGAGGTATTGACCGAGCGCGTCACCAACATTGCGATGGGGCCAGACATTGACAAGGTGATGGAATTTGAAGAAACCGTCGACCTGTAAGCTTTTCTAGCGAAGACATACCCATCAATTTTGATCATTTATTTCGAATTTGCTGTGGCTGGAATGCCACAGCACCTAGGAGCATGAATTATGCCAAAACTCGCAGCGAACCTGTCAATGCTTTTCACTGAGCTTGATTTTATGGACCGTTTTCAAGCCGCCTCAGAGGCGGGTTTCCGTGGTGTTGAATACCTGTTCCCTTACGACTTCCCTGCCAATGAAATTGCCGCGAAGCTGGAAGCTAATGGCTTGCAGCAGGTACTTTTTAATTTGCCAGCCGGAGATTGGGCTGCCGGTGAGCGTGGCATTGCGTGCCATCCTGACCGAGTTGAAGAGTTTCGCTTGGGTGTCCCCAAGGCAATTGAGTACGCAAAAGCGTTAGGCTGCAGCCAGGTAAACTGCCTGGTCGGTATTAAGCCGGATCATGTCACCGATGATGATGCTTACCGGGTACTTGTTGATAATTTGCGGTTTGCCAATGAACAGCTAGAGGCTGCAGGCATCGCTTTTGTTATTGAAGCTATCAACACACGTGATATTCCCGGTTTCTTTGTATCCAATACTCGGATGGCCCTTGGCCTACTGGAAGATGTCGGCTCTGACAATATCCGTTACCAATATGACATCTACCACATGCAAATCATGGAAGGGGATATCGCTCGTACGCTGGAAACGAACCTAGGCCAAATTGGCCATGTTCAGTTGGCCGATAATCCAGGGCGTCATGAGCCAGGTACGGGTGAGCTTAATTACCCATTCTTGCTGGCTCATCTCGACAATATTGGTTACAGCGGCTGGGTTGGGTGTGAATACGTGCCTGCAAACGGTACTCAGGCGGGTTTGACTTGGCTTAAAGAATTTAATTTAGTTTAAGGAAGGGAGAGAATCGGATGAAAAATATTGGATTTATTGGTACGGGGATCATGGGTAAGCCAATGGCAAAAAATCTGCAGGACGCAGGTTATACCTTGTACTTCTCTGAGCACTTTGAGCCTGCACCCGCTGAATTGCTGGGGGAGAAAGGTTTTGCGTGCCCGACACCAGCGGCTGTAGCAGAAGCTGCTGAGGTGATCATTACAATGGTGCCGGATACCCCTCAGGTTGAAGATGTTCTGTTCTCTGACATTGGTATCGCCAAAGGGTTGGCCGCCGGTAAAGTTGTGGTAGATATGAGCTCTATCTCGCCAATGGCAACGAAAGAGTTTGCCCAGAAAGTTGAAGCTCTTGGTGCATGGTATGTCGATGCGCCAGTGTCTGGTGGTGAAGTGGGCGCAAAAGCGGGCACGTTATCTATTATGGCCGGTGGTCGAGATGATATCTTTGAACAAGTTAAGCCGCTGTTGGAAGTGATGGGACAGAACATCACCCTTGTTGGTGGTAACGGGGATGGCCAGACTTGTAAGGTTGCCAACCAGATCATTGTCGCATTGAATATTGAAGCTGTCGGTGAAGCACTATTGTTTGCTTCAAAAGCTGGCGCGAACCCAGCTAAGATCCGTGAGGCATTAATGGGCGGTTTTGCTTCTTCGAAAATTCTCGAGGTGCATGGTGAGCGTATGGTCAAAGGGACATTTGACCCAGGCTTCCGTATCCAGCTGCATCAAAAAGATCTTAATCTTGCCCTTACAGGTGCGCGTGAGCTGCAATTGAACTTACCCAACACGGCTACCGCACAGGAGTTGTTTAATACCTGCGCCGCGCTCGATGGAAGTGGATGGGATCACTCTGCAATGATCAAAGCGCTTGAGCATATGAGTAATCACTCTATCCGAGACTAACCAAACCAGCGGGCACCTCGGTGCCCGCTGTGGTTTTTGCTGGTGTGTTTAGAAAAGGAGATGGTGGATGAAAATAGTCATTGCCCCTGATTCATTCAAGGAAAGTTTAAGTGCGGCCGAAGTGTGCCGGGCGATAAAAAAAGGCATCACCCAACGTTTACCATCCAGTGAGGTGGTATGTGTGCCTATGGCTGATGGTGGGGAAGGCACGTTGGATGCATTAGTCGATGCGACAAATGGGCATCGTCATACGGTGAAGGTGATGGGGCCATTACCGGATATGCAGGTAGAGGCTCAGTTCGGTATGCTGGGTGACGGTGAGACGGCCGTGATTGAAATGGCAAGAGCCTCGGGGATAGAGTTACTCACCTCAGATCAGCGGGATCCTCGTTTAACAACCAGCTACGGGACCGGTCAATTGATTTCAGCGGCGCTAGATGTCGGAGCAAAACGGTTGATTGTCGCTATTGGTGGTAGTGCAACTAACGATGGCGGAGCTGGGATGATGCAGGCGCTTGGTGTTAGGTTTCTCGATAAGTACCGCTATCCCATTGGCCATGGCGGTGCTCAGTTATCGCGCATCGCAGACATTGATATGGAAGGCTTGGATCCTCGACTTGCTGGCGTTGAGGTTATTGCGGCATGTGATGTTGATAATCCATTGATTGGAGTTCGCGGTGCTTCTGCCATTTTTGGCCCACAAAAGGGCGCCACCCCTGATGTTGTTGAGCAACTGGATCTGGCATTGGCTCGATATGCAGGTTGTATTGATGAAAAGTTAGGTTGTCAGGTGGTTAATGTGCCCGGAGCTGGTGCTGCTGGGGGAATGGGTGCTGGTTTGTTGGCATTCATGCAAGCAGAGTTGAAACCCGGGATTACCATTGTGTCGGACACGGTTTCACTGGCTGAAAAATTGCGAGGGGCCGACTGGGTTATCACCGGAGAAGGACGAGTGGATGGGCAAACATTGGGCGGTAAGACACCGGCAGGCGTTGCAAAGTTAGCGCAATCAATGGGTATCCCGACCATTGCTTTGGCGGGGTCATTGGGCGATGGCTGTGATGCATTACGCCAAGTGGGCATCGTGGCATGTTTCTCGATTTTGTCTAAACCGTGCACCTTATCCCAAGCCCTTGCTGGTGGTACTGAAAACCTAACGTTAACAGCCTTTCAAGTGGCAGGAATGATGGAAAATCAGACTCATTAGTTGAACCGACGGTAAGGCAAAAAACGTAGCGACTAAATAACAGCGTGCCACCTTACGGTGGCACTGTTTTATTTCAACCTGATAGCAGGCATGGTTGGGATCAGTAATATTCCATTGCTGTGGCGACTGATGCACCAAGGTGTATTTGGGCTTTATTTTTATGCAGTACGGCTTCAAGTGCTGCGAGTGTATGAAGCACAGCTTCTTGGCGGGCGTTATATCCCATCGTACCGATACGCCATATTTTGCCTTGAAGTGGGCCAAATGACGTCCCGATTTCAATACCGAATCGAGTTAATAGCTCTCGACGAACTTTTTCGCCATCAACTCTATCAGGGATAAATACACCAACGACATTATTCATCTTGTAGTCTTGATCGCCAAATAGTTGTAAGCCCATGGCTTGCAGACCGGCCGCCATGGCACCTCCCGCTTGCTTATGGCGTGCAATGACATTCGCTGGACCTTGTTCTAGGTAGATTCTTGCACATTCTCGTGCGGCGTACAGCATCGAGGTGGCTTCGGTATGGTGGTTCAGCCTTTCTTCGCCCCAATAGTCGAGGATCATCGGTAAATCAAAGTAGTTGGATTGGATCATCGCTTCCTCACCATCAATATGGTGATTATCACGGATCCCTTTTTCAACATGTTTACGGCGATTGATCTGCTCGACAAATTTAGGGCTCAGGGTCAGTGGTGCGCTGCCTGATGGGCCACCCAAGCACTTTTGAAGGCCGACGGAAACGGCGTCAAGGTGCCAGTCATCAACCAATAGATCATTACCGGCCACAGAAGCCGTGGCGTCACAATAGAACAGCACATCATGACGTTTACAAATTTCACCGATTTCAGCCAGTGGCTGATTCATTGTTGTTGACGTATCGCCTTGAACAGTGGCCAGTAATTTTGGTTTGTCACGCTTGATGGCGTCCTCGACTTGCTGAGGATCACAGACCTTACCCCACTCAACATCAATGGTGGTGATTTCGGCACCGGTGCGCTGGGCTATTTCGCACAGTAAGTGGCCAAAGCGACCAATTACTGGGATCAAAACTTTGTCGCCGGGCTGAAGAATAGACACCAATACCGCTTCAATACCTGCCCTTGCCGTACCATCAATGAGTAACGTTTCAGGGTTTTGGGTATGAAATACTTGGCGGTACAGCTGTTGGGTTTGACGCATGTATTCTGTCATCGCCGGATCATACTGGCCGATGAGTTGGCTGGATATAGCTTGATAGACACGAGGGTAGGCGTTGATTGGACCTGGCCCCATCAGCAAGCGCTGTGGTGGATTGAGGGTTTCAAACAGTTCATTGTTAATCGTCATTGATTGCGGGCTCCTTTATCTTATTCTTCCAGCTCTATTATGCGACAGTTAAATGTTTTGCTCCGTCGCATGGTGGCGGCACTTAACCTGAGGATATATGGATTAATGCTACGAGATCATTGATATGAGTGGAAGAATTGTTTTTCTATAAAAAGTTTTGATAATCAAATTATGATTAAAAAAAAGGAAGCGCAAGATTGGACCGGCGCTTCCAAAGGCGATGTTACGCGTAGTGTTTAGCAGTGATGGAGGTTTATAATGAAATATCTCGGTTACAGTCTTTGGAGTAGATATAGCTAAGCGGCTCACCTCTTCCTGTTGCGTAGCAGGCTTGGGGAACGTAGGCTGCCATGAAGAGGTAATCGCCTTTTTTCACCGGGATCCAATTGTTGTCTAGGTTATAGACACCTTCACCGCTGAGAATATAAGCACCATGCTCCTGAACATGTGTCTCGATATAGCCATGGCAAGCTCCTGGCTCAAAAGTCAGTACATGAAAGTTCATGTCGAAACCTAAATCTTTCGGGAGCAAGTCCTCGACAATGACATTCTCCATGCCTTCATAGTGGATTTTCTCTAGATTATCACGGTGGTTAACGATTAGGTGAGGCTGGTAACCTGCGATAGGTTGGTATTTTCGCTTATACAAGAAGGCCTGGCTATCTTCGCCTTGGTTGGCATTCTCGATGAATAACAGTGCTCCCGGAGGACAGTAAATATAGCCACCTGCGGTGAGTGTATGGCGTTGACCATCAGCTTCGACAGCAACTTGTCCGGACATGACATAGAAAAAAGTTTCAATTTCTTCTCCACCAAATCCACTACGATTGTTGCCGCCATCATGAAGGGTTACTAGATAATCAATAAAACTGGCACCTAGTTGTGGTGATGACAGGATAGTTAGGTCGCAATTTTCAAAGCCAGGTAGAATATTTTTAACTAACCCGTCAGGAGGAAGAATTGCAAAGTTGTTCTTTTTAATTACTGCGCGTGTTGCCAGTAAATCATTTATGTATCCAGTATTGTTGTTTAAGTATCCCATCTTGTACCTCGAATCTATCACCTAAAAAAACGGGCCCGGAAGGAAGTTTTATGGGCCCTATTACCAGAAGCTGTGTTGGTCAATAAATATTAACCCAATAAGAGAGTAAAAGTGTGATCAAGGTAACTCAATTTCCACTTAAAGGTATAATTGTATGCTGATGTCAGAATTAAATAAAAATGTTTGATAAAGAAGTAAATCACAAATATAGACTAGACATAAAATAGAGTCGTTAATATTTTAAATGTACAAAGTTAAATATGATTTTGTGTATTTAGCATCCCGCAGGGTAAATATTAAATAGGTGTGTCATGAATAAAAAAAGAATTGTTATTGCGTTGGGCGGTAATGCCATGCTCAAACGTGGTGAAGTGTTATCGGCAGAAAACCAACAACATAATATAGACAAGGCAACTGTACTCATTAAGCAACTTGATCAAGATTATGATGTCATCATCGTGCATGGCAACGGGCCACAAGTTGGTTTACTGGCGCTACAGAATTCGGCCTACAACGAGGTGCCGGCTTATCCACTTGATAATTTAGTGGCTCAAACGCAAGGTATGTTGGGTTATATGCTCATGCACTCATTAACAGAACAAGGCATGAGTGATGTATCTTGCCTGTTAACCCGGGTTGAAGTGTCAGCATCCGACCCTGCTTTTGCTGCTCCAACCAAATATATTGGGCCGGTATATTCGCCACAAGACAGGACTAAACTAGAAAAACAACATGGATGGAAAATGAAACCAGATGGTCAATATATCCGTCGCGTGGTTGCTTCACCAAAACCTGTTCAAGTTATTGAAGCTGATACAATTGTAAGCCTTTTAGATCAGGGAAAAACAGTGGTATGCTGCGGCGGCGGTGGGGTGCCCGTGGTGCAACAGGACGTTGGGTACCGTGGTGTAGAAGCGGTGATAGATAAAGACGCTGTCGCTGCAATGCTTGCCGAGCAAATTGGTGCTGATTACTTGATGATCCTTACCGATGCGGATGCCGTTTATCAAGATTGGGGTACGCCTAACCAAAAAGCACTAAAGGATGTCACTGTTAGCCAGATGCGTCCTTTTGCGGCACCTGATGGTGCAATGGGACCGAAAGCAGAAGCCGTTATTCAATTTGTGGAGCGGACAGGTCAAATTGCTTTTATTGGTGCCTTGCAGGACGTAGAGCAAATATTAGTGGGTGAAAAGGGGACATGTGTCAGACCAGCATGCACAGTAGCCCCCGAAGATGTCTTAGTGAGTTAGTTGATCGATATTTTTTAAGAACCCTTGGATTATGGGGTCGTTATTTTTGAATAGCTCTATAATCCACTGGGTTACTTCACCAGTTGAGTCTTGACGCCAACCAATCGAAAGTGGAGATGGAGTACGGCTCCACTGCACTTCTTTCTCAATTAATAACCCGTCATCAATCAAAGGCCTCGCGAGGTTTTTTGGCAGGAAACCAATACCAGCACCGTTCTTATGGCAGGCTACTTTTGTTGATAAGTCAGGTACCTTAATTTCTTTCTGATCGCGTAACAGCCATGCAGTGCGTTTGTTGATATGCTGCGAACTATCCTCAATATTAATCGCAGGGTGATGTCTGAGCTGCGACTCTTTGAGTGGCATGTTGAGCGCGGCTAGTGGGTGGTTGGGCGCCAGGGTAAAGCTCCAACTCATTTTACCTAAAGGACGAAGTTTCACTGAATTTTCAATCGTGTCGAGCCCCGGAACACCGATTGCGAAGTGGTAGTCATTATTCAATAGATCATCCCATACTCCCATATATACCGCGCTGGAGATATTGATCTGGGTAAAGGGAAAAGCTTCATGTAATGCAAGTATAAGCTGGGATACCGCATGTTCATCAAAGAGTAGGTTATTCACTACGATATTAATATAGCGTTCTACACCATCTGCAATTTGACGCAGTTCATCAGGCATACTCTCCATCCAATCAAGCCACTTTTGACACTGGCTAAGTAAGTGCTCACCAGCTTCGGTGAGGTTGACACTTCTTGTTGTACGAATAAAGAGCTGTGTATCGACAGCGTCTTCTAACACCTTTATTCGATAGCTGATGGCTGCCGGTGTTTTATGTAACTCTTCAGCCGCTTTTGAAAAATTGGCATGTTCGGCCACTTTCATGAAAGAACGGATGGTTTCCCTGTCCAGCATAGCTATTCCTTGAATGTATAGTAAGTCATGTTTTATAAAAGAATATGGAAGAAAAAAAATTGACCGAAGTCTAATATTGATAAAGTAATTAAAAGTAAGTGTAAGAAAATTATTTTTAAAATAGCTTGTGAATTATATAAAAAATCTTAAAGGATTCAGTTTTACATTAAACTTAATCAATAAAGATTGAACGATAATCAGGGCATTCATGAAAATATTATAACAATATTTTGAGTGTGATATTGCTCAATATTTTATATCTATCACTGCCTTAATCTTTAACTCAAGACAAGGAAGCGAGAAGTAATAAATAGCTTTC
Source organism: Photobacterium pectinilyticum (assembly GCF_024357955.1). Lineage (GTDB taxonomy): Bacteria > Pseudomonadota > Gammaproteobacteria > Enterobacterales > Vibrionaceae > Photobacterium > Photobacterium pectinilyticum. Next base: position 12,293 of record NZ_JANEYT010000086.1, read on the forward strand.
TCATCGTTATTTATTTTGGGATTGAAGGGTGGTCATACATGATCCAAGCATTTATAAAAAAAGGTTGTTTTCAGGACTCAGTGAGCTTGATGCTGATATCAAGGCAATTAAGTAATGGCTGTGATGTCGAAGAAGTGTCTGTAATGATGGGGACGCCTGCTAATAAGTCGTTGCTGGAATCTACAGGATTATGGCACCCGATGTTTGACGATGCGACGCCAAACGATATATGTGTCGCGATTAGGCCAACGGCTGATAGCGGTGATGTATCTGAAGAGATCGCACAGCAGCTAAACGATGCTCTTGCGTCGGTTGCGCAGGCTTCTGCTGGAGGGCAACGACTTGACGTGGTTCGTCGTTGGCAAACCGCACTGGCAAAACAGCCTGAGGCCAACTTGGCTTTGATCTCAGTGGCAGGAGATTATGCCGCCGATTTAGCTGATGAGGCACTGAATAATGATCTCAATGTGATGATGTTTTCTGACAATGTGCCCGTTGAATCGGAAGTGGCATTGAAAAAGAAAGCCGCTAAAAAAGGACTGTTGGTTATGGGGCCTGACTGCGGTACCGCCATGGTGGCGGGCTCGCCACTCGCTTTTGCTAACGTATTACCGAAAGGGCCAATAAGCATAGTCGGCGCTTCAGGTACCGGTATTCAGGAGCTAGCTTCGCAAGTTTGTTTGGCCGGGCAAGGGATCACGCATGCACTTGGTTTAGGCGGTCGTGACCTGTCGGCGGAAGTTGGCGGTGCAAGTGCATTGAGTGCACTGAGAATGATGGAATGCGACCAAGAAACTGAAGTTGTTGCATTTGTTTCTAAACCCCCGGCTCCTGACGTTGAGCAAGTTGTTATTCAAGCAATGAAGGAAATGAGTAAACCCGTTGTCGCTCTATTTCTGGGCACACGCCAAGATAAACCTCGCGATGGCAATGTCTTTTTTGCCAATAGCCTTGCTGAAGCCGGTAGGCTTGCTGCGATGTTAGCCAACGTCCGGCAGTACGTTCCAGCTTGCAATTACACTGCTGGTAAAAACATTCTTGGTTTGTATACCGGTGGTACGCTGGCTGCTGAGGCTGCGATGCTTGCTGCAGAGCAGTTAGGCCTCAAAGTCGATGATGCCCATCGCCAAGGTGTCATGCTCAATGATGGCGGTCATCTTATTATCGACCTCGGTGATGATCATTATACGGTTGGACGTCCTCACCCGATGATCGACCCCACAACCCGTACCTTAGAAATCGAGAAACGTGCTGTTGAAGAAAGTGTTGGTGTCTTACTGCTAGATGTTGTGATCGGCTATGGCGCGACAGCAGATCCAGCTGCAGCTCTCATAGACGCGGTTGAAAGTGTTAAATCCAAACGACAAAGTCCACTGCATGTTATTGCAACCGTTACTGGTACTCAAGACGATCCTCAGCAACGTTCGAAGCAAATTGACACGTTAGTTGATGCGGGGGTCGCTGTCGTCAACACCTTGGAAGAAGCGGTGTTGCTGTCAGAAGCGTTAATTACACAACAAGAAATTGAGACAGCTAAAGAGCGACCTTCCCTCTTAGATGGGATCAAGGTGGTGAATGCGGGGTTGCGTAGCTTTGCTGATGATTTGCAATCTGCGTCTACGCCTGTTGTGCATTATCAGTGGGCCCCCATCGCGGGCGGAAACTCAAAATTAGCCAGTCTTTTAAAGCAAATGCAATAGGGAAGCAAAGATATGTATTCATCAATTAATGAAGCCAACACCGCCGTTCTGGAAAAAGTGAAATCAGCTCGTCCATTTTGGGTTGATGTCGCCTCTGCAGGTGAAGTTATCTCGTGGTTGGCTGAAGGAAAGCATTTATTGCATGCTGGCCCTCAGATCCAATGGGAAGAAATGACTGGGCCAATGCAAGGCGCCTGTGTCAGTGCTTGTTTATACGAAGGGTGGGCAACTTCAGACACAGAAGCAATGACCATGCTTGCGAGCGGCGAGGTTAAATTCAGTCCTTGCCATCACCATAATGCAGTTGGCCCTATGGGGGGGATTACATCAGCAAACATGCCAGTGATTGTGGTTGAAAATAAAGCCGACGGTAATTTCGCTTACTGCAATATGAACGAAGGTATTGGTAAAGTCATGCGCTTTGGCGCTTACGGTGACGAGGTCCAGCAACGTCTGCACTGGATGCGTGAAGAGTTGATGCCGGTACTCAAAGATACGTTGAAAAATACTGATGGTGGGGTTGACTTAGGGGCTATCATGGCCCAAGGCATTACCATGGGGGATGAATTTCACCAACGTAACATCGCTACCTCCTCATTACTATTGAGAACGCTTGCGCCGAGCATTGCCGCTGTTGACATCAGCAAGGATGTATTGAAGAGGGTATTTGACTTCCTCAGTATTACCGACCAATTTTTCCTGAATCTGGCAATGGCATTTTGTAAGTGTGCAATGGATGCTGGTGCGACAGTCAAGGCCGGCTCTATTGTTACCGCAATGACGCGTAATGGTAAGGATTTTGGTATTCGAGTCAGTGGGCTAGGTGACCAATGGTTTACTGCGCCAGTCAACACACCTGAAGGTTTGTATTTCACTGGTTATTCCCAAGACCAAGCCAATTCAGATATTGGTGATAGTGCCATTACTGAAACCTACGGCGTCGGTGGCGCTGCGATGGTCGCTGCACCAGGCGTTACACGCTTTGTCGGTGTTGGTGGGGTTGACGTTGCGCTTGATGTTTCGGAAGAAATGGCCGAGATTTTTGTTGAACAAAACTCTTTGCTACAAATCCCTTCATGGAATTTCCAAGGAGCTTGCCTGGGTCTCGACGTGCGACATGTGGTTGAAACCGGGATTACGCCTGTTATCAATACAGGCATTGCCCATAAGGAAGCAGGTATTGGGCAAATTGGGGCCGGTACAGTAAGGGCACCACTAGCATGTTTTGAAAAAGCCTTAGAAGCCTTGGCTCAAGATATGGGCTTTGAGGCCAAGTAAGTCGTGTGGAGGCGGCCTGATGGCTGCCTAGATCAAACCGGGGGGACTTGATGGAAAATGAAGCGTTAGCCTACAGTTTGTCAGCACCTTTTAGGCAAGGACCGTTACGTTTTGCTGGCAGTGGCAGTAAGGCGATTAATTTTCTAACTGAAGATAACAAGGTACTAACCCTACACCGCAGTGATGCGGGAATGAGTCCCTCCGGCTGGTCAGTGTCAGCCCAGGTATTTAATCAGTTAAGTTCGCTTGCACCGGGTGCTTGCGATATACGCTTAGTCAGTAATGGCATGATAGTTAACGATTTGCATCTGCATAAGGGAGTAAATGGGGTATGGCTTAAAGCGCAGGGGGCATCATCTATTTCCTTGTTGGCGTTGACTGACTTTCTGAGTAAACAAGAAAAGGAAACGGGGTTATATGGCTCATTGTTAGACATTATAAAGGACGAAGACAAGACGTCTTTTTATCCAATATTGGCCCAGTTGTACCAATGGTTTGATGGAAATACACCATGCTGGAAAGGCATTATTGGGGCGGGGCCAGGATTAACGCCCAGCCATGATGATATGTTGGTTGGCATGCTGGCCTGTGCTTATAGTCAACTTGATTTAAAAGAAAATGCGCATAAGTTGTTGCCCCTATCGCTAGATCTAGATTACTGGACAACATCAGTGAGTGCTGGATATCTAGAGCAAGCAAGAAACGGATATTTTTCAGTTGCATTACTAGACCTAATAAACGCCAGCCCGAATGATTTTAGTTACTATGCTTCCCGGCTTTTAGAACATGGTCACTACTCTGGTGCCGATACATTACTGGGAATGTGGTTGTTCTTAAACTTACAGAAAATCATAAACACTATATAAAACCTTTTAATGATTATTTACAGATAAACAGAAAAAATCATGAAGTTTAATTGAGTGTTTATAGATCACAAAACAATATATTTCTTAAGCTACTATAGATTTATAAAGAAATAAAATAAACCTATTAGCCCGTGAAATTAAATATTTATCATGGAGTACATTATGATTCTTTCAAGTGAGCAGCTTCATCAGTTAATTAAAAATAAAATAAAACAAGCCGGTTTATCTGATGAACATGCTGACATTGTTGCAGATGTCCTTGTTTTTGCCGATGAGCGTGGTGTGCACTCACATGGTGCTGTTCGGGTGGAGTATTATTCGGAGCGAATATCGAAAGGAGGCATAAATGCGAATCCTCAATTTTCTTACGAAGAAACAGGCCCCTGTAGTGCACTGTACGATGGTGATAATGGCGCTGGCCATGTTATTGCAAAGAACGCCATGGATAAAGCGGTTGAGATGGCAAAGTCGAAAGGTGTCGCTGTTATCGGCGTGAAGCGGATGAGTCATAGTGGTGCATTGGGCTATTTTACCAAATACGCAGCCGAGCAGGGACTTATCGCGATTTCAATGTGTCAATCAGATCCTATGGTTGTCCCTTTTGGCGGCAGCGAAGTTTACTATGGTACCAACCCAATTGCTTTTTCAGCGCCTGGCCCTGATGGTAAGACAATCAACTTTGATATGGCGACCACGATACAAGCTTGGGGTAAGGTTCTGGATGCTCGCTCTCGTAACCAATCAATTCCTGATACCTGGGCGGTAGATAGCACAGGGAACCCAACTTCTGATCCACATGCAGTGCGAGCACTATTACCTATCGCCGGACCAAAGGGATACGGTCTGATGATGATGGTTGATATTCTTTCTGGCGTAATGTTGGGTCTGCCTTTCGGTAAAAACGTCAGTTCAATGTACGATGATTTAACGCAAGGGCGCAATTTAGGCCAGTTACATATTGTGATTAACCCCGAATTTTTCACAACAAAAGAATACTTCATTGAATCGATTTCTCAAACTATGCAGGAATTAGGTGATATCCGCCCGGCTCCAGGTTTTGATAAGGTATTATATCCGGGTCAGAATAGTGATTTAATTGAAGCAAAATCAAGAGAAAATGGAATAGACATTATCGATGATGTTTATGAGTACTTGCGTTCAGATAAAATATACATCAACTCCTACGATCATAAATCTGCATTTAATGGGTAAGCAGAAAAAATAATACAAGAAAGAACTCTTATTAAGCACCTGTACCGTTATGAACAGCCTGTCAGAAATACATATTTTGAAACAAAATAAGGAATGAAAAGATGGAGCTATTAAAAACAAAGGTAGAAGAAACGTCGAAAAAAATCACTCAGTATGGTTATCAAGAAGGGGCGGGTATGACACGTCTCCTGTATACCGAAGAGTGGTTATCAGCACAAAACACGTTGTTAGATTTATTTGAAAAAAGCGGTTTGCAGGCTTATTCAGATGATGTGGGGAATATCTACGGACGCTTGGAAGGCACAGAGTTCCCGGATCAGGTGATTATGTCTGGTTCGCATATTGATACTGTCGTAAATGGCGGTAATCTCGATGGCCAGTTTGGTATCGAGGCTGCTTTTATTGCATTGCAATACTTAAAAGATCAGCACGGTTCACCAAAGCGTTCACTTGAAGTTGTTTCTTTGGCTGAAGAAGAAGGTAGCCGTTTTCCTTATGTATTCTGGGGAAGTAAGAACATTGTCGGTATTGCTGATAATGATGCGGTGAAAGATCTGACCGATAGCAAGGGTGTCAATTTTGTTGATGCAATGAAAAAATGCGGGTTTGATTTTGCAACTGACCGCACTGTTAGAAAAGACATCAAAGCTTTTGTCGAGCTGCATATTGAGCAAGGTAAAGTCTTGGAAACTGAGGGTAAGCAGCTAGGTGTCGTCACCAGCATTGCTGGTCAGCGCCGCTACAATATTACCCTAAAAGGTGAAGCCAACCATGCTGGCACTACCCCAATGGGTTACCGTAAAGATACGGTTTATGCTTTCAGCAAAATCTGTAGCCAGTCGATTGATAAAGCAAAAGCAGTCGGTGATCCGCTGGTATTGACCTTCGGTAAAGTTGCTCCTAAGCCAAATACCGTCAATGTGGTGCCGGGTGATATTTTGTTCAGCATGGATTGTCGCCATACTGATAAGGAAAAACTACTAGGCTTCAGCGATCAGATCATTGCCGACATGAGGCAAATTTGTGCCAGCATGGACATTGAAATCGATGTTGATCTGTTTATGGACGAAGAGCCAATTCCGATGGATCCAACTTTGGTCGATCTCATTGACTCGACGTTTGAGTCGCAAGGTAAGAACTATATGCGAATGCACAGTGGTGCCGGGCATGACTCGCAGATCTTTGCTCCTCGCATTCCTACAGGAATGATCTTTATTCCGAGTATTGCTGGTATTAGTCATAACCCAGCAGAACAAACACATGTCGATGATCTAACTATTGGCGTCGAAGCACTGATTAATGTGCTTTATGAGCTAGCTTACAAATAATACACGGAAATTAATATGGAAACTCGTAATCAATCCGGTATTGAGTACTGGAAGAAACTTGTCGTAATACTTTGCTTTGGTTGGGTCGCTATTTGGATTTATCGTACGGTTCTAACGCCGATTTATCCAGAAATTCAGTCTGCGCTTGGTGATATTAGTGATACACAGATAGGCTTTATTGCTACATGTTACTTTGCAGCATATTGCGGTGGCCAAATACCAGCCTCTATTGTTGTTGAAAAAATGGGGCAAAAGTTGACGCTGTTATGCGGCTTCAGCTTATTTACGATAGGTACATTGGTTATTGCCAATGCGCCCTCAATCAACATGGTATATGCAGGTTCATTGCTGTCCGGATTAGGATGTGCTTCTTTCTTTTGCTCTGCTTACTCTTTGTCTGGTGAGCATGTTCCACAAGAACGTCGTGCGTTTGCTTCAGCAATCGTTAATAGTGGTTCAGCCGTCGGTATGGGGATCGGCCTTATCGGATCCAGTGTTCTGGTCAAGAACATGGGTATGGCATGGAACAACGTGCTGTATATTTCAGCGGCTGTGATCTTCGTAATGCTTGTTGTGTTTGCGATAGTGATAAAGCCCCATAAAAAAGCACACGTTGCAGTCGAGCCTAAAAAACAAGACTCGGCTACAGCAGAGACTGAGCAACAAGGGGCATCTTTACTCAACCCGGAGCTGATTGCGGTATATTTCCTCTATTTCTGTACCTGTTATGGCTACTACATGATCGTAACTTGGTTGCCAAGTTACTTACAGACAGAGCGCGGGTTCGAGGGAGCTGCTATTGGCGGGGCTTCGGCTTTGGTCGCTATGGTCGCGGTTCCTGGTGCGCTGTTCTTTAGCTCTTTGGCTGATAAGTTTAAGTCACAGATGATCAAGATGGTCGTGACGCTGGAAATTGCCGGTGGCCTGATGTTGGCTTTTACCGTCTTATCCCCGAACACCACGGCACTGATGATCAGTCTTGTTGTCTATGGGTTCCTTGGAAAGATGGCTCTTGACCCAATATTGATCTCTTATGTTACTGAGCGTGCACCGAAAATAAGAATGGCAAGGGCTCTAGCTATCTTCAACTTATCGGGGATGTCGTCGTCAATTATTGCACCGCCATTGACCGGCTTTATCTCAGATATAACGGGATCTAAAGCCATTGGCTTCTATCTTTCTGCCGGGTTGTTGGTCGTTGGGGCATTATTCTTTATCGTTATCAATCTAAGAAAAAGTAGTAAACCAGCAATACAAACAGCCTAATTTTAGCCTTAACTGAATAAGCCAGCTAACTCTGTTAGCTGGTTTTTTTGTGTGTGGTGAAACTGGTTTAATCGTATGCGCCCCATGATCCCACGGGGCGAGTATTAATGAGCGAAGTTCCAGGGCAGTAAAGCGTCGAGATCAGGGTCT
>NZ_JANEYT010000087.1 GCF_024357955.1 Photobacterium pectinilyticum
CAACTTCACAGCCCCTGTGGTATATAGCCTCTCACTCACTCACTCGGTAGTGAACATGGTTTTTACTGTATACTCCTTCAGGGCGAGGGTTTACGGCGATTTTGCTAATTCAGGTGATTTGGTGTGTTGCAATTTGAATGGAAACAAAAGAATGCAGGTGCCTTTTAAAGAAGAAGGGGACAGGCGGAGTTATATGTGTGGAAGCTGGCCATTGATCGACATTGTGCATCAGCCAATTTCAACGTCGAAGCTGGGTTTTACCCGCAATATCACTGAGATCTGATGGCTCTGTTATAAAGCATGAGCTTGAAGCTATGCTGTGGACCCTTGACAAATGTAAGGGTGCTCCGTGATCAAGATAAGAACTTACAGTTTAAAAGAAGCGTTGTCTTGCATTGATTCTGATGAGTTCGTATTGACTCTTTTTTGCTACGGGCCAAGGTGAAATGGACTTCGTCGGTTATGTATAGCTGGTATCTACTGGCAAAGAGCTTGTCAGTAGACACCTCAATAGCAATTGGAGTGAGTAGGGCAGTTCATTACCAAATAAAATTCGCCAGCATTTGAGTCAAGATCGAAAATGTCGTGACGATAATGGCTGTAGCGATTAATTGATGTTTACCATCCCGGAAATTGACGCCACATACCGCGGCCCATGCCCCACCGGTGAACGCACCAATCCAACCCAGTACCCGAGAAGGTTCGAAGTCACCCAGGTACACCAACGGGAGCATTACGAGCAATCCAGTCAGAAGGGAAATGCCAAGAATGCGAAAGTCATAGCTGTTTGGCAGCCGACAGGCCTGCGCTAGAAATTTCAAAACCATAAGTTATTTTGCTCGTAAGATACTGATAAATAGATTCTATCATTAGGGGTATGAGTTTTACTATCTAGAGATTGATCTCAAATATTATTTGACCATATTTGCCAGAACAGAGGCTGAGAGTGCTGTGCAGGAAGTGAACTGATTTTTCAGCCTTACGTCATCCCACTGTGTTGAGATGCGATATCCCACTCTAAAATGTTATAGGTTGAGTGGGGCAATGCCCGCTAAAGCATCACCCACTTAGAACTAGAACATCACTTCTTAATTAAGGTGTCATTTTTGGTAGTTTCCCATGTCGTATCGTAGCTCATGTTTTTCCATAAATTTTTGCCTCTGCGATAGCTAATTTGGCTACAATTGCTACAATATCCGCACATAAGGTATTTTGTGCGGCGAGCTAGTGAAAGGACGACCACCTACGAAACAAGAATGGAAAGCTCTGATTTCCAAAAACTCACCAAGAAATGATGAGTTAAATATAGTGCGCCTACTTCCTATAAAGCTGTGCCTGATGGCAGGGCTTAGGGAGTTAGAGGTTACTCTAATGCCAATAGAGTTAATCGTAAGTGCAACAGGCGAATTAAACTCTATCTTTATCCTGCCTGAGTCTATCGCTCATAATGGCCGTGAAAGGCCAGTACTTTTAAATGAAGAACTTAAAGCGGATATTGAAGCCTACCTTCGGTTGCTCCTTAAATACGGCATAAATTCAATGCCACATAAAGCCTATCTTGGTTTTGATCCAAATGCAGCCTTAGTCGTGAATGAGCAATTTCAGGCATACAAACTGCAAAGTCGTGGGAAATCAACGAATAAACCACGAATCATTCCGCAACAACTTAATGACCATTTGGACAGCCTGATTGATAATGCAGGGCTTAAAGATGTTGGTATTACACGCAAATCTCTTTTGAGAGGGTTCGTCATTGAGGCTTATCGTAATAACTGGACTGCAAAAGAGGTCGCGTTGGTCGCAGGGATGTCGGTTGAAAACGTCGGCAATATTCTTACGCTCGACCTAGAGCAATATGCTCCATTGTCTGATTACTTCGAGGGTAGAGAGCGGAGAAAACAGCAGAGTATTGAGCGACTGGCACGGGTACGAAAGTGGACATTCCACGATGACGACGATAACAATATTGTAGGTAGCTAAATGTCACTTATTTCTAATTACGACTATCAGGCGTGGGTGTCGAGCCTCAAAGAACAAGTACGAGCATCACAGTAAAAAGCCTCGTCTACCGTAAACACCGAACTAATAAAACTATATTGGTCTATTGGCGTCTCTATCATCCAACAGCAGGAAGAAAAAGGTTGGGGAAATAACGTTATTGATACTCTAGCCAATGACCTAAAAATTGCCTTTCCTACTATGAAAGGATTTTCCCCAAGAAACTTGAGGGCAATGAAGCAAGTAGTTATGGCTTGGGAGCAAGATCCAAAATGGCTACAGCTTGTTGCCAAATTACCTTGGGGCCATAATCTTCACTTACTTCAAAAGCTTAACACAATTGAGGAAAGGGCATGGTATGCAGCTAAAGCAATAGAGAAAGGTTGGTCTCGCAATGTCTTGGCCATTCAAGTAGAGACTAAGCTGATCCACCGTGAAGGGAACGCAATTAATAATTTCCATCTAACGCTACCTGATACTCACTCTGACCTAGCCTCTGAAACGTTCAAAGATCCATATTGCTTTGATTTCTTAAATATTGATTCATCATCAAGAGAAAGAGATATAGAGAAAGCACTTGTTAGCCATGTGACTAAGTTCCTACTTGAGCTTGGCCAAGGATTTGCACTTGTTGGACAACAGCATAGATTGACCATTGGCGGAGACGAGTTTTTCATTGATCTCCTTTTCTATCACCTTGAATTAAGGTGCTATGTAGTTATCGAATTAAAGGCCACAGATTTCAAACCAGAACACTTAGCTCAATTGAATTTTTACCTTGCCGCTATCGATGCAGAGGTTAAGAAGCCTGATGACGCACCTACCATCGGTCTATTGCTGTGCCGTAAGAAAAATCGAGTCGTAGCAGAATACGCAGTTCGAAACCAAAACTCACCGATCGGTATAGCCGAGTTTAAATTGGATGAGTTGCTGCCTGACGAGTTGGAGAGTAAATTACCAGCGATTGAGGACATTGAGGCAATACTTTCACAAGAACTGTTGAGTAATGGAGTAAGCGGTAATGACTAAGGAATAACTCTATCTAATCGCTAAGCTAACCCGTGTAAATACGTCGTCCAAGGCGTTCCAAGCTGCCGAAGATGTATTGCTCAATGGATTAGCATACTCTGTGATTAAGTTAATATAATTTTGGAAACTGGGCTGCTTGGCGCGGCCACCAGCGAATAGGAAAAATGAATAAATGAACTCAGTATTAATACCTAAAGCTACAATCGATAATCTAAGAAGATTAGCGCAAAACGTTATCAGAACTGAGTACCTGCGCATTGAAGCAGACGGCCCTAAAATGTGGTCTACATTTGGCACGCTGACTGGTGATCTTGGGAGTAACTGCCTCCCTGCACATATGGCAATAATCAACAAAGTAAAACAGTTAAACTTAGGTAAAAACCCTGCTGTGGTTATCGGTAGATGTATCGAGCACAAGCATGAACTATCCAACAAGCAAATACATGATCTAAAGGAAAAGTCAGCATCAGGCCCCCGTCCACATCATGATTATCATGCATGGATTGTACTAGATGTAAAAGATGAGCAGAGCGATATCATCGATATAACAGGTCATCATTTCATGGGAATAGACGTCTCTGAAAACTATATGAACAATCAGATCGCAGCCCGTGAAAAACTAAAACATCATGCGGTTTTGACTGATCTCGAGAGCGTGTACAGTTATCACGCAAACCTGGTGAAAGCTCAATTAACTGTTGGAACGACACAACAAAAGAGAGAGGGTTTAATCGCCTACCTACAAAAGTTTGCTCGGATGCAAGGTGTAAGTGAAGAGATAGCACTTGGTGAAGTAGGTCGCGAAGCATTAGAGCAAGAAAATGAAATCTCGACTATCGACAGTCAGAAACCTTCAACGGTTAAAGAGAAATTAAGTAGTTTCCTCCGTTCTAATAGATCTAACTCAAAGTAGGAAACTCGCTCAAAAGGGACTAGACTTTTTAATGACCACGAAACTGCTACATTTAAGGCCGACATAAATATGTTAATCGGAAATTGAAGCATCAGCACTATCGGCTCGTTGGTTATCAGGAAGGGGGGTTGTTATGCCTAAAATTGATGCGAAGAGGCGAGTTGCTTTACCGATTGAGCAATGTATTGTTGCTAATCTTAATGCTGGTGATGTGATAGAGACCTTTGTGGATCGACTAGGTGTAATATCGATTGTGAAAAAACAGCCAGGAGCGGCAAAAGGGTTGCTCAAAGGTATTGCTACCAACACTAAAGTTAACGAAGGTGAATCGTTAGATAGTGGTTTAGTTAAGTGACTGCGATAGAGAAAATGTGTTGCTTGGTAATTGATCGCAAGCGAATGACGAAGACTAGTTCCCCTCAACTCCATACAATTTGAGTTTCCCATATAGGAAAATTAGCCTCTCAATGGTTCGATAAACAGCTTTGGGGTTTTTCGAGCCAAGAGATAGAAAATGGTTAGTGGGGAAACGGGGGATAACCTTTTCTATCGCTACGTCAACTTCGTCATGACCCGTGTAGGTGAAAGCATCACGTCAGGGCAATGTAACTCCCTCGCAGCATAATCTGCCAGTGTCAGCCTATCGATATGGTAAGTCGCTCTTTTAGCAAGTCGAGGGTGCTTTTTTACCCACTCTTTAGTTGCGAGCTGGCAAGGACTGTTGACGAAGTAGTCCATGTAATTACCTATGAAGCACTCATCTTCTAATTCAATGGGTATACCAAAATTAATTATAAACTTAGAGAGTTCTGATGGAGAAAGGTCTGTCAGATCAATCTTATGCTCATCGTCGTAGCGACAAAGATGAAAACCGCGTTTGTTTCTACCAATGCCATTATCAGTCGGCAAAAAAACAACAATGGCATTGCCGATTTCGGCAGCGTGAGAGCCACGGCTATCTTCGAAAATCATTAACCCTCGGTACCCGATCCGAGCCTCAAATCGACGGCCAGCTACTTCACATTGATACACCAAATCTGTCTTACTCACTGTCCTGACCTAATCGGTTAAGAGTTTGTATTTTATTCCCTTTTAAATCCGACCAAAAGTATGTCATAAGGGGTCGTCCTGTGGTCTCTAGCTCTACTTGAAGGCCGATATCGGAAACTTTTTTATAACCATAAACGCAAAAACGCCACCAGCTGAACACGAGTGGTCGGCTGATGGCGTTTACAGTAACGTGTACTGCCAACTGAATTGAATCCAGGCTAAATAGTTATATCTATTTAGTCTGGGTTCAATTCAGGGAAAGTTGGAAATGAAAGGCTCGCAAGGAGCCTAACATAATTATTTCTTGGATAATAAAGATACAGTAAGTTCAAGACTTGCAAATATCATTACTAAGAAGAAAAGGCTATTTATTAGCATTGTGTTTGTCCCATATAACGATGAGAATAACAGCGGCAACAATTGCTTGTAGAACACTGAAGTAATCACCAGAAATGAAATAATTGACAGCAAGAGCTAAAAAGGCTAGAGCACCTTTGTCACAGCTATCAATGATGAATTTTCTCAATCTCGTCTTGCTGTAATTAATAACAGAAGTCGATATTTGAGTGAAAATCACACGAAGCATTTCTCTTACAGCTTGAAATAAAATAACAACAATATTTGTATCTTTTTCAATGTTTGAATCACATTTGTCAATTAATAGAGTAAGCGAAAGCTTAGCTTTTTCTTTGAAATTGTAAATCATAAAGAGAAAATCTTCTTGAAGCTTAGCTAGGACAAATTTAAGTTTTGACTTAATTGTTGAAGTAAGATTTTTAATGAATTTAATCATGATGCACCTCCGGGTGGTTTAAAAATTTTTTACACCAAGCAGAGGCTTCCACGAGGGGAGAGCCCCTCAATGGGTAATTAGAAATAAATAATAAGAAACTAACTCACTATGAATTAATTAATCAATGGCCACAGTTTTATTCTGCACTTATAAAGTTCAAGGTAACGCATGCGTTTCGAACGAGATAAGTCAAACTCTAAGTTTGAAAAATGAAGCAACGTTAGTTGCAATCAAAATTCAATCAAAAGAGAAAGGGAAGGAGGTGGTATCGGGTAAACCCTAGCGAATATTCGCTATTCGTTAGAGTTCACTGGCATTTTGGATAGATCTTGGGTGTAGCGCAGGATAAGTTACTTTTGCTTTTATTATAATTAAGTAATAGCTGACGCCTGACCGAAAGCTTATTGGAAAATGTCACATAAAATCAGTCTATTGTCAAATGATAAGTTGTAGTATGGTTGATCTGATAGAAAAAACAGTTTCTTGGAACCTGTGGCGGTGAAAATAGCCGTGTTAATTTAAGACAACAGTAGTTCATCTCTTCCTATAAGACGGCCAGCACATGTATTGTCCAATGCATACCTGATCTAATTACAAGGTCAATTGCCAACTGACTTATTTTATAGTCATGACGTGAGAAAACCCAGTGATCCTGGATGCTGGCGGGTTTGATGGAGCCTCAAGACCAATGTTATCCAAATCCGTTGAATATCTATTAGAGAAGCTAGGACATGAACCGTTTGTTAGGGTTTTGATTGTTAGAATTTCAGGATAAACGGTTACCCGGGGCATTGATAGTAACACTCACAAAGGAGATGCAACAATTTTCTTAAATAAGGATAGATAGAGGAAACAAGGTAAACAACAAATCGTCACTGCTATTGATGTATCCGCTGATTACCTTGTCACTAATATAATAGCAATTTTTACAGTTAGTGGTATTAAATTTTAAATCAAAGACTAAGAACATTCATTAATGGTTGAAAATTAAACAAAAAGCGCTTCTCTTCCTTTAGATACACCCTTATGATGTTATCAATAAATCATAATTGATTTCAGAGTTAGCACTTTATCACTTCTCATAATGACGAATATCTCATTTTCAAGCTTACTGTCGCAGATACATACCGGTGTAATATAAATAATATATGACTATATGTTTGTGAAGTGTAGACTGAACCAAATAAATGTATTTATATAACAATAGCCTCAAGCATTTGGGGCAATGTCAGTTGAGCGATTTATGATATCCACAATTTACCTTGAGCCAATCCAGCAGGTTCACTCACGACCTAGTCATATCCACCAGTCCTTAATCGCATTTATCAGGCATTTCTGGAGCGAGTTAGAAGTGATAAATTTTGTTCTAAGGACGGTCAGGCATTCCAACAATGGTTTCAGCTTTGAGCTGGAACTTAGTTTAGTCAGTGCTGAAGAAGGAACACTTGTTGTTTCAGATTTAAATTATCAATTAGGTATTCTAGGCTTTAAAATCAAGCAATGCTCTGATCAAGTGTTAGAAACGAATCTGTTGCTGAGCGAATCTGCTTGTGATGTTGAATTAAACGTTGATGAGGATAAACTGCTACGCACAATTGATAATCTACGTTTAATTGAGGATGTGATAGAGCAGCTTCCACCAGCGGCTTACGAATATCGAGTCTGTATCAAGCCATGTAGTGGTGTCGATGCAATACAGGCCACACAAAAACAGTCAATACAAGAAAACGGGCTTATCAATACTCTATTTTCCTTCAAATCGAGACAGACGAAGCACGACTTTACGTACGTTGATTTTCTAGCTGAATATTCCATTAGTGTGATAGTCAGGGGGGCCGGGTCGATCGCACAAGCAGCTTTTATGAGTGCTTTTAAGCAGTCGATGACTGAACAGGGTCACACCGTTGTAGATGGAACAAGTTTCAAGCGGAAGTTTGTTCCTCTAGAAGGTTTATTGGGTTATTTGCCCGGTGTCGTTCCTTGGTCTGGGTCAAAAAATGGAATGCCACTAAAGACAAAATCAGGTTCACGATTTTGCTTTAACCCCTTCGACTCTTTTGGCAATTACAATGTTTTGGTTGAAGGTGATTCTGCATCTATTTTTGCTGAGCATATCGCTAAGGCACAATGTAATGCAGTATCGGTCCTTAGTATTGGTCGATTAGATGGCGTAGCCACGGATCTTTTTGATAACTATAACTGTGATGTGTTTGAGGTGGCCAAACACATGTCAGGTGAGGCAGACATAGTTCTCGAATTATTGCGGGCACTTTTGTCGAAACCTCTCACTGAGTTTCAAACGGCAGTTTTGCACAAGGAAATATCACTCGCGATCTCACGTGGAGTAACTACTTTCAGAAACTTCTTGTCGGGTGCTGATCTTAATAATGATGAGCGACGACTTGAGGTAAAAGCGTTGCTTGAAGAGGCTGTTTGCGATCTTGAGTCTCTTGGTTTAGTGAGTCTATCTAAGCCGCCATTGAAAGCGTCGCCAGCATTTGGGCATGTCTCTCAGATCGATATAACAACAGAGGTCGCGCTCCATATCCGACAATACCTTGCGCAACTATATGCTTTTCATCATTACAGGCTACACAATGTGCGAGTAGCCGATCATTGGCATATTTTTATTGAAGGTAATAAATTTATTGGCCAGTCTAGCCTTTATATGTTCGAAAACTTATTACGTCGCGCTAGAACGGCCAACGGCAGTTTTGTTGTTTATTCCAATTCAGCCTCTGCTGGCGTTAAAGAGTTAAAAGAGAACTTTCACTGGACGATATCAACAGATAAGAGTAGTGGTGAGCAGGAGGGTATAGGCCACACGCTGATAGAGTCGAGCGAAGGCCGAACTTGTGTGATCGCTTAGATGTGAGTTAGCCACGGCATCATCTCCACCTGCCGTGGCTGATCATCATCAAGCGGAATTGCCATTCCCTTTTTTATTGAAGTGCTTGAGTACTTTAACCAGCACGAATTCTATGCTGTAAGTCATAACAAGCAGAATCAACAAATCAAGGATGACTCCTTGATCTGACCAAATCCTATCGATAATAATAAATTTAATACTTGCTGCGATAATTAGCGCGATTAAAAAGCTGCGCTCAAGGTTGGTGAATAGCCGCTTTAACGTATCGAAAATACTTTGAAAAAATCCCATTGCTTACTCCTTTTTTTATAGATCAACATATTGATGGTACCTGTGCAAGTGCATATCTTATCGTTCGAAAAGCTTTCAGGGGTTAATCTCTTTGGCTCAGAGACTATGCTGCTCGAGTGAGGCTCATTAAAGCTTGCATCTTGCTGCTGCCCGAAGATCTGTTCAGTGCCGTTGAGGCAGTTTTAATCTCCGATGTGGTCTGGAGCCGAGCTAACTCAGCTTCGAATGCCTGGCGATGTTGCTGTGTTCGGTGCCATGGCATAACGCGGTGTGTAAGCACTGTGTATGCGGTACCGCTAAGATTTTGGTATACCTGCCAGCCCAAATAATGGTTGTTCTCTATGATTAAGTTTCCCGAAAAATCATTGGCTTCAGCCATGTAGTGAATTTGCTGTTCTTCATTTAGCACAGTACCTGCAAGTTCGGCGTATGTAGGTAGGCTTTCATAAAGTTCCCGCCACATAGCTAACTTGCTATTAACGGTTGTGTTGAATTGCTTATTCAAATCGTTAAGCTTTTTCTCTAGCTTGATCATTACATTTGGTACTTGGTTCAATGTTTTGATGTCCGGCTTGGGTAGAAAAGTACTTAAGAACGACTCGATGCTGTTGAGTGAAGAACCGATTTCGTCATGCCAATCGAGATACACCAATCCTTGCTGCTTGATATTGATGTGATCAAAGCCTGTCACACCAGCGGCCAGTAACAATGCGGTATCGATATGCTGAACAGAGTAATTCATCCGGTGGCAATGGAGTTCTTTGATGTGCTGAGTAACCCAGTCAGCCACCAACCTTGACCGATTTACAGTCTTGAGCTGTCTAGCTTCCGCTCTTGAAGCGTTGCGACGGTTTCGTATGTCTATGAGTACCTTCGCTTTCATCTTTCGATATTGGTGCATAGAGAGGCATTTAGGGTGGTCAGCATTCGCCTCGAAGCTATCAGGCTTATTGTAAAGATCCAATTCGGCATATAGCTCAGTTCTTCTCATAAGACGTAGTGTGCTCTTCTTCTTTCCCTCTGGAACAAACAGAATAGATGAGCGGAGCAAGTGCCAAACTGGCTCTGTATTTATATACTGTCGCAAAGTCATTTTGCCCGCTTCACGACGCTTTTGGTGCCGAAGCATGAGAGCAAACTCATCATGTATTCTGATCATTTCTGGCAATTCGGTTTTGATGAACTCGCTAATTGCCTCTCGGTTCACATGAAAATCGGCTGTATCAGCATCACATGGTAGTTCAATAGCGGTATTGACCGTTGGCCTTACTTCGCGATCGAAACTCGGTAACCAGAATGAGCGCTCGTCGGTTAAGGCCATGGCTTGTGAGGCGATGTCACTTGCTGGATTGAGCTTCAGTGACGTTCTTCCACGGTTGATGATGGAGCGGCCATTACGCTTAGTGCGAATAATGCTTCTCACTGATTTATGACGATGAGTATCAACCTTTCTGGCTGTTCTGGCTGTCGTGCGTGGCAGGGCAAAACCAGCTTCACTCCTATCATTCAAGGTAACGTTAACGGTGAAGTTTTCTCCTCGCTCTGTTGCCATTTCCTCAAGTGAGCGCTGTAAATGCCGGTATGCACCGGGTCCAAGGGTGAATTGCTTGCCTTTTACCGTTGTCGTGATATTACCGTGATCCCATGTTGCTTTAATGGATTGAGTATTAACGACATACTGTGTTGATAAGCACTGAGGTTGCATATCAGCGTCAATCAGGTCCCAAGAACGGAATGGTTGACGATACAGGTCATTGATATCCGTGCCTACTGGCGCCAATTGGAAGGCTATGGCATCTGGTAGATCACTTATTATCGCTGTGTTGGTATCAACACTTGGGAACGGAATACGCTTGCCTTTGTTGAACACAGCGTTCCATATAGCAAGTGGTCGGTATGGAAGGGATTTAACACCTAAATAACTGTATTGCATCGACAAGTAGATAGCATGCTCAATATTAAAGATATTCATTAGCGGCTGCTGGCAGCCATCAATGTACATTTCAAGGTACTGTTGCTTAGCTTGCTGATCTAGCGTTGAGTCAGCTTCAATATCTTTAACGCCAGCATGAGTATGAACGTTTCCCGCTCTAACTAATTCGGCGAAATCGCTGGCCCTTTTCTGATCGTCATATGTGATTTGAGCAGCCCACCAGAGGATTTTTTCGAGAGTCCGTGATTTGAGGACGTTCGGCTGGTAAATGACTGAGTTTGTTACAGGGCAGATACTTTTTGGATGAAGCGTTCGGTGGCTAAGGTCACTGCCTACGGTATACAGATAGTCACGCAACGCAGTAATATCACGCTGGAAGTTCCAGCGGGGCGATTGGTTGTGGCGAGTGGCCGCCTTGTCTTCTTTGCCCACTTTGAGGCAAAGATTACATCCCTGTCGGTTCCCCTTACCACCGCAGCCTTTTGCAGATTTACTGACATGAGATACTTCACACACATCCGTTGCGGACCGCCCGTATATAGAAAATAGCAATGCGTTTGAATCTAGGTAAAACGGTATTAGAGGCTGGTCATGGCGGCAATTTAGCGGGGATATGCCACACATCGACAGCATCTCAAAGACTTCTTCAACGAGGAAGTCACGTATTGGTGCGTAGCTTTGATACTCTCCACTAGCATTGCTGATCAAACCTTCTGCTGACTGCGTTAGGGTGCCATGCTTAGCCATCGAATGTTTTCTATTTTGACTCTCATCTGCTGTCGACCCTGTGCATATCACAAAGGAGTCGGCACCGTATTTCGCTTTTAATGAGCGTAATGTCTGATTGATATTATCTATCTTTAAAATTGCGGTGCAGTCTGAGTTTAGCTGGGGCAGTGCCACTAACTTGTAAGCAGAGAAGAATAGCGATGCGTATTCCTTATCTAATGGTGGCTGTACGAGATGAAAATCTAGATTTATCCCAACTGACTGGCAGTACGCTTTCAGCTTGTTACTGCAATAACGGCTGAACATCGTCATCGCTGCAGTATCATTGAGTGTATCAACAGTGATTACAGTGAATGGTGTGTTGCTATTTACTGCTTCACAGCTATCGTCATTGAGTAGCTCGAGAAACGCCTCCAATGCAATTATGAGCATTAATTGGCTATCCTTGCCCCAGCTTACACTGAGCGAGAGGTGCTTGCCTGACCGAAATAATAGTTTAAATTCTTCTTTCGCTATTTGATATTTATTGAATAGCTCCATGTTGGTGTCAATTAGGATTTCAACTCGATTAGCGGCATTATAATAATCAGAAAACATCTGCACGGCCTCTTTAATAACGGTAAGTATATTTTACGAAATTAACTCCATTCTTAATTGATCATGTAAATAATAAGTAACCGAACCATCAATATTATAAATATCCAAACACATGCGCAATATGAGTACCGAGACGATTTATCTCAAACCAAAAGACATTGGTGAATAAAACGCAGATGGTTCCCCCTGTCAGTTCGCCCGCACAGGTTATATGCGGGCTTTTTCTTATGATCCCGATCGGTTTTTAACTTCATATTGTAGTGACTGGGTATCCAGTGTTACCCAGTGATCGGACAGGACAAGATTTATTGCACGATAATTCGACTGCATGATCAGCATACGCACCTCACCTTCGCAGCTGATCTCATACCTCTCCAGTGACTCGCGCTTGTTGTCGTTGTGAGTCGCAAAACAGTGGGTGCTACTCTCAACCAGCTTATTCCAAAGGCTACGACCTTCCCTGTCGTTCATCCTCAGGGAGTGCTTACCAGCAGTAAAGGCTGTCGGTGTAAATGCCTTGGTTTCAATCAATGTTATTTTGCTGACATCTAGCGGCTTTTCTGGTTCGTCCAGCGTCGCCTTGATATGATCTGTTGCCCCTTCCTCCATGAACCGGTCAAAAATCTCGTGGATATTTCCCACGCCGAACTTGAGCTCATTAGCATCTACCCAGCCAAGGAACGCCCAGCAAATTTCTGACTCTTTTATTGTCATTGTCTCTTCGGCACAGGCCATCACACCATCAGGGGCGTAGCCGCCTATCATTGATACTGCATCTGTGAGGCTGTAAATTAGTTCGTTTGTTAAAAAGCGCATGTGATGTCCTTTTTATGAATGGCTTCGAGCTTGATCACGTAACGTTTAAATATTGCCCAGAAGCTCGACAAGCTTAGGTAAAATATCTTTTTTGACTCCTTGTTCGGTGCGGCTTGTTTCGCCGTGGAATTTCATCGCTGTTCCGTTATCAACCCACTGACCAATCTCCAGACTGTCAAACCTTACGGCAATGTGGACATCAGAAGTGAGGACAATGCTGCCGTCTACCTGTTCGCCTTCGTCAATGTTATTAACGGAAACTATCGGAAAGTGATCGGCAATCAATGCCACTAAGTGACCCAGCCGGAGGATCGCTGGTGGCTTGCTAGCATCGACTCCGCTGACCTTTTCTCCGTCATCATCAAGTGAAGCTATCCACTGCTCAAGTGTCACGTCTTCGTCTCTGTCAGCTGTCCACAAAGCCAGTCCGCCTTCGGCGTCGTCACAGGAGTAAACAACTTGCCCATTACGTTCAAAAATGACGATTTCGTCACCAATCACCGTATGGATATCATGCCAATTGCTCATCGCATGAAAGAAGTCCT
Source organism: Photobacterium pectinilyticum (assembly GCF_024357955.1). Taxonomy (GTDB): domain Bacteria; phylum Pseudomonadota; class Gammaproteobacteria; order Enterobacterales; family Vibrionaceae; genus Photobacterium; species Photobacterium pectinilyticum. Next base: position 13,564 of record NZ_JANEYT010000087.1, read on the forward strand.
CGGCGTTGGCAAAACTCGAGCAGCCCAGCAGTGTGAGCTGATCTCTATCGATCATCGAGGCATCGATAGCAAAGAAACAGCCACGAGCTGTACGGCAGTAAAGCTCTGTGTATTCTGGCTCGTCAATCACCAGCTCCTCTCTGCTAGGTAGTTTCGCGAAGCAGTCATTACCTGTCTCCATCGGCTGCCATACACGACCGTTACCAGAGATTACAGCAATCACTTCGCCAGCTTGGTACACGCAGCCACCCACCGAGTCACGGTTATATTCGAATGTGTTAAGGTGAGCTCGATAGCGAGCAATCGCACCGCGAATGCTGTAGCAGTCGGCATAGCTGTCAGTAATAGTGCAATCAAAGTTCAAGCGGCCAAGGTGGAGTTGATAAGGCGCTGCGGTTTCAGGTCGTGGGCTGTATAATGGTTTCATGATGGTCCCTTATAAGTATGAAAATTATTCCTGAGCGAAATAAATGCTTAAACTTTTCTTTATCCTTTTGCTATTTGTTTAATAGCTTCAAGATAGCCTTGGTTAAATAAGCGTCGGCACTCTATTGTTCAGTGCATATGTTAACTTTACTAAATTAACCCTACTCCCAATTGATCTACATAAAACGAAACGAGCCACTCACTGTAACAGTAAAGGTCATTCGGCCTACGCTTGAGAATTAATTAGATAAATTTCAGTGAAGTTTTTTGCAGCGAGTGAGGATATATAGTTCTCGTATATGTCAGTGTAGTGAACGCCGAACTTTTCACAGATATATTAATCATCAAATTGGTCGATTAAATCAATATTCATCGTCTTAGTGCTTTTGCATAATCAGGTTATACCGAAGCGTTGGCTAATGTAAAATGCCGGATATGAGATTGATCTTGAAAAAGTCGTTGTTGCGCATGGCATTGTTGCTGAGCTGATCACTGATCTTAAAGCACTAGGCGTTCCGGTGATAAACCACACAGATGATACTGTATTGGCAAGTTAGGCCCGAATTGCAAAGCCCGCTGATACAGGGCCTTGCTGTTCAATTTTAGTGATATTAAACGAACCATAGAGGCATTGGAAAGGCTGTTCCTATGGGGTAGGTCACGGTAGAAAGCTTTTGTTGCTTTTCGATTTTATCAATCATTCTGTGTCTTTTGTCGATGGACCACGAACTCTTTTGTAATTTGAGATATAAAGGCCGTTTTTTATACTTGTCGAGTAATGAGATATCAAAATCAGGTTTAAAGTCGTCATTGTTAATTTCATTGTAATTTGTTAGTAGGGGTTTGCCCCATGGTGCGAGCATATTTTCTGATCGAGAGTCGATAAAGTCAGGTTTTTCGCTATTAAGAAATATCTCTTTTTCTGCGAGTTCAAGCAGTTCTATTATTTCAATCCCGTTTATACTCAACTGAAATTCTTTAGGGGCATATGAAAACACAGTTTTATTATAGTAATTGTCGACAAAGCAATACTTAATGACAGCATTTGTCAGTCTAAACCAGTTAAGGTTACTGACTTTATGTGATTGAATAATTCTTGAATAGTGATGGTGTTCACCTAGACCATGCTGGATATCGAATTGTACTAGAGTAGCGACTAATCGTGGGATCTGGTCGATGCGAGTGATTAGGTTTGTTTTGTTTTTCTTGTACCAATAAGCGATTTGTTCTGCAGCCTGGGTCGAAGATAGAGCATCAAGTGTTTGGTGCTTTGGTGGAAGGTTTTCCTCAAGAGTTGATAGTATGTACCTTGCTGCTTCATCTCTTTGCCCTATGAGTAAGAGGTTAGACAAGTAGCTTTTGTCAATCATGGCCACAATGGTATCCTTCACGATAGGTTTTGTTTCACCATCAACTGTTTCGTCAGAATGTCCTTCCTTATCGTTTGAGTTGTGTTTGATTGTTAACTCAGATCCTGCATTGATTGAAAATGATGTAAGTTTCTTTTTTCTATCTTGTGAACAGCTGAAGTTTAGAGGCAGATAGGCAAATTCAATAATTTTAGCCAGCTGTTTAGCAAAGGCCTCATCAATGATTGCAGAAAATTCGGTTTTAAAGTGTGGGGAGACTTCACTGTACTTTTCTGCGTGGTTAACTTTATCAACCAATGACATACGATCATTAAAATATGAGGTGTAGGCTTCTGGCTGGAGAAATTGAAACCCTTGAGTGTTTTTATCATCTAAATGATGAAATTTGCTTACTTCTTTAAAATATTCATCCAAATGGCTTAGGATTCTATTGTCCAGATTATTTCTTAAATCCTCGAAGGCAAGCAATGCTTTCATGATAGCCATTGGGCATTCTCTAACATAGTAGATTTGTTCTATCCGGTAGGGGATTCGTTTATTAGCTTGTGGGAAATGAATTTTGTTTACATCCATATATTCGATCAGGTCTCCATTACCTGTACCATGAGATAGTATTGCAATATTTTGACTACTAGCACCCTCCTGAAGGGCCTCTAGAATAGGAGCGTATTTTGGCGATACAAAGGAGAGGTCCTTTGCAATTATTTGGCTATCTGGCTTGCCAGAGGACATCTTCAAAATCCACTCAAAGATAACAAGCCTCTCTTTCATGTGAGATACGTGGTGGCTGTATTCCAAGCCAACCAGTTGTTGCCTGGTAAAGAACGCCAATAGAAAGAATTGTTCCCATGCCATCTTCTCAAAACATTCAATTCTTGAAATTAAATTTGCTCGGGTAATACCAATTTTATGAAAGTGTGAGCTACTACTCATTTTGCGAAATCCGGTTAATTAGTTTGAGTTGCTACTTTATCACGACGTCAATTCTATTAATTTGATATGAGCGCCTATTGAAAAAACAAAGGGGTCACTTTACTAAGTGTGGGTGTGTTAATCGATAAATCTACATTTAAGAAGTGATCTATTTGGTAGAAATCTAATTAAACGCTGTATTAAATGCGTCTGTCACAATCATAACTGCATCTATTTCAAATTAAAAAATAGAGCGTATCATGAGCTTATCCTCTGAGGAGTTAGACACATTAGCCTCTAGGTATCACCGAAAAGACCAGTAACTAGAAGGATAAAGCGTGATGATGATGGAGACAATTAACAAAAAAAGCTCTAGACAGACAGAGCTGCGGAAAGCAATTAATAGCTTGATTAGCGCATTAGAGTTAAACCAAACAAAGCTTAACCGAGCTATGTTTCAAGCCCAGGATGACACTGAGAAGCAAGACATACTCCAGTTTTGTTACGACCAGGGAATGCCAGTAAAGCGAATATCGACAATGACTGGAGTACCTGTAAGTACCATATACACAAAGATTTCAGTAACTAACTGCTAGCGAGAAGGATTACGGTTATGAATAGGGTTACGCAATTGGAAATGCTAAACAGAAATAAAATGATCCAACTTTACAAACAAGGAAACACGTGCGACTTGATAGCCAGAGCTATCAACCAAACCGATGCTATACCCAATATCCAGAAGGTCACAGGACAAGATGTTGAAGGTTATTTAAAACTGAGTGCCTTACTTTCTTGTACCTCGGTTTTACCTAGAGAGCTGGTTAAACAAATCCTTTCGTTTGGTAAGTAAGACTGATCAATCAGACATTAATGAGTTGGTAAGCCAACAGATAAACTTAATTGGAGTGTATAAAAATGACTATGTATAAAGGTGACCATTTAGTTTCTGATCGCACTGGTTATGATCATCACGGAATTTACATGGGTGATGGTAAAGTGATTCATTATTCGGGTTTTGGAAGCAGCCTTGATAAGGGAGCAATTGAAGTAACAAGTTTAGAAGACTTCACTAACGGTAATGGTTGTAAAGTTGTAGAGCACTTTGTAGAAAGTTCTTATGATGCTGATGTGAGGATAGACAGGGCGTTGAGTCGGTTAGGTGAAGAAGGGTATAACTTGCTTTGGAACAATTGTGAGAGCTTCGTTAACTGGGTTTTTTACGACATAAACGTGAGCAATCAGGTTGTAAAAGCAGGTGCAACGGCAGTTTATGCTTATAGAACATATACGGCATACCAGTTAGCTCAATCTGGGCTTATCGGTGGAACTTCAACATTTGCTGCTGTCAGCACTACAGCGGTATCAGCTGGCTTTGCGGCGGCTTCAACAAGTTTCGCTTCGAAAGCTGTGTTGGTAGGTGCAGTCGCTAATCCTGTAACCGCGCCTGCAACCTTGGCAGTAGCGACAGTCGTAGTCGTTGTAGTAGCCAAAGATGTCATTGAGGATGCTTTTGACACAGTTTGTGATTTCTTTTGTGGGTGGTTTTAATTGCCGAAGACATGCTCGGCACTCTCGTTGTGCCGGGCATTTATCCAATCATCTTCTATATGCAGTGGTGAAGCGATAAATAAGTGACTGATTTTTTGTAGCAGACTTACATCAGGGCCAAATCTTCGGGTAATGCAAGACCATTTTGGCAAGCAATGATGATAGCTATTCGCTTGGCAGATCCGCGGACCAACCTGCCTTTGTGAAAGACTTTCTTCCAAGCTGGCGCAGCCTTATCAAAGTTGACTTCGTGAAGCCGTAGTGCCGAATAATCAACGGTTGTTTGCCGTAGGATAGCGTTGTGTTGTGCCACATTGGCAAGGTACCCCAATGCCTCTAGGGCGACATCGTTTTCGAGTAAGTTTGAGTCATCGGCATTACCCTCAATGAGTTGTTTCATAGCAGGTAGGGCGGAAAGTATATGCAAGTACTCCGTGATTTGACCAAATAGGAATTGGCGGACACTATCGTCGTCATAGACAGCTTTATCACTTTGAGTGTTGAACCCTGTAAATCGGTCAACAAACGTTTTAAACGCGCTGAGCTTGTATACACTGTTGGTCGTTCCCATCACACTTACCAGCCGGAAGATATCGAACTCGGGCTCTAGGTGGGTCAACAGATCGGAAATAAAACGGTTGCATGGCAAGCTGTTATCGAAATGAATCAATGAACTCGGTGTTTGTCGTTTCACGTTTTGATGCAGATCTACAAATATCATGCGTATCATTTCAGCATTTTTACGTAGATCCCCATCAACTAAAATTACCTTAACATCGATGGTCTTTTCTCGTAGGGAGGCGTTTTGGGCCACTGCTTGTGATATTCCACAGTATCTGCCTTGACCGTCTATTAGAATGGATTGTGTCTGATCACTAAGGTTGATTTCCCCAACTTCGATACCACTTTCTAAGTCAGTGAAGCTTTCTTCGTAGCCGCTATGGCTAACCACAGCAATCACCTCCGGGAAAAACCAGTCTTCCCTTTGTAGTAAGTAGTTTTGAATCTTAGATGCACGCGACTTAGTTACGTCACGTTGCATCTTTAACTGCTCCGGTATCGACTGGTCTTGTAGATGGAAGGTGCTGATGAAGTCATTGAATTCTATCTGTGCTAGGTACGTTGACCCAAGGCCTTCAGTGCCCTTAATTACTTCTATCGATTTCATCATTTAGCCACTCCTATCATCATGTGTAATTCAGTCTCTTTTATTTCGCAGGCAAGAACAGCAAAACTGTTTTGTTGGCAAAAGATATGGACATCTGTTTTGGCTGTATGATCAAATGTAGATATGTGGCATAGCGTATCCGTACTTACATAAGCTTTTACATAACGAGCGATGTTGACCATCACCATTGGGCAACGGACATCCTTTTTGAGCTCAAGCCGCATTATGGTTTTGTTCATGCCGAATCCTTTTAATAGTTAAAAAATCAACCAGAGCTTCCTTTATGGCCTGAGCACTCGATTTGATCATGTTTCCATCTTCATCAAATTTTCGGCATGGATACCTCTTCCGTAGTCGCGAAGCGCGAAGGGAGGGGAGGAAATGCCGCTCCTAT
>NZ_JANEYT010000088.1 GCF_024357955.1 Photobacterium pectinilyticum
TCGATGACTTTTGTAAGGCTTTTCTACCTCAGTGGCAAAAACTTCAGCTTGAAAGCGGTGAGCGTAAGCGAAACCGCAAAGGTCGTATGTCTGAAAGTGAAATAATGACGATTATTATCGCTTTCCATATGTCACATCAGCGTGATTTTAAAAACTTTTATCTTGGTCTTATCCAACGTCACTATAAAAGTGATTTCCCCACTTTACTCAGCTACACACGTTTTCTTGAAGTGATGCCGTCAGTACTCGTTCCTTTGAGCTCTTTTTTCACTCATGTCAAAGGTATGCCAACCGGTATTGAATTTATTGATTCTACAAGCATTAAGGTTTGTCATAACCTACGTATCCCACGGCACAAAGTGTTTAAAGGAACTGCGGCACGAGGCAAAGGTACCATGGGGTGGTTCTATGGCTTTAAGCTTCATATTATCACTAATCATCTAGGTGATATTGTCGCAGCCAAGTTAACACCAGCAAATACGGATGACCGAAAGCCCGTTCGAGAGCTATCTAAAGGGTTACTCGACAAGCTTTATGCTGATAAAGGTTATATCAGCAAAGCACTGACTGAGGATTTAAAAGATGAAGGGATCACTCTCATTACCACTCACCGTAAGAATATGAAACCTAAGGTATTAGCCGCTTGGGATAGAGCTATGATGTCAAAAAGGTTCATAATTGAAACGATTAATGACCAACTGAAAAATATCTCTCAGATAGAGCATTCACGACATCGAAGTTTGCACGGGTTCATGCTTAATCTACTCGGTGGATTAATTGCTTATTGTTTAAAGCCAGAAAAGCCATCGCTAAACATCACTAGCACTGAGCAATCAGGGTTGATGGCGATGGCTTAAACCGATCTGAGGTTAGATAGAAAGGAAAGGTGATGCTGTCATCATCCTTGAAGGCAAAGCCAGAAAGGGCAAGCAGGCACTGAACGATTAAGCTGCCCAAAAAGATGGCGCCAGCTAATTGCATGGCAAAGATTAAATCGACTTGCTCGGTAGAATGACCTTCATCATTTCCATAGCTTCCCCTCACTGATACCCACCACCTCAATGGTTGTGTTATGGGTGGTTTTATTTTAAATATAGTCACTAATGTAAATGATGTGCCAGAAGAAACAACATGATATTTAGCAGTTTATAATCGGTGAGATAGTAATAGTGAGAGAGTACGCGAGACAGGAGCTGTATGAATCCCAGATGCTGGTAGGGCAGCATCTGGGAGATAGAATTGCGGTTTACTTGTCTGAATCTTCCTTACGTTTTATCGGTTGGTCACCGATGGTCGTTTTTCCTGGGCAGATTTTTTTCACTGGACACTTTGGGCATCCCCATATTGCAGCATATGGACACAGTGCCATTTCTTTACTTTTTTTCGACATTGAATACCTCATTGCTTTTTATTGCGATATAAGAAAACTGGGCCGTTGAGAGCCCAGTTTTTATTAACACATTGATCACTTCACTAGTTCAGCGATCACTAACTTGCGAGTAATTTTTTCTTGAAGATTCTCAGGCTTGTCGAGGCCAACACGTTTAAGCAAAATGTCTACATCATGGCCTGCTTTCGGTGCAGACAAAGATTGAGCGATTGCTTTTAGCTTGCCTGTTGGTGTTGAACACTTAGACTTCAACGCTTTTAGCGCTTTGCCCAGTTTCAACTCTTGCTCGGTAAAGCTACAACCAAATGGGAATGGGCCGAAAATATCTTGGTCGGTGTACTTCTTGTAGAAAGCTTGAATGGCTTCTGGGGTGTTGTTGGTGAACTCTTTCGGGATTTGGTAATCCTTAGCCACTTTCCCCGCCGCTTTAGCTTCGTCTAGAAGTTGCTGTTGGAAGCGTGAGTCGGCAATTTTGATCAACTCTGTGTATACCACATGATCAGGCTTGCTTCGTAGGTTAGCAATACCGTATTCGGTTACCACAATATCACGCAACTGGCGTGGGATGGTGTTGTGGCCATAGTTGAATAGGATGTTCGAGCGTAATTTGCCTTTGCGGAACGAGCAACTACGGATTTTGATGATAGAGCGTGACTCGCGCATTTGCCCAGACTGGGCGACAAAGTTGTACTGTCCACCAACACCACTGACGACTTGGCCGTTTTCAAGTGCATCAGACACCACTGAGCCATCCAGTGTCACCATCATACCTGAGTTCATAAAGCGAGCATGTTGACGCTGCGCTTGTTTTAGCTGTTGGTTGCCAAGGAAGTGATCGTACAAGTCATTGACATAATTCACACTGGTCATGCAAAACTTGTCATGATCTTCCTGAGTGAAGTTATTCAGTTCTTGGTAGAAGTCTTTCGGACCAATAAAGAAAGCACCGTGCATGACCGTACCACCTTTGAGGCGTTGGCCTAGTGCGTATTTGGTGATCCATGCCAGAGCATCTTCGTCTTGGATGTTGGCTTTACTGGTTCCGTCATTGGTGACTAGCTTACCGTCAACGTACTCAACGTTGTTGTTGAAAATACCAAAGCGTTTCAGGTATACCACATCTGCAGCAGTTAACTCGGCTGAAATCGCCTCTCGCTCTAATAGTGCGAGCAATGTGATTGCAGAGACGTCATGGCTAATCAGCCCATCATTGAGGAGGCGTTGAATCGTGAGATCTTCGAATACTTCGCGCTTTAAGATCCCAGCCCGGTAAAGGTGCACAAAACCATCGACCATCAGTTCGCTACAGCCGTAAAGCCCTTGTTCGAATACGCCGGTATCTCCCACTTCTTTACAGATAGGGAATTTTTCGTAGATATTGAGCTCAGATAGCATCTTGTTGTAGATGCGGTTTTTCTGGTGGCGTACCAAGGCACTATAGCTAAGTGCGCTACTGAGCGAACCAATCCCAACCTGAAGCGTACCGCCGTCTTTGATTAGAGCGCTGGAATAAAGGCCAATCATATGATCTTCAGCTGAGATGCTGGCATGAGGCGCGGCAAACAGTTGGTAGTCTTTGTGATCTGGCAGGATATTGCCATCCAAGATGAAATCAAATGTAGAGCTAGCCACTTCAGCATGATTTTGCATGAATGGCATATTGCTGTTTACCTCACCGATAATGGCGATATTTCGGCCTTGTGCATTTAGCTCTTCGATTTCAGGGATAAAATCCAACGCGAGATCTGAGTTACTGCATAAACTGTAGGTCGTTACGCCGTCGATAGTGCGGGCGGCAACCAATTGACCGATGACATTAACACCTTTATCAAGCAAGTCACGAACAGCGTGGGTGTAGTTAGTCGAGGTGTAGTTCTGCTGTTGTGGCGAGTTCATGAAGCTGCCAGCTTTGAAGAAGAACTCGCTGATGGTGACATTGCTTGGTACTTTGCCTGCACGAAGATCCATGACGTAATCGATGTCTGGCACATCAGCAAATTCACGGGCAACAAAAGGTTCTAGGAAGCCGCGCTCAATTTTACTTTTGCCAACGGGTTTCTCAAGGGTGATCCCAGTTTCGATACGAAGATTGATACTCGGGTCTTTCTTGGCTCGTTGATAAAGCGCATTAACAAAGCTTACTGGCTTGCCGATAGCAAGCGGGGCACCCAACACAATATCCTTACCCACAGTTGCAATTATCTGATCAACCATTTCATCTGGTGTGGCAACAACAGTAGCGGGAGCTTGTGTGGTGTGTACAGACGTTTCAAGGGGTGGGGTTGGGAATGATGAATCGTTGATTTCTAAAACTGACATAGTGCATTCCTTGTTCGATGTTATTCATATAAGTTCTTATTGTTGTTATCTCCCCATTGTTACCCCTGAACTTAGAGCGTTCACTCTATTTTTGGACAAAAAAGCCCCAAAATTTTCTCGTTGTCCTGTTTTGGGACTTTTGTCACGCGTATGCGCAATGAGTATTGTTAGTGTATCGGTATGCGCTGAAGTTATTGTTTTCAGAAGTGGAAAGATGTGTGAGCGACTTTCCAACTCCTTCCTTGAATTAGAAAGATTGATCTAATTTTCCTTGGTAGGGTTGAAGCATCGAGTATTCCCAAGTTATTTGGGTACTACATCTCTCTGATTTGTTGAGGATAAAATGATGATTAACCCTAAAAAACTTATTGGTAGTGTTAAATCGGCCACCCAGATGGGTGAATCTTCAGTTCGCACTGTGATTTGGGCTGGGCTTGGTGCATACAGCAAGGGTGCCGAGCAAGTCGGTATGGCGCAGCATATGATGACTAAGCAACTGCAAGATTTGGTTTCTAAAGGCAGTGAGGTGGAAACTGAAATGGTTGAGCGTATTCAAGATACGAAGCGCGGATTGTTCGGCCAGGCTGAATCGCAATTTAATCGCGGCTTTAATGCAACCTGCGGTATTGACCGTGATCGTATGAGTAACTTTGAGAAGAAAGTCGATCACCTACAAGATATTGTAGAAAAACTGGCTGCAAAGTAACGGATTGTACACATTAAGCGACAATGGCAAAGGGACAGACCTTGATTGGTGGTGTTAGCCCCACAACGTGATTAACGGGCAGTTAACGTTATCAATCAGACCATGCCAAAACGCAAAAAAGGAAAAGATTTATGCCGAGTTTGTCTCTGCTGGATTTCAGCTTCATTGCCTTTGAAACGGCAAAAACCCCTATGCATGTTACTGGCTTGGTTATTCTTGACCCACCCAAAGATCATGCAGGGACTTACGCCCAAGAACTTTACGCCAGTTTTTTGCAGCAGCCAGAAATGGTCCCGCCATTTAACTGGAAGCTCAACTGGTCACTGACGGGCCGTCCAAGTTGGAGTACGGTCAATAACGTAAACTTGGAAGATCACCTTCGCATCACCATGCTTCCTTCCCCCGGCAACGAACAGCAGTTGCAGCAGGTTGTTGGTCGCTTACATAGCCAAGTACTGGATCGTAGCCGTCCAATGTGGGAAGTCTGGGTGATTGGCGGGCTAGAAAATAGCCGAGTAGCGCTGGTACTGAAAGTTCACCATTCAATGGCCGACGGTGTGAAGGCCAGTAAAATATTTACGCAAAGCTGTGCAACATCGGTTGAAGAGTCATTCACTAAGCCTCTGTGGCAATGTGACTTGAGAAAAACACCGCGCCAACGCCGTGAGGAATCTCACCTAACCGATATGGTAATGAAAACGGCGGTGGCTGCCACCAAGCAGATCTCGTTGATCCCATCCATGTTCCGCTTGGGAAGTAAATTGGCACTCAAAGCAGTGAATCTCGCTGATTGTGATTTGAAGGTGCCATTCACTGCACCTAAAACACCGTTTAATCTGAGCCCTAAGCGTAGCCGAGCAGTTAGCCTCGGTCACTTCTCCATTTCTCAGCTTAAGCACATCAGTCGGATCACTGGGGCGTCAATGAACGATATCCTGTTTACCATCAGTGATATCGCGCTTAACCGCTATCTTAATGATCGTGCTATCCCTATCCGTAAGCCATTGGTAGCTATGATGCCTATCAATCTACGTTCAGCTGGGGAAGAAGGGAAACCTGGCAATAAGATGTCGATTGGTCATGTTGAGCTAGGTAAACAGGGTTTATCACCGCTTGAACGCCTGGAGTCTATTCAGCATGCAACCACGGATCTGAAAAATGAAGCGCTGAATATTTCACCGGATGCGTACATCAATTACTCGTTATTGGTAAATGGTGTTTCTCTGTTCAGTGGTAAGTTCGGTCTGAATAATTTTATTCCACCTGCTAGTAACCTGTTGATCTCCAATGTTCCTGGGGCCAAAGAAGAGCTTTATTTCATGGGGGCCAAGGTGTGCGAGCAGTACCCAGTATCATTGCTGATGCCGGGGCAGACGCTGAATATCACCTTCTTCAGTAACGCTGGCATGATGTACTTTTCGCTGGTGGCGTGTAACCAATCGCTACCGGGCTTTGAGGTGATCACGGACTACATGTGTGATGCGTTTGCTGAAATCGAGCAAGAAGTGATGGAAACGGCTGCGCAGGCAGTTGCCGAGCAGTTGGGTTACCAGCATGATGAGTCATTAGCGGTCGAGCTTGCTGTTGAAGCGGCCCAGGAATCTCTAACTCCAGAAGATGATGAGTTTGAGCAGCTTTATCAGCAAAAACAGCGTAAAGTTGAAGAGCTCGAAAAACAACTGGCAAAATTGACTGAAATGCTATCAGCAACGGTTGAGATTAATCCGGAAACGCCGGCTAAAAATCAAGATGAGCTGAACAATGCTCCGAAAGCCACAACGCAAAAGCGAGTGGTTAAGGTTAGAAAAACCAAGAGCGCTAGCTAGTTCCGTACTGCTGTAAGATGAAAACTGAAAGCTAGGCCAGTGTAAATTGGCCTAGCTTTTTTCTATCTATGGGGACCAGCGAGGAACGTTAGCAACCTGATATTTATACCAACCTACATAAATATTTGATCAGCTTTGCAGGTGAAAATACTTGATCAACGACTTATCTAGATTGGTATAAGGTAACAAAAAAGGCCGCATAGCGGCCTTTTTTGTCAGGGAGAAGCGACTTAAGCGTAAGCTGCAGCCAGTTCGCCAACTTTGTCTACATACTGCTGCATTGCAGTATCTGCGTCCATACCTTTTAGTTTTTCCCAAGCGTCGTATTTTGCGCCGCCCTTGAAATCAAACATACCTGGACGCTTGCCTTTAACGTCACCGTCAGTGGCTTGCTTGAACAGAGAGTAGAGTGCGAGTAGCTCGTCGTTAGATGGGCGTTTAGTCAGTGCTTTTACGTCAACTTGAGCTTGTTCAAAACTCGTTTTTAAATCTGCCATGATGTGTTCCTTTACTTGTTCCTAGCCAGCACGAAATAGTGTGCCGAGATAATTGATGAAAACTCTAATTATCCAGTCAATGGATTAGAGTAAACCATTAGGTTTATGAATTAAGAGAACGCTAGTAATAGCTTTATTCCTTTAACATATACATATTCACACTGGTCTGAGCTCTTGTCTTGCATTAAATGCAAAAAGTTTAATATGGATCACTTTTTATTTTCACCAAAAAAATAAATGCTAACTTGTACTGTATTTGTCTACAAAGAAATAAACTACACTATGATTAAATAACACTTAAAATTAGATGACAAAGACTGGGTTAAATAATTGGCTGGCTGATAAAGGATATTGCATTGAGGGAATGTTATGTATGACTTCATTATTGTAGGGGCCGGCTCGGCAGGATGCGTGCTTGCAAATCGATTATCATCCGATCCGTCTATAAAAGTCTGCCTTATTGAGGCTGGCCCAAAAGATAGTAGTCCGGTGGTTCATGTCCCTCTGGGTCTTATAGGGATGATGCACTCGAAGAAAATGAACTGGCGCTTTTATACCGACCAAGAACCAAACTTGAAAAGCCGCCAGTTGTTCTGGCCGCGAGGCAAGACGTTGGGAGGCAGTTCATCCTCAAATGCCATGTGTTATATCCGCGGCCATGCCAGTGATTATGATGAGTGGGCGTCGCTTGGTAATCGAGGTTGGAGTTTCGCTGATGTGTTGCCTTTCTTCAGGAAGTCCGAAACTCAAGAGCGTGGTGGAGATGATTATCATGGGGCTGATGGGCCTTTGCATGTCTCTGATCTTAGGATAAATAATCCGTTGTCGGATGCCTTTATCAACGCTGCTGAGCAGGCTGGCCATCGGGTTTCAACAGACTTCAACGGTGAAGAACAAGAAGGGGTGGGCTACTATCAGGTCACTCAAAGAAATGGTCAGCGCTGTAGTTCGGCAGTGGCGTATTTAAGACCGGCAGAACAGCGCCCGAACCTGACGATTATTACCGATGCAACAACCACTAAGGTACTGATTAAAGAGGGTAAAGCGTTTGGTGTTGAGTACCAAAAAGAGGGTGAGCTGCAACAGATCACGGCAAAGAGAGAAGTCATATTAAGTGGGGGGGCGATTAACAGCCCTCAGTTACTGATGCTATCTGGCGTCGGTGATCGTCAAGAACTGGAAGCACACGGTATTGAAGTAAAACATCACTTGCCGGGAGTCGGTAAGAACCTTCAAGATCACCTTGATGTACTGGTGGTGACTCGTGAGCGCACCTTTCATTCGGTCGGTTTTTCGCCTGTTGCGTTAACCCGTTCAATCAAAGGTCTTTTTGATTATCTATTGTTTAGAAAGGGGAACTTCACTACCAATATTGCTGAGGCGGGTGGTTTTGCTAAGACCTCTCCCGAGCTTGATAAGCCGGATGTCCAGTTTCATTTCTCCCCTTGTTATCTAGATAACCATGGCTTGAACCTCTGGCAAACCATCAAGCATGGTTACTCGCTACATGCTTGTAATCTGCGCCCGAAAAGTCGTGGTAGCTTGGGGTTGAACAGTGCCGACCCGTTGGCGCCGCCACGTATTACAGCCAATTACTTAAGTCACCCAGAAGACATGGACGTGATGCTTAAAGCCATCAAGTTGTCACGACAAATCTTAAAGCAAGATGGCTTTAACCATTACCGTGGCAAAGAGGTATTCCCTGGAAAGGACGTACAGACGGATGAAGAACTGGCGGAGTTTATCAGACAAAAGGCCGAGTCAATTTATCACCCTGTTGGCACTTGTAAAATGGGGCATGATGCGCAGGCGGTGGTCGATGAGCGACTTCGTGTTCATGGGGTTCAAGGTTTACGGGTTGTCGACGCTTCGATTATGCCCACTTTAGTGGGGGGCAATACCAACGCCCCAACCATTATGATTGGAGAAAAAGCCGCTGATATGATCTTAAATGATATTTCAATTAAGAAATCAAACAAAGAAACAGTTAAAGGCTGTGTTGCTTAAGTAGGTAATGATAATAAATTGATTGGCACGGTGAAATTATTTTCATTGTGCCTTTTTATATATTATAAACATTAGTATGAACATTCTAATTTTATATTCTATTATAATATGTTGTTAAATTTAATTACCCCTCCTCTGTGTGCCTTTTTTAAACTGGATATACCAGTATCTATACCTGCTAAAATCGGTTGTTAATTCTAACCCATATGCTTAATATCAAACGATATAGAAGGAATGTATTTGAGGTAGTAATGATTTCTAAAAATGAATGGAGCGACAAGCTCAAAAGCCTCAAGGACGATATTTCTAGCAAAGTGATAGAAAATTCGGAGTTTGCCAAACAGCGTGTTGTCGATTTGCTTGAGCATGGATTACCGCCAGCACAGAGTGATGCGCTATTAGCAAGCTTCAATGGAATAGTTGGAGACCATTTGCTCCAAAGGAATAGCCGGTTTGCCATCCCTATGGTGTTTACTGACCATACCCAGCATCTAAGTGATGAACCCGAAGAACTGGAAGCTCAATTGCCAGAGGCGTCGAGTCGTATTGTGTTGTGTGTCCATGGTTGGTGTATGGCCGATAAAGGTTGGATCAGGAAAGGGCATGATCACGGTAAGCAATTTCTTAATGCTGGCTATTCAGCAATTTACTTGTGGTACAACACAGGTAATCACATCTCCTTAAATGGTGAAGAGTTTGCCTATCGGTTAGAAAAATTGCTGCAGGCTTGGCCGTGCGAAGTCAAAGAGTTGGTGATTATTGGTCACAGCATGGGGGGACTGGTAACCCGCAGTGCTTGTTACTATGCAGGGCTCAACCAGTTACAGTGGCTGAACGTACTACGTACATTTATCACCCTAGGGACACCGCACAATGGTGCACCGTTGGCCAAGGTCGCCTGTTGGATCGACGAACAAGTCTCTGGTACACCGCAACTGAAGTTTCTCAAAAAATTGGGTGAGATCCGCAGTAGCGGTAGTAAAGATCTCAGTCGAGGCTATATTGTTCATGAAGACTGGCAAGTTCCTGATATCCCGGTGAAGCAACCTGATCAAGACAAGGCCGTGGGTACCGCGCTTATCCAGCGTCCTACGCTACCGGATAGTGTCCAGTGCTACGCGATTGCGTCTTGCCTTGGAAAGAATATCGAGGATGAGAATAATCGCCGCCTCGGTGATGGACTCGTCCCTGTAGCAAGTGCATTGGCTAATAGCTCGAAAGGTGTACTGGCTCTGAATTACCCTGATGATCATAAGTGGGTTGTTGGAGGAGTGGACCATCTCGATTTGCTCAACCACCCTGCCGTGGCAGCAAAAGTGAGTGAGTGGGTACTCAAGCATACTGTTTAACGTTATTGAATTACTGCCATTCATTCATCAAGGGATTTACATATAAGGTAAAGCATATATAATGCTTTCCATATGTAATTCACTTGCCGCGAGTCACATGAAACGTATTTTATTTTTATGTACCGGAAACTCAGCCCGCTCTCAATTAGCCGAAGCCACAATGAGGCACATGGCGGGCGAGCATTACGACGTTGTTAGTGCAGGGATGGCGCCAGAGGAAGTAGACCCTCGTGTATACCGTGTATTGGCTGAGCGCGGCATTAATAGCGATAATTTGAAAAGCTGTTCTGCAGTAGATCTTGAAGGACAGCATTTCGATACGGTTATTACGCTTTGTGATAAAGCCAGTAATGAGTGTGCTCTGTTTCCGGATTCAGACGCACTTCTTCATTGGGACTTCAAAGATCCCAAACCTCAAAGCGGTGATCAACCTTTCCGCGATACACTTGATGGTTTAGAAGGTCGGATTACTTTGTTCTTGATGCTTAATGGGCAAGATCAGGACTCGGTAATTGGTCCCGTTGAGCTGTTTAAAATTCTTAGTGATCCACTTCGCCTCCGTATTCTGATGTTAATTGAAGATGAACAGGCACTCACTGTTGGTGACTTGGTCGACGTGCTTGATGTTAGTCAACCGAAGGTCTCTCGCCACCTTGCTTTGCTGCGCGATGGCGGTGTATTGGAAACCCAGCGGGAAGGGCAGTGGATCTTCTATTATTTAGCCAAAGAGCTTCCGATCTGGATCCGCCATATACTTGCAACAGTGAGAAATGGTAATTCCGGTATGATCAATGGCGAGAAGATAAAGCTCAGCCAGCGTAGTGAGCGAAAAAAGCCGGGCTTTAGCAAATTGAGCTAGGCATCTAGCATTCGATGATTATACAAACGCTCGGTCGTATGACTTAGGTTGGTGTGACCGAGCGGTTGATGAGATTAATTAGAACTAAGTTACTTATTTATAGGTGCAAATATGTCAAATACACACCCGTTCTGGACGCTGCCTTTAGAAGATAGCGGCACACTGCTACTAACCCCATGTCCAGGCACAAAAGAAGTATCACTGCATGATTCTCTTGTGCAATTGAAAGAAGCCGGCGCAACCGCAGTATTGACGGCATTGGAGCCTGAAGATCTCCCTGAGGGGGGCTTGGAGGCTTTGGCTGAAGAATGCCGTGGCCTAGGTATGCGTTGGTTCCATCTTCCAATTGAAGATGACTGCGCACCGGAGGCGCAATTTGATGCTAACTTCCCTGAAGCCAATAAAGCAGCTCAGGCTATTTTAGATAACGGTGATGCGGTTGCTGTTCACTGCATGGGTGGTTCAGGCCGTACCGGTTTGATTGCAGCACGTATCATGCTATCTCGCGGTGCAGAATTAACCTCTACTATTGAGAAGATCCAAGCGCTGCGCCCTGGAGCTTTCCAGCGTCAACCTCATATTGACTACATCCAGCAATACAAGTAAACCCGATAGTCATAATACATCTAATTTAATGCCCTGCAATGCAGGGCATTTTTATATCTGTGGTATAGCTTCAGGTACCTAGACGCGGCGCAGCTATAATCTGCTTTGTGATGTTAGTTAAATCGATGAATCACACCAGCGATGCAATAAATAATCTGAAAAAGATCTGGAAAAGTAGCTCTGAACTGGCTAGTATATCCGATATACCATATATACGAATTATCATATATTAAAGTTTACGGTTTAAGGAAAATGGATTATGGCTATCAAAGTAGGTATTAACGGTTTTGGTCGTATTGGTCGTTTGGCGTTGCGTGCAGCGTTTGATTGGGACGAGGTTGAGTTTGTCCAGATCAATGACGTAGCGGGCGATGCAAAAACATTGGCTCACCTGTTAGAGTTTGATTCAGTCCAAGGCCGTTGGCATCATGCTGTTACTTCTGACGGACAATCCATGCAGATCGGCGATGCTGTGATCAGCTGTACCCAAGAGCGTGACATCGATGCGGTAGATTGGTCTGGCTGTGACGTTGTACTGGAAGCAACCGGTGTTCACCGTCAGATGGAAAACCTAAACAAGTACTTGGCACAGGGTGTTAAGCGTGTTGTTGTTTCAGCCCCTGTTAAAGATGACAGCGTTCTGAACGTTGTTGTAGGTGTGAATGATTACCTGTTTGATGCCGATAAGCACCAGATTGTGACAGCTGCATCTTGTACGACTAACTGTATTGCACCTGTTGTTAAGGTTATCCACGAAAAATTTGGTATTGAGCAATCGTCGTTCACGACTATTCACGATCTGACCAACACTCAGACTATTCTTGATGCGCCGCATAAAGATCTACGCCGTGCTCGCGCTTGTGGCATGAGCCTTATCCCAACTACAACCGGTTCAGCCAAGGCTATCGTGGATATCTTCCCAGAGCTAGAAGGTAAGATTAACGGCCACGCTGTTCGCGTACCGCTGGCGAATGCTTCTCTGACCGATATCATTTTTGACTTGAGCCGTGACGTTACTGCTGAAGAAGTGAATGCCGCGCTTAAAGAAGCGTCTGAAAATGAGCTAGCCGGTATCCTTGGTTTCGAAGACCGTCCGCTAGTGTCTATTGACTACAAAGGCGACCAGCGCTCGACTATCGTTGACGCGCTATCAACGATGGTTGTTAACGACCGCATGGTAAAAATCTACGCTTGGTATGACAACGAAATGGGTTACGCAACACGTACTTCTGAACTGATCCGTAAGGTTGGCTTGGCATAAGTAAAGCGTTCTCCAATGGGCCAGTCCACGCTAAACATATCGTGGACTGGCCTTAGCAACAAACAGTAGAAGTGAGTTATTGCATGATTTCGGCTATTGCCAACCTCTCCAAAGACGTTCGCCAGTACATGCTGGTGACATTCAATTACTGGAACTTCACCATTACCGACGGCGCATTGCGCATGTTGGTGGTGCTGCATTTCCACCAGTTAGGCTACTCTTCTCTTCAAATCGCCTCTCTCTTCTTGTTCTATGAATTCTTTGGAGTGGTGACCAACTTAATTGGCGGCTGGTTAGGGGCTAAGCTGGGCTTGAACCGTACCATGAATATTGGTTTGGCGATGCAGGTTGGTGCGTTGGTTATGCTTGCAGTTCCATCAGCATATTTAACTGTTCCTTGGGTCATGTTGGCGCAGGCCTTATCGGGTATAGCCAAAGATCTGAATAAAATGAGTGCCAAGAGCGCAATCAAAACGCTGGTACCCGGCGATCAACAGGGTGCTTTGTATAAGTGGATTGCGATCCTTACCGGCTCGAAAAATGCCCTCAAAGGAGCTGGCTTTTTCATCGGCGGTCTGCTTTTAGCCGTGATTGGATTCAAAGGTGCAGTGCTGGCAATGGCAGTTGTACTAACATTAGTGCTTATCTTAAGCCTTGTGTCACTTGAAAAAGACATGGGTAAGGCTAAAAATAAGATCAAGTTCAAGCAGATTTTCTCGAAAAGCTCGAGCATCAATATTCTCTCTGCTGCCCGCATGTTCCTATTCGGGGCGAGGGATGTCTGGTTTGTTGTCGCACTGCCGATCTACTTGAGTCAGGTTTTTGATTGGGACCACACCATGGTGGGTGGCTTTCTGGCACTGTGGGTAATTGCTTACGGTTTTGTTCAGGGTATTGCCCCTAAAATTACCGGTAAAGCCAAAGGGACGGTTCCGGATGGCCGCGCCGCGATGGGGTGGGCTGGGTTGCTAAGCATTATTACCATTGCAGTAGCACTGGGTGTGCAGCTCAACTGGCAGCCGGAATTAACCATCGTTGTTGGTTTGTTGATCTTTGGTGCGGTCTTTGCCATTAACTCTTCACTGCATTCTTATCTGATTGTCAGTTACGCTAAAGATGACGGGGTGTCGTTGGATGTCGGCTTCTATTACATGGCCAATGCCATGGGCCGACTGATTGGTACCATACTCTCTGGTTTGATATATCAAATGGCAGGTCTAGCTGCGTGCTTGTGGGTATCCGTCGCTTTCTTGCTCGTGACAACGATTATCTCCATTCGCTTGCCTGCTCATCCAGAAGCAAAAGCGTAATCTGATTAAATAATGTTGCAGCCCAGCCTACACCGCCGGGCTGCTTTTTTACGATGAAGAAAGAGAGTCACTTAGAAAATTCTGGTTGAAAAATGTGACATATTGCAGGGTGTTGATCGAGTTTTATCCAGTTGAATCAAAAGACTAAAAAAACGTATTGACTCATTTCTGTAATCGGTTAAAGTACATCTCGTCTTCAAGGCAAACCCTAGAAAGACTACTGCGACACTAGCTCAGCTGGTAGAGCGCAACCTTGCCAAGGTTGAGGTCACGAGTTCGAACCTCGTGTGTCGCTCCAAACATAATTCTTACGGCAACAGCGGTAAGGTAAAGATGGTGTTTAACTTTTCAGTTAGCGCATCGCAATGAATTGCGTGCCCTGGTGGTGGAATTGGTAGACACAAGGGATTTAAAATCCCTCGACGTTCGCGTTGTGCCGGTTCAAGTCCGGCCCGGGGCACCATCAAATTAAAGGCTTACAAGCTTAGCTTGTAAGCCTTTTTTCTTTTCCGAATATCATAAATCAAACACTACAGAAGTTGAGTCGTCGGGTGGCTTTGATATCTTTCTTGTTCTTTAACTCTGAAGCCTATGTGTAAGATTATTCAGATTAGTTGCGCTCATCTAAATCCATTTGTAGAAAAGGCCTACTGTTTCGTAAGCGCCCCATAAACACCGCATTCTAATAGCCTCAGTCCCCAATTATGATCTTACTTCACCAACACGGAGGTAAGATCATGGCTAAACGACGCAGTGACCAGGAATGGCATGCATTATTCGAGCAATACGAAGCGAGCGAACTCACTCAACGTGCCTTTTGTGAGCAGAACAATCTCAGTCCATCGACCTTTTTCGCTAAGCGGCAACGGCTACAGCAAATAAGTACCAACCAACACAGCGGCTTCGTTAAAGCACAATTAATCGAAAAGACCACCCACTATCAATCGGTGCACACGCCAGTAGCGAATATGACACTCTCTTTGGGTGAGGTTGAACTCAGCATACCGCCGGGTACGCCAGCTTCCTATATTGCGGAGTTGATTGGAGCGCTATCGTGAAAAGAATGCTCAGTGCGCCAAACATCTATCTGTATCGAGAGGCTGTCGACTTCCGCAAGTCGATTAATGGTTTAGCTGCCATCATTGAATCTGAGACCGATCTGCCTCTAGGCTCAGGCTCCTTGTTCCTCTTCACCAATAAACAACGTGACAAAGTTAAAGTACTGTACTGGGATAAAACTGGCTTCGCACTCTGGTATAAGCGCCTTGAAAAAGCCAAGTTCAAATGGCCCTCGAAAGAGAAGAATGCGGTCTTCAGCTTGAGCGATTTTGAGCTTGATAGGTTGCTCTCTGGCTTCACTATTATTGGCCACAAAGCGGTTGAAATACACGATTTTACAATGAGTTAATCATAACAAAAGGCTTATCTATCAGGCTTTTATCATGTGCGTTTAGTATAATAAATGCCATGAAAACGACACCTAACATTAACCCAGAAAGCCAAGATGTTGCCGAGCTTCAAGCGATGGTAAGAGCATTGATGGCTGATAAATCTTCCTTGATAGAGCAGTTCAAGCTAGCGCTTGAGCGCCAGTTCGCAAAACGCTCAGAGGCCCTAAAGCCTTACGATGAGGCGCAAGGCGACCTGTTTAACGAGGCAGAGTCTGAGTTAGTGAAAGAGGAAGAGACGCAAGTCACTTCACCGAAAACCACCAAGCCGCGAGGCAAGCGCAAACCACTGCCCAAAGACCTACCGCGTGAGCGTATCGTTCTTGACCTTGATGAGCAGGAAAAGCAGTGCCCTTGCTGCCAAGGTGAGCTGCATAAAATCGGTGAGGACTGCAGTGAAAAACTCGAGTTCACCCCAGCGGTACTAAAAGTGCTTGAGTATGTTCGACCTAAATATGCGTGTCGCCAGTGTGAGCAGCAAGCTGACCAAAGCCAAATACATCAGAAGCCATCACCACAAAGCATCATCCCGAAAAGCTTCGCCACAGAAAGCTTGCTTGCCAATATTATCCTCGGCAAATATCAATATGCGCTACCACTCTATCGTCAAGAGACGTTGTTCAGCCAATCGGGTATCGAGCTCTCTCGAACCACGATGGCAAGGTGGGTAATACAGGTGAGTGAGCAGTTCGCACCGCTTTACCAGGTGCTCAAACGTCATCTTCTTAAACAAGTTGTTGTTCACGCCGATGAAACTCCACTCAATGTGCTCAAAGAAGAGAAGCAGGCATATATGTGGCTCTACTGCTCGGGCGCAGACTCCCCCAAAGCCAGTGTTGATGGTACAAGAAACATCGTCTTGTTCGACTATCAAAATAGTCGGGCAAGTGCTTGCCCTGCGGCCTTCTTAGGTGATTACCATGGTTACCTTCAAAGTGATGGCTATGCAGCTTACGACCGACTCGATAAGGTGACCAATGTGGGCTGCCTTGCTCACGCTCGTCGCAAGTTCATGGACGCTAAAAACCTGAAGGGTAAAGGCAAGACAGGTAAAGCTGACGTAGTTCTGGCGAAAATCCAGAAGCTTTACGCATTGGAAACGAGGCTGAAAGGCAGCACGGCTGAGGAGCGTCTGATAGCAAGGCAGACTCAAGCAAAACCAATATTAGATGACATCCATCACTGGCTTACTACCCAAAAAGTAGTTGAGTCGAGTGCGCTTGGTAAGGCCATCAAATATACCCGAGGACAGACAGTGGCCGAAGTTGGTTCGTTATATCGATGACGGGCATTTATCTATCGATAATAATCGTGCCGAGCGTGCAATTAAGTCGCTGGTTATTGGGAGAAAGAACTGGCTCTTTGCCGATAACTCGCGAGGTGCAGATGCAAGTGCGATGCTCTACAGCATCATCGAAACGGCTAAAGCGAATGACCTAATCCTTTACAACTACATGGTTCACTGCCTGCAAGAGCTCGCCAAACCTGAGCCGGATATCGACTCGCTGCTTCCTTGGAACTTCGATTATTAAAGCGCGCCACGTGGGATCGTGGGGCGCTTACGGTTAAATCACTTTGGTTGGGCAATATTGATAAGCTAACCAGTTTATTCTGGTTGCCAGCTAGATGAGCGACTTGTCATTGCCAGCACGTGGCAGCCATGAGAGCGATGCATTCAGTCCCCTAAATTTTTGGGGCCCATAAATAGGTAAAATAGCCAATTGCTAATAGTGCAATCAGCAATGACAGATAGGATTTAATCCAGCACTCCTTGATTGAAACCGTCATGTCATTGTCGAATACCTGAGTAAAACGATAGCGGCAGTAAAATGTTCCTAGTATTGCCGACAGCATCGTAATTACGCCTATTACGGGTAAAGCCGTGATGTCACCTTGTTCGGTGACTTTGAGAAATAGTAGCCCCAGTGCGAATAAAACCAGTTGGGTTCTTAGCCAGGACATGGCGGTTCGTTCTGGCTGTAAGCCTGGATCCCTTGTCATAATAGAATAACCAAGATAACTATAACGGTAAGAAATAACATGATAAGGCTAATGATTTTGAGAAAACCGGTATATTTCAATTGGGCATTGGTTCGCATAGCCTTTTCATTCTGTGACCAACGGCGGTATGCAAAAATGGCTAGAAGGCCTGAGCAAAGGCATAAAAAGGATGAGAGCAACATTCGCACAAGGGGATCGGCAAGGTCGGGGGTGAGCTGATCAATACCGATAGCTCCGGCCAGTAATGCAAGAGCTGTACGTATCCAGGCCAGGTAGGTTCGCTCGTTTGCTAGAGAAAAACGGTAATCAGGCGCTTCCCCTTCATTGCGCCAAGTATGTCTGGGGAGTCGTTGTTTGATGCGTTTCATTGGTTATCTATTTAATTAGTAGTGACTTACGGTAGTCTGCCAATTGCTGCAGATTAACAGGTTGTGGCTTGCGACTGTTTCTTTCTAATATTCCTATACCTTTCAGTATCTTGCAGTACCGAATAACCGTTGTGGTATCAGTGCCGCTGTACTCGCCAATCTCACGGTAGGTCCAAGGGTATTCAGGGTATGTTTGAAACATATAAAAAATCGTATCGAGAATACGTTTCTTGGCACTAAAGGCATTAAATTGCATCAGCCGTTTTTCTGCTTCTCCTAATTCAAAACACACTTCCTGCATTAAATAACTAGCTAAATCCGGCGATATAGTATCGAGTGATTTAAAATCGTTTACATTTATCCGAACAATAGTGCTGTCTAACATCGCTCTGGCTGTAGATGGGTATCTTTGTGCGGTAAACAGAGAGCGATAGCCAAAGTAAGAGCCTGGTCCATAGATCCTTAGTAACGATTCTTTTCCGTTTTCAGAAACTTGATATAACCCGACCAACCCTTGTTCAACATAGTAAAAACCTTTTGCAGACAATCCATTATGATAAACAGCTTGTTTTTTGCACACGGCGACAGTTTCTATGTGATCAGTTAAATTCCTGAGAATATCAATAACCATTGTTAGATCACTACGATGAAAATGAGTAAAGATAGCTTACCTGATAATAAGATAAACAAATATGATCATCGCCATAAATTTGAGCTTGCTGATCATGTAAAATTTATACTAATGAAATCGTTTACAAGCACATAATTGCAGATATTAGTTGGAGTTTACATATCATGGATTTGGCAAGCCTTTTCATGGATATATTAGCAACAGAGGCCTTAATGCTAAAAATTACAGTATTGTTCGGTGCTGTCATGAGCTCGTTCAACAGTGGTGTCAATAGCCTTTCGACACTTGTCAGCTTGGATATTTACAAGCAAATCATCAATCCTAAAGCTGACGCTATGTTCCCTTAAGTTGTTGCTAAACTTAAAGTAGGCAGCAACTGGAGGGAATTTTTATGCTCCAAGCCCACTT
>NZ_JANEYT010000089.1 GCF_024357955.1 Photobacterium pectinilyticum
TGAGCCGGATATCGACTCTCTACTTCCTTGGAACTTCTCTCATTAATAATCGCCCCGTGGAATCATGGGGCGGATACAAAAATATCATGTGTTTGGACGGATTCTTGTAAGATAGTGTTATTGATAAACGCTTTGTGAAAAAAGAAAACGTCCTATGAAAGTCTTAGTGACAGGTGGAGCCGGCTTTATTGGTTCAGCGCTGATTCGCTATATCATTGGCAACACCAATGACAGTGTCGTGAATATCGATAAACTTACTTATGCGGGCGACCTGTCCTCATTGACCAGTGTCGAATCCAATTCTCGTTATGCATTTGAACAGGTCGATATTTGTGACCGAAATGCACTGGAAAGGGTGTTTCAACAATACCTACCGGATGTCGTTATGCATCTTGCAGCTGAAAGTCATGTTGATCGCTCCATTGGTGGCCCCGCGGCGTTTGTTGAAACCAATATCGTTGGCACATTTACGTTGTTAGAAGTGGCTAGGGGATACTGGTCAGGATTGGTCGATGGGGCGAAATCAGCGTTTAGGTTTCACCATATATCAACAGATGAAGTCTTCGGTGATCTAGATGCCGAAGGTGACCCATCTACAGAACGCTCCCCATACTTACCTAGTAGTCCCTATTCTGCCTCGAAGGCATCAAGTGATCATTTAGTCAGGGCGTGGCATCGTACTTACGGCTTACCTGTCGTTCTGTCAAATTGCTCGAACAATTACGGCCCATACCAACATCCTGAAAAGCTGATCCCCTTGATGATCAACAATGCGCTAGAAGGAGAAGTGCTACCGGTTTATGGAAATGGCCTGCAGATCCGTGATTGGCTCTTTGTTGATGACCATGTTAAAGCGTTATATGCCATTCTCACTAAGGGCCTGGTGGGAGAAACCTATAATGTTGGTGCAAGTAATGAAAAGAGTAACATCGAAGTGGTGACAGAGATTTGTGATGTACTTGAAGTGCTTGTACCGGATAAACCGAAGGGGATTGAAAAGTACCAAGATCTCATAACCCATGTCACAGACCGTCCCGGTCATGATAAGCGTTATGCCATTGATGCCTCAAAACTCTCCCTTGAACTTGGCTGGAAACCTACCGTTTCGTTCTCTGACGGTTTGTATAAAACGGTGGCATATTATCTGTCTACTCGTCGCCCCTAATGTGCTGAATATTTGAGACTGTTACGGTAGAATCTGGGACAGTTAAATTTGATGATAGCGGTGGGTACGGCAAATCTATGCTGACATTACTACACTCCATCGCATACAAAAAAAGGAACACTATGTTTAATAAAATTCTGGTGGTGTGCGTAGGCAATATCTGCCGTTCGCCGTCGGGTGAATACCTATTGAAGCATCATTTGCCAAACAAGCACATTGCCTCGGCGGGTGTTGGTGCGCTGGTGGGTAAACCGGCTGACAAAACTGCTGCTGAAGTCGCGCTTGAGCACGGTGTCAGTCTTGAAGGGCACGTAGCCCAGCAATTGACCAGCGAGCTTTGCCGCGATTACGATTTGATTTTGGTGATGGAAAAAGGCCACATCGAAGCGGTAACCAATATCGCGCCGGAAGCGCGTGGCAAAACCATGCTATTTGGTCAGTGGATTGGTCAAAAAGATATTCCTGACCCATACCGCCAGAGCCGCGAAGCGTTCGACTTTGCCTACGAGCTGATTGATGAATCAGCCAAAGCGTGGGCGAAGAAATTGTAAAAAAGAGAGCTGTAATAAAAAATTATTTTTTAAGCATGCTCGTTATAAGTAAGAACAACCTTCTGGCACTGAATTATATATTAGTGCCAGAAAAGCCACATTATATTATTTCCCAATAAACGCCATTTCTCTGTGTCAAACTTTTTCTGAACCCTACCTATCATTAATCTTTATAATCATTCTAAACATAGTAGGTAATGAAATTATTAGTAGTTGCACTCCCTGTATGTGCTGTATGTTTTTGAATAAATTTCACCCGAGAGATTACAAGTATGCAATTTTTTGCATAATTAGAATATCTTTGATGCATATCACGGATACAGTTAAGCACACTGAGGTATAGTGATATTCGTCCAAGTAATACATAAATTACATTGTAAAACGGTATTAAACATAGCAAGGAGTCGCTATGCATTATTTATATTGTCCGGTATGTGAGCGTGTAGAACATGTTTATCGGAATAAAAGAAATACCATAGAGCGTATCGTCAGACATCATTATGGCAAATACCAGTGTGCGTGTTGTTCGTCGGTGTTTTTATCTCACATGGCAAAGCAGGCCACGATTGTCATCAAACGAGGTGAGGTGAGCTATGAGCCTACGGAGTGATGCCAATGGTAGAGTTTGATGGAATTGATCACAAGATCAAAAGACGCTGCTACATCGAGCATCTGATGGATCTTCAGCGGCAATATCGTCAAGCCGCCTGTGATAGCAATAGAAACGAGATTGTGTATCTCGAAGAGGTTATCATTGAGGTCAAGCGTGAGTTAATGAGCAGCAAGCCTTAGATGAAATGATGTCATACTGAAAACGTGTTTAGAAAGTGTTTTTTTGCATTTAATTCAGACATAGCCGCTTCTTTGCCTATTGTTGCGTTTTCTAAACGCCGCATCGGTACTTTTGGGTACGTTCAATATCTCTTGGGGGTATATACGCCACTTTGTGGCCTCGATGACAGTAATTGCCTGTTTTATGTGACTTTTGACGATTTTTCCGGTGAATGTGTTTGCATGGTGTTGCGCATTGGCGTATGACTTTATAGAGGTCACCTCATAAAGGAGTCGCCATGGCGAAATGGCTGATAAAAAGCTTGCCGGTTAGTCAATTACACATACTGCCGTCCCCGTTGCGCGATGAATCCCAACATACTCGTCTGAAGGCACTATTTAGTACGTCCTCCAACACGTTCTTTTCCCGGTTGATGGACGCGATCATCCCCGTTCCTGTTATGAGCTTTAAGCGTCATTATTATCCATTGCGCCATATCCCTGAGCTAACACTTCTTGCCCAATATTACCCCGATGAGAAAATATCGGTCGTGGTCAAGGGCAGGGCGAATAGCCAAGAACAGATTCAGCAGCATAGCGCCACGGCACAATGGTTCGATTTACTGCATAGTCATGACTGTAAGGATCTCTTTGGGCTTCAAACTGAGTGGCTACATGCCTTTAATTTTCGGCCTCTTTTAAATCAAAAACAGCTGTGTGAACTATTGGAGTGCGAGAGGACGACCTTGTACAAACGCCATGATCGCCTCTTGCCTCGTTGGCAACCGTGCGATGAGGCGATACCAGCCCTACCTCCCGTCGACTTTGATAGTTTAACTGCGCATATACCCGATAAGTAAGGGGGACTCATGTACCCCATAGAACATATCGACAACGCGCTATATCCTCTGCCACGTGAGGGGATCTACCTCAACAGTCCCGAGCGACACTTACTGTGGGAGGTGCTCCGCATACCGCCGGATAGCCCTTATGCCGAGCATGCTATCCCGTTATATCTGCAATTTCATCATTGTTGTGGTGTGTTCGAGTCTGATGTCAATATATATTATCGCCGGCAGCGGCAGACGATAGTCTCACTGCTTGAGCAACTGCAGCCTAAAACAGCAGAGACACCGCCCTCCCTGCCAGCTACCCGCCAACAGCTCCGCACGTACCTTACTCATTATCCACTTTTTAGCAGCTTGTTACTCATTGGCAATGAAGACGATAGCAGCCAGCCTTGTTGGTTGTGGTTATTGGTCAGGCTATATCATGCGGTGGGGCCGGATGCTTACGACGTCTACTTGTTATTTGACCAGTTGCGAAGACGTTACCCCAAGGCTCTGCCTTTTCTCTCTATGGGGGTGTTGACTCAGGGGAGTCAGCATGAGCTTGCTCAAGCACTGAAGCAGCATACTCATCTAGCTGCTCTCGCATCACATGTTATCGCGAGACAAAAACGTGCTTCCCGCCAGCCTTATCAAGCCGACAATAACCATACAGGGACGGAACTTACGTGTGGTTTGTTGAGTGCAACCTTGCATACGACGAGTGATAGTGAGGGAAATGAAGGAGAGAGTTGGTTGGCAATGACGGCCAATCAGCCTCTTAATACCAAGGCGGCAAAACGGCAGTTTGCGTTGCAAGGCAGTGGGATGGCCAGAGCCATTGGCCGTGCGAACCAGTCATTGCCAGCCAGCTCGTCCGTGTTAACACCTTCAGAGCTGAGGATCTTTATCATTCATGCTTGTCCGGCGATATTGGAGGGGGAATGGTTGGCCATTGCTCCCCGCGAGCGTAAGTATTGGTTAGTGTTTTGGCTGTCGCTGCTGGGGCGAGCGGACATTGATACGCCCGTACATAACTTACGCGGTAAGCAAAAGCAGGCACTGTCATCTCCTGCTTTTTTATATGAACTCGACACCCTCAATGGGTGTATTGTTTCTTTGCAGCTTGGGGCTGATCTTGTAAAGGGCGCCAAGCCTGAACAAGGGGATAAGCGGTATTGCTCCGCTCAGTACGATTGGTCGTTGATGTTGCCCTGGCCGATACAAAGCTTGTTTAACCTGATCTTGCGTGAACTGCCGAGCCACCGTCGAAATGGTCAGACACTTTCTCAGGTGCTATTGCTGTCCAGCGAGGATTATGGATGCTGGCTCAAGGCGCAGATCAAAGCCGTGACACCGTCTGTGCCTTTTTCACTGACACCGTCAGCCCTTCATCAGTCATTTGTTCATTTTTCCCGTGAGCAGGTACCGGATACTGCCTTGGCGTTGCTTACCGGTAAAGGTTGTGTCCAATCACATTACATCAACCAGCAAATCACCAGGGTCAGTGGGCAAATCCGCCAGTGTTGGCAATGGTTCTTAACGGAGATTGGCGTCACAAGGGCATTGGATTCGAGCAGTGAAACGCATGTCAGTATGACATGGGGGGTGGACACATATCACGAGCAAGTCGGCTCAGCACTGACATTACGAAAAGAGCTACTGTGCCCGATATTCTCGGCCATTTTGCCGGCGCCTGATCCTAAATTATGGCTCTTATGTCGACGTCAGCCTCAGCATTTGCAAGAGAAAAGCGAACGACTGGCTTTGTACCTCCACCTTCGAGCGGCCATCACCATGGCATTGCGGCCGGTAAGTCATCCCTATCCCGATATTAGCCATATGGCCTTTGAGACGGGTTTGCTGACCGTGCAGGATAAACGCAGCCATCATCATGATGAGCGGCGAGTGATTGTGGCCGATCCCATGCTGATGCTTCTGCTCAAGCGGTATGTGCAATGGCAAGATCACTGGTTTCCCCTGGCGGTTGATCACAAGCCGCTTCGGTTATGTGTCTTTGATGGTGAAAAGGCAGAGCCATTGAGCAAGCCTGTGGTGAGCCGCCTGCTTGAGAGATATGTGGGTGACAGCACGTTAGGTGGATTTCGTCACCTGTCTGCGTCGTTGTGGTTGGAGGCCAATGACGCGTCGTTTGAAACGCCCTTTATTCAGTCCTCACTCAATCAGCTACTTAATCACTTCCAGCGTGGGCAAAGCCCACTCGGCACTTACTCTTTGCTATCTCTCAACCAAGTCACGGTTTACCAACAGCAAGGCTTGGTGGATGTTGTCGCGCCCTTTGATGACTATGACAAGCAGGCACTGGCTGTGCTGAAGTGCCTGTTAACGGATAAGGGGGGCGGGTGGAACGTTGGTTGACCTATTTTGAATCCCAGATGGCACATGAGTCCTTGGGGGTCAGAGACGCGATCGCTGAAGCGTTATCCTGGCTTAATCAGCATGCCTCGCAAACGTTGGCGGATAAGCCACTGACGGATAGGGCATTGTCTCGCGTTGCGGGAGCGCTTTATCGCCACGCGACCACACGGGATGAGCTGACAGCGTTCCAGACGGTGCTGACCTTATTGTGGGAGCGTCAGGTTGAGTGCAATCCGTCATTGCGCCAACCGGAGATGTGGCGGCCTCTACCGCCACAGCGGCCGACGGTGATCCAACAACAACTGCCCGTTGGACTGATTGAACGATTGGTGTCACATTTACTGAGGCCGCTGAACGAACGGGGGGAGTGGGCGGATCTGAATGCGTCGCCTAACCAAGGTCAAGCGGCGGTTGATGAGGCCGAAGCCGGGCGTTGGTTGCTAATCGTCGCTTGGGAGAGCGGGGTAGAATCACTTGCCACTTTGAAGGCTATCGCCAACGCCCCACTCTCGCGTTGGGTGAGTGTGACATCGCCAGCCCTATTGACGCTCTATTTGCCGGATGAAACCCAAAGGGTGTGGCTGGGCGCGGTGGGGAGTGCGCTGATGGGGTATTTGCGCTCAAAACGTATTTGGAGAGCGGTTCAACGCTGCCCCGAGAGGTGTATTGCGGCTTGGCTTGAGCGACAGAAAGCCACGGGTTGCCCAGCATGGGTACAGGAGAGGCTAGGTGGGCTTCGGATCAGTCAGTTGGTAAGGGATATTGGCCTGCTCAGCCGCAGTATTGGTTTGCGTGGGATGTGGCAACATTACACCCCGCTGGCGGATCCGGTGATGATCAGAGCGTTAAGTGGCCAGTATTCGTCTGTCTCGACGGGGAAATCACCCAGCCTGCCGATTGACCCATTGCCTGAATGCCACCCTGCGTCCTTTCACAAAGAGTCCCCTTATCACCGGCAGTTTCGTGCCTACTTGGAAGAGTATCAGCGTATAAACCCCAAGGATAAACGCACCCATCGCACTTATAAGCAAATATTGACTGATCTGCAGACGTTAGCGGCTCAACCCATGTCACGGGCGAGCTTGTTGGCCTTTCGTTGGTTGATTGCGTTGTTTGCCCATGGCTCGGCGTGGAAGGACAAGCTAGCCGCCAGCACCTTGCTGACGTATCACTCCAGCATTAAGTCATTTATCAAGGTGGCTTGGCCAGATGACGCGGTATTCGAGGCGTCGACGGAGGCATTTCAGACCATTTGCCAGCAGGGGCTCGAGCAGTTTGAACAGGCAGAGGCGCAATATACCGTACTGCGCTTCTTGCAGTTTTGTCAGCGCCACCCTGACATGCCTGCCTTTGAGCTTGAGGAGCTCAGTATTCTTAGCTCAAGGGGGATGGTGCGGGCCAATTACTTGGCGCCTGCGCATTTTGATGATCTTTGCCGGCTGTTCGCCCAAGGCAAAGGGGCGTTTGAACAGCAAATCGTGTTGTTCATGCAGCTTTGTTATTACGCCGCCTTGCGTGAGGATGAGGCACTATCGTTGCGGTGTCAGGACATCGGCTTTGATACCGGGATGATTTATATCACGGCGGCCAAGCGACGAAAATCGCCCCATGCGGTTCGCAAGATCCCGATGGCGTTGTTACCACCTTTTGTTATCAAAGCGCTGGGAAGGCAGTGCTCGGCTCAATCCAATCAATGTTCTGCTGAAGATACCCTCCTGTTTGACCACTGGCATTACCCATCGTTGGAAGTGCAGTTCATCAATTTTGCCCGTGAAGCTTTAGGTGATGCGACGTTGGTGACACACAGCCTACGTCATAGCGGGGCCAACAATTGGGTGGTGATGATGAGCATGCTGGCCTTTGACTATCAACCACATGAAAGGGAAAGGCCATTCTTTCTTCGCCATTCCCTGTTTGAGCCTGAGCAGCTTCAAGGTATCAAAGGCATGTTGACTTCGATGGGGTACCCGGTGTCGGTGTATTTTCCTGTCTTGGAATGGGTCAGTGAACGGGTGGGTCACGCTGGGCCGGCCACCACCTTTACCGTCTACCTTCATCTGCTTGACTGGTTATGCTTGGCGTTGACCGCTGAGCCTATTGTGTTACTAAAGCGAGATGTTAGACGGTGGTTATCGTCTTCGAATTATTCGTTTGAATTGCAAAAACAGATTTTTATCCCACAATGCCCGATACCATCGCTCGATCAAGGTAAGCCTGACCGGTTATTGAAAGATACCCATCTCCACCATCGTGATGGAGCTCACTTAGCAGGTGTCATCGAGCCTGATGCTTTAAAGCGGGTTGCGATTAAGCGATTGAAAGGCGTGCAACGGTTTGCCGTAAAAGTGCTCCCTCAGGAAGTCCCCGACGCGGAGACAACCATCACATTTAGCCAATTCGTTGCGGCAATTCGCCATGCCTGTTTAGGTGGCGCCGATGTGCATTTGCCTGAAGGGGTACAGGTTTGGTTGTCGCATTATGAGGCATCTTTGCCTCGGTTTGTTCTATCAACCCGCCAGCAACCGGCGTGGTTAAGGCTATGTCAGTGTCTCGAAAGTGGCTGGTCATCACGTACATTGTTGATGATAAACAGTATTAAGCATTTGCGAAAGGCTGTTATGAATGGCGAAGCAGTGACGACAATTCGGCAAATGAACAGGGTGCTACGTGGCTATCGGGCTTTAGGGTTGCAACACTTGACCATAGCGGTTTATGTCAATGAATCAGGGCAAACTAACATGGCACTGTGGCAAGGTGTGATTGAACGATATGGCAGTCAGGTGGAGTGGAAGCCGTGCGAGCATAAACGGATCAGTGCGGCGCTAAAACCTTACCGTTTGGGGTGGCCGTTATGGCATGAGTTAGGGGCTATCTTGGGTTTAGTTGTGGCTTATGACGATTACTGCCAATCCATAACCCGTAAAAGTATGGCTAAAGGGCGCGGTGATGTCTGTGTTTTTACGGGGGAGGCATGAAATGAGCATGACACTTATTTTGGAACGCGGATGGAATAAGGATATCTTGCACTTTCTCCAGCAGGATGTGGTGCATACAAATCATCCATTCGTTATGTTGAGGGTAGAGCCGGAGGCAAAATTTTTAACATTGACGTCAACTCTAGGTTCACGATCTAACTTCCAAGTGACTTACCGTTGGCGAATAAAGAAGAATTTTTTAACGAAGGCGTGGTGCTATAAAATAGCCGCGAAAGGGTTAATCAACTCTGTCAAACTACTCGATCCTAAGCACCCTATTGCGATGAAGGTCAGCGAAGGTCAAATTTATCTCCAGTCAAGCGGGGAGCCGGATTTGTTAGGGGATGTTAACTTAGCGGATAATGGAGCTAAGCACTGGCTGGAATGGGTGTCAGATGAAGAGGACCGAAATTTCGAACAAATACCAGTAAGGGATCCTTTGATATATGAAATGTCAGCTTCGAAGTTAGGACAGAAACTGATAACGGTGGCTCAATACCTTAAGCTGACACCAAAAGAGCATCATTACGGCTCAGAACCCAAACAGGCTCCAAACCTACAATTTACCTTTTCACACCCAAATGCAATGTTACACGGGGAGGCTTCTGGCAATATGGTAGCTATCACGTTACCTGTTAATCGTCCTCGTAATGAAAGCGTTTGTACAAAGAGAGCTGCTGTTTCGCTGGGCAGCGACATTGCATTCAAAGTGGCCAAGCCGTTACTGGCATGTACTGGAGATGTCAGGATTGTGATAATGGATAACCAATTGCGAATCGAGGAGAAAGATTGGTCGATATCGATGGGGTTGGCAGAGGCTCGCTGGAATGGCCGGGATATAGATAAAAACATTAAACAGCTACCTGAGCCCAATTGGTATGAATTACCTGCTGATAAATTAATTAATGTATTGCCAACGCTAGCAGTAGCGAATAATCCTGAAAAAGAAAAGCTGACTGTTGAAACGTGCGAAGCTACAAACCCACATGAGTTTATATTGAGTATGAATCAGGATCATGTTGGGGCCATGGTATCCGTTAAGGTTGCCCATCCATTCAGTCCAGACATAGATATTAGTTTTAACTATGCCTGCTTTGAGCACATCCTTAAGACATTATCGCTCTCATCATACTGGGCTTTTTCGATAAAAAGGCGAGGGTTGGTTTTTTGCAACAGGGAAAGAAGCATTTACTTTTTAATGTCTTGTACGGGTAGAAGACGTTGTTGATGTAAGTAGGCCTTGTAGACTGCTCCTAGCAAGGCCTGTATTTTGAATCAGCTTATGGACGATAATGATATATCGTCTCTTGGTCGATCGTTTAAGCAAATTGCTTGTTATCAAAATGACGAAGTACCTGCGGAATTAACGGCCGCCACTCATGTTGGTACTCAAATGGATTGTGGTTAACTGGCTTGTTACTGAGAACAAGGCACCTTTTACGCACATGGTCGATGGCGATGATCTCCATGTTGTGACCATAGAGTTCATCCCATTGCCCTGAGTCCATAAGCATTTGGCTGATGATGACAACGAGTGTCCGTTTTAGGTGCCATTGCCAAAGCGTGTCCAATGCTTGTTGGTAGCCGTTGATGGCACAACGAGAAGACTCATAGTAATACAGTAGAAACAACATATCGGGGACGGTGTATAACGACAGCAGCCAGTTGGGTGTTAACCAATAAGGAGAGTGAGAAATCTCGTGACCTAAGGGTGCGAACAAATGGCAAAGCTGTTGCTTTTTCGCCAGCACCTTGAAGCGGTGTTGTCCATAGCGGCTTAGCTCCTGTTGCAACCCTGCAGAAGGAACGCTGCCCAAAGGTTGCCTACTGGCTTTGAGCAAATGCAGTAATTCTGCAGACTGCGCACCAAGGGCGGTCAAGGTAATGAGGGCTTCAGCCTCGACATTCGTATTTTCTGCTCGAAGATGATGCCAAAGGGCGGTAACACTGATGAGCCTATCCATTTCGGCCCCCTGTCATCATGGCATCAAACGCACTGCCATCTTGTCTTGCCGCATTAATGACGTATGGGGCATACACTTCATAAAGCATCTGGGTCGAGCTGTGGCCGAGCAGGCGAGACACATAAAGCGGGTTTTCGTGCGCCGCTAAATGAAGTACGGCCGCGGTATGGCGGGTTTCGTACCCACGGCGCTTAGGCAGGCCCACTTTCTTCAAGGTGGGATACCAGACTTTCTTATTGATAAAACGGGTGTCGAGCGGACAACCTTTTGGGTGGGTGAAGACAAACTCAGACGGGCTGTATTCTACCGCCCTTCTCAGCGCGGCTTCCACCGTTGGCGTCATGATGATATCCCGGTTGGATTTGGGCGTTTTGACCGAAGTGAGTTCACCCGCGACCCAATTTCGCCGTACACGAATGAGACCGTGGTTGAAATCGACACAGTCTTTTTTCAATCCGTGTACCTCACAGCTACGCATACCGGTATGGAAGCGGATGAGGTAATAGTCATGCCACAGGGGAGGAACCGCCGCCATGAAGCGCTGGACTTCCTCTTGGGTCATAGGATTGGGATCGCTAGGCTCTTCACGCAGAGGCTGTAGCCGTTCGAGTGGGTAGGGAAAATCAAATTCATCCGCCGCACTGTGCAAAATACTGATCAGCGGTACCAGGATAATATTGATCCGCTTGTTGCTCAATTTGCGCTTGCCGTCTTTGTTGGTCAGGGCGCATAGTTGGCTACGTAGGGTCTGCACATCTTTCAGGGTAATGGTATCGACCAGAGTATTTTTGAACGTAGGTAATAAATAGTTGTTCAAGATACTGTGAACACCTTTTAGGTAACTGTTTTTCCACTGGTGACTGTTTCTCTCCAGCCAAGCCTTGGTGTAAGTATCGAAGTAAGGTTCGGCGAAGGCAGGGTTGCGTGCTCTTTGCAATAACTCAAACTTCTCGACTTTCTTGCTGTGGGGGAAGAATTCTTTGTAATCAAAACTGCCCAGAGCCAGCTCAGCATTGAGCCGTTTGAGGACGGCTTTGGCTTTCTTGATGTTGGCAGGGGTTGCAGGCATGCCTGAGGTTTCGCGGAAGCGGACACCAAAGACACAGAGATCATACTGGATGATCCCGTTGGGGCGAATACGGATATTGGCCATCGGTTAACTCCATACAAAATAGTGTTTTACCGACAGGATCGCGTATACTCATCCCGTCGGCTGGTTTCGGGTTCTGTAAGGACTATTGATAGGCAGCCGACACGGGCTGAGATGGTTGCCGCCATCTCAGCCCAGCTGCAGTGCACCAAGTCTTCTATGCTTGGCCCATCCAGATTAGTACACGGCTGTTTATTTATCCAGTGTTTTTTTGTTTGATTTTTATGGCCGTCACGGGACATCTCAGTACAGTAAACTCGTGATCAAGCTGTGTTTATTCGCCTTTCCCCTATATACTTTAAAGGCATGATTTCGGCCTTGAGGTGTTATGAACCAAGAACAAAGAGAAGCGCAAGCGTTGCTTGAGCTATTAAAGCTCTCCCAACGAGATATTGAGGAGGGGCGAACTAATACAGTGAGTGAAGTGAAGGAAAGGCTCAAGTTGCGCCGCGATAAACTCAAGGCTATGAAGCTTTAAGCCAGTAGGCGATTAATCCGCTATGTCAGTTCAGCATGAAGCCGTGTAGACGCCTGTGGCGAGAATGTTCTTTCTGAGAAATGTGTTTCAGTCGCTATGCAACGTCTTTTGTTATGTGTTTATTTATCGAATGCTTCTGTGCGCCATACAGCCGTTTATGTGGTTACATAGTTCGTGCTTGGCTTCTTGGCAGTTAATGCTGGGTGAGTGAGAATTTTTCCCGTATAAAAACCAACAGCTGCGCTAATACTGGGGATAAGTTGTCATTACGCCATATCACCTGAGTCGGAATGGTATCTTCGATATCGTGAATATCTAAAACAACCGTCCCTTTTCTTACGTAATTACGTATACTGGATAGATGTAAGGTGATACCGATATTCGCACTAATAAAGCTCAAAATCGTGTCTGTATTATTCGCAGCTTGAATAACATTCGGGCGAAACCCATGCCGCATACAAATTGAATTAATATGATTGTTAAAGTGCTGCCAACCTATGTCATTCCCCATTATATAACCTTCACCCTTCAAATCATGAATAGCTACTGATGCTCTATCAGCTAAAGGGTGATGCTCTGATATTACAGCGACAATATTATCTCTATGAACTGTTATCCCTCTGAGATCGGGTAAGTCTATGGGACCTGTAACGAAACCAATATCTAACTTTTTATTATAGACTGACTCAATTTGCTGATTGGTAACCTCAAGTAATAGATCGAGTTTTACATCAGGGGCAACCTTCTTGAACTGAGCAATCACTGTTGGCAGTATACCGATAATCGCAGAATCCGTGTGGCCTATTCTGAGCACATCAATTTCACCACGCAGACTACGTTGAGCTAACCTCTGAGAGGCACTTAGGGTTGCCATTACTTGATACGCGCCTTTAAGAAAAATCTCCCCTTCTTTGGTCAGTTTAACTTTCCTGCTCGTTCTGACAAACAAATCAAATGTTAGGTGTTCCTCGAGTTGCCGGATGGAGCGACTTAATGCGGGCTGAGCAAAATTCAAATGCTCTGCTGCAGCTCTGAAATTTAACTCTTCAGCGACAGCAATAAAGTGACGAAGGTGACGTAGCTCATATTTCACACTCACATTGATACCTCAGATGCATCAATCAAGACCAAATTAACATTATACATGTCATGAAATGTCCTTTAATGTCAAGAAAAATGGGTATGACTGAATAACTGAGACAACAAGGCTACTGAGGATGCTTAACCACAGAGCAATATAAATTCTCAATTAATTATTCAATCGTATAGCTACGATTAATATTTTTATAGTATGAGTGTTTAACATGTCACCAGATCTAATCTTCATTCTTGGCTCCGTAGTTTTCCTTGCGGGTTTAATCCGAGGTTATACAGGATTTGGTTTTGCCGCCATTGCCGTTGTTGGTCTAAATCTGTATTTAACTCCGCAGCAAAGCATTCCTATAGTGCTGGGCTTAGATATTATTTGTAGTATTACTCTATGGAAGCAGGCGGTTGCTCAAGCAGATAAGAAAACCTTTAAGTTACTCACCACAGGTGCAATGATCGGGATCCCTATTGGTACCAGTTTATTATTCATCATACCAAGTCAATATCTGAAGATCCTCATCTGCACATTAATTTTCATTTTATCAATGTTATTAATTTTCGAGGTTAAGTTCAGTGGCGCGGATAAGAATTCTAGTAAATTTTTTTTTGGTTTAATGGCTGGTGCGGGAACGTCAAGTACTTCAGTAGGTGGACCGATGATTGTATCCTATATGTTATCAAGCACACTGACACCTGCAGTGCAGCGTGGAACAATGATTATGTACTTTGTGGTGAGTGAAACAATTGCAATGTGCGTTCTTTTCATTAATGGCCTACTAAACTTTGAGATATTGAAGTTTATTGGCATTTTACTTATCCCAACCTTAATTTCTGTCCGTTGCGGTCAATCGCTATTCAATTGGCGAAAACCGAGTTCTTTAAAGCATGTCGCACTGCCTATTATGCTGATGGTGGCCAGTTTAGGGATCAGTGCGTCTTTAGGGAAATAACCCGAATACGCACGATAGATTATTGTTATACAATACTTAGGAATAAAGAATATGAATAACTATATACACCCGGCTCTCATTGGCTCCTTAAGTGCAGCAGAAGATTCACAATCGCTAATAAATTTTAGCCCAGGTCCAACCTCATTACCCAAACCCGTTGAAGAAAACATTAAGCAAATTTTTAATAAAAAAGGATTAACCTCTTTAGCATTGTCTCACCGATCGCCTGAATTTATCGAAATTATAAACAATGCCACCGCATCAATTCGTGAGGTCATGCTAATACCCAACAACTACGAGATTCTCTTTACCCATGCCGGAGGGCATGGTCAGTTTGCAGCGGTGCCTCTGAACTTATGTCAGCGAACCTCAGATGTTGCGACCTATATCATTAATGGAACATGGTCTGCCAGAGCTGAAAATGAGGCAAAAAAATACTGTCAAACGCACGTTATCGATGGAAACGATCCTACCTCTGGCCAGTTCACAACATTCCCTGATTTAAATGAGAGCGATATCGATCCTGATAGTAAATATATCTATTTATGCTCGAATGAAACAGTAAATGGCATTGAGTTACATCGTTTACCTACATTGCCTGAATCGAGAAAACATATCCCACTGATTGTTGACGCAAGTTCTGACTTTTCAACCAAACCGATTGATTGGGATAAGGCAGGCGTCGGCGTACTATTCGCCTGCGCATCAAAAAACATTGGTCACCCGGGACTAACTGTGACAATTGTACGCAAAGACCTACTTGATAAGGCATCACCTTTCTGCCCAGAGGTGTTTAATTATACAACATTCAGTAAAGCCGGTAATTTATGGAATACACCAGCAACGTTTAACATCGAGGTTGTTGGATTTCTTATGGCATGGATCAAATCAATCGGAGGCGTGAATATAAATGAACAGCGCTGTATCGCAAAAGCTAAAGTATTATATGATGTCATTGACGGATCGAAGGGTTTCTATAGTACTCCTGTTGAAAATAAACAATTAAGAAGCAGAATGAACGTTCCGTTTAACATTAAAGGCGGGGATGAAAAATTAACAAATACGTTCTTAATCGAGAGCTGGGAAGCCGGAATGGTTGGCATGCGTACGCTCACCCCTTTTGGCGTAGGGGAATACTTGAGAGCAAGTTTATACAATAGTGTTTCTGAAGATGATGTACTAAAGTTGGTTAACTTTATGAAAGTTTTCGCAGAGAGAAATAACGACTAAAATTTGAACAGAATGCTAATTGAGTAGTATTCACTCGAACTATTAATTTGCGCTTACATAGAGTAAATACTACTTAATCCTCATCATATTTTCATACATATTTATTGAAATTTCATAAAATATAAAAATTAATTGTCTTTTACATTTGTTCAAGGTATTTAAGCAAGATCTACGTGAATTATTGATGGTTTCTATCAACCCTTTCATCACAGGTTTACATCATCAATAGTTGAAAGTTGCTTTCATTAACAAACAGATACCTTGATTCAGTTATTAACAATTTTTAGCGATATTTTTTAAACTGGATATGTCTGTGATGCTCATAACTGTTTTCTCTTTGAGACGTTACATTAAAGATAAAGCAATCATGATACTTAACGTGTCATCTATCGATTTTTAAGAACTAGATATTTATCTTTTCTATCGCAACCTCTAACTGCCACAGTGTCAAAAATAATCTCTTACATTAAATTTATTATAGTTGAATAACTTATAATACTTTTCAGAACAGTACTCAAATAACAACATTTTTACTTCGTCACTCAGTAAGGAAAAGTATATATTGCAGTCTCTTCGCACCGTTATGTATCACCTGCACCAGAATGATTCATTTTTAACGCAACCGATATATCATTAGATATAAGTATCGCATATATTATTTAAGCGTTATTATAAACAAAATTACATAAAAATATAGAGGTTTACACTGTTATATTATTAGACTTTTGGCCTAAGTATTGCATTAATAATTATCATGGATAAGTGAAATTTTCGCATCTTCTGCATGTAAGCATATACATAAATAAAGGATTAGCATGAAAAAATTAAATTCAAAATTATCTGTCAGTTTAATTGTTGGTGCATTGACTACATTTTCTACACAAGCGGCATCCGTCGTTATGAATGTTGGGTGGTCGACACCTGAGGATTCAGAGTATGGGATCCTAGCCAAAAAATTTAAGGCTCTAACCGAAGAGTATTCTAATGGTGAGATAACGGTTAAATTACATTGCTGTGGGCAAACGGGTACAGAGGATACCGCCTTTAACTCTCTTCGCCTAGGTATACAGGATGCCTACTTTATTACCAATAATAATATTTCACCGCATTGGCCATTAATGGATGTTTTCACTCTCCCTTATGTATTCGAAAATAAAGAACATGCCGCCAAAGTATTTTATGGTGATGTTGGTAAAGAAATTAGAGAATCTTTATATAAAGATACAAAAGTAACTATCTTAACATACGGTGGATTAACATATAGAGATATGTATAACTCCTCAAAAGAGATTAATAGCATCGAGGATATGAAAGGGTTAAAAATACGGGTTCCCAAAAACACGGTCATGATTGATACCTTTAAAGCATTTGGTGCTGAGCCTATTCCTCTAGCTTGGTCAGAAACACCAACGGCATTGCAAACACGAACGATAGATGGTGGCGATAATGGTACTACCGTTATAAAGGATTATAAGCTATATCAATTTGCGAATAATCTTACCATTTT
The DNA here is from genome assembly GCF_024357955.1 of Photobacterium pectinilyticum. Taxonomy (GTDB): domain Bacteria; phylum Pseudomonadota; class Gammaproteobacteria; order Enterobacterales; family Vibrionaceae; genus Photobacterium; species Photobacterium pectinilyticum. The sequence continues at coordinate 17,037 of NZ_JANEYT010000089.1, forward strand.
AGATTACTTCATTTCTGTTTCTCCAATGCTGGCGAGTAATCGTTTTTTATCGAAACTAAATGATGATCAAAAAGAATTAGTTTTCAAAGCTGCCGAAGAAGCTGGGTTATATCAATCTGAAATTATGTACAAAAACACAAAACAGTCTAGAGAATGGTTAGTTAATAATGGAGGAATGACCATGTCAGAGCCGGATAAAACTGATTTCATTGCAGCGGCAAAACAGGTACAAAACTCAATTATAAGTAAAAGAAGCGGTGATTTTAAAGTGCTCGTAGAAAAGATACAAAACGATGCACCTTAAATACATTGCTTTAATATACGGGAGCACTGTGCATGACACTCTTCGATGAGTGTCGTTATCAAGCATGCCGTGTTTACATCCACTTCTCTCATCTTTTTTATAATTATGGTTTGCTTATGTTTTTATCTATATTAAAAAAAATTGAACGTTATTTCGAAGAATATATTGCCTGCGCATGTATTGTAACGGTTTCCGCTTGTGTCATCTTGCAAGTGATCCTGCGATATGCCTTCAATACCGGCCTTTCTTGGACTGAAGAACTCGCGAGCTTTGCTATGGTTTGGGCTGTCTACATGGGGGCCTCATTGGGGATCAGAGAACGATATCATGTGCGTATTCTTGCTTTTGTTGTCTTACTACCGAAGAAGATTAGTACTCTCTTTATTGCTTTAGGTGATGTCATATTATTACTCTTTTGCTTTTTTATGATCACTGTGGGTTATGAGTACCTTACGCTACTTTGGCAACAGCCTTCCTACTCACCATCATTAAATATCAGTATTTTCTGGCCTCATAGCATTGTGGTTCTTGGATATATTCTTATTTCACTAAGAATTCTACAGATATATATAAACTGGTTTAACTCAAATAAAGATTTTGCGCCTGGACTGCCTGATGAATATCGGAAGTAAATTACAATAAATCATATTTAATAAATAATTAAAGGAAAATACTCATGAGTGATATCAGTATTGTCTTGCTCGCTTTTGTCATATTAACCCTGATCGGGATCCCAATCTTTGCCACTGTGGGTATTGCAACGGCTCTTGCTATTTGGCTAATCGACTTACCATTTACCCTGCTCTCTCAAGTGGGTTATACCGCACTAGAACCTTTTCCATTACTGACAATCCCATTGTTCATCTTTGCAGGCCGTCTAATGGAAGTTAGCGGAATATCAGAAAGAATGATCGATGTTGCAAAGGTAATGATAGGCAACTATCGAGGCGGAATGGGAATGGTGTCTATTCTTGCTTGCACGCTTTTTGCCGCTTTGTCGGGCTCTGGGCCTGCGACTACAGCAGCAATCGGCAGCATTACGATCCCTGCAATGAAAAAGGAGGGCTATTCATCTCGATTTGCCGCCGCGGTCGTTGCCTCTGCCGGTGCATTGGGTAGTGTCATACCTCCGAGTAACTTACTTATTGTTTATGGTTTAGTTTCTGCAACATCAATTCCTATGCTGTTTATGGCTGGTCTTATCCCTGGGATGGTTATTGTATTTTTCTTGTTAGCCGTTTCATATGTTACGGCGAGGAAGAATAACTGGGGAATGATATCCGAAAAGTTTAATTGGAAGTGTTTCTTCAATGTTTTCTGGGAAGGGAAGTGGGCCTTAGGGACTCCCATCATTATTTTAGGTGGTATTTATGGCGGTGTATTTACCCCAACGGAAGCGGCTGGTGTCGCGGTTTTATACTCATTAATTGTCGGGAAGTACATATACAAGGGTCTCACTGCAGCAAACATATTGGCTAGTTTGAAGTTTACTGCACTGATATCTGGTTTATTATGGCGTTGTTGATCAATTCATCCTCGGGACGGCTCAGCCCCAAGGGCCTTTCTGGGGTTAGTTGACCATCTGACGAAC
>NZ_JANEYT010000008.1:0-32699 GCF_024357955.1 Photobacterium pectinilyticum
CATTACCGAAGTAATGATTGAATTGACTGTGCCAAAATAACTTGCGCTATTTTGTATTGGTCACTCAGTTTCATTGACAATTCTTTTGTTGACTATCATTTCACGAGTGCCCACACAGATTGCATGGTCAAATTGTTAAAGAACAATGTTTGTCACAACAGCTCTGAACCAGTGCTTTACCGTGACAACGGAGGCGCATTATAGAGATTTGGTTGGGCTTGGCAACACTAAATATTCAATTATTTCGTCGAATTAAACCAACCGCGCAAACAATAGACAATCATATTTAATTCCGTTTAATCTACACACTAATCCTGAGCTTATTCCTCTATCGGAACAATCAATTCTTTGGGTAGCGACAGTACCTTGACCAACTCATTCCAGTTGGCACGTAAATGAAGGGACACAAGATACACTTCAGAGACCAACACCATTACTTGGAGCAGTTAACCAGCTTTATCATCTACCTGCTTATACAGTGAATTAATAATGGTGAAAGGATGTAAAAAAGCCCTCCTTAAAATAAGGAGGGCTTTGGCTTTAAATCGGATGTTACTGTTTGGCTTCAATATGGCCGTCTTCAGCGACAACTTTTATCGGCTTGCCCGTAACAAACTTGCCTGACAGTATGTCTTGCGCCAACGGGTTCTCTATATATTGTTGGATTGCACGCTTGAGCGGTCGAGCACCGAAGACAGGATCAAACCCAGCCTCTGCAATCAGATCCAGTGCGCTGTCCTCCAGTTTAAGCTGGTAATCACGCTCTTCAAGCCGTTTCACCAAGCGGGCGATCTGAATACTGGCAATATTCTTGATGTGCTCGGCACCTAGCGGGTGGAATACCACGGTTTCATCAACACGGTTAATAAACTCCGGACGGAAGTGCTGACCCACCACGTCCATTACCGTCTGTTTTATTCCCTCGTAATCCAGCTCACCAAAGTGCTCTTGGATCCGGTCTGAACCGAGGTTGGAGGTCATGATCACCACACAATTACGGAAATCTACCGTCCGGCCTTGGCCGTCGGTCAAGCGCCCATCGTCCAGCACCTGCAGCAAAATATTGAACACATCTGGGTGCGCTTTTTCTACTTCATCCAGCAATATCACCGAATAAGGGCGACGACGAACCGCTTCTGTCAGGTAGCCCCCTTCTTCGTAACCAACATAGCCAGGAGGTGCACCAACCAAGCGGGCAACCGAGTGTTTCTCCATAAACTCTGACATATCGATCCGCACCATGGCGTCATCACTATCAAACATAAAGTGTGCCAGAGATTTACACAGCTCAGTTTTACCCACCCCGGTTGGACCGAGAAATAGAAAAGAGCCAATTGGACGGTTTGGATCAGAAAGCCCAGCCCGGCTACGGCGAATGGCATTCGCCACCGCATCGACCGCTTCATTCTGGCCGATAACTCGCTTGTGCAAGGCATCTTCCATACGAAGTAACTTGTCGCGCTCCCCTTCCAACATTTTGGCGACCGGGATCCCGGTTTGGCGGGACAGTACTTCCGCTATTTCCGCGTCAGTAACTTTGTTCTTCAACAGGCTCATTTCCTGCATTTCCGCCTGGGCAGCCAAATCGAGCTGCTTTTCCAACTCAGGGATCTTGCCGTATTGCAATTCAGACATTCGGTTGAGATCACCTGCTCGACGAGCAATTTCCATGTCGGTGCGTGCTTGTTCCAACGCTGCCTTGATATGCTGCGTGCCAGACAAGGCCGCTTTCTCTGCGTTCCAGACCTCTTCTAACTCGGCGTAGTCACGCTCTTTTTTATCCAGTTCATCACGCAAATCGCTCAGGCGCTTCTGGCTGGCGTCGTCACTCTCTTTTTCCAGCGCCTGCTGTTCGATTTTGAGCTGGATGATACGACGCTCCAGGCGGTCGAGTGATTCGGGCTTGGAATCGATCTGCATGCGGATACTTGATGCGGCTTCATCAATCAAGTCGATCGCTTTATCCGGCAGCTGTCTATCTGAGATATAACGATGTGACAGTCCTGCCGCGGCAACGATAGCCGGATCGGTAATTTCCACATGATGGTGGAGCTCATAACGCTCTTTAAGGCCACGCAAAATAGCAACGGTATCTTCTACAGTTGGCTCGTCCACCAGCACTTTTTGGAATCGGCGTTCAAGCGCGGCATCTTTTTCAATGTACTGGCGATACTCATTGAGGGTGGTGGCACCAACACAATGTAGTTCACCTCGAGCCAGTGCAGGCTTAAGCATGTTACCGGCATCCATAGAGCCTTCGCCCTTACCGGCACCAACCATGGTATGCAGCTCATCAATAAACAGAATGATACTGCCTTCTTCTTGCGATAACTCGTTAAGGACTGACTTCAAACGTTCTTCGAATTCACCACGATATTTAGCACCCGCAATCAATGCCCCCATATCCAAGGAAAGGACACGCTTGTGACGCAATCCCTCAGGGACCTCACCATTGATTATGCGCTGCGCCAAACCTTCAACAATCGCTGTCTTACCGACCCCTGGCTCACCGATGATCACTGGGTTGTTCTTGGTACGGCGCTGCAGCACCTGAATGGTACGGCGAATTTCATCATCGCGGCCAATAACAGGATCCAGCTTGCCTTGCTCGGCACGTTCGGTCAGGTCAATGGTGAACTTTTCCAATGCCTGTCGATTTTCTTCGGCATTGGGATCATCGACATTCTGGCCACCGCGGACTTTTTCGATCGCCTGTTCTATTTTTTCGGCGGTCAGCCCTTTTTCTTTCAATAGCTGACCGAGCGGCCCTTTGTCATCCACCGCAGCCAAAATAAACAGTTCAGACGAAATATATTTATCTTTACGCTTCTGAGCTAACTTGTCACACATGTTGAACAGCATGCCCATGCCATGTGACAGCTGCACATCACCGCCGATACCGCTTACTTTCGGTAGTCGCTCCAATAGCTCGGACAATCCAGAGCGCAACTGGGCAATATCGACATTCAACAGGGTTAGAAGTGGACGGATGGTACTACCATCCTGGTTCAATAGCGCCACCATCAAGTGGGCGGGCTCTATATACTGATGGTCTCGCCCCAATGCTAGCGATTGAGCATCAGAGATTGCCATCTGGAATTTGCTAGTAAAACGGTCAAGACGCATAAGTCCTCCTATCTTCTCTCACCATTAGATATGGTGTCCTCGCTCTCATTTTTCAAGCTAAATTTTCCTCTGCAAGTCGTCTTCAGTATCATTGACCCGTTACATCAATAATCACCAGATAACAAAAAGCCCTGCAATAGCAGGGCCTTAGTAGAGTATGTTAGATTGACTATTCCAGCCAAATCAAGGTTGCCTGGCGGCCAGTGACCCCATCGCGGCGATACGAATAAAACCGCTCAGTATCGGAGTAAGTACAGCAATCGCCCCCAAAAACATCGTCAACGGACACTTCTGCAAGGCGCTGGCGAGCCAGTTGATACAGATCTGCCAACCACTTCTCACCATGAGGCTGAAAAGCTTGGGCGGCAGCAGGGTCATGGGCTATAAACAACTCTCGCACTTCGCCACCGACCTCAAATGCCTGCGGCCCAATAGCCGGGCCAAGCCAAGCTATGATCTCCGAGCCAGGGACCGAAAACTTAGCGACAGCCTGCTCAATAATGCCATCAACCAAACCACGCCAACCGGCATGGACTGCGGCAACTTGTGTACCTTGTCGATCACACAAGATCACCGGCAAACAATCTGCTGTCATTACCACACAAGGCAGTTGCGGCGTTGCGGTATAACTACCGTCAGCATCAATAACGGATGATGGGGCCTGTTCAAGACCCACAACGTCAATGCTGTGGGTTTGGTTCAACCATACTGGTGCGGTAGCCAATCCAAGTTGATCCTGCAACCACTGACGATTTTGCAGCACAACCTCTGGTTCATCCCCAACGTGGTTACCGAGGTTCAAGCCTTGGTAAGGTCCGATACTGTTACCACCTTCACGAGTGGTCGCAATGGCTTTCACATTAGCAGGCGCTGGCCAGTCGGGGACAATCCACATATTAGTACTCTTCTTCTTGGTTCGCGTCTTTATCCTTACGTAGGATACTGATCATCGCCACCATGTCGATTGGAAGTGGCGCACGCCATTCCATCAGCTCACCAGTGATCGGATGAGCAAGACGAAGCATTCGCGCATGCAACGCCTGACGATCAAACGCACGCAACGCCTGAACAAGTTCATCGGATGCATTTTTCGGCGGACGAGGACGGCCACCATAAATCGTATCACCAATCAGCGGATGGCTTAGGTAAGACATATGCACACGGATCTGGTGGGTACGACCAGTTTCCAGGCGCAGGATAATACGCGTATGCTCACGGAAATGCTCAGCCACGCGGAAGCGGGTGATCGCCGGTTTACCAAACTCACTAACAGCCATGCAGATACGCTTGGTCGGGTGACGGCCAATAGGTTTTTCAACCGTCCCACCACCAGTCATCCTTCCCATCGCAATCGCTTCGTATTCACGAGTGATCCGACGCTTTTGTAGCGCACGAACCAGACGAGTCTGCGCCTGAATTGTTTTTGCCACCACCATCAAACCTGTGGTGTCTTTATCCAGACGATGGACAATACCGGCACGCGGCACTTCAGCCAAAGACGGACAGTGATAAAGCAACGCATTGAGTACCGTACCGTCTGGCGTACCTGCACCTGGGTGTACGACAAAGCCACGCGGCTTATTGATAACGATAATATGCTCATCTTCGTGTACGATATCGAGTGGGATGTCCTGAGCCACCCAGCGGACTTCGTCTTCGATTTCCGCTTTGATAAACAGCTCTTCACCGCCCATCATTTTCAAACGTGGTTTTGTCGTGACTTCCCCATCGACAGAAACCATACCATTAAGGATCCACTCTTTGATCCGTGAGCGGGAATAATCGGGGTGTAATTCAGCGATAACCTGATCGAGGCGCAAGCCAAGTTGGCTATCATTTACTGTATTTGTTAACTCTATCTGCTGTGCCATAGCGAACTTTTTTAAAAAGCGTGGGACTAAACGTCAAACGCTGCGTAAAATAACATAATAGTGTCATTGTATCTGTTAACGGCTCAGACCGTAATGGATCCACCGAAATAAAATTTTTTATCAAGGAAACAGTCGCCGCAATGAAACGCCTGACTCTATCGTCTCTTCTTGCCGTCGCCATACTTTCAGGCTGTTCAAGCACGGAAGAAGTGGTACCGGATGTACCGCCATCTGAACTTTACGCCACAGCCCAGCAAGCCTTGCAAAGCGGGAGCTGGACCACGGCCATCGAACGACTGGAAACTCTGGATTCCCGTTACCCGTTCGGTGCCTACTCTGAACAAGTTCAGCTGGATCTTATCTATGCTTACTACAAAAATGATGATCTTGCTTTAGGTGAAGCAACCATCGATCGTTTTAACCGCCTAAACCCAGCTCATGAAAAAGCCGACTGGGTGCTGTATATGCGCGGTCTAACCAGCATGGCGCAAGATCGCAGCTTTATGCATGATTTGTTCAGCATAGATCGCCACGACCGCGATCCTGAGCCTGCCCGTAAAGCCTTCCGTGACTTCAAACGCCTACTCGATCGCTATCCGAACAGTCGTTATGCTGCGGATGCCCAGGCACGTATGGTCTTTTTGAAGAACCGCTTAGCCGATTACGAGCTGGCTGCTGCCGACTTCTACCTACGCCGTGAAGCATGGGTAGCTGCGGTCAACCGCTCCCAGCTGATCCAACGCGAGTATCCAAATACTGAAGCTGCTCGCAAATCCTTGCTGATCATGGAAAGCGCTTACGAAAAACTTGGCTTAAGCGAGCCTCTGGAAAACACCCGTAAGCTCATCGCACTCAACCCAGTCTAACCTGCTGGTGTTCAGCCATAAAAAAACAGCAGCCTAGGGCTGCTGTTTTTTTAATTACGATTATTTGCTTCAACGACCACTTGATAAAAGACTGGTTAAAATTAACACAAACCTTTGTTATTAATCGAAATAAACCCCTGAATAGCACCAGCCACCAGCGTTCGTTCTTCCCTCATACTGCCCCAACTTTCTAACGTTCTACAAGCACTTTCGTCAAACTTTTTTGCAACAAGCAAGACATGATCACAGAATTTTTCTGGACAATATTTTAAAAATACAATCGTGATCGTGATCACATTATTGATTCCTGAATTTAGTAATCTGAAGTCAACCCAACGAAGGGTAGCAAAAGAGGAAAGATAATTATGACAGTAGACATTACCGGCAAAAACCTAGATATCACCCCTGCTATCCGTGAGCGTATTGAGTTTAAATTCAAAAAGTTAGAAAAGTATCAGGTTCCACTTATCAGTAAGCACGCGGTGATCAGCACCGAGCCAAACCGCCAATTTAAAGTTGAAGCATCTGCTGCTATTCCTGGAGGTCAACTCGTCGCCTCAGCAGAGCATGACGACATGTATGGTGCCATTACTGAGGTATACCAAAAACTTGAACGCCAACTGAACAAGCAAGCTCACAAACCAACGGCACGCCGTGCAAGCCACAGCGACAAACCGCAGATTGAAGAAGCAGAAATAGAAGCCGAAGAAGAAGCATAATTATTCAAGAGGATTTGATAAACAGCCCTGCCCTGCAGGGCTGTTTAGTTTCTGCTTGACAACACTTCCAAGGCTGAATAATGTTGAACCATCACTAACCCAAAACCATAACATTCATTATTTATGCAAATAACCACACTGTTTTTCTTTAGCTTCTTTTTTATGTCACCTTAATGGGGGCTATTCGTTGTGCAAGAAACAAGCTAAAGACGAACAGACAGCCTCCTAACCAGGAGGCTTTTTTGTATGAATAAGAAAGACAGGGAACGACAATGACAGAACCGCAGTATTCGCTGGACGAAATCAGAACCAACGTCAGCCGTATCGATAATGAAATACTTAAGTTGCTTGCCGAGCGCCGCCAATTGAGTTTGGAAGTGGCCAAGAGCAAAATCCAAACCGCCAAGCCAGTGCGAGATCAAACCCGTGAGCAAGCACTATTGCTACGCTTGATCGAAACAGGCAAATCCTTGCAGTTGGATGCCCAGTACGTCACCCAGATCTTCCATACCATTATCGAAGACTCCGTCTTGTTTCAGCAGGCTTTCCTGCAAAAAATCGCCAACCCAGAGAGCTTGCAACCTGTCGCCCGCGTCTCTTTCCTTGGCGCAAAAGGCTCTTACTCCAACCTTGCCAGCCGAAGTTATTTCAGCAAGAAGCAGACCAAGTTGGTTGAACTCAGCTGCTCGACATTCCGCGATGTTCTGCACATGGTAGAAATTGGTAATGCCGACTACGGTGTCCTGCCAATCGAAAACACCAGTTCAGGCTCGATCAACGAAGTCTATGATCTGCTCCAGCATACCAGCCTGTCGATTGTCGGTGAGATCAACCAGCCTATCGAGCATTGCCTACTCGCAGTGGCAGATACCAAGCTTGAAGACATTGATACCCTGTACTCGCACCCTCAGCCGCATCAGCAATGCAGCGAATATCTCCATTCAATGGGCAATATTACCCAGGAGTACTGCTCAAGCACGGCAGAAGCGATGAAACAAGTGGCTGAGCTCCAGCAGCCTAATGTGGCTGCTATCGGTAATGCCTCAAGCGGTGAGTTGTACGGGCTGACCCCGCTCAAATCCAATATTGCCAACCAGCAGGAAAACTACACCCGATTTATTGTCGTCGCGCGCAAGCCGGTTGATGTTACCTCGCTGATCCCAGCCAAAACCACCCTGACCATGTCTACCGCCCAGAAAGCCGGTTCACTGGTTGAGTGCCTGCTGGTACTGCGTAATCTCAATATTAATATGACTAAGCTTGAATCACGCCCTGTCATTGGCAACCCGTGGGAAGAGATGTTCTACGTTGATGTTGAGGAAAACCTCAAATCGGAAGTAATGCAGGATGCACTGGAAGAGCTGACTCGCCTGACCCGCTTTATCAAGGTATTGGGCTGCTACCCGAGCGAGAACGTCAAACCTGTTGACCCTGAAACGGGTGATTTGATTCTGAGGGGGTAGGTGGCATATTACTGAATAGGATGTCAAAACCTACCCAATAGGGACATTGGGTTGGAGCTATATGGATGTATTTACCGCGATTTTGACATTCCTGTTCAGTGATGTGCCGGTGCTCTCGCTAGAGGCTACACCCAGTATCAAAATGACGTTTATCTAGATGCCAAGCCAGCTAAAAACAAAAGCCCACGCACTGCAAAGTGCGTGGGCTTTATTATTCTTGTCAAAGTCGCTGTGCTTAGTGACCTGACGAGGTACGGTGAGTCGAGTCGTTCGCCTGTCTAAGTAATCCCTGGCTCTCGATTAAAAAATGCTGGGCATAGTCCCCAAACCAATTTTCAACCCGGCCAAAGGCCTGCTTGAACGTCTCTTTGTCTTGATTGTCCAACATCACAATGGCTTCGCCAAAACGTTGATGGAAGCGTTTGATCATCGCTAGGTTCTGCGGTGACGACATAATGATATCGGCATACAGCTGGGCATCCTGGGCAAACAGACGCCCCACCATAGCCAGCTCCAAACGGTAGATTGGTGAACTGAGCGATAGCAGTTGCTCTAGCTTCGGATCTTCTTCGGCAAGGTGTAGGCCATAAACAAAAGAAGTGAAGTGGCGCAGCGCCTGGATCAAGGTCATCCCTTCATCGTGCTCAATCGCACTGATCCGGTTGAGGGTCGCACCCCAAATTTGGATCTGCTCAAGCAACCATTGGTAACTTTCTGGATTACGGCCATCACAATAAGCAACAACCTGTTTAGCCAAGCTGGCAATGTCTGGACCAAACATCGGGTGCAAACCAACCACTGGGCCACGATGCACTTCCAGCATTGCCTGAACAGGACCACTCTTCACCGAGGTCAAATCAGCAAGAATACAGTCTTCCGGCAGGTTGCCCAATTTAGCGATGATGGTTTCGGTCAAGTTGATCGGCACCGACACGACCACCATGCCAGCATCGTCTAGCAGCTCATCCGCTCGATCCCAATCCTGACTGCCAAGTTTGCGAACCTGATAACCCGACAACTCAAATAAACGGCAGAACAAGCTACCTAGCTGACCATGGCCACCAACGACCACAATCGGACGCAGATCCGGCTTGAGGCATTTGAAGCCAGAATCATTTTCACTCGCGTAAGACTCACGCATAGTTCGACGCAGGATATCTTCAATAAGATCCGGCGGTACCCCTTTACTTTCTGCTTCCTGACGTCGTGAAGCCAGCATAGCGGCTTCACGATCAGGCGCATAAATCGGCAAGCCATGTTGGCTTTTCACATGGCCGACCTCTTCGACCAAAGATAGACGGCGAGCTAGCAGCTCCACCATCTGGCGGTCGACATCATCAATTTGATCTCTTAGTTTACTTAGTTCAGCGACCATCTATGGCTCTCTGCATTCGTGGCGGATTTAGTCTTCAATACGCTTCTGAAGAAATGGCGTAAGCTCTTGGTGAGTATGGCGTAACAAGGTATCGGTCGATTCCCAATTAATACAGGCATCGGTGATAGACACACCATAAGCCATTTCTCCACGCGGAAGATCCGTACTCTGGTTTCCTTCATTAATATGGCTTTCCAGCATCAAACCGATAATGGACTTGTTGCCCTCACGGATTTGGTGGATCACATCTTCGGCAACCAACGGCTGACGACGGTAATCCTTGCGGGAGTTAGCATGGCTACAGTCTACCATCAGCGACGGAGAAAGGCCTGATGCATTCATCTCGTTTTCACATTCAGTCACAGAGACAGAATCATAGTTGGTTTGCTTGCCACCACGCAGAATCACATGGCCATCAGGGTTGCCCTGGGTATTCAGCAAAGCGACTTGGCCATCCCGATTAATCCCCATAAAGCGGTGGCCTGAAGCTGCAGCCTGCATCGCATTAATCGCAGTGCCTAAGCTGCCATCGGTGCCGTTCTTAAAGCCAACTGGCATCGACAGGCCACTTGCCATTTCGCGGTGAGTCTGAGATTCCGTGGTACGGGCCCCAATGGCTGCCCAGCTGAACAAATCACCCAGGTATTGCGGGCTGATCGGATCCAACGCTTCGGTCGCTAGCGGGATCCCCATTTCAACCAAATCAATCAGTAGCTGACGGCCAATATGTAGGCCTTCTTCCACTTCGAATGAACCGTCAAGGTGTGGGTCATTGATCAGCCCTTTCCACCCCACCGTTGTACGCGGCTTTTCGAAGTAAACCCGCATCACAATGTACAATTGATCGCTTAACTCTTCAGACAATGCTTTTAGCTTAACTGCATACTCTTTAGCGGCTTCAATATCATGGATCGAGCATGGGCCACACACCACCAGTAAGCGGTGATCACGCTTGTGGATGATATCAGCAATAGTCTGGCGAGATTGACGAACGAAGTTAAGGGCGCTTTCACTGACTGGCAGCTTGGTGCGCAGCTCTTGTGGTGTGATTAATACCGACTCGTTTTCGATATGGACATTATTCAGCTGGTCTTTTTGCATGAGGGCTTCCCTGTAAACTAATTAATACAAAAAATAGAAAGAAAAACAGGAACGCCCTGTTGTTAAACAGACAATAGCAGGCCTAGGATAAAGATTGCAACACCCTGTAAAGAAAAAAATCCACCGTAAATTAAAATTTACACCAAAGCATTTTTGGCGCTATTGGCCAAAGCCAGTTACCATAATGGCAATGCCCACTCGCACCCCCTATGGCAATGGAACTGATTTTTTCTCTCTTACAGCAGCTCAGTGTATACCTGGTACTGGCATACCTGCTTAGCAAAACCCCACTCTTTATGCCCCTGACCACTATTTCAGGTCGGCTATCACAGCGCTTTACTTGCTACATCCTGTTTTCCCTCTTTTGTATTTTAGGCACTTACTTCGGATTACACATAGAAGATGCGATTGCCAATACCCGGGCAATCGGTGCAGTTATGGGCGGTTTACTCGGTGGACCTGTTGTTGGCTTTGCCGTAGGCTTGACCGGCGGTCTTCACCGCTACAGCCTCGGGGGCTTTACCGATCTGGCTTGTGCTATCTCCACCACCGCCGAAGGCCTGATCGGCGGCTTGATGCACAGTTACTATGTGCGCCGGGGCCAAGCCGATCAGATATTCCGTCCACAAGTGGTGTTGGTAATCACTCTGGTAGCCGAAATTGTCCAGATGCTGATCATCCTTGCTGTTGCTGAACCGTTTGAAAAAGCACTAGTTCTGGTCAGTGCCATCGCCTTACCAATGGTGATAGCCAACTCGATCGGAGCAGCGTTTTTTATGAGCATTATCCAAGACCGAAAGACCATTTACGAAAAGTACTCTGCGGCCTTCTCAAGCCGAGCCCTTAAGATAGCCCAGCGTTCAGTCGGGATCTTCAGCCAAGGTTTTAATGAAGAAAGCACCAAGAAAATCGCCAAGATCGTTTATCAAGAAACCGGCGTCGGTGCTGTCGCGATCACCGACCGCGAAAAAATCCTCGCTTTCATCGGGATCGGTGACGATCACCATTTACCCGGAACCCCGATATCTTCCGGCTATACCCATCGTGCCATTGATGGTTGCGAGCTAGTATATGCCGACGGCTATGATCTCCCCTACCAGTGTTCGCTGCATGACAAGTGCAAACTCGGTTCGGCACTGGTGATCCCACTGATTGGCGGTAACCACGAAGTACTGGGTACCATCAAACTCTATGAACCGAAGCGCAAGTTATTCTCGACGGTTAACCTCACGTTGGGTGAAGGGATCGCCAAGCTGCTGTCCAATCAGATTTTGACCGGGCGCTATATCCAGCAGCAGAACTTGCTGACCCAAGCCGAACTTCGCCTGCTGCAAGCCCAGGTCAATCCGCACTTCTTGTTCAATGCCCTCAATACCATCAACTCAGTCGTCAGGCGCGATCCGGACAAAGCTCGTCAGCTGATCCAGCATCTGTCACAGTTCTTCCGCCGTAACCTCAAGCAAAATATCGAAACGGTAACCCTGCAAGAAGAGCTGCATCATATACATGCTTACCTAGAGATTGAACTGGCACGCTTTTCCGACCGGCTCACTGTCGAGGTTAATGTTGCCCATGAGTTGATGACCATGATGGTACCAACCTTTACCCTACAACCGCTGGTCGAAAATGCGATCAAACACGGCACTTCGTCCTTACTGGAAAATGGTAAAATCACTATCAACGGCTTTATCGAACAAGATCACGTCATCCTCGAAGTCGAGGATAACGCCGGAAACTATGAACCTATTGGTGAAGAAAGTGGCCTTGGTATGAAGATTGTCGATAAGCGTCTGAAAAATATGTTTGGCAAACAGTACGGCCTAGTCATGACCTTTCAGGCCCACGAATGGACTCGGGCAACCATCAAACTGCCTGTTGATACCCTCACACACCTTAACGGAGAACATGCGGCATGATTAAAGCCCTTGTCATTGATGATGAAAAATATGCCAGGGAAGAGTTGATTGACCTGTTGGAAGAAGATGGGTCTATCGAGGTTATCGGGCAATGTAATAATGCCATTGAGGCACTGAAAAAAATTAATTCCCTCAAACCCGATGTCATTTTTCTAGATATCCAAATGCCGCAAATCACCGGTATTGAAATGCTGAGCATGCTCGACCCTGACACCATGCCCAAGGTCGTCTTCGTTACCGCTTATGACGAGTACGCTCTCAAAGCGTTCGAGGACAATGCCTTCGACTACCTGCTCAAGCCAGTGGAAACATGCCGCCTGACCAAGACTATCAAACGGCTGGCGCGGGAATGCCAGTCAGCCGACTACTCACCACTTATCAGTGACATGCTGGAGCTGATCCCTTGCAGCGGACACAACCGAATTCTGTTGCTTCGCCCAGACGAAATAGAAACCGCTTATTCCGATCTCAGTGGCGTTCACGTTGTCAGCCACGATACCGAAGCAACCACCCAGCTAACCTTGAAAACGCTGGAAGAAAAAACCCCGCTGATCCGCTGCCACCGCCAGTATCTGATCCACCCGACAGCGATCAGGGAAATTAAATTATTGGAAAACGGCCTCGCTGAAATTACCACATGCGGAAGCCATCAAGTTCCGGTCAGCCGCCGCTACCTCAAAGAGCTCAAAGATCGCTTCGGCCTCTGCTAACCACTTTTAGTCCAAATAAAGTGATGGCAGTACATCCTCCATCACTTTAATTCCTCTCTCTGCCCGCAGGCTATCCATGTACAACAGGCCTGAAGTGACAAAGCCCCTGTGGCAATACCCTGACAGTGATCACGGAATTAACATTCAAGCACCTGTCGCCTACCCCTCGGTAAAACCGCCAACCCAACTCGATAAAACCGCTTAATGGCATAATCGACCACTCACCCTGCCATACAACCACTCACCCCTTTTGCGGATGAATATTGCAGGCAAACCGTTAGGATGGCAGCTATCAAAATACGTTTTGCGCAGTTGCCGAGGGTGTAGTAGAGGCACGGAACGCAAAACTCACATAACCCACTCCAATAGGATTAGAGAGACAAGATATGGCCTGGTTTCTGATGTGTGTTGCGGCGCTAGTAGGTGGTTACTTCATCTACGGTGCGTTCATTGAAAAGATCTTCGGTATTAACGAAAAACGCCAAACGCCGGCTTTTACCAAGCAAGACGGTGTTGACTATGTCCCTATGTCGAACAAGAAAGTCTACCTTGTTCAGCTACTTAACATTGCCGGTGTCGGCCCGATTTTCGGCCCAATCATGGGGGCCCTATACGGTCCTGCCGCTATGCTGTGGATTGTTATGGGTTGTATCTTTGCCGGTGCTGTCCACGATTACTTCTCGGGCATGCTATCGATACGTAACGGTGGTGCTTCAGTACCGACGATTACCGGCCGCTACTTGGGCAACGGTGCAAAACACTTTATGAACATTTTTGCTATCGTACTGTTGCTGCTTGTGGGTGTGGTATTCGTATCGGCGCCAGCCGGCATGATCACTAACCTGGTCAACGAGCAAGCCAATATCGGCATGTCGATGACCACTATGGTAGTTATCATCTTTGCCTACTACATCATCGCCACTATCGTTCCAGTCGATAAGATCATCGGCCGCTTCTACCCGCTGTTCGGCGCGCTGCTTATCTTTATGTCTGTTGGCCTGATCACCGCTATCGCCTTTTCAAGCGAGCACTCGCTGCTTGGCGATTACGAGATGAGCCAGATGTTCACCAACATGAACCCGAATGACCTGCCACTATGGCCTGCGTTATTTATCACCATCGCTTGTGGTGCTATCTCTGGTTTCCACGCTACCCAGTCGCCACTGATGGCACGTTGCATGGAAAACGAGAAGAACGGCCGTTTCGTGTTCTACGGCGCGATGATCGGTGAAGGTGTGATTGCCCTTATCTGGTGTGCCCTCGCACTATCATTCTTTGGTTCGGTAGAGTCACTACAAGAAGCCGTCGCTAACGGTGGTCCAGGTAACGTGGTTTACAGCTCATCTATCGGTCTGCTCGGTGTATTCGGTGGTATCGTTGCTTTCCTTGGTGTAGTTATCCTACCGATTACCTCGGGTGACACCGCATTCCGCTCAAGCCGCCTAATTCTGGCTGAGTACTTCAACCTGGAACAGAAGTCGCTACGCAACCGCCTACTGATGGCACTGCCGCTGTTCGTACTCGGTGGTATCCTGACTCAAGTTGACTTCGGTATCATCTGGCGCTACTTCGGCTTTGCTAACCAGAGCACCGCGGTAATGATGCTGTGGACAGCATCGGCTTACCTGCTGCGCCATAACAAGCTGCACTGGGTAACAACAGTACCGGCTATCTTCATGACCACGGTATGTATTACCTTCATCCTGAACAACAGCCAGCTAGGTTTCGGCCTACCAATGACGGTATCGACTATCGCAGGTATCGTAGGCTCACTATCTATCGCCGGCTATGTTATCAAGCGCTCTAAAGGCAAAGGCGAAACCGACCTTGCTGACGAAGAGACCGCTGAAGGCAGTACGGAAATCGCTTAAGTTTTCACTTCCCCTGAAAACACAAAAAACCAGCCCAATTGGGCTGGTTTTTTATTAGATAAATAAGCTAACTTAAGCTTCTGGCAACTCTTCGTCTTCAGTAGAGAAGATCACTTCACCATCAATGGAGTATTGCTCAAGAACTTTTTCTTCGTAATCGCTCCATGAACCATCAATATCTACACCCTCTTCGAGAGTTACAGACTTCACTAAAAGACCTGTTTCTTTGTCAATCCAATGCTCTAGAGTTTCAGTCATTGTTTCAGCTTCACCCTCAAATTCAGCATCCGTTGTTGTCTTGATTGTAAACGAGCATGCATTTACTTCGTTACCAAGAACATCAACTTTATCTAAGCCATTAAAAGTTACACTACGCTTGCTTTGTCCCCAGGTATAACGGAATTCTTGTCCGTCCTCAATCTCAATCCATGTTGTAGTGTAAGAAGCAGGTGTTGTTTCACCTTCTTTAGAGCCAAATAGCCACAAAGGTGCTGCTGGTGAATTTACATCAGAATCAAAGTCAACACCGTTAGATTCCATATCACCAGCATATGACACTGATGTAGATTGCTCATCGATTACATAGAAATTTGAACTCGTCCATTGGCCACTACGTGACTGTTGTGCACGGCGTGATTTGGCTTCTACCTCTGAACCTAGTGGCGTTTCTGAGTAAGCATATACGCTTTCTACTTGTGTAATTGATTTATGCTCATCAAAGTCAACACCGTTAGTGATAACTAGTCGTTCAGTACTATAAGCATCGTTATCATAACGCCATGTTACTTCGTGAGTACCATCTTCCCAAAGCGTTGGGTTAAAACACACTTCAGCTTCACCACCAGTAGGTAGGTCTAGGTCTTTATCACCGCTTGAGCTTGATGAACCGCCACAGCCAGCAAGTAATGCAGTGGCTACTGCAACAGACGCGATTGTAAATTTATTCATTATTAGTAACTCCTATGTATATAGCGTTACCAATCATCCGGAATAGAGACCTGCCAGCAATGCATTATTCATTTCAATATGTAAATTACGAATGATATATAAACAAAATTTATATTATTTTTGACCTTTACCTGACAGTGGATAATTTACACATTAAAATCAATAGCATAAAACAGAAGCTATTGCGTTTTTATACTCCCACCAAACCAAAAACATGCTCCACAAAATACATATGAACTCATTTTTCACGCATAAAAAAAGCCCACCTTGCGGTGGGCTTTTTCATTAAACGTCTTACGTGTCGAGAATTACTTAGAAGTAAGCTTCTCGCGGATACGTGCAGATTTACCTGAACGCTCACGTAGGTAGTACAATTTGGCACGACGTACTGCACCACGACGTTTAACAGTAATGCTGTCAACGATTGGAGAGTGAGTCTGGAACGCACGCTCAACGCCTTCACCGTTAGAGATCTTACGAACAGTGAATGCAGAGTGTAGACCACGGTTACGCTTAGCGATTACAACGCCTTCGAAAGCCTGTAGACGCTCGCGGTTACCTTCTTTTACCTTAACTTGTACAACAACAGTGTCACCTGGTGCGAAAGTTGGTAGGTCTTGTTTTAGTTGCTCGTCTTCGAGCTGCTTAATGATGTTACTCATTGGTAAATACCCTAGAATAAACTGATACTAAATTAATTAAATGCTTGCCTTGTGTTCGCGGATAAACTCCGCCAGCAAGAATTCCTGATCGTCAGTCAGAGCTAGGTTTTCCAGGAGCTCTGGTCTTCTCAACCAAGTACGGCCCAGCGATTGTTTCAACCGCCAGCGACTAATGTCCTTGTGATTCCCAGACAGCAAGACCTTAGGGACTTCCTGCCCGTCCAACATTTCAGGACGCGTATAATGAGGGCAATCTAGCAAACCATTTGCGAAAGAATCTTCTTCCGCCGACGCAAAGTCTCCCAGTACACCCGGCACAAACCGGACCACTGCATCCACTAAGGTCATAGCTGGTAGTTCACCACCCGTCAGCACAAAATCGCCGATAGACCATTCTTCGTCTACCTCTTGTTGGATAATGCGCTCATCTACCCCTTCATAGCGACCACAGATAAGAATCAGATTCTCATTCTGCGCCAGCTCCTCAACACCCGCTTGATCAAGCTTACGGCCCTGAGGTGACAGGTAAATGACTTTAGCCTGGCCATCTACGGACTGTTTGGCAGTATGAATGGCATCGCGCAAAGGCTGCACCATCATCAACATACCCGGTCCGCCACCATATGGTCGGTCATCAACCGTCCGGTGTTTGTCGTGGGTAAAATCACGAGGATTCCACGTTTCCACTGACAAAAGGCCTTTTTTTACCGCCTGGCCTGTTACCCCAAAATTGGTAATGGCATTAAACATGTCAGGAAACAGGCTGATTATGCCTACCTTCATTTGTTCACCTATTACCGGGGATTAAAATCCAGGATCCCAGTCAACTTCGATCCGCTGAGCAGTGCGATCAATCGACTTGATGACCTGCTCATCGAGGAACGGAATTAAACGTTCCTTCTGGCCAAAAGCATCTTTCAGGTTGGCTTTGACAACCAAAACGTCGTTGGAACCTGTTTCCAGGATGTCAGTAACTTTACCTAGGTCGTAACCTTCGGTTGTCACTACTGCCATTCCATACAACTCACGCCAGTAGAACTCGTCTTCTGACAGTGCTGGTAGTTGGTCAGCCAATGCGTAGACTTCAGCGTTAGTGAACATCTGAGCATCCTCACGGATATCCAAACCTTCTAGCTTAGCGACTAAACCCTGACCATGGCGCTTCCACGATTCAACGCGGAGCTCCTTCCACTCACCTTTGACTTTAATAAACCAAGGCTGATAGGAAAAAATGCTTTCAGCTTCTTCGGTGTAAGAAAAAACTTTGAGCCAACCCTTGATGCCATAAGTGGAACCAAGTTTCCCAACAACAATGCGGTCTTGTGTACTCATCGCTTCTCTAATACCTGTCATGCTAATTAAGCCGCTTTAGCAGCGTCTTTGATTAGCTTAGCTGCGCGGTCAGACACAGTAGCGCCTAGACCAACCCAGTGGTTAACACGGTCAAGATCTAGACGTAGACGCTCTTCCTGACCCTTAGCTAGCGGGTTGAAGAAGCCAATTTTTTCGATGTTACGACCGTCGCGTGCGCAACGTGAGTCAGCAACAACGATTTGATAAAATGGACGCTTCTTAGCGCCGTGACGTGCCAAACGAATGGTTACCATATCGTCCTCTTTGCATTACTGTAAATGAAATCGGCCCCGCCATGGATATAACGGGGCCCGTGCCAAATTAAGCTCGGGAATTTTACTCTTTAAACTGACGAATGCAACCGCTTTAGCTAAATTTTCACCAGTAAAAGAATGTTGACATACCCAAGCCCAATGTATTTGTGGGAATTAATGCCGATTAACGGCCGAACATTCCGCCCATACCACCACCCGGTGGCATCATGCCTTTCATGTTGCGCATCATGTTCTTCATGCCGCCCTTCTGCATTTTCTTCATCATCTTCTGCATCTGGGTGAATTGCTTGAGCAACCGGTTAACGTCTTGGACCTGAGTACCAGAGCCCATCGCAATACGCTTCTTGCGCGAGCCTTTAATCAGCTCAGGGCGCTGGCGCTCTTTAACCGTCATCGAGTTAATGATAGCTTCCATCTGGTTGAACATCTTGTCATCAACCTGATCTTTGACATTGTCTGGTAGCTGGGACATACCCGGAAGTTTGTCCATCATCCCCATCATGCCGCCCATGCCTTTCATCTGCTCAAGCTGGCCGCGGAAGTCTTCAAGGTCAAAGCCTTTCTTTTCCTTGAATTTCTTGGCCAGTTTCTCGGCTTTTTCCTTATCGACATTACGCTCTAAATCTTCGATAAGCGACAGTACGTCACCCATACCAAGGATACGTGAGGCAACACGGTCAGGGTGGAAAGGTTCTAAGGCATCGGTTTTCTCACCAATACCCAGGAATTTAATCGGCTTACCGGTAATGTGGCGCACAGACAGCGCAGCACCACCACGGGCGTCACCGTCAACCTTGGTTAGGATCACACCGGTCAGTGGCAGGGCTTCGTCGAAGGCTTTGGCCGTATTGGCCGCATCCTGACCTGTCATGGCATCGACCACGAACAGGGTTTCCACTGGATTGATGGCCTTGTGGACATCTTTGATCTCGTCCATCATTTCGCTGTCGACATGCAAGCGACCTGCAGTATCGACAATCAGGACATCATAAAACTTGAGCTTCGCTTCGGCATGAGCTGCCGTAACGATGTCAACCGGCTTCTGGTCAGCCGTGGATGGGAAGAAATCCACACCCAAATCACCAGCCAGGGTTTCTAACTGTTTGATCGCCGCCGGGCGGTATACGTCGGCAGACACCACCAGCACTTTTTTCTTCTTGCGCTCTTTCAGCAGCTTACTCAGCTTACCAACACTGGTCGTTTTACCCGCACCCTGTAGACCGGCCATCAGAATAACCGCTGGCGGCTGGCTCGCAAGGTTCAGGTCTTCATTACCTTCACCCATGACCGCTTCAAGCTCGGCCTGAACGATCTTGATGAACTCCTGACCCGGTGTCAGACTTTTCGATACCTCAGTACCTACCGCGCGTTCTTTTACACGCTTGACGAAGTCACGGACAACAGGAAGCGCAACATCAGCTTCGAGTAACGCCATACGTACTTCACGCAGCGTATCCTTGATGTTGTCGTCCGTCAGGCGGCCACGGCCACTGACATTCTTAAGCGTTCGCGATAAACGCTCCGTTAAATTTTCGAACATGTGCTACTCGCTCGTTACGCAACTAATCGGTATGATCTTGCTAGTATAACGCAATCCATACCCTGCTTTCATGCCCTGACGGACACTTTCACTGTGATATCCCCTGATAAAACCGCCTCGGTAGGCTATTGATCTCGCTTTATCATGGCGGGCAGACGGCTAGCAAGGTATAATTGCGAACTCTTACCATCTTAAATAGTTAAGTTTACTATGGATATGTTGATTGCCGTAATGGCGGCATGCCTTTACTTTCTTGCCCTAGGGCTGGTTGTACCGGGGCTCACCAACAGCAATGGCATCAAGACCAAGCCGGTCTTTGTTTTCGCCGTGGCCGCTATTGCCCTTCATATCCTGCTGCTCAAAGATCTCATTCTGGGTGGACAGGGACAAAATCTCAGTATTTTAAACGTGGCCTCGCTGATCAGTTTACTGATTGCAACGATTACCACTGGCGCGATGTTAAAGATGCGGGTCTGGTTCCTGCTGCCTATCGTCTACAGCTTTGCAGCAATTAACCTTACCGCCGCCACTTTCCTTCCGGGCGCCTTTATTACTCACCTGGAAACCCATCCAGAAGTGCTGCTGCATATCTCTCTGGCGCTGTTCTCTTATTCGACCCTGATGATTGCAACCCTGTATGCGATACAACTGGCTTGGTTGGATCACAAGCTGAAAAACAAGAAGAGCCTGGTGATTAATCCGAACATCCCTCCTTTAATGATGGTCGAGCGTCAGCTTTTCAAGATCATTTTGGTCGGTACCTCGCTATTAACCGTCACGTTGGTGACCGGATTTATCTTTATTCAAGATATGCTGGCACAAGGCAAGACCCACAAAGCCATCTTTTCTCTGCTGGCATGGTGTGTTTATTCTGTCTTGTTGTGGGGACATTACCAGAGAGGATGGCGTGGACGCCGTGTGGTCTGGGTTAGTCTGGTCGGCGCATTCCTATTGACACTGGCCTATTTCGGTAGCCGCTTCGTCAAAGAAATTATCATTGGGGTATAAATTACGTGTCCCATTCATTGACACCCAGTGAGTCTGGGTACAAAGTTCAAGTAACAGAAACGTTAAGGAAATAGGTTTTTGGACGATATATCCACGGGACTTTTATTCTCCCTCTTGATATTACTTCTTGTTATTTCCGGTTATTTTTCCGGTTCTGAAACCGGAATGATGGCCCTCAACCGCTACAAACTGCGGCACTTGGCCAACCAGGGACACCGCGGGGCCAAGCGGGTTGAAAAACTCCTGTCGCGTCCCGATAGGCTGATCGGCCTGATACTGATCGGCAACAACCTAGTCAATATTCTCGCTTCCGCCATCGCCACCATTCTCGGTATGCGTCTCTATGGCGATATGGGGGTAGCCATCGCCACCGGTGCTCTGACCTTAGTCGTACTGGTGTTTGCTGAGGTGACCCCGAAAACCCTTGCCGCCCTTTACCCTGAACGTGTCTCTTACGCCAGTAGCGTCGTATTGCAACTACTGATGAAGCTGCTTTATCCGCTGGTCTGGTTTGTTAACGGCATTACCAATGGCTTCCTGATCTTGCTCGGTTTGCGGGTTGATAATGCCAACAATGGCAAGCTCAGCTCGGAAGAGCTACGAACCGTGGTAAACGAAGCCGGAGGCCTGATCCCTCGCCGTCACCAGGACATGCTGCTGTCAATCCTCGACTTGGAAAATGTCACCGTGGAAGATTTGATGGTGCCGCGCAGCGAAATTGCCGCCATCAATGTCAACGATGACTGGAAATCGATTGTCCGCCAGCTTAGCCACTCCGCCCATGGTCGCATTGTGCTGTTCCGAGACAATATCGATGAAGTGGTCGGCATGCTGCGGGTGCGCGAGGCCTACCGCCTGATGATGGACAAGAATGACTTCAGCAAAGAAAACCTGCTGCGAGCAGCGGACGAGGTCTACTTCATCCCGGAAGGGACACCACTCAATATCCAGCTGCTGAAGTTCCAACGCAATAAAGAGCGCATTGGCCTGATTGTCGATGAATACGGTGATATCCAGGGCCTGATCACCTTGGAAGATATCTTGGAAGAGATTGTAGGTGAATTTACCACTTCTATCAGTCCGACTCTGGCTGAGGAAATCACCCCGCAGCCTGACGGTAGCCTGATGATTGAAGGCAGTGCCAATATCCGGGATCTCAACAAGAGTCTTAACTGGGGGCTACCGACCGATGGCCCGCGTACCCTCAACGGCTTGATTCTGGAGCACCTGGAAGACATTCCCGACAGCCAGATCAGCATCGAGGTTTCCGGCTACCAGATGGAGATCATCGAGGTCTCTGGCAATATGATCAAGCAAGTTCGGGTGCTCCCCAACCAGCTAAAGAAGACGGGCTGATCTTAGTATCAGCCTAAGCGACAGATACAGTAAAGCCGACATTATCGCCGGCTTTTTATTGGCTGAACAGTCGCTGATCTGCGTTATTTTACACTTAGATCTTGCAACATAGCCTCTGGCAGAGCCAGCTCATCATTTTGGTTCACGGCAATACCCTGCTCAATAATATGGCGGGCAATTGCCTGTGCTTCCTCTAACGAGTGCATGCTGTAAGTTCCGCACTGGTACTCGTTCAGCTCGGGGATCTTGTCCTGCGACTCAACCTTCAGTACATCTTCCATCGCCGCAGTCCAGCTCTCGGCAACTCGTTGCTCGGTCGGGGTACCGATCAAGCTCATGTAGAAACCGGTCCGACACCCCATTGGCGAAATATCGATAATTTCTACCTGATCAGAATTTAGGTGATCACGCATGAAGCCGGCATACAAGTGCTCAAGAGTATGGATCCCGCGCTCACTGAGGATATCTGCGTTAGGACGACAGAAACGCAGGTCGAAAACAGTAATAGTATCGCCTTTCGGTGTCTGCATGGTCTTGGCTACCCGTACAGCCGGAGCATGCATACGAGTGTGGTCAACGGTGAAACTATCTAATAGTGGCATTGCTTCCTTACTCCTTGGCCTTAGCACCGGTGATTAAAGCACTCCGATGCATTCATTATTAAAAGTTATATCACACCACGGCAACCCAGCAAGTGGGTTTTGCGATCGCCTGGTAGCCTCTCGCTAGAACGGCCACCAGCTGCGGTTATTTTCCAGCTCTTGGCGGCACTGCTTGAGCTGCCAGCCATAATCTTTGGCCTGCTGTTCAACACGACGAGAAACCTTCAGCAACGTCGGCTTGGACTTATAAGTCCCGCGACGGTAACCTCCCCGACCATCGTGGTAGGCAAGATACTGGTTATAGGTATCCCATTTCGAAATCCCGAGCTGACGCTGGGTTTCATGGGTGTACCAGCCAATAAACATCAATGAGTCGGAAAAATTAGTGCGGGAGCCACCATTTCGTGTTGCCTTTTGATAATCAGACCAAGCCGGGTCCTGCGCTTGCGCATAACCATAGGCGCTACTGACCCGCCCCCATGGGATAAAGCCCAGCACATACTTTTTCGGCGGTCTGGCATCATGACGAAAACTACTTTCCTGCTTCACAAATGCCATGGCAACCTGCATCGGTGTGCCCCACTCTTCTTCCATATCCAACGCGGATTTATACCATTTCGGGTGCTCACGGAAGATATTGCACAAATTGTTTTGATCTTGGGGAGGGGGCGTCGCACAGCCGGAAAGAATCGCTGCAGCACTGAGGAGAAGTGCCAAACGGCAATACCTCGATTTAACAAACTTAAATGGGGATTGGGCAAACATGGAACTTCACGCCATCCTTGTGGTCTGAATCTATGATAGTTAGCTAATGGCGACTATCATCCCTGCGAAATGAATTATCGGGCAGCAAGGTCGCTGCCCTCTTTTTTTATTTTATATCAGCAAAATACGCATCAAGAAAAGCATCAAAAGACAGCTCATCGCTGTTTTCGATTAGCTTTTGCCGCTCAACAGATTCCGCCGCTTCCTGCTCGAACATATCCGAAGAATAAAACTGATACTGGCGTTCATTCAAACTTGCGGCATGGGCTGCTGCCAAGCTTTGCCCCACCGAACCAATTCCGTTATTTTCACGGAGCGCATCAAGCAACTGTGCCGACAGGGTCAGCTCGGGCTGTTCAATCCAGGTCTGCAGGCGAGCCAATGTCTCTTGATAAGCATCAGAACCGGCAGCGGCATCCATGGCCTTGGCTACATCGGCAAGCTCAGCAAAGACACGGGTACCCCAATCCTGAACTGACAAACGCTCACCATTACAGCCGATTTTCAGCATGAGATCCGGGTTGCGACCATCGAGAACCACACGATTCCAGTTATCACGCCAGCACGCCAGCTCTGCGTCATCCATCGATGCCGATGGCGACAGCACTGCCCAAGTCAGGAACATATCCAAGAAGCGCACCTGATCAGCAGTAATACCGATTGGGCTGAATGGATTCACGTCCAGTGAACGAACTTCAATATATTCGACGCCACCACGGCTCAAGGCCTCAGATGGCTTCTCACCATTTTTGGCAACACGCTTAGGTCGGATTGGCGCATACAGTTCATTTTCAATCTGCAGCACATTGTCATTCAGCTGGCGGTATTCACCATCAACTTTTACCCCGAGTTTGGCAAACTCAGTCGATGGCGTGCGGATTGCCTTTTTCAGGCCATCCAAATATTGCTCCAAGCCATTAAAGCCAATCTTCAGCGAGCTTTGTTCATGGTTGGTATAACCCAAATCGCTCAGGCGAAGCGCCGTGGCGTTGGGCAAAAAGTAGGTACCGCATCCGATCTTCTCGAAATCCAGTTTCGATTCGGTATTCTCGAGGAAAGATCCACACAGTGCCGGGGATGCCCCGAACAGGTAAGGGATCAGCCAGCCAAAGCGGTAGTAGTTGCGGATCAAACCGAAGTAGGCGTCAGAAACCGCATCTTGTCGCTCTTGTTCTGGTTGCTCACCAAACAGTGTGTCCCAAAAACTATCCGGAAAAGAAAAGTTAAAGTGTACCCCGGAAATAACCTGCATGATGCTGCCATAACGGCGCTTCAGGCCTTCACGGTACAAGGTTTTCATCTTGCCGCTGTTTGAGCTGCCGTACTGGGCCAAGTTGATGTCATCTTGATCACCGACCACGCATGGCATCGACATCGGCCAGAGTTTTTCATCGCCCAGTTTGCTGTAGGTAAACTGGTGGATGTCACTTAGCTGTGACAACAGGTGATCAACATTCTGAGAAACCGGCGTAATAAATTCCAGCAATGGCTCGGCAAAATCTGTCGTCACCCATTTGTTAGTCAACGCTGATCCCAGCTCCGCCGGATGAGGCTCGCTAGACAGTTTGCCATTTGGGGTAATACGCAAGGCTTCGCGCTCAAGACCTCGCCCTAATAGGGTCAGGGCATCAGGATTAGCCGCAACCTTTTGCAGCCTCTGTGAAAAATCCATCACTGTTATTCTCAATCATCAACAACTCAGTCCGGTAGATTAATCATAATTGATACTGATTACCATGATTATTGCATCGAAACTCTTTTACCTATGAGTAACAATCACAACTAACGGAATAATAGTAAAACTCAATTCAAATAATAAAGCCGGCACAAGGCCGGCTCTCATCGGTTACATATTTGGCGAAAGTGCCCTTATCGGCAAACCGAGGGTCTCGAGCTGTGGCTTCAAGCTGGCAGCATCACCGACCACAATGATCTGGTAATCAGCCGGGTCAAACCACTTTTCCGCCAACTCATCGATGCGCGCCTTGGTAATAGAGGCAACGATTTCATTGCGGGTATCAACAAAGTTTTCCGGTAGCGAGTAGGTCAAGATCTGGCCCAGCAACTGCGCCTTCTTGCTTGGGGTTTCATAGTTCAGGGCATCTTTCTGTCCCACCGCCAAGCGCATGAAGCTTAGCTCTTCGTCCGTCACCCCTTCACTTGCCATTTTTTCAAGCTCAGCGAGAAATTCCTTCACCGAAGGCAGTGTCGCATCCGCTCTTACCTGGGCGTAATACACCGATAAACCAACTTCCTTTCCACCGCTCTGATAACCGCCTGCACCGTAGGTGTAGCCTTTGTCTTCACGTAGGTTAAGGTTAATCCGGCTATTGAAGTTGCCTGCGAGGTTGAAGTTTGCCAACTGAGTTTCGTACAGTTCACCGGTTGCATCGAACGGCAAACCTTGACGGGCAAAACGGATCACCGTTTGTGGCGCGCCCGGCTTGTCCACCAGCCATACGGTTTGTTTTGGCATCGCTGGCATTGCCGGCGTCACATATGTCGGCTTGGGCATCCCCTGCCAATCGGCTAAAAAGCCCAGTGAAGACGTCAACTGTGTCTTATCAATATCACCCACGACCACAATATCCGCACCATTCGGGGTGTAGTAACGACGGTAGAAAGCTTTGACATCTTCTAGAGTGATAGACTCCAGCGAGGCTTTAGTTCCCTCCGGTGGCAAACTAAATGATGTACCACCAAACAACACTTCACGGGTTGCCTGTCCGGCTAACCAAGCTGGGCGCTGGTGTTCATAGATTATCCCTTCAAGGGCCTGCTGCTTCACGCGGGCAAAATCAGCCGGATCAAACGCAGGCTGGAACAAGCGCTCCTGCATGATATCGAGCGTTTCCGGCAGGAACTTGGTTAGAGAGGTGACAGAAACCACCGTGCCATATTTTCCCGCCGAGAAACTGACCGTACTGCCCAGGCGATCCAAACGAGAAGATAACTCCTCAACTGTCGATTCCTGTGACGCCTCAGCCATCATACTGGCCGTCATCTTGGCCAAACCTGCCTTGCCTTCCGGCTCAAAGCGGCGACCTGCCGGGACGACCATCTGGATTTCCACCGTGGGTGTCTCGCGGTACTCGGTACCCAGCACCTTGATGCCATTGGCCAACTCGAACTGGTACAGCTCTGGCATTACCGCCTCAACAGGAGATGACGGCTGTGGCATCACTGTACGGTCAAAATCATCTACGGGCTCACGCATCTGCTGTTGTAATTTTTCCTCAGACACTTTGGTGTATTCAGGAATAATACGCGGGGGCGGGGTAAAGTTAGATTTTGCCGCCTCAATACTGGTGCGCCCTCTTGGCACCACACTCAATGTCACACTCGGATGACCATTGAGGTAGCGCATATACACCTGCTCCATACTCGCCGTTGTAACAGAGCGTAAGTTATTCAGCTCGGTTCCAAGGTAACCCGGGTTATCAAAGAAGGTTTCATAGGAAGCAAGCTGCGATACTTTACCGCTGACGCTCTGCAAACCGAAGATGGCATTTGCTTCGACCATGCCCTTGAGCTCTTCCAGCTCTTTGGTTGACACGCCGCGCTGCTCCAGACCATCGAGGATAGCGGTCACTTCTGCGCGAAGATTTTTCAGATCACCTGCTTTGCCGCTTTGACCTATAGCGTAGACATACATGGTACACGCCAGCTCTGCACAGTCATGGAATGCGCCCGCATCCACGACTTTGCCGGTTTTCACCAGATTCTGGTACATCAGGCTGTTTTTGCCTCCACCGATGACCCGAGCCAGCATATCGAGCGACGCTTCATCATCCGCACCGTTATACGACGTCGGCCACGCCATCAGTAACATCGGCTGCTGGATTTTGTCTTCCAGCGTCAGGTACAGATCGTTTTCCAAAGTAACGGGCTGCTTGGCCGGTTTTTCAACCTCAGGTCCACGCGGGATAGAGCCGTAGTACTTATTGACCCACTCAAGTGTCTGCTCAATATCAATATCCCCCCCTATCGTCAGGGTGGCATTGTTCGGGCCATACCAACGCAGGAAGAAGGCTTTGAGATCATTGACGTCAACACGGTCGAGATCTTCAATGTAGCCAATGGTCTGCCATGAATATGGATGGGTGCGAGGGAATAAGGCTTCACCCATGCGTTCGTAGACCAAGCCGTAAGGACGGTTCTCGTAACGCTGGGCACGTTCATTTTTGACCGTCGAGCGCTGGATCTCAAATTTACGCTGAGACACGGCACCGAGCAAAAATCCCATACGGTCCGCTTCCAGCCATAAGATTTTCTCAAGCTGGTTGGCCGGTACGGTCTGGAAATAGTTGGTTCGATCACGATTGGTCGTGCCATTCAGTGTGCCACCGGCCTCGGTGATCAACTTGAAATGCTCTTGATCACCCACATGCTCCGAGCCTTGGAACATCATATGTTCGAAAAAATGGGCAAACCCCGACTTACCCAGCTCTTCGCGGGCAGAGCCAACATGGTAGGTCATATCAACATGGACCAGCGGATCCGATGTATCCTCATGCAGTAACACTGTCAGCCCATTGGCCAGTTGGTATTTAGAATACGGGATAACCGGTGTGTCAGATGACGCCCCAGGTTTGACTTGTTCGACGAATGTTACCCCTTGCGGCAACTCGGGCGCCCCGGCCTGTTGAGACTGTAGTTGGCTACAGCCTGCAAGAGAGATCAGCGCAATCCCCACTATCCACTTATGCACTTAATGCCTTCCTTATAATAAACCTTGGACCAGTAAAGCCAGTACGGTATAGCGCGCCGCTTTTCCCACCATGATGATGAAAAAGCTGAGCCAATGGCGCATCCGCAACCAGCCTGCGGCCAAACACAGCGGATCACCAATCACCGGTAACCAGCTGAAGAATAACGACCAGTAGCCGTATTTTTTTAGCCATAGTAATGCTTTATGACCGTGTTTTTCTTTAGAAGTTTTATCTGGCAGCAACCTTCCCAACCAATAATTGGTCATGCCGCCCAAGGTATTGCCGATTGTCGCCACGACAACCACCAGCCAAATCGCATTATCCCCCAGCTTTATCGTGGCTATCAGATTGGCCTCTGACCCGCCCGGCAACAAGGTCGCACTTAAAAAACCGGTGGTGAATAACACCCATAAGGCTGATTCGCCATTAAATAACTCTAGCATTTATCGTTCTAGTTGATTGATATGTTTGCTGTACCTTACCCGATCTGAGGGTAAAAAAAACGGGCTACCCCGAAGGATGCCCGTTTTAAATTGTTGCGATATTTTGCTGTCAGGCGACTTAGCCAACCAATGCCAGTAAGATACCGGCTGCAACCGCCGAGCCGAGTACACCGGCGACGTTTGGCCCCATTGCATGCATCAACAAGAAGTTCTGTGGATTAGCTTCCAGGCCGACTTTATTAACCACACGGGCAGCCATAGGGACAGCTGAGACCCCAGCAGCACCGATCAGCGGGTTAATGTCTTCTTTGCTAAAGCGGTTGAGCACCTTAGCCATCAGCACACCACCACCGGTACCGACACTGAAAGCTACCGCGCCCAAGACCAAAATACCGAGAGTTTCGAAGCGCAGGAACTGCTCTGCCGCCAATTTCGAACCGACCCCCAGGCCCAGCATGATGGTCACGATATTGATCAGCTCGTTCTGTACCGTATTGGACAAACGATCCACCACACCGGATTCACGCATCAAATTACCCAGACAGAACATCCCAACCAACGGCGTCGCAGCAGGCAGGAACAGGATAGTCATCAGCAGGACAGCCAGCGGGAACAAAATTTTCTCGCCTTTGCTAACGTCACGCAGTTGCTGCATCTTGATCTGGCGCTCTTCCGGCGTCGTCAGTGCTTTCATGATCGGCGGCTGGATGATCGGTACCAACGCCATGTAACTGTAGGCGGCTACCGCAATCGCACCGAGCAAATCGGGGGACAGCTGGCTGGCCAGGAAGATCGCCGTCGGGCCATCCGCCCCACCAATAATGGCGATCGAGGAAGCATCTGCTAGGGTGAACTCCATACCCGGTACGGCATTTAGCAAAATGGCACCGAATAAGGTAAAGAAGATCCCGAACTGAGCTGCCGCGCCGAGCAATAAAGTTTTCGGGTTGGCTATCAGCGCCCCGAAATCAGTCATCGCCCCAACCCCCATGAAGATCAACAGCGGGAAAACACCCGTTTCGATCCCAATGTAGTAGATGTAATACAGCAAGCCACCCGGCTCGGTGAAACCGGCGTTGGGAATATTGGCCAAAATCGCACCGAAACCCATTGGCAACAGCAGCAAGGGTTCAAAGCCCTTGCGGATCGCTAAGAACAACAGGCCGGCACCGATCAGCATCATAAACAGCTGACCAAGTTCAAAATTGGCAATACCCGTCTCGTTCCAGAGAGTTAATAATCCGTCCATGGTTCCCTCTTATGCCAGACTCAGGATCGGCGAACCGACGGCCACTGAATCACCTTCTTTGACATGGAGATCTTGCACAGTACCGCTACGAGCGGCACGGACTTCGGTTTCCATTTTCATTGCTTCGAGGATCACCAATACCTCACCTTCAGATACCTGCTGCCCAGGCTGAACATTGATCTTAAAAATGTTCCCGGCCAGTGGTGCAGGTAAGTCTTCGGCATTACTTGCTTGTGGCGCAGCGACAGGTGCAGATGTGTTGGCGGCTGCAGGCTCAACCGAAGTCAGCTCACCACTTGGGCCGACTTCAACGTTATAGACCTGACCATTTACTTTCACACTGTATGCTTCTACCGTGGCCGCCGAACTGGTTACGGGAACAGGCTGCTCAGCAGCAACTTCCGGTTCACTGCCCGGGGCAGGCTCAAATGCCTCAGGGTTTTTGCGGTTTTTAAGGAAATTCAAACCGACCTGCGGGAACAGGGCGTAAGTCAGTACATCATCAACCTGATCTTGAGCCAGATCGATACCGTCCGATTTTGCCTTGGCCAGTAAATCCGTCGTTAAAACGTCCAGCTCAGCATCTATCAAGTCTGCCGGGCGACAGGTAATTGGCTCACCGCCGTCAAGTACTTGAGCTTGCAGCTCCGCATTGACTGGCGCAGGTGCCGCACCGTATGCCCCTTTGAGCACTCCGGCGGTTTCCTTACTGATGCTCTTATAACGCTCACCGGTCAGGACATTCAATACCGCTTGGGTGCCAACAATCTGTGATGTCGGTGTCACCAGTGGAATGAAACCCAGATCTTCACGTACGCGTGGGATCTCTTCCAGCACTTCATCAAAACGATCCGCAGCACCTTGCTCTTTGAGCTGGCTTTCCATATTGGTCAGCATGCCGCCGGGAACCTGGGCCAGCAAAATACGGGCATCAACCCCTTTGAGGCTACCTTCAAACTTCGCGTACTTCTTGCGTACCTCGCGGAAGTAGCTTGAAATCGGCTCCAGCTGTTGCAAGTCCAAGTTAGTATCGCGCTCGGTTCCCTCCAGCATTGCAATCACGGTTTCGGTTGGCGTATGGCCATAGGTTTGGCTCATAGAAGAAATAGCGGTATCGAGAATATCGAGCCCGGCTTCTACCGCCTTGACAGCGGTGGCCGTCGAAAGCCCTGTAGTCGCATGGCAGTGCAAAGCCAATGGCACATCACAGGAGGCTTTGATGCGCTTGACCAACTCTTCCGCTTCATACGGCTTGAGCAGTCCAGACATGTCTTTGATACAAATAGAATGGCAGCCGAGATCTTCGAGCCGCTTAGCCAGATCGGTCCAAGTATCAAGATTATGGACCGGACTGGTGGTATAAGAGATGGTGCCCTGTGCATGTGCGCCGACATCAACGGCGGCCTTGACCGCTTTTTCAAAATTGCGGACATCATTCATCGCATCAAAAATGCGGAATACATCCATTCCGTTAGCGTGGGCTCGTTCAACAAACTTCTCGACCACATCGTCAGCATAGTGACGGTAGCCCAGCAGGTTCTGGCCGCGCAGCAGCATCTGCATCGGGGTTTTGGGCATCGCTTGCTTAAGCAAACGCAGGCGCTCCCACGGATCTTCGCCCAGGTAGCGGATACAGGCATCAAACGTTGCGCCGCCCCAGGTTTCCAACGACCAATAGCCGACATCATCTAGCTTCTCGGCAATAGGCAACATATCTTCAATGCGAAGACGAGTAGCGAATAACGACTGGTGGGCATCACGTAACACAACGTCAGTGATCGCTAATGGCTTGGACATGCTCACAAACTCCTTGTAAAAAAATTCTTCCTAAAAATCACAATCTCATTGCAACAGTAATACTGTCGCTTATGCCTTCTGGTCACGGTAGCGGTGTACCGCCGCTGAAATAACAGCAACAACCTCTGGCTGAATGCCATTGTGATTAACGGCAACTGGTGATGACTGGCTAGATGCCGGTGCACTCGGTGTCTCTTTCGGCGCAATTTTGGCCAACAGCTGCACTAAATAGATCAAAATACTGAGAAACAAAAAAACCACGACCATACCGGTAACCATGATCGTCGCCGCTTCCCACAGCAAAGGACCTAAATCTGCCATAATGCTTCCCTTCATTAATTTGTAATAGGCGCGTTAACAAATACCACGTTAAGTAAATTTATGTCAAACTGATTAACAATAAGCCAATCAATGGTGGTTATTTGGTCTTTTTCTGAGGGTTTGGTCGTAAAATTACAAAAACTCTCTAAAAGAACAGTGAAAACACAATGAAAACACACGTTTTTTTGTCACTTTCCACCCTTTCGGTACCATCACTTTCACCCTCCCTCTATGAAGAGTAGCAGCTACTGCCCCCCCTATCTCTCATTACGTTTACGTAAACATAGTCAGCGATAACGTAAATAAACAAAGTCCTTGTTTTGTATATGATAACAGTCGCTCACAGGAAGCGGTGACCAAGACCAAACAGAGTCATCTCCTGGTCTTTTGAGTCATTCGTTGAATGGACAAGATAAATGGGATAATACCAATCTGGATAAGTAGTTGATCACGTATTCATGTAGGTTGGTATAAATCAATCAGAGTAGATATTTGATGGCGGGTGCAGATAGAAGGGCGTGGTGTAGCCAGAAGTACAGATAGAAAAAAAGCCCAGCCTAAGCTGAGCTTTTAAATAATGGCGCGCTCGGGAGGATTCGAACCTCCGACCGCCTGGTTCGTAGCCAGGTACTCTATCCAGCTGAGCTACG
>NZ_JANEYT010000008.1:32761-121477 GCF_024357955.1 Photobacterium pectinilyticum
AATGGCGCGCTCGGGAGGATTCGAACCTCCGACCGCCTGGTTCGTAGCCAGGTACTCTATCCAGCTGAGCTACGAGCGCGCAAAATCTGTTTTATCGTATCGCCTTTCGACAATATATTGAAATAATGGCGCGTCCGGGAGGATTCGAACCTCCGACCGCCTGGTTCGTAGCCAGGTACTCTATCCAGCTGAGCTACGGACGCGCAGGCATTCTTTATCAAGTAGAACTTGAACAAGAAAAGAATGGCGGTGAAGGAGGGATTCGAACCCTCGATACGGGTATAAGCCGTATACTCCCTTAGCAGGGGAGCGCCTTCAGCCTCTCGGCCACCTCACCACACAAATTATGGCGCGCTCGGGAGGATTCGAACCTCCGACCGCCTGGTTCGTAGCCAGGTACTCTATCCAGCTGAGCTACGAGCGCGCAGAATCTTTTTGGTTAGGAAACACCTAACGACCAATGCGTTTCCGTCATTGGCATAAGTAACAATCCGTTGATACTTAGAAATAATGGCGCGTCCGGGAGGATTCGAACCTCCGACCGCCTGGTTCGTAGCCAGGTACTCTATCCAGCTGAGCTACGGACGCACACTAATTCGGTTTTATAGCATCGCCTCTCGGCAATACGTTGTAAATAATGGCGCGCTCGGGAGGATTCGAACCTCCGACCGCCTGGTTCGTAGCCAGGTACTCTATCCAGCTGAGCTACGAGCGCACACTTAATTCGGTTTTATATAGTACCGCCTATTGGCAATACATTGTAAATAATGGCGCGTCCGGGAGGATTCGAACCTCCGACCGCCTGGTTCGTAGCCAGGTACTCTATCCAGCTGAGCTACGGACGCGCAGGCATTCTTTATCAAGTAGAACTTGAACAAGAAAAGAATGGCGGTGAAGGAGGGATTCGAACCCTCGATACGGGTATAAGCCGTATACTCCCTTAGCAGGGGAGCGCCTTCAGCCTCTCGGCCACCTCACCACACAAATTATGGCGCGCTCGGGAGGATTCGAACCTCCGACCGCCTGGTTCGTAGCCAGGTACTCTATCCAGCTGAGCTACGAGCGCACACTTAATTCGGTTTTATATAGTACCGCCTATTGGCAATACATTGTAAATAATGGCGCGTCCGGGAGGATTCGAACCTCCGACCGCCTGGTTCGTAGCCAGGTACTCTATCCAGCTGAGCTACGGACGCGCAGGCATTCTTTATCAAGTAGAACTTGAACAAGAAAAGAATGGCGGTGAAGGAGGGATTCGAACCCTCGATACGGGTATAAGCCGTATACTCCCTTAGCAGGGGAGCGCCTTCAGCCTCTCGGCCACCTCACCACACAAATTATGGCGCGCTCGGGAGGATTCGAACCTCCGACCGCCTGGTTCGTAGCCAGGTACTCTATCCAGCTGAGCTACGAGCGCACACTTAATTCGGTTTTATATAGTACCGCCTATTGGCAATACATTGTAAATAATGGCGCGCTCGGGAGGATTCGAACCTCCGACCGCCTGGTTCGTAGCCAGGTACTCTATCCAGCTGAGCTACGAGCGCGCAATGCAAGCCCATTCATTAATAATAAGGAATGGCGGTGAGGGAGGGATTCGAACCCTCGATACGGCTATAAACCGTATACTCCCTTAGCAGGGGAGCGCCTTCAGCCTCTCG
Source organism: Photobacterium pectinilyticum (assembly GCF_024357955.1). GTDB lineage: Bacteria > Pseudomonadota > Gammaproteobacteria > Enterobacterales > Vibrionaceae > Photobacterium > Photobacterium pectinilyticum. The sequence continues at coordinate 34,423 of NZ_JANEYT010000008.1, forward strand.
GCCACCTCACCGTCTTGCGGGGGCCCATATTACTGCCAGCCGAAAATAAGTCAAACACTTTATCGTGAAAAAATGACATCCACTGCGCGGATGCACACTTAATAGCCAACACGGCATATTATCGCGCGTAATGGCCCAGTATCTCTTCTAGATTCAAGAATATGGCGCGGCAGGCAATAACAAAAAAGGCCAGCATAAATGCTGGCCTTCTTCGAATTAGTAGTTACCAGAACCCTGGGAACCTGATTCTTTTTCCGCTTGAATACGCATGTAAATTTCTTCGCGGTGTACAGAGACTTCTTTCGGTGCATTTACACCAATTCGAACCTGATTACCTTTAACGCCAAGAACAGTAACGGTGACTTCATCACCGATCATTAGCGTTTCACCTACGCGTCGTGTCAAAATTAGCATTCGTGTGCTCCTTGAGTAATCTCAGTATTATAAGTGTTAACGTTTATTATCCAACAATATTTACAATTACGTAAATGTTCACTGCTCAAGAAACAGCGAGAAGTGGTCGATTATCCAGACTTTCTGGCTCAACCACAAATTTTTTGTGGATGTGTTCTACGGCTAACTGTAAATGTTGCCCATTGATCAATAGTGAAACACAACGAGCAGTACTTTTTTGTTGATATACCCTCATCCCTTTTTCTGTCAGCGAGGCAGCCACTTGCGTGCTATCCCCTTCTATTCCTTCCCCGACAAGAGTCAGTATAGCGACGGAGGGTTGAGTTAATTCTGTTTTTTCTAAGATAACATTCAGTCGGGCCAATTCATCATCAGCCGCAACTATATAGGTTGCAGGATAGGTTGCTTGCTGGCTATCACCATAGCACCAAGCATCTACCCCTAACAGGCCAAGTTGTTGCTCCACCTTCTCAAGCGGTTGTGCAACTCGGTATAATGCCTGCCTGCCTTTGACAGCAACCCCGGCGGCACCATGGGATGATACCGTCGAGAAATCGACCAAGGTTCCTTCCCCTTCAGCGAATGATGAAAGGACCCTCAACGGAACCTGATGTTGCTCAGCATATTCAACCGACTGTAATTGTAGCACTTTTGCGCCGTGACGTGCCATTGCCGTCATATCATCGAAATGAATCGTCGATAAACGAGCCGCTTCACTGACTAAACGGGGATCAGTCGTATACACCCCGTCAACATCCGTGAAGATTTGGCACTCATCGGCAGCCAGAGCGCCAGCGATAGCAACAGCGGTGGTATCAGAACCTCCGCGTCCTAGGGTTGTGATGTTATTTTGACTATCTCGACCCTGGAAGCCCGCGACAACAACAATGTGGTCACGCTCAAGCAGTTCTGTTACCACCTCAGTCTCTACTTCGGTGATGGTGGCATTATTGAATACAGTATCAGTGCGGATGCCTAACTGCTCACCAGTCAATGATGTTGCCTGGTACCCCCGCTTGTTGAGGGCCATGGCAAGCAGGGCAATGGTGACCTGCTCGCCGGTTGACAACAATACGTCCAGCTCCCGCTGGGTCGGAACGGCATCAATCTGTTTTGCCAGTCCCAACAAACGGTTGGTTTCACCAGCCATCGCTGAAACGACCACGACAACCTGATGACCACGCTGGCGCGCCTGAATAACGCGCTCAGCCACCGCTTCAATACGTTCGATACTCCCGACCGACGTACCACCAAATTTTTGCACCAATAGTGCCACTTCACCTCTCCAACTATTACAGTTTTTCAATCAACCAAGGGGTAACAGACTCAAGTGCTGCAGGTAATGCTGCCGCATCAGTGCCACCAGCTTGCGCCATGTCCGGGCGACCGCCGCCCTTGCCGCCAACTTGCTGGGCAACCAGGTTAACCAACTCGCCTGCTTTGACTTTACTCGTCAAATCTTTGGTTACACCGGCAATCAGGCCAACCTTATCACCGCTGACATTGCCCAACACGACAATACCGCTACCTAGCTGGTTCTTCAGCTCATCAACCATACCGCGAAGGGCTTTGTTGTCGGCGCCGTCAAGCTTGGTGACCAACACCTTAACGCCGTTGATTTCCTGAGCTTTGTTGATCAGGCCTGCACTTTCTTGTGCTGCCAGCTTGTCTTTTAGTTGCTGAATTTCTTTTTCCAACTGCTTGCTGTGAGCAACCAGCGCACTGACTTTAGTTGCCACTGACGCGGCATCAGATTTCACAAGGCTTGCTGTTTCAGCCAGAAGTACTTCCTGATCGTGCAGTGTTGCGATAGCCGCTTCCCCCGTAACCGCTTCGATACGGCGGATACCAGCAGCGATCCCCCCTTCTGAAACGATTTTAAACAAACCGATATCACCGGTGTTAGCAGCATGGATACCACCACACAGTTCAACAGAGAAGTCACCCATACTAAGGACACGAACTTCGTCATCATATTTTTCACCAAACAACGCCATAGCGCCTTTTTCTTTGGCTGAATCGATGTCCGTTACAACAGTATTGATCGCGTGGTTAATACGGATTTGTTCGTTCACCACACGTTCGATTTCACGTAGCTCTTCCGGCTTAACCGCTTCTAAGTGAGAGAAGTCAAAACGTAAACCTTCCGGCTTAACCAGTGAGCCTTTCTGGGTCACGTGCTCACCAAGCAGGTTACGCAGTGCAGCATGTAGCAAGTGTGTCGCTGAGTGGTTCAGACTGGTCGCTGCGCGACGTGCTGCGTCAACGGTTGCTGTCAGCTTGTCACCCACTTGCAGTGAACCTTCAGCCAGCTTACCGGTGTGACCGATAGCGTTGCCGAACTTTTGGGTATCTGCAACCACAAACTGAACACCGTCAGCGGTCATTGCACCTGTGTCACCACACTGACCACCAGACTCGGCATAGAACGGTGTGTTGTCCAGAACAATCAAGGCTTCTTCGCCAGCATTGATAGCATCAACCGCTTCACCTTCACGGTAAAGGGCAACTACATTTGCTTGGCCTTCGGTTGCACCGTAGCCACAGAATTCAGTCTCCGCGTCTACTTTGATCGCGTCGTTATAGTCAACGCCGAACTGGCCTGCATCACGAGCACGCTGACGCTGTGCTTCCATCGCATTGTTGAAGCCTTCTTCATCAATAGAGAAGCCACGTTCACGCGCGACATCATTGGTCAGATCCGCAGGGAAACCGTAGGTATCGTACAGCTTAAACACGGTCTCGCCGTCAAGCACTTTGCCGTCAAGGTTATCCAACGCTTCAGCCAGAATCGTCATGCCGCGGTCCAGGGTACGACCGAAGTTATCTTCTTCGATCTTCAGTACTTTCTCGACCATTTCCAGCTGCTTCTTCAGCTCTTCACCGGCGGTGCCCATGATTTCAGCTAGCGGAGCAGCCAGTTTGTAGAAGAAAGCCCCCTTGGCACCTAGCTTGTTACCATGGCGAACCGCACGACGGATGATACGACGCAGAACGTAACCACGACCTTCGTTTGACGGCATCACACCATCAGCAATCAAGAACGCACAAGAACGGATGTGGTCAGCAACAACACGTAGCGACTGGTTGCCCAGATCGTCGTGGCCAATCACAGCTGCCGCTTCTTTGATCAGCGTCTGGAAGATATCGATTTCGTAGTTAGAGTGCACACCCTGCATGATGGCAGAGATACGCTCGATGCCCATACCGGTATCTACCGACGGCTTAGGTAGCGGATCCATCGTACCGTCAGCCTGACGGTTGAACTGCATAAATACGTTGTTCCAGATCTCGATGAAACGATCGCCATCTTCTTCAGGTGTGCCCGGACGGCCACCCCAGATGTGATCACCGTGGTCGTAGAAAATTTCAGTACAAGGACCGCAAGGGCCGGTATCACCCATCTGCCAGAAGTTGTCTGACTCGAATGGCTTGCCACCTTTCTTGTCACCGATACGCACGATGCGATCAGCCGGTACGCCAACTTCTTTGTTCCAGATGTCAAAGGCTTCGTCATCGGTTTCGTAAACGGTAACCAACAGACGATCTGCTGGCAGTTTCAGTGTGACGGTAAGGAATTCCCAAGCAAACTTAATCGCGTCTTGCTTGAAGTAATCACCGAAACTGAAGTTACCCAACATCTCGAAGAACGTGTGGTGACGAGCGGTAAAGCCAACATTTTCCAGGTCGTTGTGCTTACCACCGGCACGAACACAGCGCTGAGCGGTTGTTGCTCGAGTGTAGTTGCGCTTTTCCAGACCTAAGAATGTATCTTTGAACTGGTTCATACCCGCGTTGGTGAACAACAGCGTAGGGTCATTGGCAGGCACAAGAGATGAACTCTCAACTATCTGGTGGCCTTTACTCTCAAAAAACGCAAGAAACGCACGGCGAATCTCATCAGTGCTCATGTACATTGGCAAATCCTGAATAATGCTTTTATGTAAACTGAATGGTCGAATTTAACTGTCTTTATCACCTGCCCTGAGTTCCACCATGCCCTCGGCAGGACAATTTGGGCAGGCAGTGATGAGACTAAAATAAATTCTTTGGCGGTTATTGTAAAACAACGGTAGCCAATACGGGAAATGTTATGTTCAGAAATAAGGCAATTTATCCCCGCCATGCGGATAACAGAGGGGGATATGGTGGTTTTTGGCGGTGTTTAGGGGAAGAGGAACACCTGGTCAGTATTCATCGTCAACATCGAGGGCATATTGGATCTGCTCTAAGTCAAACCCTCGGTACTGCATAAAACGCAGTCGTCGGGCTTTTTCTTTCTCGCTCTCCATCGGACTTTCGCCGAATTTTTTCAGGGCAACCTCACGGGCGTGCTCATACCAATCAAACTCATCATCTTCGAACAACTGGCGGATAATCTCTTCGTGTATCCCCTTGAATTTCATTTCTTGGCGGATACGCAGCAGCCCCCAGCCCTTGGCGATACCATTACCTAACAAGCGCTCGGCAAACCTTGCATCATCCAGCCAGTTATAATCCTGGCAAAGCGCCACCGCGTCATCAACTTCGGCCAGCTCGTAGCCACGGGCCAGCAGCTTTTGCTGCAGCTCTTTCTCGGCATGGTCACGGCGTGACAGATACCTGACCGCCAATTGCGTGGCACTTCGGGCCGGTTTCTTCACTTTCATTATCCTCTCCAGTAAAAAAAGCGGGCGTGGTAATCATACCCGCCCGCTCTTCTATTCTGTCATTCAGCCTTGCTGGCTAAGCATGATTAAAATGCCTTATCTTCGGCATCTTCTTCCGCTTCAGCTGCCGCTTCTTCAAGTACAGCCGGCGTTAGCAGTAGCTCACGCAGTTTAGCTTCAAGCTCTTCAGCAATATGGCGGTTTTCCTCGATGTACTTACACGCATTTGCCTTACCCTGACCGATCTTGTCACCCTGGTAGCTGTACCATGCACCCGCTTTCTCAACCATCTTGTTCTTCACGCCAAGGTCGATCAGCTCGCCGTAGCGGTTGAAACCTTTACCGTAAAGGATCTGGGTTTCAGCTTGTTTGAACGGTGCCGCAATCTTGTTTTTCACAACCTTGATACGGGTTTCGTTACCTACCACTTCATCACCTTCTTTGACAGCGCCGGTACGACGGATATCAAGACGAACAGAAGCGTAAAATTTCAGTGCGTTACCACCGGTTGTGGTTTCTGGATTACCGAACATCACACCGATCTTCATACGGATCTGGTTGATGAAGATACACATGCAGTTCGACTGCTTCAGGTTACCGGTGATTTTACGCATAGCCTGAGACAGCATACGTGCCTGCAGACCCATGTGTGAATCACCCATCTCACCTTCGATTTCGGCCTTAGGCGTTAGGGCAGCAACGGAGTCGACAACCAGAATATCAACCGCGCCAGAACGAGCTAGGGCATCGGCAATCTCCAATGCTTGCTCACCAGTATCTGGCTGGGAAACCAATAGCTGGTCGATATCTACACCTAGTTTCTGCGCGTAGATTGGGTCAAGCGCATGCTCAGCATCGATGAAGGCACAGGTTTTGCCTTGACGTTGGGCTGCAGCAATAACTTCTAGTGTTAACGTGGTTTTACCTGAAGATTCAGGACCGTAGATTTCAACGATACGGCCCATTGGCAGACCACCAGCACCCAAGGCGATATCTAGAGACAGAGAACCGGTAGACACGGTTTCGACATCCATAGTGCGGTTGTCGCCCAACTTCATGATCGAGCCTTTACCGAATTGCTTTTCAATTTGACCTAACGCGGCGGCGAGTGCCTTCTGCTTGTTGTCGTCCATTAGACTCTCCAAGGGATGCTTAATTAATGCTTAAACTAAGTACTGATATTGATGATTAGTATACTGTCTATTCATACAGTGTCTAGCACTGGATGAATTTTTTTTCGCCAAATTGCTCTCGGCTCATGAACGCCTCAGGATTGTGCCATCAGCGCAAGCAACCCAGATAGCGCTTTGTCAACGGCTTGTTGCCGTACCTCTGGCCGGTCGCCATCAAAAAGGCAGGTTTCCACCTTTAGCTTGCCTGTTTGATCAGCCCAGCCAAAACACACGGTACCGACCGGCTTCTCTTCGCTACCACCGCCAGGCCCAGCAATACCGCTGATGGCAACGGCGATGTCGCCACGCGAATGAGCCAGTGCCCCCGTTACCATTTCAGCCACGACCTGCTCACTGACAGCACCATACTGGGCCAATGTTTGTACGCTCACGCCAAGCATCTCCTGCTTGGCCTCATTACTGTAGGTCACAAATGCCCGGTCAAACCATGCCGAGCTGCCGGCAATATCCGTGATGGCGGTAGAGACCCCGCCCCCGGTGCAGGACTCGGCGGTGACTGCCACCCAGTTACGCTGGGCCAGGGCCAGCCCGACCTGTTGTGCTAATGCCATCATCACTCCCTAGTTAATACGGCCAACCTAAAACGATAAAGCTAGTATGACGAGATTGTTCCGTGTCACTGAATACGCCACTAGCCATCCACTGCGTACACATTACTTAGCTCACCCACAGCGGGCAAGCCTGTTGTCCACCACAATTATTGCTGCGGGAAAAATACACGCTCTCCCCTTTGCCGAAAGGTCGGGATCACGTATCCTAAGCGACCAGAAACTTCCCCCGGATATAGTAGGGTCACCCAGCCCTCCGGCACAATGTAGCAGGCAACAACGTGACAATAAAAGGCTTAGAAAAACATACACCTATGATGCAGCAATTTTTACGGATCAAAGCAGAGAATCCGGAGGTCTTGCTGTTTTATCGGATGGGTGATTTCTACGAACTATTTTTTGATGACGCAAAGCAGGCTTCGCAACTGCTGGATATCTCGCTGACCAAGCGTGGCTCTTCCAATGGCCAGCCGATCCCGATGGCAGGTGTCCCCTACCATGCCATTGAGGGCTACCTTGCCAAACTGGTTCAGCAAGGTGTCTCCGCGGCTATCTGTGAGCAAATTGGTGATCCCGCGACCAGCAAAGGGCCGGTCGAGCGTAAGGTAGTGAGAATTATCACGCCGGGTACCGTCAGCGACGAAGCACTGCTCAGCGAGCGCCAGGACAACCTGATTGCCGCCATCTACCATGAAGGCAGCAAGTTCGGTTACGCCACGCTGGATATTACCTCGGGTCGCTTTATGCTCGCCGAGCCGGAGACTGAAGAAGCCATGCAGGCCGAGTTGCAGCGTACCAGCCCGGCTGAATTGCTGTATCCGGAAGATTTTGACCTGCCAGGCCTGTTCCACGGTATGAAAGGTGCCCGACGCCGTCCGGTCTGGGAGTTTGATCTCGAGACTGCGCGCCAGCAACTGACCATGCAGTTCGGTACCCGTGATCTGGTTGGCTTCGGGGTCGAACAGGCCGAGCACGGTCTATGTGCGGCAGGCTGCCTGATGCAATATGTCAAAGATACCCAGCGCACAGCCCTGCCTCACATCCGGGCGATCACCCTAGATACCAAGGATCACTCGGTGATCCTGGATGCTGCTACCCGCCGTAACCTCGAGTTAACCCAGAACTTGGCTGGCGGCTTCGACAATACCTTGGCTTCCGTTCTTGACCAAACAGCCACGCCAATGGGTAGCCGCTTGCTAAAGCGTTGGTTGCACCAACCAATCCGTGACCGCCAGCAGCTCAACGGTCGCCTTGATGCCATTGCCGCTTTTAAGGACACCGGACTATTTTTGGATCTTGCAGGCGTATTGCGCCACATGGGTGATCTAGAACGTATCCTTGCCCGCCTGGCTCTGCGCTCTGCTCGCCCTCGCGATCTCGCTCGTATGCGGACTGCGCTCCAACACCTGCCGGAGCTGGCTGAACTACTTGGTGAGATCAACCAGTCCCGTATTGGTGAATTAGCTGGCCTTGCCGCCCCGATGGACGAGCTGTGCGAACTGCTTGAGCGCGCCATTATCGACAACCCACCAGTGGTAATTCGTGACGGTGGTGTACTGGCTCCGGGCTACAATGCCGAACTGGACGAATGGCGAGATCTAGCCGACGGCGCAACCAAATTCCTTGAAGAGATGGAAGCTAACGAACGCGAACGCCATGACATCGATAGCCTGAAAGTGGGCTTCAACAATGTTCACGGCTTCTATATCCAAGTCAGCCGTGGCCAGAGCCACCTGGTGCCGAGCCACTATGTACGCCGCCAGACCCTAAAAAATGCTGAGCGTTACATCATCCCTGAGCTCAAGGAACACGAAGACAAGGTACTGAACTCGAAATCTAAAGCGTTGGCATTAGAGAAGAAGCTTTGGGAAGAGCTGTTTGATCAACTGCTACCGTACCTTGAACAACTGCAAAATACGGCTAATGCCCTGTCGGAACTAGATGTCCTTGCCAACTTGGCCGAGCGTGCTGATACCCTGAACTACTGCCGCCCTGAACTAACAGAAGCCACCGGAGTTGAAATCACCGCCGGCCGCCACCCGGTGGTCGAACAAGTACTGAGCGAACCATTTATCGCTAACCCGATTTCACTCCACCATGACCGCCGGATGTTGATCATCACAGGTCCGAATATGGGGGGTAAATCGACCTACATGCGCCAGACGGCTTTGATCGCTCTGCTTGCCCATGTCGGTTCTTTTGTGCCGGCCGAAGCCGTTAAGATCGGTCCGCTGGATCGGATCTTCACCCGTATCGGTGCTTCCGATGACCTGGCTTCGGGCCGCTCGACCTTCATGGTAGAAATGACCGAAACTGCCAATATCTTGCATAATGCCACGCAGAATAGTTTGGTACTGATGGATGAGATCGGTCGCGGTACCAGTACCTATGACGGCCTGTCGCTGGCATGGGCCAGTGCCGAATGGCTAGCCGATAAAATTTCGGCCATGACCTTGTTCGCGACCCACTACTTTGAACTGACAGAGTTACCATCGCTGATGGACGGTTTGGCCAATGTCCACCTTGATGCCGTAGAGCACGGTGATGAAATCGCCTTTATGCACGCGGTACAGGAAGGGGCAGCCAGCAAGTCTTACGGCTTGGCCGTTGCTAGCTTAGCCGGTGTCCCTAAGTCGGTGATCAAACGTGCCAAGTTCAAGCTTCAGCAACTCGAAGCCAGTGGCCACCAGCAAGCTGTTTCACCTAGCGCCAACAGCCAAGAACCGTTAGTCGAACAGCAGCTGAGCCTGCTGCCGGAGCCAAGCGAAGTCGAAGAAGCACTGGCGCGGATCAACCCAGACGAAATGACACCACGCCAAGCACTGGATGAGTTGTACCGCTTGAAAACCCTGATGTAGCCGGGCTGGTAGAGATAAAGGAAAATAAAAGGGATGCCATTTGGCATCCCTTTTTGATTGAACCGGAAAAAGTAAAGTTAAAGTGGACCGGTTTACAATTGTTCCTGATTGAACAGCGACTCAATGCTCAACCCTTGATGAGTTAGCATATCGCGTAAACGGCGTAAGCCTTCAACTTGGATCTGACGCACTCTTTCACGGGTCAGGCCGATCTCACGACCAACATCTTCCAATGTCGACGCTTCATAACCAAGCAAGCCAAAACGGCGTGCCAGCACTTCACGCTGCTTAGGGTTAAGTTCCTGTAGCCAGTGGACAATAGATGCTTTGATGTCGTCATCTTGAGTTGATGTTTCGGGACCGCCGCTCTTTTCATCCGGAATGATATCAAGCAGGGCTTTTTCGGAATCACCACCGATAGGATTATCTACCGAACCCACACGCTCATTGAGACGTAGCATCCGGTTGACGTCATCAACCGATTTGTCCAGTTTCAACGCAATGTCTTCCGCCGTTGGCTCGTGGTCCAGCTTCTGTGCCAACTCACGGGCAGTGCGGAGATAAACATTCAGCTCTTTAACGACATGGATAGGCAGACGGATAGTCCGGGTCTGGTTCATAATTGCCCGTTCAATAGTCTGACGGATCCACCATGTTGCGTAGGTTGAAAAACGGAAACCACGCTCCGGATCGAATTTCTCAACCGCACGGATCAAACCAAGGTTGCCTTCTTCGACCAAGTCAAGCAGAGCCAAGCCACGGTTACTGTACCGGCGAGAAATTTTGACCACGAGTCGAAGGTTACTTTCGATCATGCGCTTGCGGGCAACTTCATCACCACGAAGAGCACGTCGGGCGTAGAGGACTTCTTCCTCTGCGGTCAACAAAGGTGAAAAGCCAATTTCCCCAAGGTAGAGCTGGGTCGCATCAAGAGCTTTCTGCGTAGCCCCATATTGCGACATATCGACATCATCGTCACTAGCACTAACATCTTCGGCTTTGGTTTCAACGGTTGCGGATTCAGTCTCCGCTTCTTCATCGAATTCAAAGTCTTCAATATCTGCAGCAGTATTGCTTCCACTCATAGCGCCTCCCAGATGGCGAGTTAGCAAGACATTACAACTTTACTATGCCATGTTATCTATTTGGGTAAGTACCGCATTGGATCGACGGACTTACCCTTGTAACGGATCTCAAAATGCAACTTCACAGTACTTGTGCCTGAGCTTCCCATAGAAGCAATTTTCTGGCCAACCGATACCTTTTGCTGCTCCTTGACATAAACTTGGTCGTTGTGGGCATAGGCACTGAGATAATCATCGTTATGTTTGATAATCACCAAATTGCCATATCCCCGAAGCGCGTTACCGGCATAAACCACCACCCCATTGGCAGACGCATTGACAGATTGTCCACGCTGCCCAGCGATGTCGATCCCTTTATTGCCATTCTCCGAGTTGGAGAACTTGGCAATCACACGCCCCTTCGACGGCCAAGACCATTTAGCCACTTTGGCGTTGCTAGATTGCGGCTTAGATGTAACAACTTTGTTACTTTTGGTTTTTTGAGAGTACTCTTTTGTGGGAGCCGGATCAACATTTTTATTGGCGACTTTTTGCTCGCTTTGCGTCTTGCTTGCCGCTGACTGAACCGGTTTCTGGGAGGCCGGTTGCGTCACAGGCTGCGCCTTAGCCGCTGGTTTTGGTTGAGCAGGTTTTGAGACTTTTGTTTTTGTTGGAGTTTTAGCTGCCGGTATGGCAGCTACAGCAACCGGTGCAGCCTGGCCATATTTGGGGGCAACGTATTTTGGCCGCCACAATTGCAACCTTTGACCAGGAAAAATGGTATAAGGCTTCGACAATTTATTACTTGTAATAATATCGTCGACATCCCGTCCAGTAATGTAAGAAATGAAGTAAAGCGTATCGCCCTCCCGGACTTGATAATAGCTACCGCGGTAGCTACCACGCTCCAGGCTGTTGTAGTCCTTGCCAAGGCTCATCACCGGAGCAGGACTATGATTACTACAGCCAAACAACATCAGGCTGACAGCTATCGCTGCCAGCTTCCGCGTCCTTGCTGAAGACAACACCCTTATCATATGACCTATGCCAACTCCCCGGCGACAAGAGGGACAAATCGTACCGCTTCAATATCGCGGTATGCAAAACGCTCTCCTTCGCGAACAATCACTTTCAATACCTGTGCATGCTCACCCACAGGGATCACCAAGCGGCCCCCATCAGCCAACTGATTGAGTAGCTCCATGGGAATTTCAGCGGCCGCCGCCGTCACAATGATGGCATCGAACGGGCCCTTTCCAGCCCACCCCAACCAACCGTCACTGTGCTTGGTCGAGACATTATGCAGCTCAAGCTGTTTTAGACGTCGTTTGGCCTGCCATTGCAGTGCCTTGATCCGCTCAACCGAAAACACATGGTTAACCAAGTGTGCCAGCACCGCCGTTTGATAACCTGAGCCAGTACCGATCTCCAGTACTCTTGAGTCAGCAGACAGGGCCATTAACTCCGTCATTTTGGCGACAATGTACGGCTGCGAGATGGTCTGCCCACTACCGATAGGCAGAGCATTATTTTCATAAGCTTTGTGTGACAGGGCTTCATCGATAAACCGCTCCCGCGGGACAGACGCCATCGCCTGGAGCACCTTATCATCACAAACCCCCTGCTGATGTAAATAGTTCAGCAAAAGCGTCCGCTCGTCCACATTGCGCATTGCGACTATCTCTCCTGTTGCTCAACCCACATACTGATCCCTTCCAGCGCATCATGCGCGGTGAGATCTACCTGTAGTGGGGTAATCGATACACATTGTTGCTCAATAGCATAAAAGTCCGTTCCCGGACCAGCGTCCTGACAAGGTCCCGGCGGCCCCAACCAGTAAAGCTCTTTGCCTCGCGGATCCGTACCCTTAACCATATTCTCAGCACGGTGACGGGCACCTAGACGTGTCACCTGCCAGCTTCCCAATTGAGAATAAGCGACATCCGGCACATTGATATTCAATATTTTATTGCTTGGCAATGGCTGTGACTGTGCTTTTAGCAGCAAATCTTTGACAACCCGCGCTGCCGTCTCAAAGTGCTGATGTCCCACCAGCGAAACAGCAACTGCCGGCACACCGAGGAAGTGGCCTTCAGTTGCAGCGGCAACCGTACCCGAGTACAGCACATCATCCCCCAGGTTTGCCCCGTGGTTGATACCTGCAACAACAACATCCGGACGTTCATCCAGCCATTCATTGAGTGCGAAATGGACACAGTCAGTCGGCGTCCCTTCCACCGAAATCCGCTTTTCACCTTCCTGGCGGATCCGCAACGGGTTATCCAGCGTCAGCGAGTTGGATGCACCAGAACGGTTACGGTCCGGTGCAACCACCGTGACCTCACCGATATCGCTCAATACCTTTGCCAAGGTGTTGATCCCCTCGGCAAAGATACCATCATCGTTACTGATCAGAATTCGCATCGTGTCCTTCCTGTTGTTCCTGCTCAACCATGAGCTCGCGAACGACCGCGGTGGCAAAACAGCCCGCAGGCAGCGCAAAAGAAACGGTGACGGTATCGCCATCTTGCTGCCATACCATCTGCTTAGGTTTCAACAATAGCGAGCGACGCTCGTGGCGCATTCGGTTGTCACGGATCAGCTTGAGTAGCAAAGGCTCCTGCTCGACAATAGCCATTTCAAAGGCTTCTGCCTGGGCTGTGGTCGGTAGGGCATTATCACCCATCATAGGTGCAGTAATGCTTGCTGTGCCATTATCCACCGCCTGCTGCCACTGCTCGGGGTTTGATTCCACCAAGCGGCCGCGATCGTCTTCTTCCGTTTCTAACAGATCACCGGCGACCACCGTATGGACAGTTTGCTGCTCGATACGCTCTGAAAGCACCATATTGAACAACCACGAGCGTGCAGCCGATAGGTAGAAGCTACGCTTACTCTTGTCACGAACGCGGAATTCATCATTCCCCCAAGCACGGGCCTTGATGACATTGTTACCGCCATGGCCAAAACGCTGCTCACCGAAATAGTTCGGCACACCCAGCAGCTTAACCTGCTCCAAGCGCGCCATTACGTCGTCGGCTAGATCCAGATCGCGCAAGGTCAGCTGAAACCAGTTACCCGCCAAATCACCAGGACGTAGCTTTTTATCATGGCGGGCGGTTTCCAACACTTCGACACCCGGATGTTCGGCAACAAATTGTGCCAAGTCCGGATCCGGTTTACCTGGCAGGTGCACACTGAGCCACTGCTCAGTCACCGCATGGCGATCCTTCAAACCAGCCCAGCTTACATCGCGCGACTTAACACCGCAGGCTTTGGCCAGTTCATTGACCACATACTTGGTGTTTTCCCCGGTCTTGCGGATCTTCACCATAAAATGCTCGCCCACTCCGGCAAACTCGAAGCCAAGGTTTTCCTTTACTACAAAATCTTCAGGTTCAACCTTAATGCGGCCCTGACAGCTTGGTTTTCCATACAACCAGCTGAAGTTGTCCATTACCGTAGACATAATTACACCATTCTTTAGCAGCACCGAGATGCCAGAAGGCAAGGCTACATAGCCCTGCCTGATTTATTCCTTACTGATCAGCACAACCGCTTCACAGGCAATGCCTTCTTTGCGTCCGGTAAAACCAAGACGCTCCGAGGTGGTCGCTTTTACATTGATGTTCTCAACGTCCGTTTCCAAATCCTCGGCAATAGCTTGGCACATCGCACCGATATGCAGGGCCATTTTCGGCGCCTGGGCAATGATGGTGACATCAAGGTTCCCCAAGCGATAACCTTTTATTTTTATTTTGCGGTATACGTCGCGCAGCAACATACGGCTGTCAGCCCCTTCCCACTCGGCATCGGTATCCGGGAAATGGCGGCCAATATCGCCAGCGCCAATGGCACCCAGCAATGCGTCACATACCGCGTGTAGAGCCACATCACCATCGGAATGGGCAATCAGACCCTGCTCATAAGGAATCGCAACGCCACCAATAATTACCGGGCCTTCGCCACCAAATTTATGGACGTCAAAACCGTGTCCAATACGCATCATTGCTCATCCTTCAATAAATGTTGCAAATAAAACTCCGCGAGCGCGAGATCTTCAGGTTGGGTAACCTTTAGGTTGTCGGCACGCCCGGTGACCAATTTAGGCGCCATGCCACAATGCTCCAGCGCCGAGGCCTCGTCTGTGACCACCGCCCCGTCGGCCAGCGCCTTTTTCAGCGCGAGCGTTAACTGACCAGCACGGAACATCTGCGGCGTCAGGGCATGCCAAAGATCACTACGCTCAACCGTGACGGCTATCGCTTGCTGGCCATTACCACGTTTCATGGTGTCGCGAACCGGTGCTGCTAAAATAGCACCGAATTCGCTCGCCTGCGCCTCGAGGATCAACCGGTCGAGATCCTGCTGACGTAAACAAGGACGTGCGGCATCATGGACCAGCACCCAGGCATCAGGATCACCAATAGCGGCCAAGCCGGAAAATACGGAATCAGCCCGCTCTGCACCACCATCAACCCGGGTCACCTGCGGGTGATCCGCCAACGGTAAGGTTGGGAAATAGGGGTCATGCTCGCTGATCGCGACCACCACCCGTTCAACCTTTGGGTGTTGGAGCAAACGGTCAATGGTATGTTCAAGAATCGTCTTGCCAGCGATGTGCAAGTACTGTTTTGGGCGGTCAGCCGCCATTCGACTACCGACACCAGCAGCCGGTACGACTGCGATCAATTTTTCATTCATGCATATTAAAAAGCTGGCTCACGCCAGGCAAGTCTCTGGAGTTCAGTCGCTGACAATACGGAAAAATGTTTCATCCGTTCCAATCATTCCCAGCTCGTTGCGGGCGCGTTCTTCAACGGCTTCCTGACCACGGTGCAAGTCATGAATTTCGAAATACATCTGCTGGTTCCGTTGAACCAGTTCGGCATTAGCCTGTTGTTGCACCGCTACATTATCGCGCACCGCTAAGTAATCGACCATGCCATTCTTGCCGAGCCAGAAGTCATACTGTAACCAGCTGAGGATGACCAACAGCAGGAGGTTTAACAATCGCATTGCACCCTCTTGGCAATGGTATAAGAAATTAAGCTAATCATAACAGATTGAAACACAAAGACGTGTCAAGCCGCTGGTAAAAATACCAAACTGAACATTGCTCAGTTTGGTATATTCCCATAACTTGTAGTTTGACACTAGGGTCAGTTAATACCCAACCGACTATTCGCCCATAAAAAAACCGCCCTTAAAGGACGGTTTTTAGTATCAGCTCGGGTAACCCCGATGCGCAGCTTTTAATTAAGCTTGGCCTTTAACTTCTTTAAGACCGTTGTAAGGTGCTTTCTCACCTAACGCTTCTTCGATACGGATTAGCTGGTTGTACTTAGCAACACGGTCAGAACGGCTCATTGAACCAGTTTTGATTTGGCCAGCAGCAGTACCTACCGCTAGATCAGCAATAGTTGCATCTTCAGTTTCACCAGAACGGTGAGAGATAACTGCAGTGTAACCAGCATCTTTAGCCATCTTGATTGCAGCTAGAGTCTCAGTTAGAGAACCGATCTGGTTGAACTTGATAAGGATAGAGTTAGCTACGCCTTTCTCGATACCTTCAGCAAGAATCTTAGTGTTTGTAACGAATAGATCGTCACCTACTAGTTGAAGCTTGTCACCTAGTAGTTCAGTCTGGTGCTTGAAGCCATCCCAGTCAGACTCGTCAAGACCATCTTCGATAGAAACGATTGGGTACTGGTTAGCTAGATCAGCTAGGTAGTGGTTAAACTCTTCAGAAGTGAAGATTTTACCTTCGCCTTTCATGTTGTAGTTGCCAGCTTCTTTGTCGAAGAACTCAGATGCAGCACAGTCCATAGCAAGAGTAACGTCTTTACCAAGTACGTAGCCTGCAGCTTCAACAGCTTCTTTGATTGCAGCTAGTGCAGCAGCGTTTGACTCTAGGTTAGGAGCAAAACCACCTTCGTCACCAACAGCAGTGCTTAGGCCTTTAGCCTTAAGTACTTTAGCTAGGTTGTGGAATACTTCAGCACCGATGCGTAGACCTTCTTTAAGAGTTTTCGCGCCAACTGGCTGGATCATGAACTCTTGGATGTCAACGTTGTTATCAGCGTGCTCACCACCGTTGATGATGTTCATCATTGGTAGAGGCATAGAGAACTGACCAGCAGTACCGTTTAGCTCAGCAATGTGCTCGTATAGAGGCATGCCTTTAGCAGCTGCAGCAGCTTTAGCGTTCGCTAGAGATACAGCTAGGATTGCGTTTGCACCGAAGTTAGATTTGTTTTCAGTGCCGTCTAGGTCAAGCATGATCTGGTCGATGTCAGCTTGAGCTTTAGCATCTTTACCAACAAGAGCTTCCGCGATTGGGCCGTTCACAGCTTCAACAGCTTTAAGAACACCTTTACCTAGGAAACGAGACTTGTCACCGTCGCGTAGCTCAAGAGCTTCACGAGAACCAGTTGATGCGCCAGATGGAGCAGCAGCCATACCTACGAAACCGCCTTCTAGGTGAACTTCAGCTTCTACAGTTGGGTTACCACGTGAATCAATGATTTCACGACCTAGAACTTTAACGATCTTAGACATTGTGTTTCCTCTTGCTTTATCTTGAAATTAAAAGCTAAAAAATAGCTGCAGCTATCACGGCTACAGCTATCCGTAATCCTTACTTGTTAAGCTCACCGCGCTGGTTGGAGCCAGCAGCCTTCACGAACCCTTCAAACAGAGGGTGACCATCGCGAGGGGTAGAGGTGAACTCAGGGTGGAACTGAGCAGCCACAAACCATGGGTGGTTAGGGATCTCGATAATTTCCACCAATTTCTTGTCTGCTGACAGACCAGAAACCTTCAGACCTGCTTTCTCTAGACGAGGAAGTAGGTTGTTGTTTACTTCATAGCGGTGACGGTGACGCTCATGTACTGTTGGGTTACCGTATAGCTCACGCGCTTTAGAACCTTCAGCCAAGTGACATAGCTGAGAACCCAGACGCATTGTACCGCCAAGATCCGATTTTTCAGTACGCTCTTCCACGTTACCTTCGCCGTCAACCCACTCAGTGATCAAGCCGACCACTGGATGCTTAGACTGGGCGTCGAACTCTGTCGAGTGCGCGCCTTCAAGGCCTGCCGCATTACGAGCAAACTCGATAAGGGCAACCTGCATACCTAGGCAGATGCCAAGGTACGGAATTTTGTTTTCACGGGCGTATTGTGCAGTTTGGATTTTACCTTCTACACCGCGGCCGCCGAAGCCACCAGGAACCAAGATAGCATCAAGGCCTTCCAGTACTTCTGTACCTTTAGACTCAACATCCTGAGAATCAACATACTTGATCTTCACTGACAGACGGTTCTTAAGACCGGCATGCTTCAGTGCTTCATTCACTGACTTGTATGCATCTGGTAGTTCGATGTACTTACCCACCATACCGATAGTCACTTCGGCTGTTGGGTTGGCTTCTTCGTAGATCACCTGTTCCCACTCAGTCAGGTCAGCTTCTGGAGCTGTAATACCGAAGCGCTGACAAACCAAGTCATCCAGGCCTTGAGCCTTGATAAGTTGTGGGATCTTATAGATAGAATCTACGTCTTTCATTGAGATAACTGCTTTTTCCTGCACGTTACAGAACAGGGCGATTTTCGCACGCTCGTTAGCAGGGATGTTACGGTCAGAACGACATACAAGGATGTCAGGCTGGATACCGATAGAAAGCAGTTCTTTCACTGAGTGCTGAGTTGGCTTGGTTTTCACTTCGCCAGCTGCTGCCAAGTATGGAACAAGTGTCAGGTGCATGAACATTGCGCGTTCACGGCCTAGCTCAACCGCTAGCTGACGGATTGCTTCCATAAATGGTAGAGATTCGATATCACCTACAGTGCCGCCAACTTCGACGATAGCTACGTCGTGGCCTTCTGCACCTGCAATAACACGTTCTTTGATCGCATTGGTGATGTGTGGGATAACCTGAATCGTTGCACCTAGGTAGTCACCACGACGCTCTTTACGCAGTACATCAGCGTAAACACGTCCCGCAGTGAAGTTATTGCGCTTGGTCATCTTGGTACGGATGAAACGCTCATAGTGGCCTAGGTCAAGGTCAGTCTCTGCACCGTCTTCCGTTACGAATACTTCACCATGCTGAATTGGGCTCATTGTGCCTGGGTCAACGTTGATGTAAGGGTCTAGCTTCATCATGGTCACGTTAAGACCACGCGCTTCTAGAATAGCCGCCAGCGATGCTGCAGCAATACCTTTACCTAGTGAGGATACGACCCCGCCCGTAACAAAAATGTAATTCGTCGTCATGTTTTACCTGGAAGATTGGTATAGAGGATAAAATGTATCTGGACGGGAAATTAGTATACCAGACACACTTTATTGCCACAACGTGAAAACTATCACAGCACGTTTGGTTTTTTTTTGTCTCAAATCAATTCTACTAAACTAGATGACTATAGATTGAGCATTCACCCGTGTGACTGCCCTTAACTCCCCCCACCTCGCTTACTTTGTCTTCAGCTCGCTACGCTTGACCTCATCCCAGATAGCATCCAAATATTCCAGGGAGCAATCGTCAATACGCTTTCCTCTTTCTAGCACAGTTTTCTCCACTTCGCGAAAACGACGCTCGAATTTCTGGTTGGCTTTCTTCAGTGCCACTTCCGGTTTGACCTGCACATGACGGCTGAAGTTGGCGACAGCAAACAACAAATCCCCCACTTCTTCTTCGATTTTACTTTGATCAGGTGACACTTGAATGACTTCTTCCATCACCTCTTCAATCTCTTCATGCACCTTATCGACAACCGGCCCTAGGGTATCCCAATCAAATCCGTGCTTGGCACAGCGCTTCTGGATTTTATCGGCCCGGATGAGCGCAGGCATCGCTTGCGGGATGTTAGCCAGCACACTGGAATCCTCCCCTTTGACTGAACGCTCCTTGGCTTTCTCCGCTTCCCAGTTGGCATTGATCTCGGCCTCATTGGCAAACTCAGTATTAGCAAACACATGCGGATGACGACGGGTCAGCTTCTCGTTGATACCACGGACCACATCATCAAAATCAAACAGCCCCTGCTCTTTGCCAAGCTGGCTGTAGAAAATCACCTGGAACAACAGATCACCGAGCTCCTCACGCACATCATCCCAATTCTGCTGCTCGATAGCATCAGCCACTTCGTAAGCTTCCTCCAGAGTATGCGGCACAATGGACGCGAAGGTCTGTTTCAAGTCCCAAGGGCACCCCTGCTGTGGGTCGCGCAACGTGGACATAATCTCAACCAATTGCTCAATGGGCGCTTTGTTCTCGCTCATACTGTGATTTCCTTTCTTTGGCTAAAAAAAAGCGGGTCGCCTTCGCTTCCCGCTTCAAATAGTTATGTTCTGATTGCCATTTTAGTGCAATCGCTTGGCCTCGGCGACGTCTCTGACCTGCTCGATACGCTTGAGTACCCGGCTCAAGACCTCAAGATCGGTTAATTCGAGATCGAAATCCATGATCGACATCTGCTTCTTGTAATCGACTCGGCTCTTCATTCCGGCCACTTTGACTTTTTCGTTGGCCAAAGTGTTGGTGAGCTCTTTGAGCAGACCGTTGCGCTCAGCGGCCGTCACTCGGACCGTGATATGGTAGTTGCCAACAAAGCCACCACCCCATACCGTGTCGATGATCCGCTCAGGTGCTACATGGCGCAGCTCCTCAAGCTGTTCACAGTCACTGCGGTGAACCGAGATCCCCCGGCCCTGCGTAACGAACCCCTGGATATCATCGCCTGGGATAGGCTGACAGCAGCGAGCTAGGTGGGTCATCAGGTTATCGACCCCTTCCACCACCACCGCATCACGCTGTGGCTTTTTGCTCGTCGCCGGCTTGCTGCCTGCTTCGGTCAATTTCTCCAGCAACTGCTGATCTTCCTCCTCAGCCGTCGGCTTGTTGACCAGAGCATTGATATGGTTGATGACCTGGTTAATACGCAGATCACCGCTACCGATCCCGGCAAACAACTCGTCAGCCGAATTAACATTAAAACGCTTGAACCCATAGGCCTCAGCATCTTTCATGGTCGCACCGATTTTCACCAGCTCGGTTTCCAATATCTCCCGGCCTGCTGCAATGTTCTTGTTCCGATCCTGTTTGCGGAACCACGCATGCACCTTGGAACGGGCACGGCTCGACGTCACAAAACCAAGATTAGGATTCAGCCAGTCGCGCGATGGGTTCGGCTCTTTCTGAGTGATAATTTCGACCTGCTCGCCCATTTGCAGGTGATAGGTGAAAGGCACAATGCGCCCTTCAACCTTCGCGCCAATACAACGGTGACCGACTTCGGAGTGAATGTGGTAAGCAAAATCCAGCGGGGTCGCATTCAATGGCAGGTCGACCACATCCCCTTTCGGCGTAAAGGCATAAACACGATCATCAAACACCTGACTGCGTAGCTCATCGAGCATCTCGCCCGAGTCAGACATCTCTTCCTGCCAGGCAAGAAGTTTACGTAACCAGTTGATTTTTTCATCATAAGACGATTTCGCGCCCCCTGATGAACCTTCTTTGTACTTCCAGTGAGCAGCCACCCCCAGCTCCGACTCTTCATGCATCTGTTTGGTACGGATCTGGATTTCTATGGTTTTACCTTCCGGTCCCAATACCACGGTGTGGATCGACTGGTAACCATTCGGCTTGGGGTTGGCGACATAGTCATCAAACTCTTTAGGCAGGTGGCGGTACTTGGTATGTACCACCCCTAACGCGGCATAACAGTCTTGCAGCTGGTCGGCAATAATACGGACGGCACGGACATCGAACAGCTCATCAAACGCCAAGTTTTTCTTCTGCATTTTTCGCCAGATACTATAGATGTGCTTCGGTCGACCATGCACCTCGGCTCTGATCTGTGACGCCTTCATCGATTCGGCCAAATCTGTCACGAAATGTTCGATATAATATTCACGATCTATTCGGCGCTCAGACAGCTGCTTGGCAATCTGTTTATAGGTGTCGGGGTGATTGTAGCGAAAAGCATAATCTTCAATCTCCCACTTGAGCTGACCAATACCTAATCGGTTGGCCAGCGGCGCATAGATATTGGCACATTCCTTCGCCGCAGCCCGACGCACCGCATCCGGCTCGTCTTTCACTTCACGCAGGTTACAGATCCGCTCGGCAAGCTTGATCACCACACAACGGAAGTCATCGACCATCGACAGCAGCATCCGGCGGATATTATCCACCTGCGCCGACTGCTCTGCACCTTCCGTCGTTGCATTCAGTTGTCCGATGGCCGCCATTTGGCTTACCCCGACCACCATCTGTAAAATCGTGCCTT
Organism: Photobacterium pectinilyticum; assembly: GCF_024357955.1. Classification (GTDB taxonomy): domain Bacteria; phylum Pseudomonadota; class Gammaproteobacteria; order Enterobacterales; family Vibrionaceae; genus Photobacterium; species Photobacterium pectinilyticum. The sequence continues at coordinate 56,450 of NZ_JANEYT010000008.1, forward strand.
TGTAATCTTCTTTCAATTGGTCTGGCTGATAAACCCCAGCCTCAAACAGTGGAAATAACAACGCTGCCACCAGCGTGTCTTTGTCCATGCTTAAAGTCACTAAGATTTCCACCATCTCGCGGCCACGCCATAGCAATAATGGCGCGGACTCTTCCACTGATGTCAACTCGATACATCGCTGATAGGTCTTGGTCAGATGCTTCGCAACCTTGGCATCCTGCTGTAGGCTGTCAACCCAAGAACTTAGCTCAAATGTATCATTTTCCTTTAAATGCGCACCGCGAACTGCGACCATTTTTCTATCCTGTTTACTCTAATAATGTGAGCCTATCGCTTTATAAATAATGCCATCGACTCCAAATGCCCGGTATGAGGGAACATATCCATCATACCCAACCGTTCCAACTGATAACCTTGTTTCAGTAGCTCCTGACTGTCTCGTGCCAGCGTTGCTGGATTACAGGAGACATACACCACTCGCTCCGGCCCCAGGTTCACCACGTGCTGCATAACACCAGCCGCACCGGCCCGGGCAGGGTCGAGCAATACCTTACTGAATTTTTCTTTCGCCCACGATTTGGCCGTGACATCCTCTTCCAGGTTCGCCTGATAAAAATCAGCATTAACCTGTTGATTATTTTTTGCATTCTCTGATGCACGATGCACCATCTCGTCGACACCTTCAACACCAACCAGTGCTTTTGCTCGCTTTGCGAGCGGTAAACTGAAATTACCAAGTCCACAGAATAGATCAAGTACCCGGTCATCAGATCCGACAGCCAGCCAGTCGATAGCCTGGGCCACCATTTTCTGGTTCACCTCGCGATTGACCTGAATAAAATCTTTTGGCGAAAAGGCAAGCTGCTGTCCATCCAGCTCATAATAAGGGACCGGCCCGGAAAGACTATCTAGGGCATCCGAAGTGGCCGCTAGGTATAACATTAGCTGGTGTTGGTCAGCAAACTGACGGAGGGTGGTCATGTCTTTGTCAGAAAAAGGTTGAAGATGACGAATTAGCACCACCCGGCCGTTATCAGCCTCAACCAGTTCAACATGGCCTAGGTGCTTACGCCCTTTCAACCCAGATAACAACGTGCGCAAAGCGGGTAACAGTTCATTCAGTGACTGCGCCAGCACCGGACAGTGCTCGACATCAACAATTTCCTTGCTCTGCTTCTTACGAAAACCAATCTTCAGCTCTCCGCCCTTCGGCATGATGCTGAGGCGCGCACAGCGGCGATATTGCCACTCTTCGCTAGTTATCGGGGCTGCCTGTTCAATGTGATCGCCAGTACGGGCAAACTTGCCCATCAGCTCTCCCAGCGACTGCTGCTTGGCGGCAACTTGACCCTGATGGGATAAATGCTGCAAGTTACAACCGCCGCATTGGTCGTAGATAGGACAAGCTGGGGCCACCCGCTCGCGACTGTCACTCAAGCGACGGATCACTTTAGCGCGGGCAAATTGCTTTTTATCGTCCGTCAGCTGGATAATTGCCTTTTCCCCAGGCAATAGCCCCTCGACAAACACCGGCTTGCGGTCGAGGTGACCAATACCGGCACCAAGGTGGTCGAGACGGCTGATGGTAATTTCTTTATGCTTGGTATCGGTTAATTTTCGTTTCTGAGGCTTGAAAAAGCGTGCCATAGTAATTGGATCCACGGAGCAATTGGTCCAAACTGGTGATTTCAACAACAGTTTGAGATGAGTTGATTGTCGAATAGCCTGACTTTCATTAAGCTAGCGGCCATAGATGGGATAATTGTCCCATAGAATCGCATTCTTGTAATTAAGAGAACCATGACCAAATATGGACTTCGTGCCAGGGTATTCACCCTGACATTAGCACCGACGCTGATTATTGGCCTGCTTTTGAGCACATTTTTTACCATGAGCCGATATCGCGATCTAGAACACCAGCTGATCTCTACCGGTGCTAGCATTATCGAGCCTCTGGCGATCTCTACCGAATATGGCATGGCCGACAAGAACCGCGAGCCGGTTCGGCGGTTGATCAGCTACGCCCATCGTAAGCATTCGCAAATCGTGCGCAGCATTGCGGTTTTCAATACCGAAAATGAGCTGTTCGTTACGTCGAATTTCCACCGCAACTTCGAAGCGTTGATGTACCCCGATGATCAGCCGATCCCCATGCTGCTGGAAACCCGGCTCAATGAAAATTCGCTGATCCTACGGGCGCCGATCCTCAAAGAGGGGCAGTTTAGCAACTCGTCTATTCCCGGCTACCAGGACGAAGTCCTTGGCTACATCGCCCTAGAACTCGACTTGAGTGCACTGCGCCTACAGCAATACCATGAGGTGTTCACCGCCTTGATGGTGCTGCTATTGGGCCTGACGCTATCATCTTTGTTTGCCTACCGGTTAATGAAGGATGTGACCCGCCCTATTTCACACATGGTAAGCGTGGTTGACCGGATCCGCCGTGGCCACCTTGATGTTCGTATCGAAGGCCAGTTGCTGGGTGAGCTGGATACCCTGAAAAACGGGATCAATGCGATGGCGATTTCATTGTCGGAATACCATATCGAAATGCAACAGAGTATCGACCAGGCCACCTCGGATCTGCGCGAAACCCTAGAGCAATTGGAAATCCAGAACGTAGAATTGGATATCGCCAAGAAGCGGGCACAGGAAGCAGCACGGGTCAAATCCGAGTTCCTGGCCAATATGTCGCACGAATTACGCACCCCGCTTAACGGGGTGATCGGCTTTACCCGCCAGATGCTCAAAACCCGCCTGAGCACCAGCCAACATGATTACCTGCTGACTATCGAGAAGTCGGCCAACAACCTGTTGACTATCATCAACGATATCCTCGATTTCTCTAAGCTTGAAGCCGGTAAGCTGCTGCTGGAAAATATCCCATTCGACTTCACTGAGTCGCTGGATGAAGTCATGAAACTGCTAGCCCCGAGCGCCCACGAAAAAGGGCTTGAGCTAACCCTCAAGGTCGATCACCGCATCCCGAGCGGTATGATTGGTGATCCACTGCGGATCCAGCAGGTACTGACCAACCTTATAGGTAACGCGGTGAAATTTACCGAGCGCGGCAATATCGATGTTTCTGTCGAGCTCAAAACCGATCGCGATGAAAGCCTGGAACTGCAATTTATGGTTCGCGATACTGGGATCGGTATTTCTGAACGCCAGCAGGCACAGTTATTCCAAGCCTTCAGCCAGGCAGATGCCAGTATTTCACGCCGCTATGGCGGTACCGGACTTGGCCTGGTGATCACCCAGAAACTAGTCAGTCATATGGGCGGTGAAGTCAGCTTAACGTCCCGCTTGCACCAAGGCTCGACCTTCTGGTTCAGCCTGCGTCTGAACAAGACCGATCTACCGGTGTCCCAGCCAATCGACACCCATTCGCTGATGAATAAGAAGCTGCTACTGATCGAGCCAAACATGCAGGCAGCTTCGGTGATCCAACAGCGCCTGGTCCGTGCGGGTATCCATGTCACGTACCGGTCAAGCATGCCAGACGATGCCGAGCACCACGACTTTACCCTACTCAACCTGTCACCCGGTGAGCAGCCACCACTTGCGACCTTGCTCGATCAGGTCTTCAAGGCCGAGCAACTGAGTGAGAAAGTGATTGTCAGCCTGCCAACCACCGAACTGGCCCTCTCCGAGCGCCTAATCAATGCCGGTGTTACCTCGTGCCTACCTAAGCCTTTGGGACACCGTAAATTATTCGAGTCCTTGGTCTGTGAACCGGATCCGTTCAGCGAGCCAGAGCCACAACCAATCAGCAACGAAGCGCCAAGTATCCAGCCGCTGACGGTCATGGCGGTCGATGATAACCCGGCTAACCTCAAACTGATCTCGGCACTGTTATGCGAACGGGTCGAAACGGTGATCACTGCCAGCGGAGGCCGCAAGGCCGTCGAATATGCCCACCAAAAAGCGTTTGATCTGATCTTCATGGATATCCAAATGCCGGAAATGGATGGAGTCATGGCCTGCCAGGCTATCCATAAAACCGATCTCAACCATGCTACCCCCGTGATTGCGGTTACCGCCCATGCCATGGCCGGTGAACGCGAGCGCCTGATTGAGGCTGGGATGGATGATTACCTGACTAAGCCAATTGAAGAGCGTATCCTGCAGCAAATTCTAGCCAAGTGGACCACGCCGCACGACAAGCCGATTACCGAGCTAGAAACCCCAAGCACCGAGCAAGCTGACACCGAACCAGAAACCGAAAGCAGTGAAACAGCCGCAGCCATCAACACCAATGTCAGCTGGGATTGGGGTTTGGCTCTGAAACAAGCAGCCGGAAAGGAAGATCTGGCCAAAGACATGCTACAGATGCTGCTCGATTTCATGCCTGAGGTCGAAATGTTGGTCAACGAAGCGATCGATGGCAAAGATATCGAGCTGTGGCCGTCAATCCACAAGCTCCACGGCAGCTGCGCCTATAGTGGCGTGCCGCGCCTCAAGAGCCTGTGCCACACTATCGAGACCGAGCTCAAGGCTGGCGCATCTACCGATGATATCGAGCCGGAACTGTTCGAGCTTATCGATGAGATGAACAACGTGGTCAAGGCATCGAAGGCGTATCGGCATTGAGGCATTGAGGCTAGAGGAAAAAGTGCAAATGCTGAAGTCGCCCACGACTAATCAAGCAATATAAAAAATCCCCGAACATCGTTCGGGGATTTTTCTTAACACTCTAGAAAACCAATAACGATTCAACCAAAGCACCGTAGCACAGCTTTTCCCGCCCATCGCCACTGGCCCCGCGCCCCTCGCCAAAATGAAACTAGCTCTCCAATACCACCGTTGCGACGGCGTATTTCTTCTCGTCGGCAATGGTCAAATGAACATGTGCCACCCCCATCGCCTCAGCAAGCTCGGCAGCTTTGCCCGATAACGCCAACAAGGGTTTACCGCGCTCATCATTGGTGACGGTGAAGTCATGGAAGGTCACCCCGCAGGCAATGCCGGTTCCCAGCGCTTTTGACGCCGCTTCCTTGACCGCAAAGCGTTTTGCCAGGTAACGGCCCTGATGCTTGAGCGATTGGAAAACGGCATACTCGCTCGGGGCTAGCAAACGCAAGGCAAAGGCATCACCAGTGCGGGCAAAGGCTTTCTCCACCCGCTCGATATCGGCAATGTCCGTTCCCAGACCAATGATAGCCATTACCGGCGCGCACTCAGCATTTCTTCGCGCATATCAGCAACCGCTTTATCCAAGCCGTCGAATACCGCGCGGCCAATAATAGAATGGCCGATGTTAAGTTCGTACAGTTCAGGTAGGGCAGCAATCGGTTTCACGTTATGGTAAGTCAAGCCATGGCCCGCGTTGACCTTGATACCCTGATCATCGGCGTAGCTTGCCGCTGCAGCGATTTTCTTCAGCTCAGCCTGCTGCTCTTCTTCCGTTTCGGCATCAGCATAGTGGCCGGTGTGCAACTCGATGTAAGGTGCACCACAGGCAACGGCTGCATCGATCTGAGCACGGTCGGCATCAATAAACAGCGAAACCTTAATACCGGCTTGCGTCAACGTCGCTGTCGCCGCTTTGATTTTTTCAAGCTGGCCCGCAACATCCAAGCCGCCTTCGGTGGTCAGCTCTTCACGCTTCTCCGGTACCAGACAAACAAACTCCGGCTTGGTGTCCAGTGCGATCTGAACCATCTCTTCGGTCACTGCCATTTCCAGGTTCATACGGGTCTGGATAGTCTCGCGCAGGATACGGACATCACGATCGGTAATGTGGCGACGATCCTCACGCAAGTGGATGGTTATACCGTCTGCTCCGGCGCGCTCAGCCACCTCGGCCGCATGCACTGGATCTGGGTAACGGGTGCCACGTGCATTACGTAAAGTCGCAATATGGTCAATATTCACGCCGAGTAAGATGTTGTTCATTTTCCGGTACTCCTTCCTCTAGGGATAAACAATTCCCTGCTTTTTAATGGTTTGCCGCCAAGATAAGGCTTTAGGGCGATGCGTGTAAAGCGCTTTGCCGCCCGGAGCTGGTCTGGGGTTTCGAAGCGGCGGGCCGCAACAGCTTTTAGCTGTTCACCGGTAAAGGTCAATTGCCCCATTTTCAGCGAGGCTATGAAGCCCAGCTGTTCACGGTAGTTATAGGTCATGGTGTCATCGACCGGCAGGCCACTGCCCGCGCAGTGGAGAAAGTCGATGCCATAACCCAAATGTTGCAGTAACGCGAGCTCGAAACGCCGCAATGCTGGCTCTGGGTTCTCCGCCTGTGCCAGTTCACGCAACACATTCAGGTAATCCAGAAACAACACAGGGTAAGGGGTATTCGTTTCCAGTACGCGAGCTAGCAACTCATTGACGTACATGGCTGAATACAAGATATAACTGCGCATCGGCAGACCGATACTGATTGGCTCGGCATGCGTTAATATGGGCATACTGCCCTTGCCGGACCATTTCATGAACAGAGGAGTGAAGGGCTGGAGTGCCCCTTTGAGGTTAGAGCGCTTGCGGCGCGCTCCTTTTGACAGGAGAGTAAGACGGCCCGAGTCCTCGCTGAAGACGTCGAGGATCAGGCTCGTCTCGCTATAAGGACGAGAATGAAGGACAAAACAACGCTGAAGCCCTTCCATTCGCTACCTTATAGATCGTCAATATAGCCTAGGCTACGCAGGGCACGTTCATCATCTGCCCAACCGGATTTCACTTTCACCCACAGCTCAAGGTACACCTTGCGCTCGAACAGATCTTCCATATCAATACGGGCTTCACGGCCGATGACTTTCATCTTCTCACCGTTTTTACCGATCACCATTTTCTTCTGGCCTTTACGTTCAACCAGAATCAAACCATTGATATCAAAACCGTTAGTACGTGGATTGAAATCGAAACGTTCGATTTCTACCGTTACCGAGTATGGCAGTTCATCACCCAAGAAACGCATAAGTTTCTCACGGATAATTTCTGAAGCCATAAAGCGCTGTGAACGGTCAGTGACATACTCTTCCGGGAAGTAATATTCGCCTTCAGGAATGTGCTCACGTACGATCTTCTCAACGGCATCTACGTTAGTACCGCTTTTCGCTGAAATAGGCACAACATCAACAAAGTCCATCTTCTTAGACAATGCATCTAGATGCGGGAATAACTCGCCTTTTTCTTTAACGTTATCAACTTTGTTGATCAACAGTACTGTTGGTAACTCACTCTTTTTAAGCTTGTTCAGTACCATCTCATCATCGTCAGTCCACATCGTACCGTCGACCAAGAACAGCACCAACTCGACATCAGTCAGCGAGCTGCTGGCCGCACGGTTCATCAAACGGTTGATAGTCCGCTTTTCTTCAATGTGCAGGCCTGGGGTATCAACGTAAACCGCCTGGTAGCCATCGCGGGTATCGACACCCATGATACGGTGGCGCGTGGTTTGCGGTTTACGCGAAGTAATAGAAAGCTTCTGTCCGACAAGACGGTTCAGGAGTGTCGATTTGCCTACATTCGGGCGACCGACAATGGCAATAAAGCCACAGTGTTGCTTATCTGTCATGATTCCAACTGCTTAAGTGCAATTTCTGCCGCTGCCTGCTCTGCCTTGCGCCGACTGCCGCCTTTACCGATAACAGGCTTCTCCAAGCCTGCCACTTCACACTGCACCGTAAACTCTTGGTTATGTGCCTCACCATGCACCTTGGTCACCGTATAGGCTGGCAATGGCTGGCGACGCCCTTGCAGGCATTCCTGCAGGCGGGTTTTCGGATCTTTCTGGTTAATGCCCGGCTTGATTGTTTCAAGGCGAGACTGGTACCAGCTCAGCACGATGCCACGGACTTTCTCAATATCGCTATCGAGGTAGATAGCGCCAATGATTGCCTCGACACAGTCAGCCAGAATCGAATCACGGCGGAAACCACCGCTCTTCAACTCGCCAGGACCAAGCAACAAGTGATCACCAAGATCAAACTCGCGGCCTAACTCAGCCAGTGTCTTACCGCGTACCAGCGTGGCACGCATGCGGCTCATGTCGCCTTCATCCACTTCAGGGAAGCGGTGGTAGAGATCATCAGCAATCACGAAACTGAGTATCGAATCACCCAGAAATTCCAGGCGTTCGTTGTGTGTCCCATTGGCACTGCGGTGTGTCAGTGCCAGGGTCATCAAATCAATATTGTTAAATTGGTAGCCCAGCTTACGCTGGAGCCTGTTTGCAGGAGTGGTCATTTTTTCCCGATCAGTTTATGCCACCGATGCGGCTAAAGCGCACACCGGTAGGAATCCAAGATGGAAGTGCACTGTCAGCACCTCGTTCAAACTCAAAGCTGATCCAGATCCCGACCGCCTTGCCCACTAGGTTAGCTTCAGGTACGAAGCCCCAGTAACGGCTATCTGCACTGTTGTCGCGGTTATCACCCATCACGAAATACTGGCCTTCAGGCACAACCCACTCGCTGCTCCCCGGGCGTGGCTGGTAGGCCAACGTACGGTCGCGTTTCAGTGGATGTACCAGGATCTGGTGTTCTTGCTCGCCCAACTGCTCGTTGAACTGCACCAGACGGGTCATACCCTGGCTAAATTCGCTATCGGTCATCTCTGTCAACGGTACCGGCTTGCACTCGTTTGATCCTTTCGTCGCCACACAAATTTGTTTGTGGGCACTGTAACGAACGGTATCGCCCGGTAAGCCAACGACACGCTTGATGTAATCGATGTTCGGCTGAGGCGGGTATTTAAATACCACAATGTCACCACGTTCTGGCTCACCGGTTTCAACCATCTGATGACGGAAAACCGGGTCTTTCAGACCATAGGCGAACTTCTCAACCAGGATGAAATCACCGACTAGCAAGGTCGGCATCATCGAACCGGATGGGATCTGGAACGGCTCATAAATAAATGAGCGAAATACCATAATGAGCGCGATCACCGGAAACATCGAACTGGCAGATTCTACCCAGCTCGGTTGCGGTGCCACGGTCTGTAGAGTTTTAGCATCCACCTGATCGCCGGCATTGGCTGCCGCTGCTTCAATTTTTAATTGGCGCTTCGGCGCCCAGATAAATTTATCCAGAGCCCAAATGATCCCAGTCACCAATGTTGCCAGTACCAGGATAAGCGAAAAAGTATTTGCCATTATCTTCCCTACTTATATCAATTACCAAGTCAGCCATAAATTACAGCCCACTCGATATAACAATGCAGCAAGACGAGCCTGCTGCATTGCTTCTGTTATCAATGTCTTTGCTTATGGTAGCAAGCTGGACACAAAAGCGTCCAGTGATAACAATAAGTTATAATTATTTGTCTTTACCCACATGCAAAATAGCAAGGAAAGCTTCCTGTGGCAGTTCGACGTTACCGATCTGCTTCATTCGCTTCTTACCTTCTTTCTGCTTCTGCAGGAGCTTTTTCTTACGGCTAATATCACCACCGTAACACTTCGCGATTACGTTTTTGCGTAGCTGCTTAACAGTGGCACGAGCAATGATCATGCCGCCAATCGCAGCCTGGATCGCAATATCGAACATCTGGCGAGGAATGAATTCCTTCATTTTATCAACCAAATCACGACCACGACCATTCGCATTGTCTTTGTGCGTAATAATAGCCAGCGCATCAACACGCTCACCATTGATCATCACATCAACACGAACCATGTTAGATGGCTCATAGCGTTGGAAGTTGTAATCAAGCGATGCATAACCGCGAGACGTCGACTTCAGACGGTCGAAGAAGTCCAATACCACTTCAGACATCGGAATGTCGTATGTCAGGGCAACCTGGTTACCGTGGTAAACCATATCAACCTGCATACCACGCTTCTCAACACACAAGGTGATCACGTTGCCGAGGTATTCACTTGGTACCAAGATATTACAGCGTGCAATAGGCTCGCCGATCACTTCGATATCGTTAACTGGTGGCAGTTTCGATGGGCTATCAACATAGATCATCGAACCATCAGATTTCTCGACCTCGTAAACTACCGTCGGTGCCGTGGTGATCAGCGCAAGGTTGTATTCACGCTCAAGACGCTCTTGAATGATTTCCATGTGCAGCATACCAAGGAAGCCACAACGGAAACCAAAGCCCAGTGCCGCCGAGCTTTCTGGCTCGTAGAACAAAGAGGCATCGTTCAGGCTTAGCTTGCCAAGTGCATCACGGAAGTTCTCGTAGTCATCGGAAGAGACCGGGAACAAACCTGCGTATACCTGAGGCTTCACTTTTTGGAAACCTGGAAGCGCTTCTTCGCAACCATTTTTCGCCAAAGTCAGGGTATCGCCCACTGGCGCGCCCAGGATATCTTTGATACCACAAACAACCCAGCCTACTTCGCCAGTATTCAACTCTGTGGTATCGATTTGTTTTGGTGTGAAGATGCCGAGACGGTCAACACCCCAAACCTGGTCGGTACTCATTACCTTGATTTTGTCATTTTTCTTCAGTTTACCGTTTTTAATACGGACCAAAGAAACAACACCAAGATAGTTATCGAACCAAGAATCGATGATCAGTGCTTGCAGCGGCGCTTCCGGATCGCCTTCCGGCGCAGGAATGGCTGATACAATATTTTCAAGAACATCATCAACACCTAGGCCTGTTTTCGCCGAACAGCGAGTTGCTTCCAGGGCATCGATACCAACAATGTCTTCAATTTCTTCTGCTACGCGCTCAGGATCGGCCGCCGGTAAGTCAATCTTGTTCAAGATTGGCACTACTTCTAGGTCCATTTCCATCGCTGTATAACAGTTTGCCAGTGTTTGAGCCTCAACCCCCTGACCGGCATCGACAACCAACAGCGCACCTTCACAGGCCGCCAAAGAACGCGATACTTCGTATGAGAAGTCCACGTGTCCCGGGGTGTCGATAAAATTCAACTGGTAGGTTTCACCATCTTTAGCCGTATAGTCGAGCGTCACGCTCTGGGCTTTGATAGTGATACCGCGTTCGCGTTCAAGATCCATGGAATCCAGAACCTGCGCAGCCATTTCACGATCGGAAAGGCCGCCACAGACTTGGATTAGGCGGTCGGATAAGGTCGACTTACCATGGTCGATATGTGCAATAATCGAAAAGTTACGAATGTGCTTCATGAATTGGCGTGACTAACTCGTGATTAAAAATGAATGGGATCTACAGATCAAGTTGACGGATTCTACCGAATTTCGCCGCTAGCCGCTATCTTTCGATGCGCCATTTATTGCTAACGCTGCTGAAACAGGACTTCCGAGTACCCGGATCAGGTGAGGTTTATAGGCTGAGGTCCCCTCTACCCGCATCGCCAATCGGCGTGCCAAACCCAATCCAAGGGCCGCGCTCACTAGTGCCGTCAAGATCACTCCCAGCTCTTCGCCACCTGCCAATGTCACAAACCACCATTGGCCAAGCGCCGTTCCTAGCACTAAGCATAGCAAAGGCAGCACATAAACTAAGGTTGCTGAGTGAAGCATGCTGCGTTCGGACAAGCCGATCTCAACCACATCACCGACCTTGACTGGTTTATCGGTCGCAATTTTGAGCTGATGCTGACGCCCCGGTAACGCCTTGCTGACGATACCAGTACCGCAATTGTCACGAGAGGCACAACTACCGCAACTGGTTTGTTGCTGACAACTAACAGTGATTTCGCCGGGTTTGACGGCGATCACTTCAGCCAGTGAACGCATCACGGGGCTTTGCTCCCAGTCGCGTCAAACACCACCGATTCTGCCACCCGTCGCGCTGTTGCCGGCGGAATATCACCGACCACGGTCACTTCTTTGTCATTGAGCAGATAGCTATGCAGCGTCCTGCGGCCTTGACGCACCAGTTGCTCCCTGACAGTAAAGTTATCGGCTGATGAAATGTAAATCGAGAAACTGAACAAACCATCACTGAACATTTTGCTCTCAACCGGACGCTCGGTCATCATCAACCGGTGTCGATTGCGCGAGATGGATTCAAACCCTTGCGGCAACCAGCTAACCTGCCAATCAAGTTCAGCCTGAGGCTGAGGTGGCAGTTGCACTACGGCTGGCAGCTCGACGGTCTTGAGGTTTTTTAAGACATCTGCGACCTTCGGATTGATGACATAGGATACCGCACGGTATTGCTCCAGCGGCTCACCGTCACGGTCGAGCAAGTCGGCGCGCATCACCAGCTTGCTGCGGGTATCAATCCACAACAGGTAAGAATAGCGGGCACCATCTTTAGGGGCAATCCGTACTACGTCACAGGCAACACCGGCCTCGCGGGCACGGCCCATCGAAATAAAATCGTAGTAGCCAGCCAACTCATTGATGTCGGTTTTCATGATTGGCGGCAGTGGGGCCACCATTTTATTGCTATCGATGGTGAACGGGTCCAACCCCGGCTCGAAGTAGCTCACTTCATCACCACGCTGAATCACCTCACGCGGTGGCCCGCTGAGATAAACCAAATGCGCATAGGTCTCGCCATCTTCCAATGCATGACGATAGCGCAGCGGTTCAATACTGTTTTTCTTGATTAAGATATATGACAACTCATAACTGAGTTTTCGGCTCGCCTCGTCCATTTGATGTAACAAAGCCTCGGCAGAAGAAACCGGTTCTTCAGCAGAGGCTTGGCACGGCATTACGAGGCTGACCAGTGTCAATACACCGACCAGAAGTCTCTTCATTTTTCCGCCATCGATTAATTCACTTCGAGCATCGTACGGTCAATTGATCCGTCTTCAGCATTGAGTCGAAGCTGTAATTCATAATCTTGCAGCATGGCATTGATACGGCGACGTTGTTCCATCACCTGATCTTCGCTCGGGCCAGCATGTCGACTCGAACGTACTGAATCACGAGTCAAACTCACAGGTTCTGCCGTTCCCGCAAACGGGATGGTTTCCAGTACAGGTAACTGTTCTTCTCCAGACGACATGGTTAGTGAGCTATCACCACCATTGTATTGCTGGACACCCACAATCACTGCCAAAGACACGGAAGCGGCGACCGCCACCTGCCCGAACTGGGTAAGCCAAGACGGCATCTTGCGTTTAGCTTGCTGAGGTGTCGGCTGGGATTCTTCAACCCGCACCTCACGCGCCGTTGCAATAGAGACCACAGAGGCTGAATCTGTCTGTACGGTTCCCGTATGAACAGGTTCATCCTCCAGCGCCAGTGCTACCTTAGCCGCAATGTCCCATTCCTTGTTTTGCGGTGCTTCCCCGCGCATCACATCACCTATGAGGTTGAAGTTCTGCCAGGTCTGCTGACTATCGTCATCGACAGCCAATGCATTAATAATGCTCTGATCCAGCTCTTCGCCATCAAGCAATGACGAGATTTTTTCTTTATCAGCCATCTTTTTCACCGTTTGGCCCAACACTATCGCTGTGTAAGAGGTCGAATTCGTTTTTCAACCGCCTCTCGCGCTCGGAATATACGGGAGCGTACTGTACCGACTGGACACCCCATGACCTCTGCAATTTCCTCATAGCTTAAGCCTTCCAGCTCACGCAAGGTGATCGCAGTTTTGAGATCATCCGGTAATCCTTCAATGGTACTGAAAACTACCCGCCTTAATTCATCAGACAACATTTGGTTCTCAGGGTTCGAAATTTCTTTCAGTGCACTACCACTTTCATAATATTCCGCATCCTCCGCATCCACATCCGATGCGGGCGGGCGACGCCCTTGAGCCACCAAATAGTTTTTCGCCGTATTAACAGCGATTCGATACAACCATGTATAAAACGCACTCTCACCCCGAAAAGTCGGCAGTGCCCGGTACGCCTTAATAAATGCTTCCTGAGCGACATCCGGTACATCGCCGGAGTTGCTGACATATCTGGCAACTAAGTTGCAGACTTTATTCTGGTATTTCACTACCAATAAATTGAATGCCTGCTTATCACCACGCTGTACCCGCTCAATTAATACCTGATCAGTTTGCTGCTCGCTCATTCGAGCGTGTACTCCTATATCAAATTCACCCGCATTTTTATCTGTTGTTACGGCTGGGCCCCAAAAACAAACGTTTCTAGTGGGTGCTCCTTGTGCCGAACTCGTCTAGCTATAACGAGTATGCTCAATCAAAACAGTATGATAAAAATGTATGAGCGTGAGCACTATTTAAGACCTAGGGGAACTAGCAAAGTTCCCAAGGAAAATATTATTTCTCAATAATAGTGCGCGATTCTTCCATTGTATTAAAGCAGTATGTCTGCTGTATGCACGCTTTAGTCACGCTGATTTGTGCATTATATCGCTTAAGGCGGGGTATTTGTGAACCATCCGTCAAAAATGAACAAAATGAACAAAATGAAAGGAATTTGGTAATATAACGACATTACCACAGGGATATGAAATCATTATGAACGAAAACCGTGAACATCAATGCGACGTGCTTGTTGTTGGTAGTGGTGCAGCAGGACTATCATTGGCCCTTCGGCTGGCACCCATGGGCAAAGTGATCGTACTGAGCAAAGGACCGCGCAGCGAAGGGGCAACCTTCTATGCCCAAGGGGGGATCGCAGCCGTCTTTGATGAATCAGACAGCGTCGATTCCCACGTCGAAGATACCCAGATAGCAGGGGCCCACTTGTGTGATGAAGACGTTGTCCGCTTCATTGCCGAAAATGCCAAGCACTGTGTCCAATGGCTGATCGATGGCGGGGTACCGTTTGACCGCGAAGAGAGCGACAATGACGAAGCCCCGCGCTATCACCTGACCCGCGAGGGCGGGCACAGCCACCGCCGTATCCTCCATGCCGCCGATGCCACAGGTATGGCTGTGCAAAACTCATTGCAAGACAATGTTCACAACCATCCGAATATCGAGGTACTCGAGCGCCACAATGCGCTGGATCTGATCACCTCCCACAAGCTGGGCAATACCGACCAACCAAACCGCATTCTGGGTGCCTATATATGGAACCGTAACCTTGAAGCGGTAGAAACCGTTCGCGCCAAGTTTGTGGTGCTGGCAACCGGTGGGGCATCGAAGGTTTACCAATATACCTCCAACCCGGATGTCTCCTCCGGTGACGGGATCGCCATGGCATGGCGTGCTGGCTGCCGGGTTGCCAATCTGGAATTCAACCAGTTCCATCCCACTTGCCTGTTCCATCCTGACGCACGCAACTTCCTGCTGACCGAAGCCCTGCGTGGCGAAGGCGCGTATCTGCGCCGCCCTGATGGTTCGCGGTTTATGACTGATTTCGATAAGCGTGGGGAGCTAGCACCGCGTGATGTGGTTGCCCGGGCTATCGACTTTGAAATGAAGCGCCTCGGTGCCGATTGCATGTATTTGGATATCAGTCACAAACCGGCCGAGTTTGTCACCAAGCACTTCCCGACCATATACGAGAAGTTGCTAACGTTTGGCATTGATATTACCAAAGAGCCGATCCCGATTGTCCCGGCCGCCCACTATACTTGTGGCGGCGTGGTGGTCGACAAGCAGGGACAAACTGATCTCGATGGCCTTTATGCTATCGGCGAAGTCAGCTACACCGGCCTGCACGGCGCCAATCGTATGGCTTCCAACTCCCTGCTGGAGTGCGTGGTCTACGCGTGGTCAGCGGCAGAAAGCATTGCCAAGGACATGGACAGCGTCGAGTTACCACCTGCGCTGCCTTCTTGGGATGAAAGCAAGGTCAGCTGCTCTGATGAAGAGGTCGTGATCCAGCATAACTGGCACGAACTGCGCCTGTTTATGTGGGATTACATGGGTATTGTCCGTACCACTAAACGTCTTGAACGCGCGATGCGCCGTATCCAGCTGCTAAAAGACGAAACCGATGAGTACTACAGCAATTTCAAAGTTTCGAACAACCTGCTGGAACTGCGTAACCTGCTCCAAGTTGCTGAACTCATGGTTCGTTGCGCCCTAGAGCGGAAAGAAAGCATCGGCCTGCACTATACCCTCGACTACCCTGAAGCCGTTGACCAGGCCAAGCCAACCGTGCTGATCCCAGACCAGCTGTAGTCGTAAAAGCAATGCCAGAACCCAAAGCGAGGGCCCAATGGCCCTCGCTTTTTTGTTGCCATCTACAACTCCCCTGTTCAACCGGATATTGACCTATGATGGTGGGAATACAGTGCCAGAGTGCGGTAGCCAGAAAGAGAGCACGCATCGGGACAAATTGGCAGCCATATTTGACCTGTAATGCCCTCAAGGCGCCATAGGAGGATCTGGTTTGAGCGAATACGTGCGGTCTGCAGTCGCCATTGTTGACCTTGCCAACAGATATTTCCTTGTTGGGATATCTGCAACCGGCCAGTCAAGTGACAAATGTCGGCGAAACGCCTTTCACACTCATCAAGTAACCACCAACCAGCAGCGAAGGATACTGGCCAAGGAATAAACTGGAACCCGGCACTGAGCAACAGCAGAATAAGCACACTGGCATACAGTAATGCCAATGCGCCCGTTAAACGGTAGGAAGGTGTAAGGGTAAGATCAGCGAAGTTTGCTGTTGTTGTGGGCGACAATTTTATCGACCATTGAAGCATGGGCCGGGTTTTCGCTGCGGCCATGCTGCATCATCCAAGTGAACAGATCAGGATCGTCGCACGTCAGCAGCGAGACAAAATCCTGCTGCTCTTGCTCGGCAAGATCATCAAAACACTCTTCGAAAAACGGCATAATGAGCACATCCAACTCCAGCATGCCGCGACGGCAAGCCCACTTAACCCGTGCTTTTTCGTCTGCACTTAACATTTTACAACCTCATTACTGATCCCGGAGCAACCGTAGAAAAACGTAATCCGATAAAAGTTGCCCCGGACGTTAACAATGCCCACCATACTAGCAGCCCGTTTTGCCAGCGACCATGAGGTAGCACAAACATTACCCCAAGTTGAGAGCTAGGATCTATTTTGTTGCACCGGTTATGGCACGCAACCACGAACAGCAATATCTGACCAACTTCCTCAAGTAATATTGCTGACAAATCACAACCAGCGCTTTAACATAGACATAAATGATTTCTCAACTGGACGTCCCATGAGCAACTGGTCTGAAAACCTCAATTTTGATCGCCTTTCCCTAGCAACTGGCGATGCCCTGCCTTCTCTTGCCTTGGTCAATCTTGCCAACTGGGCACTCGTAACCCTGATCGGCGACGACAAAAAATCGTACCTACAAGGTCAGGTAACCTGTGACGTGGTAGGCCTTACCGCAGATCAAAGCACCCTTGCCGGCCACTGTGATGCCAAAGGTAAACTGCGTACCGTTTTTCGTTTATTCCACCACAATGATGGCTATGGCTTTTTGCAGCGCCGCAGCATTATGGATAGCCAACTGCCCGAGTTAAAGAAATACGCCATTTTTTCCAAAGTCGATATCGAAGCCAGCGACGATATCCTATTGGGTATTGCGGGTAGCGATGCCGATGCACAGGTGGCACAACTATTCGGTGGTGAAGGTGATGTCCGCGCTATCCACGGCGGTACAGCGGTCAAGATTGACAGCCAACGCTGGCTGCTGGCACTGAACGCCGTCGCGGCCAATGACGTTGCCAGCCAACTCGCGGACAAAGCGACGCTGAGCGATGACAGCCTGTGGGATCTTTATGACATCCACGCCGCGATCCCGTGCATCGATGCGGCAACCGAGTTGGAATTTATCCCGCAAGCGGTCAACCTGCAGGCGCTGGATGGGATCAGCTTCACCAAAGGTTGCTACACCGGTCAGGAAACCGTGGCACGCGCTAAGTACCGTGGTATCAACAAGCGCGCAATGTACATCGTCAGCGGCTCTGCCGAACACTGCCCGCAAGCGGGCGACAGTCTGGAGCGCAGCGTGGGTGAAAACTGGCGCAAAGGCGGTACCATCGTCGCTGGTTACCAATTTGCTAATGGCCAAGCAATCGCATTGGTCGTATTGCCAAACGATCTGGATGAAAACACAGCTTTCCGCCTAGCTGGCACCGAAGGCGTATGGCATCAGCAAGCACTGCCATACTCACTGGATGACAACCGCTAAGCCATGAATACACCGGTTACCCATTACCTAGACAGCGAAGGCGTGGAATACCGCCTTCTTCCTCATAGCCAACCGGCCAAGACCATCGAGGAAGCCGCCCGCGAACGGGGCGTTAACCCTCAGCAGATGGTGAAATCCATCTTGCTACGAGATATGGGCGGATTCCATGTGCTGGCATGTGTTCCCGGCCCGGCCCAAGTAGATCCGAAAAAAGTCCGAGCCATGTTCGGCTGCCGCCGGATGACCTGCGCCGATGCCAGTGATGTCGAAAAAGTTACCGGCCTGGTGATAGGGACGGTTGCACCGATCGGGCTCAAACGCCCGCTTCCGGTTATATTCGACCACCTGATCACCGCCCACACTTTGGTCAATATCAGTAGTGGCGACCGAATGGCCGGCGTCGAGTTGGCAACCGATGATCTTCTGGTGCTGTGTGATCCTATGTTTGCCGATATCTGCCGTTAACTGGGAGCTGAATGAACAATATCAACTGGCGAGGTATTGACCTCAACCTACTGGTCGCCTTTTCTGCCCTGATGGAGACCCACAGTGTCACCAAAGCCGCCGCCAAGCTGTCGATAGGCCAATCAGCCATGAGCCACAACCTATCACGGTTACGCGCCTTGCTTGATGATCCGTTGTTCGAACGCCGTGGCCACCAGATGATTGCCACCGAAAAAGCGATCGAACTCACTCCAGTGGTCGAACATGTCCTCCAGCTGATTACCAGCGAAATCCTCCAACCGAATAAGTTCTCAGCCGCAGACTATCAAGGAACTCTAAGGATCGGCCTGACCGACTATGCCGAGTTGCTGTTCGCCCCAGCACTGTTCGATGCGATCCGCAAAGCGGCACCGCACAGCCAGCTCAGCTTTTGCAATGTTGACCGCAACAACTACCAGCAGGCAACCGAGACCCAGAAAATTGATCTTATCATTGGCTCGATGACCAACTTGCCCCATGAGTTCGACAGCCAGTACCTGTATACCGAAGATCATGTCTGCCTGTTTGATGCCAAAGCGACCGGTTTATCCTCACCCATTGATCTGGCTAGGTATATCCAAACGCCGCAGGCCTTGGTCTCCCCGGACGGCAAGCTGATGACCAGTGTTGACAGCCAGCTACAGCAACAAGGTTTCCAGCGCCACATTGCGGTCGGCTCTAGCAGCTTTCTGACCATCCGCCACCTGCTCAGTGGACGAAACTTGTTATGCGTGGTGTCGACCCTGATGGCCAAGCTTGATGTATTCAA
Organism: Photobacterium pectinilyticum; assembly: GCF_024357955.1. Classification (GTDB taxonomy): domain Bacteria; phylum Pseudomonadota; class Gammaproteobacteria; order Enterobacterales; family Vibrionaceae; genus Photobacterium; species Photobacterium pectinilyticum. The sequence goes on from NZ_JANEYT010000008.1 coordinate 75,612, forward strand.
TGATGAGTTGAACCAATGCCGTCCGCCGGTCGATATTCCCGACTTTGATATCAACATGCTATGGCTTCGCCGCAATACCAACCACCCTCGTTTGGAATGGCTGCGCCAGTGCGTCGGCGGCGCTGTCACCCAACGGGTTGAAGAGCTACGTAAAGCTCATTGATATCGAGAAGCAACAGCGAAAGAGTGAGACTAAAAAGCGCAGACGGGGATCTGCGCTTTTTCTTTACAACTGCGACTACGAGTTAGCGTTTTGATTCAGGCTCGCTGATTTGATGAAGCTTGTGCTCATCACAAGGCTCCTTACAGCCACACTCCTTATCGACCCCAACATTGGCAAGCCCACCACAGCTCCCTTGGATGGCTTTTTTGCGAAATATCCAACCGATGGCCATCGCCCCTATCACCAGCATAAAAATCAGTACGGTGAACAAATAGGTCATAACTTAACCCCTCCAATCTTGGTCAGTCCCTGCAGGTTGGCATTACCTTTAGTCATCATTCCAATTTTAGCGGGTTTCACTGTTTTTTTGCTGCCGCAACCACAGCCACAGCCGCCTTTCTCTCGCTTACATGGGCGCCCCTGCTCAGCAGTCAGCAAGGGTTCGCGGCTAACGCTGCCATTCAATACATCTTGCACCGCCGTACGATTAGGAACCCTAAACACTGAAAAACCAGCTCGTAGCAAGCGAGCTAGCGAACGCTGACCGACATTGCCAAGCAATAACGTTTTAACATTGTGCTCTGCCAATTGTGCCTGAAGCTGCTTTTTATGCTTGCATCCCACTTCTTTGCGGCCTTGGTTAATCAATTCGGCAATCTGCTGCCCTTGTTCATCATAAACAACAAAACCGGCAGCTTTACCGAAATGCCCAGCCACTTCATGATGTGGCGTGACGGCGATGGCTATTGACATGATGGCTCCTTTTGATTGTTTGGATGGCTAACAGTATCCAGCTCTAATGCCATACCCTTGACCAAGGCGCTCGCCACTTTATGTCTTGCAGCAGCAACAATATTGCCCAAGGTCTGGCGGGATACCTCCAGTTCCTGCGCGGCAGCCTGCTGGCTCAGTCCAATAAGGTCGACCAGCCTTAACGCTTCTAACTCATCGGCAGCCAAAGAAAGGGAGGCGAGTTCAGACATCGGCACCCCATTGGGCTTGAAACAGCTATAAGCTGGGCGACAACGGATCCGTCGCTGGATTTTTGGTCTAGGCATGGCTCACTGATAATGTCATCGCTAAAAAACACCATTATTGGCATATGCCAATAATAATCTTTGATCAAAAACATTATTCATTCAGATCCGTCCAGTCGAGACAATCAGCATTTTCATCTGTACAGCACGACTTGCGACTTTTTTGCTGGTGAATTTCTAGGCTCTTTGGCCATCGGGATATTGGCTAGCGCTTTTCATTTTGAGTCAACACCACGACCTAAGTGACTAAAAGTATTTAATTTAATGCAAATAATGCAATAGGCCATGAATAATATCTCATCCAGGCAACTTAATTTTAATCATAAACCAAAAGTATAAAACTCTGACTTACTCATTCAACATAAAAGAAATGGCAATTATTAAGTTATTTAACATCCATATTATGCTGAAGACATCACAAAAGTATCATGCGCATTGTTTTATAATTCCGGCCGTCAAATACAAAAGGAAAGGTTGGCTAACTATGCGGATGTTCAAACGCTACGTGCCGAAAATGATCGCAAAGCACGTAAGTCGTTTATTCAGTGGAAGGATCTACATTGACGGTCGGGGCGGCTATGAGTTCAACAATGGTCAATTGCTGGTGCCAATGAAGGCCCAACATCGCCATTACCAAACGGTAAGTGAAATCAATCAGGAAATTCGTCGCCTCAAAGACTGCTAATCTCGCAGAAAAAGAAAAGCCCATGACGGGCTTTTCTTTTATCAAGACAATGAAAGGTTAACAGGCCCTAGTCACTGTCCTCATCAACCAAGTCCGAGTAGCTATCGGCATCGAGCAAATCGGCAAACTCTCCCTCATCCTCGACCTTTAGTTGGAACAACCAACCGTCACCATAAGGGTCACTATTGACCAACTCTGGTGAGCCTTCCAAGTCTTCATTAATGGCAATCACAAATCCGGATAACGGCGCATAGATATCAGACGCAGCCTTCACCGACTCAGCAACCGCACAGTCTTCACCCGCTTCCGTTGCGGCATCAATTTCCGGCAAATCAACAAACACCATGTCACCCAGCAATGATTGGGCATGATCGGTTATACCCACCGTATATACCCCATCACCTTCGGGACGGATCCATTCATGGGTATTGGTAAACTTCAACTCAGAGGGAATATCGCTCATAGTGAAACGTCCTTATGAAAGCCTGCCTATCGCACTCTCAATGCGGCCAGCAGAATCAGTTATCGCAGGGAGAGCAAAAGCCAGTATTTGTTCGGCTAACAAGATGAAATCTAACGCCAGGGCCAGTTACTAGCAGCTCTGTTTTTTACCTGATATTTAATGTAGGAGAAAATCGCCAAATTGGATAACAATTTTTTGTCATTTCCGTGAATCCCCACCTTTCACCACACCTTGGTTTCTGAACTGGCTTCCTTGATATAAAAAAACCGCCAGTTTGAACTGACGGCTCTTTCGTTGGCGAGGCTGGTGGATATTCGCTTAGTATCGGGCTAACTCTGGTAATTCACCACTGAGTCCCAAGGCCCGGCGCATAAACTCATCCTTCACACCCGGCGCCTTATCGGCAAACAGCATCCCCAAATCACGGATCAGCTTTTTAGCCGGGTGACTGCCGTCGAACAGATCCCTAAACCCCTGCATCGCCACAATCATTTTCGCCGCTTCGGCTTTACGCCAACGCTCATAGTTACGCAGGTGGCTCTGACGCCCGATATCTTTTTCAGCCAGCCATAGTTGTTTAAGCTCTTGCGCTAAACACGCCGCATCCAGCAAGCCAAGGTTGACTCCCTGACCAGCAAGCGGATGGATCGTATGGGCAGCATCACCGACCAGAGCGACACGCTCACGGACAAAGTCACGGGCATAGCGCATCTTGAGTGGGAAGGCCTGTCGCTCGCCTTCAACACAGCACAGACCAAGGCGATTATCGAACGCAGCGGTCAGGCGTTTGTTGAACTCCAGCTCTGGCATTTCGCACAGCTGGTTTGCCTCTTCGGGCGGTAGTGACCAAACAATCGAGCACAGATCCGGCTCAGCCAGTGGCAAGAAGGCCAATGGCCCTTCTGGGCGGAAGATCTGACGTGCCGTGTCTTGGTGCGGTTCACGGCACCGGATATTGGCAACAATTGCGCTGTGGCCATAGTCCCAGTGAGTCAGAGGTATATCTAGCTGCTGGCGCAACCAAGAATTGGCGCCATCGGCACCAACTACCAGCTTCGCTGTCAAGTTACGGCCAGATTCCAAACTCAGCCAGGCTTCACTTTCGCCAAAAGCAATACTCTGACAACGCTCCGGCGCCATCAAGGTGACATTAGGCAGTTGCTTAACACGATCCATCAACGATAATTGAATGACTCGGTTCTCAGCAATATGCCCCAAATCCGGCTGGGCCAGTCGCGCGGCATCAAAAGCAATATTGGCAAAGCTGTCCTGCTCCCATACCTGCATTTTGCTGTACGCCGCCATTCGGCGAGCAGCAATACCCTCCCAGGCACCCACTCGGCGCAGGATACGCTCACTGGCCCGGCTCAGTGCCGAAACGCGGACATCCGGGAGTGGAGCAAGTTCCGGATCAGGCAACTTACCTTCAATCACCGCAACCCGTAGTTCGGTATCAGCCAAAGCAGCCGCCAAAGTAAGGCCGACCATACCACCGCCGATAATAGCGACATCAACACTTTGCATCATGATTATCTATCTACCTGTCCCATCGCCCGCCGTACCAGCGGGGCTTTCAATACATCTACACATTCCATCGCCATCAAACCAAGGTTACGGCCAGCAACAAAAGGCAAGCTATCGTTGGCAAAAATACTGACCAAGCTAGCGGTCATGCCAACCGTCGCGTCACGATCCGGCTCACGGCGCTGGCGGTAACGGCTCAAAACCCGAGTATGTCCGGCATCACCGGTTCGAGCCCACTCACGACAGATTTCCTCGGCCAGGCTCATGACATCACGCAGGCCGAGGTTGAACCCCTGACCGGCAATCGGGTGTAGCGTTTGAGCCGCATTACCCACCACGGCGACCCGGTGAGAAACCAGGCGTTGGGATTGGCGCAATAACAATGGATAGGCATGCCGTGCACCGGTATGGCTCAAGCGACCGAGACGCCAACCGAATGTTTGCTGAAGCTTGGCAAGAAACGTCTCGTCACTCCAGCCCATCACTTCAGGTTGGTCCTCAGGACTTATACACCACACCAATGAACTCCGGCCTTCCGACATCGGCAGCAAGGCAACCGGCCCATGTGGGGTAAAACGTTCAAACGCTCTGCCCTGATGCGCCTCATTTGTGGTTACATTCGCAATCACCGCTACCTGCTCGAAGTCATACTCGCTGCGACCTAAGTCCAGCATGTCACCAACAGATGACTGGGCACCATCAGCGGCAACCACTAAGCGACTGTATAACTGGTCACCATTGTCCAAGATCATATCTACACCGTGCTGATGACGTTCGATCTCAGCGATCTTAGCCGGACAAATCAGATCAACATGATCCAACTTAGCCAGTTTGTGATGGAAGACCCGCCCGGCATCAGCCAATTCAACCACGTAACCCAACGCTTCCACAGCCCGTTCACGGGCATCAAGGTGGACAATACCGGCGTGGCCGCGATCTGAAACATGGATCTGGGAAATGGCGGTCGCCACACCAGAAAGCGCCTGCCAGCAACCGATACTGTCGAGCTGCTGGGCCGAGCCTAGAGAAATGGCAATGCTTCGCGCGTCATAGCCAGGGTGAAGATCCAGCTTCGGCTCTACCGCTTCGATAACGGCAATACGAAGCCTCCCTCCCCCCAGTTTATCCAATGCAACTGCCAAGGTTGCGCCGGCCATTGCACCACCGGCTATCACGACATCGTACTGCTTCACATTTGTCCCTTAAATGAAAGTACTGTGCATATGCTTAGTGAAGAGTTGGCTTGTCTGCTGGATCAGCCGTTTCCTCTTCAGCTTCACCGCGCTGGCTCAGACCGATCAGACACGTCAACACGCATTCCGGCACATAAGCCACCACGTTATCAAAAAGCATCGCCTGCTCTTGCATATCTTCGTCTTCATCAACACCAAGCTGAGCAATTTCTTCCAACGCCGCCACCGCCTCGGTGACATCATCAGACAACTGCTGCTTGTTCATCCCCATCAGACCAAGGCCAGAAATAAAATTGGTCACCCATTCACTGAGTGCTTCGGCACGGAGCATCAGCTCAGCGTCTTCGCCTGGAAGCAACAATTCAACAGTGAAATCAACGTCAGCCAGCTCGGCAGCCGTCGAGGTGAAAAGGGTTTGGGTCAGGCCGCCCAGCTCGCAGGCTGCCGCGTCAAACACCGAGCGCACAACCGTTTTGGCCCCATCAGTCATCGCGTCGCCCTGGTTGGCATAGTCACAAATAGGTGCCAGCCACTGCTCACCGTCAACAGCCATACCACCGCAAATCATCCCGCAGATCAGGCCATGCAGCTCTGACGGGGTAACGGCCAGGCCTTGCTCTTTCAGCATTGGTTCTAGGGTTTCATAGGCAGGGAGTTTTACGTCGCTCATGGGCTGTTCACCTTATTATCATAGGGGTAGATCGTCTTTATGGTATGCTACCATTTATACAAAAGATCAGTCACTCGCCATTTCAGATCTGAGGCTGATGTTTACCTCAATCTGGTTAATATCTGATTAATTAGACACAATTAGTTCTAAAGCATGACGGGCTCACTTGCATGTTGATAGGGCTTTTTCTATATTGGGCCTCCTAGCGCAAATCGCAGCGGAATGCCAAATTGGACGATCTGGCACGGAGCAGATTAAACATTTATGAGTAACCAGGCAGTAGAAATTCAGGTATATGGCCGCAGCTTCAAGGTGAACTGCCCAGCAGGCCAGGAAGACGCTCTGCGTGCAGCAGCCGCCGATTTTGATCAACGCTTAAAAGATCTTTCTGAGCGGACTAAAATCACCAACGCCGAACAACTGCTAATGTTTACCGGTTTGAACATTTGTAACGAGTTGCATAGTGAGCGCCAAGAACAACAGCGTAATGCTGAAAAACTATCCAATAGAATCAGCGAGATGGAAGATTTATTGGAGAAAGCATTGCAATATCAGCCAAAGCGTTGATAATGAATTGACCCTGGGGTGTGCGTCAGCGGATTAACGTCCCCGAGCCGATAAGCAAAAACCCAGGATCAGCTTTGATTAACTATTGAGCAAGCTCGGCCCGTACCGAGAAGCCTGCGGTTAATGTTGCTGATCCACCTTGAACATCTGGTTCAAGGGCCACAATGCGCAACGGCACCTTGGGGCATACCTTTTACGATAAACTTGATGAGCAAACGCTGCTGACAGTTATCGACTCCTCAACTCCTCAGAACCTTTTGTCATTGGACGAGCTATGAGATCTGCGGTCCCTGCATCAGCCACCCGGCAGCAACTTCGCACACAAACCCGTGAACATCGACGGCAGTTAACATCCGTCCAGCAGTCACTTGCCGCGCGCGATTTACTCGAACACTGCAAGCAGGCTACCAGTCTACTCGACGCTCAACATATTGCCCTCTATCTCGCCAACGATGGTGAGCTCGATACCACCCCGGTGATCGAATGGCTGTGGCAGCAAGGAAAAGAGGTCTACCTACCGGTACTCCACCCATTTAGCAAAGGCCATCTGCTGTTCCTCCACTACACGCCAACCACGAGGATGAACCGCAACCGCTATGGTATTCAAGAGCCGGTTTTGGATATCCGACTCGTCAAACCGGTCATTGAGCTCGATACTATCTGCACTCCTCTGGTTGCTTTCGACAATACCGGCCAACGCCTAGGTATGGGGGGAGGCTATTACGACCGAACCTTGAGCCTGTGGCACAATGAACGACGTGGTCCGCGCCCCGTTGGTTTGGCCCATGATTGCCAACAAGTCGACAGCCTGCCGTTTGAGACCTGGGATGTCCCACTCCCCGAGATCATCACCCCGTCGTACCATTTTCACTGGTAAGTACTGACAAACAGGGCTTAAAAGTGGTGATATTGACAAAAAATCACCATCTAGACGCAAACGTTTGTCTTTTCTGTACCACAGCCATCACTTAAGCCTATGTTATTAATAGGGTTGTCTTTTTATCCAACTTAGGGTGCATTTATCCGGCCAGATAACGACTGACGCCAGACCGCTATTTGGCTATAATCAGCGCTCCGCGCAACGTTTGTCATCACGAGGAGATAAGCATGACACAAGATGAAATGAAGAAAGCTGCTGGCTGGGCTGCTCTAGAGTACGTAAAGAAAGGCAGCATTGTAGGTGTCGGTACTGGCTCGACGGTTAATCACTTCATCGATGCTTTGGCTACCCGCAAAGAAGAAATTAAAGGTGCAGTATCAAGCTCTGTCGCTTCTACTGAGCGCCTTGAGCAAATCGGTATCCCTGTATTTGATGCCAACGAAGTCTCTAGCCTAGATATTTATGTAGACGGTGCTGACGAAATCAACGGCGAATACGACATGATCAAAGGCGGCGGCGCAGCCCTGACCCGCGAAAAAATCGTGGCAGCGATTGCCAAGCAGTTTATCTGTATTGTTGATGACACCAAGCAAGTTGATGTGCTGGGTCAATTCCCGCTACCGGTTGAAGTGATCCCGATGGCACGCTCATACATCGGCCGCGAGTTGGTTAAGCTTGGTGGTGACCCTGAGTACCGCGAAGGCTGTGTCACCGACAACGGCAATATTATTCTGGATGTCCACAACATGGCTATCACCGACCCGAAAGCAATGGAAGAAAAAATCAACGCCCTGCCGGGTGTCGTGACTGTTGGCCTATTTGCCCACCGCGGTGCTGATGTTCTGCTTGTCGGCAGCCCTGAAGGCGTGAAAAAATTCGAAAAGTAATCACTTAGCCCTTTTTTACCTTGGCTGACAAAGAAAAAGGCGCTTTTAGCGTTACTCACTTTCAAAACGGCATAATATATGCCGTTTTTTATTATCAATCCTGTAATATTCTTACCCATTCTGGTCAATTTTTGATAACTTAACTGGCAGCATGTAAGCAAACCGAATGTGGTGCTCATGGGTTGCCCGTATACAGGAAATCTATTCCTTCCTTTTCCTGCCTCAGCCCAGCTCCCATGAGCCCCTCAGCCACCAGCGTTAAGGATGAATATCAATGGCTAAAGTTTCACTGGAAAAAGACAAAATAAAGATCCTGCTGTTAGAAGGCGTCCACCCTTCAGCAATTGAGGTACTTCAGCAGGCAGGCTACAGCAACATCGAATACCACAAAGGATCCCTTTCCGGTGACGAACTGCTTGCAGCCATTGCAGACGCCCATTTCGTTGGCATCCGCTCCCGCACCCAACTGACAGAGGAAGTTTTCTGCGCTGCACAAAAACTGATTGCGGTCGGTTGCTTCTGTATTGGCACCAACCAAGTTGAATTGAGTGCCGCCGCCAAACGGGGGATCCCGGTCTTCAACGCCCCATTCTCCAACACCCGAAGTGTGGCTGAACTGGTACTGGGTGAGATCCTGTTACTGCTTCGTGGTATTCCAGAAAAAAATGCCAAGGCTCACCGTGGCGAATGGTTAAAATCTGCCGACCAGTCTTTCGAAGCCCGTGGCAAACGCCTCGGTATTATCGGTTACGGCCATATCGGTACCCAGCTTGGGATCTTGGCTGAAAACCTAGGCATGAAGGTATACTTCTACGATATCGAAAACAAACTATCACTGGGCAATGCAACCCAAGTACCATCGATGACCGAGCTGCTAAATAAGTGTGATGTGATCAGCCTGCACGTACCGGAAACTCCAGATACCCAAGATATGATGGGTGCCGAAGAGTTTGCCCGCATGAAGCCGGGTTCTATTTTCATCAACGCGGCCCGTGGTACGGTCGTCGATATCGACTCACTGTGCAGCGCGCTGGAGAGCAACCACATTGCCGGTGCTGCTATCGATGTGTTCCCGGTTGAGCCTAAAACCAACAACGATCCGTTCGAGAGCCCATTGGCCAAGTTCGACAACGTGCTGCTAACACCGCACATCGGTGGCTCGACCCAGGAAGCACAAGCAAATATTGGTATTGAAGTGGCTGGCAAGATGGCCAAGTACTCAGATAACGGCTCTACCCTATCTGCAGTTGGATTCCCTGAGGTATCCCTGCCTGAGCACAGAGAGTGCTCACGCTTGCTGCACATTCACGAAAACCGCCCGGGGATCCTCAACCAGATCACCACAATCTTTGCTTCCGAAGGGATCAACATCGCTGCCCAGTACCTGCAAACCGGGGCTGAGATCGGCTATGTGGTAATTGATGTCGAGACCGAGCGATCGGAAGAAGCTCTGTCGAAGCTAAAATTGATCGACGGCACTATCCGCGCCCGTATCCTGCACTAAGCGCGAACGGCTGCCGAAAACAACAAAGGAGAGCAAATGCTCTCCTTTTAAATTCTGGCTATTGCCTCGCGCCAAATAAGCCTATTCCTCAAGCTTAAACACGACCTCAACACGATCACGGATGGTGATCTGGGTATCCTGATAGCTGACGGCATTCTCCGGTGCAGCGTCCATTGCCATGCGCATCACCATAGGACGAGACTGGCTGACCTGATAAGAGATCTGCCATACTCCATCCAAGGACTCACCAAACCCTTTAGCGAGCGATTCCGCCTTGGCAATGGCATCTTTGATTGCAGCCTGACGCGCTTGCTCCATATACTCGTCTTCGTTGCTAACCTTAAGCTCAATATTGTTGATGCGGTTGATACCGTCACCCAACGCGCTATCAAGGTAAGTATTAAGGTTCCCCAGCTCATTCACCGTCACCGTTACATGGCGGCTAGCACGGTAGCCCTTGAGCTCCGGCTCTTTGTCTTTAGGGTAGCGATACTGAGGCTGCAGGCTAATATTGGCGCTTTGGATTTGATTGCGATCCAAGCCCTGCTCCAGCAAGCGCGCCACAAATGCTTCAACGGCTTTATCCACTGCCTGCTTGGCGTCTTTTGCCGTTGGACGGATCTCTTCGACAGCAACGGCAAACACCGCCATATCCGGCAGGGCTGTGATCTCGCCATTACCGGTTGTCTGCAAATGCGGAACACTCACCGTGGCTGCAGCCATACCACTGGTACCCAACAAACCCAACCCCAACATTACTGCGACAAGTTGTTTTTTCATCTGGCCTATTCCTATTTTATTAATCTATTTTTTCATGCGTTGTCCATACGACAACGGACAGAGACAAAAAATTCCTTTGATTGATAACTTTTTGTACATTGTTTTATATTTATTGTGGCAGGACCTTCCCAGCATAATGAGTCATCTGTTCAGACAAGTCAGACAATACCCCACTTTCCAGTGCCCAGTGATGCCAATACATTCTGCGAGTCAAGAAAGTATCCGGAGTCAGGTTAACCAATGTTCCTGCATCAAGCTCCTGCTGGATTTGGATCCGAGGAATAAGGCAATAGGCGATGCCCTCCACCGCCATCCTGACAAAGGCCTCCGACGAACGCACCGTGTGCTTCATTACACTGCCAAAAGGCAGATTGAAATGCTGATGGATAAATCGCTCGTGCACATCATCGTGATAATCGAATGCAACACTGGGTGCGGCCAGCAAGGTGTCGCGGTTTACCCCTTGGGAGAAATACTTATCAGCGAATGACGGACTGGCCACGCAGAGGAAATCCACCCTGCCAAGATAATCAGCCACACATCCCGGCATCGGGGTAGACTCCATACTGATCGCCCCAACCACCTCGCCACCGCGCAGCTTATCCAGAGTTCGGGATTCATCTTCGATCATCAGATTGAGCTCAATCCGCCTTGAGCGCAACAAAGGACTCAGTGCAGGTAACAACCAAGTGGCCAGACTATCGGCATTGGTCGCGATAGACACCGACAATGGCTGGCTGCTTTCATCCGGTGTCAGCTCGGGTAACAGCTCTTGCTCGAGCAGGCGCACCCGACGATACAGCCCCAGCATTTTTTGTCCTGCCGCTGTTGGGCGTGGCGGCTGCTCCCTGACCAGCATGGGTTGGGCCATCAACTTTTCCAACTGCTTGATCCGCTGTGACACCGCCGATTGGGTAATACACAAGTACTCTGCTGCCCGCTCAAATCCCCGTTGGGATATCACCGCATCAAGCGCTTCAATCCATCGATAATCCAGTCCTCGCACCTTTTTTCACCTACTTTGTATCTGTATCGCGCCTTCATTAGAAAGTCTAATATTACATAAATTTTATTAGTTGTACTTAACAGTAGTGGCAAGAGTATGCTTGCGCCAACACTTTCAATCCGGCCTCCCAGATACAGGGAGAAACCGAAATATCAGATAATAAGGTAAGCAGTAAAATGAGCATTTGGGCGTTATTACAAGGATTTGGACTAGGCGCATCGATGATTATCCCGATAGGGGCACAGAACGCCTTCGTGCTCAATCAGGGAATAAAGCGCAATCACCACCTCACCACCGCGGCCATCTGCAGCGTACTTGATACCTTGTTTATTAGCCTAGGCATCTTTGGTGGCGGGGCATTACTATCCAGCAATGAAACCTTGCTGACCAGTGTCACTGTCGGCGGGATCCTGTTCTTGACCTTTTATGGCTGCTTGTCATTAAGTAGCGCCCTTAGCAAGCCTTCCAAGCAAGAGCAGAACAAAGAGGTATTGGCCCACGGCCGCCGTGCCGTGATCCTCGGTGCACTGGCTGTCACCGTGCTTAATCCACACATGTACCTCGACACTGTGGTCATTCTGGGCTCTATCGGCGGCCAATTTGAAGGCAATGACCGCGTGGCCTTTGCCATCGGTACCATCCTGGCATCGTTTGTCTGGTTCTATACGCTATCGCTGGGCGCCGCTAAATTAGGGCCGGCATTGTCAAAACCCAAAGTAAAAGGCGGAATCGACCTCGCCGTTGCCGCTATGATGTTCTTCATAGCCAGCCGTCTGGTACAAGAATTATGGAGCCAATATGCAATCTGAGAAGTTAGAACAAATTTACCTGAGTAATCTGGCCTTGTTTGGGCAAACCAGTGTCAGCTACCAGCAGTGGCAGCATGAAGCCATTTTGGATTATGAGACCGATGAGAAAATTGCCAACGAGCTTGGCTGGACAGCCGCTCCGACCAAGAGTCTGTTCATGCGCCTCAAGGGCGGTGGCCACAGTCTGTTGCTGACTCACCGCGACAGCCGGCTCGACAGTAAACTAGTCAAGCAGGTACTGGGAAAGAAGGTGTCAGTGTGCAGTCATGAAGAAATGACTGAGGTGATAGGCTGTATACCCGGCGCAGTCTGTCCGTTCGGCCTGCCGGAAGAGATCTCCCTGTTGATAGATCCGGTTCTTTACCAGCATGACGAGCTGATGTTTACCCCGGGCAAGCCGGAGCTAACCTTTGCCTTTGCCAGCCGCGATCTCGACAAGCTACTGTCGGCACTGCCAAATACAGTGATCCCGCTGCCGAGTTAATAATTCCAACCTACATAAATATTTGATCAGTATTGCTAGTTAAAATCGCACATAAAAAAATGGAGCCTTGCGGCTCCATTTTTTGTTGGTATCGATATTACTGCTCGAGAGCCTTGTTGAGGTGGACATCCATCTGCGGATACGGGATCCCGATGTTTTCTTTATCCAACTCTTCTTTGATAGCCTGCATCAAATCGAAGTATACCGCCCAGTAATCTGCGGTATTCACCCAAGGACGTACCGCGAAATTAACGGAGGAATCAGCCAGTGCCAATACACCCACCGTTGGCTCAGGATCTTTCAATATACGCGCATCGGCTTCTATCACCCTAGTCAGCACCGCTTTGGTATGCTTGAGATCGGCATCATAAGAAACACCAATCACCAAGTCGATACGGCGGGTTTTATGGCGTGAATAGTTGGTGATTGGGCCACCAATAACCCCCGCATTCGGCACTACCACCATTTTATTGTCAGGGGTTTTCAGGATGGTAGAGAACACTTGGATCGACTCGACCGACCCAGATACCCCACCAATCTCAACAAAATCGCCCGACTTGAACGGACGGAAGGCAACGATCAATACACCGGCAGCGAAGTTTGACAGCGAGCCCTGCAAAGCCAAGCCAACGGCCAAACCGGCGGCACCGATCACGGCAACGACGGATGCCGTCTGTACACCGACGCGGCCCAAAGCAGCAATCAGTACAATCACAAACAACAGGTAACGCACCAGCGATTGGAGAAACTCAACAACCGCCTCGTCCATATCTTTTCTGCGCAGCATTTTTGCCACGCCATTGGCAATGCTCTTGGTGATGATATTACCAATAAACAGGATCAACAACGCAGATAGGATGTTCACCCCGTACTGGATCAGTAGTTCCTGATTGTCAGCCACCCAAGTACCGGCATTGAGCACGCCATTGGTCAAATCATTATCTTTGATGGTATCCACCACCGTATCTGCAACACCTGTGACGGTATCCGTTACGGTATCTGTAACACTACTCTCACTCATACCTTTCTCATCCTGCAAATATTATTTCCTTTCCCATCCCTAAAACTCGCGGGAGCACAAATAATCATAGGCTTAATTATGAAAATTACTTATGCAATCACCACTATAACAGTGATTAATTGATTTTGCTGAGCACTAAAAGCGATTTTTCGCACCGAACAATATTGCTCGTCTAAAAAATCGCCAACAATAAATTGGGAGGGTTCACAAACAAATGACAGGCATAAAAAAACCCGCCGTAGCGGGTTTTTTCTTAGCTTAGCGCAGGACGTAAAATTATAGTACGTCGATAGCGTTAAGGTCAGAGAATGCTTTCTCTAGGCGAGCAACCATTGAAGACTGACCAGCACGTAGCCATACGCGAGGATCGTAGTACTTCTTGTTTGGCGCAGCTTCACCAGTTGGGTTACCGATCTGGCCTTGTAGGAAGTCACGGTTTGCAGCTTCGTATTGACGAACGCCATCCCAGTTAGCCCACTGAGTATCAGTATCGATGTTCATTTTGATAACACCGTAGCCGATAGACTCTTGGATTTCTGCTTCAGAAGAACCAGAACCACCGTGGAATACGAAGTTTAGAGCGTTAGGTGCAATACCGAACTTCTCTGCACAGTATGCTTGAGAGTCACGTAGGATAGTTGGAGTCAGTACAACGTTACCCGCTTGGTAAACACCGTGTACGTTACCGAAAGATGCCGCGATAGTGAAACGAGGGCTGATAGCAACTAGCTTCTCGTAAGCGTAAGCTACATCTTCAGGAGAAGTGTATAGCTCAGATGCGTCCATATCAGAGTTATCAACGCCGTCTTCTTCACCACCAGTACAACCTAGTTCGATTTCTAGTGTCATACCCATCTTAGCCATACGCTCTAGGTACTTACCAGAAATCTCGATGTTCTCTTCTAGAGACTCTTCAGAAAGGTCAATCATGTGAGAAGAGAATAGAGGCTTACCAGTTTGCGCGAAGAACTCTTCACCCGCGTCTAGTAGACCGTCGATCCATGGAAGAAGTTTCTTAGCAGCGTGGTCAGTGTGAAGAATTACTGGCACACCGTAAGCTTCAGCTACAGCGTGTACGTATTTAGCACCAGCAACAGCACCTTTAATTTGTGCTTCTTGACCTTCTAGCTTCAGGCCTTTACCAGCGAAGAATGCAGCACCGCCGTTAGAGAACTGAACAACAACTGGTGCTTTAACTTTTGCAGCAGCTTCTAGAACAGCGTTTACAGAGTCAGTGTTAACAACGTTAACCGCTGGAAGTGCGAACTTGTGCTCTTTAGCAATTTCAAAAACTTTCTGTACGTCGTCGCCAGAAATAACACCAGGTTTTACAAAATCGAAGATCTTAGACATAACAATAGTCCTATTTGCCTTGTTGTCTTATAAACAAAAAACTGTGCAATCGTTTGCGAAACGCCCGTATTCTACAAAAACATGACATCATTCACAAACGATTAGTGCGGAAGTGCTTTGCCGGAACTCCCGCCCTCAATTTAATTAAGCTTTTGCACGCTCTTCTAGCATCGCAACAGCTGGAAGTACTTTACCTTCAACGAACTCAAGGAATGCACCACCACCTGTCGAGATGTAAGAAACGTCAGCTTTGATACCGAACTTGTCGATAGCTGCTAGCGTGTCACCACCACCGGCTACAGAGAAACCTGCAGATTCAGCGATTGCTTTAGAGATACCCGCGGTACCCGCTTCGAAGTTCTTGAACTCGAATACACCTACTGGGCCGTTCCAAAGGATAGTTTTTGCGTTGCCGATGATTTCAGCTAGTGCAGCCGTTGAATCTGGGCCAAGGTCGAAGATCATGTCGTCGTCTTGAACTTCAGAAACTTGCTTGATTTCAGCTTCAGCGTTCTCGTCGAATGCTTTTGCACAAGCAACGTCAGTTGCAACTGGGATAGCACACTCTTTCATTAGCTTCTGCGCGGTTTCAACTAGGTCTGCTTCGTAAAGAGACTTACCTACGTTGTGGCCTTCAGCTGCGATGAATGTGTTCGCAATACCACCACCAACAACAAGTTGGTCAGCAATTTTAGATAGCGACTCAAGTACAGTTAGCTTAGTAGAAACTTTAGAACCGCCAACGATAGCAACGAGTGGACGCTCTGGGTTATCCATTGCTTTGCCTAGTGCTTCTAGCTCAGCAGCAAGAAGAGGACCCGCACATGCTACTGGCGCGTAAGTACCTACACCGTGTGTAGATGCTTGTGCACGGTGAGCCGTACCGAATGCGTCCATTACGAAGATGTCACACAGTGCAGCGTACTGCTTAGATAGTGCTTCTTCGTTCTTCTTCTCGCCTTTGTTGAAGCGAACGTTTTCAAGAACAACTAGCTCACCAGCGTTCAGCTCTAGGCCGTCTAGGTAGTCTTTTGCTAGTTTAACGTCGCAATCTAGCGCGTCGTTTAGGTAGTTAACAACAGGCTGTAGAGAGAACTCTTCCGCGTACTCGCCTTCAGTTGGACGACCCAGGTGAGAAGTAACCATTACTTTAGCGCCAGCTTCTAGGCACTGCTTGATAGTTGGTAGCGACGCAAGGATACGCGCATCAGAAGTTACTTTACCGTCTTTTACAGGAACGTTTAGGTCAGCACGGATGAATACGCGTTTACCCGCAAGTTCCAGATCAGTCATCTTGATTACAGACATGGTTTGTCCTCTCAACATTAAATTAATTTAAAATCAAAGTTTTTATCGGCCCAGCGTCACTGCCAGACCCTAATAATTCGTTATAGCTTATCGCAAACCGCTGAGCTTTGCTCACCAGCCACTTCGGCTGTGTCGGCCGCATTCATTGCCAAGGCGGTGTCTAGCATTCGATTGGCGAATCCCCATTCATTATCACACCAGACCAACAGCTTAATCAGGTGCTGGTTACTTACTCGGGTCTGGGTACCGTCGACAATCGCGCTATGGGGATCGTGATTGAAGTCTACAGAGACAAGCGGCACTTCGGTATAATCAACAATGCCATCTAATGTACAACGAGATGCCTCGGCCAGTGATTGATTTACGTCATTAACTTTCACATTTGTTTTTACAGTGACACTCAAATCCATCGCGGTGACGTTAATTGTCGGCACGCGCACAGAGATCGCTTCAAATTTGTCAGAAAATTTCGGAAATATACGGCCAATCCCCAGGTGAAGCTTAGTATCAACAGGAATAATTGACTGGCTGGCAGCTCGGGTACGGCGTAGATCGCTGTGGTAAGCATCGATGACTTGTTGGTCATTCATTGCCGAATGGATGGTGGTAATGGTGCCGGATTCGATACCGAAGGCGTCATCCAGCACTTTGATAACAGGGACAATACAGTTGGTGGTGCAAGAGCCATTAGAGACAATATTGTGCTCAGACTTGAGCGAGTCGTGGTTCACACCATAGATAATGGTATTGTCGATATCATTTGCAGCAGGATGGGAAAACAACACTTTTTTGGCGCCCGCTTTGATATGGGCTTCGCCGTCGGCGCGACTGCCAAAGATACCGGTACAATCCAAGACAATGTCGACATCTAGATCCTTCCAGGGCAGCAAGTGGATTTCGTTTTGGTGAAGAATACGGATACTGTCTTTCACGCCGTTTTCATGAGCAATAAAAAGATGCTCCTGATCATGGCTGACAGGCTTAAAAAAGCGTCCATGGCTGGTGTCATACTGGAGCAAATGAGCCATACCTTCAGGCTCAGCCAGTTCATTGACCGCCACGACTTTGATGTGATGATCTTTACCGCTTTCGTACAGTGCCCGAAGCACACTGCGACCAATACGGCCAAATCCATTAATTGCGACTTTTAGTGTCATATCCGTGCTACAAAATTAATAAGCCGCGTTAGTGTATAACAAGCACCTCTGAGAATCACCATAAATGTGAGCAGAGTCACCCAAGCAACCAAACCACCATTACTTCAATAGCTTACAGTTAAAACCGCGCATTCTAACGGGTCTTTACCAGCAATACCTTACGTGACAATGGTCTCATTTTATATAAAAAAAGCCCCCTGTCCGGGGTCTTTTTTTTAACCTTCGAAATAAATCGCTACGTGAACAGCACTCAGCGACTTAATTCTAATCACGCTTATGCCAACACTTCTTTCGCCGTGTTAACCACGTTCTCGGTAGTGAAGCCGAACATCTTGAATAGTTCACCTGCAGGGGCAGATTCACCGAATGTCGTCATACCGATGATCTTGCCACCAAAGCCAACATACTTGTACCAGAAGTCAGCAATACCCGCTTCAACAGCAACACGTGCCGTTACATCAGATGGCAATACTGCTTCACGATAAGCCGCATCTTGCTTATCGAACAAATCTGTCGATGGCATAGATACTACGCGTACCTGCTTACCTTCAGTCGATAGTTGGGCTGCTGCTTCAACTGCTAGCTCAACTTCAGAACCCGTTGCGATAAGGATAAGCTCTGGCTTACCTTCACAATCTTTCAGGATGTAACCACCCTTGGCGATGTCTGCAACCTGTGCTTCTGTACGCTCTTGCTGTGCCAGGTTCTGACGCGAGAAGATCAGTGATGTTGGGCCGTCTTTACGCTCGATAGCCAGTTTCCAAGCCACTGCAGATTCAACCTGATCACATGGACGCCATGTGCTCATGTTTGGTGTTAGACGAAGTGATGCAATCTGCTCAACTGGCTGGTGAGTCGGACCATCTTCACCCAGACCGATAGAGTCGTGTGTGTAAACTTGGATGTTCTGCACTTTCATCAGTGCCGCCATACGCATTGCGTTACGCGCGTATTCCATGAACATTAGGAAAGTTGCACCGTATGGTACAAAACCACCGTGCAGAGCAATACCGTTCATGATCGCGGTCATGCCGAATTCACGTACACCGTAGTGGATGTAGTTACCAGAGAAGTCATTCGCTTCTAGTGACTTAGAACCAGACCACATCGTCAGGTTAGAAGGCGCCAGGTCAGCAGAGCCGCCCATGAACTCAGGAAGCATCTGGCCAAACGCTTCAAGCGCGTTTTGAGAAGCTTTACGTGATGCGATGTTGGCAGGGTTAGCTTGCAGATCAGCGATGATAGCGTTCGCTTTCTCTTCCCACTGTGCAGGTAGATCGCCATTCACACGGCGCTTGTACTCAGCGGCTAGCTCAGGATAAGCGGCTTCATAAGCGGCGAACTTATCGTTCCATGCCGCTTCTTTCGCTGCGCCAGCTTCTTTCGCATCCCACTCAGCTGCGATATCAGCAGGGATCTCGAATGGGCCGTGGTTCCAGCCAAGGAACTCGCGAGCCGCTGCGATTTCGTCATGACCCAGTGGTGCACCGTGACAGTCATGCGTACCCGCTTTGTTCGGTGAACCGAAGCCGATAATCGTCTTGGTACAGATAAGAGTCGGACGTGGGTCCGCTTTTGCCGCTTCAATCGCAGCGTTGATCGCGTCAGCGTCGTGGCCGTCAACAGCAGGGATCACATGCCAGCCGTATGCTTCGAAACGCTTAGGCGTATCGTCAGAGAACCAACCTTCAACTTCACCGTCGATAGAGATGCCGTTGTCATCCCAGAAAGCAACTAGCTTGCCCAGACCCAATGTGCCAGCAAGAGAACACGCTTCGTGAGAGATACCTTCCATCAGACAGCCATCGCCCATGAACACGTAAGTGTGGTGGTCAACGATGTCGTGGCCTTCGCGGTTGAACTGGGCTGCAAGGGCTTTTTCAGCCATCGCCATACCCACACCGTTTGTGATGCCCTGGCCTAGAGGACCAGTCGTTGTTTCAACACCCGGTGCGTAACCATATTCTGGGTGGCCAGGTGTTTTTGAGTGTAGCTGGCGGAAATTTTTCAGATCGTCGATAGACAGATCGTAGCCAGTCAGGTGAAGCAGAGAATAAATCAGCATTGAACCATGGCCGTTTGACAGGATAAAACGGTCGCGATCAGCCCACTCAGGATTTTGTGGGTTATGGTTCATGTGGCCACGCCACAGTACTTCAGCGATATCAGCCATACCCATAGGTGCACCCGGGTGGCCAGAGTTAGCTTGTTGAACACCGTCCATGCTTAGGGCACGGATTGCATTAGCAAGATCTTTACGAGAAGACATGTCTGCTCCAGAAATTCGTAGACGTTGAATATTCGGCTACCCTTACCATCAATGATTCAGGTTAGCCGCAGTTCGGCGGGCGGGTATTGTCGCAAAGACTGGGCTATAACTGCAAACGATTTCCTGAGAAAAATAAGTTCTATATCAAGGTCATGGTTGTCATGCCACATCCGTACTCAAGGCAACTAACTGTAATAAAAGCGTTACAGGGAAAACGTTTGCTTTCTTTTGGCCAAAATATCCCTACTTGTTGCAAGTTGATTTTTAACCAGTAAAAGGTATTATGGCCGTCTAGACGGAGGTAGCTCTATACATACAAACGTATATCCGTACGCAACTGCGTGATTGATATCATAAGCATATAGAGCTCAAGTTTTTCAATTAACATATTTTTATGGGAGCGCTCATGGCGAAGCACCTGTTTACTTCTGAATCTGTATCAGAAGGCCATCCAGACAAAATTGCAGATCAGATTTCAGATGCAGTATTGGATGCGATCTTGGAGCAAGATCCGAAAGCACGTGTTGCGTGTGAGACTTACGTAAAAACCGGTATGGTGATGGTTGGTGGTGAAATCACCACTTCAGCATGGGTTGATATCGAAGAAATCACTCGTGAAACCGTACGTGAAATCGGTTATGTAAACTCAGAAATGGGTTTCGATGCTAACTCTTGTGCGGTACTAAGCGCAATCGGCAAGCAGTCTCCAGACATCAACCAAGGTGTTGACCGTGAAGACCCACGCGAGCTAGGTGCTGGCGACCAAGGTATCATGTTCGGTTACGCAACCAACGAAACTGACGTACTGATGCCTGCACCTGTGACTTATGCCCACCGCCTCGTTGAGCGCCAAGCAAAAGTACGTAAAAATGGTGCCCTACCTTGGCTTCGCCCTGATGCGAAAAGCCAGGTAACGTTTGCCTACGACCAAGGTAAAATCGTTGGTATCGATGCAGTAGTACTTTCTACTCAGCACTGCGACAGCATTGAACTACCAGTACTGCAAGAAGCAGTAATGGAAGAAATCATCAAGCCAGTTCTTCCTTCAGAGTGGCTGAACAAAGACACCAAGTACTTCATCAACCCAACCGGCCGTTTCGTAATCGGTGGCCCAATGGGTGACTGTGGTCTAACGGGTCGTAAGATCATCGTAGATACCTACGGCGGCGCAGCTCGTCACGGTGGCGGTGCATTCTCTGGTAAAGATCCATCGAAAGTTGACCGCTCGGCAGCATACGCAGCACGTTATGTAGCGAAGAACATCATCGCTGCAGGCATGGCTGACCGTTGTGAAATCCAGCTGTCTTACGCTATCGGTGTTGCCGATCCAACATCTATCATGATCGAAACATTCGGTACTGAAAAAGTATCTCACGATATCATCGTAGAAGCAGTACGCCAGCACTTCGACCTGCGCCCATACGGTCTGATCGAAATGCTTGACCTACTTAAGCCTATGTACAAGAAGACAGCGGCATACGGTCACTTCGGTCGTGAAGAATTCCCATGGGAAAAAACTGACAAAGCCGACATCCTGCGCGACTTCGCCAACATCAAGTAAGCGTTAAGTTTGTTAGCTACAGTCTGATTGTAAAAAGGAAGCTTCGGCTTCCTTTTTAGCATCTGGCATCTGGCTATTGGCTATTGGCTATTGGCTATTGGCTATTGGCTATTGGCTATTGGCTATTAAGAAGGATTAACTCCGACTAAGCCATATCAAACCTTTTGTTTTCCTTGGTCCCGCTTTTCCGAGGGCCTTGTACCTCTAGCCTCAGGTCCGCTGACCTCTTATACTCCCCCTCTCCATCAGCAAACCCTGAAAATATAATGACTCCCCTGCAAAACCAAGTTATCGAACGCGTAAAGCAATGTATCTCACTGGCCAACCAGCGCCTCAACAAGCGTTTAACTACGCCTGAGGTACGTTTTAACCAGCGTGGGAAAATTGCCGGCAGCGCCCGGTTACAAGGTTGGGAAGTCCGGTTCAATCCGGTGTTGCTCGAAGAAAACCCAGGTGCTTTTTTAAATGAAGTGGTTCCTCACGAAGTCGCTCACTTGGTGGTGTTCAAACTGTTTGGCAAGGTCCGTCCGCACGGCAGGGAGTGGCAGGTCATCATGCAAGAAGTGTTCGCTGTTACCCCTCGCACCACCCACAGTTTTGATGTCAGCTCGGTACAGGGCCAAACCTTTCATTACCGCTGCCAGTGCAGCGATCACCAAATGACTGTCCGCCGCCACAATAAGATCCGGCGCGGGCAAGCCCATTACCGCTGCCGCCAGTGCGGCCATACACTGGCTTTACAGCAGCAGGGACAATAGACCGAGGCATCTCAGCCTCTTATCCATTGAACATTCCTTGTATGGGAAACGATTATCTGCGCGCACTACAAAGTCAAGCATGACGCACAACTTTGCACGCACAAAAGTGCGAACTAAAAACAATTCAAAAATAGCGGTTTAATTTCCTTTTACCCTTGTTTTTCTCCCTTACCGCGTCCATCTCTTTACCAACCGCCTGCAATCAGCCAGAGAGTTGATATAATGCAGCCAGATAACAACCAACGGGTTACAAGATAGCCATGAGAATCCCACGAATTTACCACCCGGAGTTATTGCCAAGCTCTGGTATCGTTTCGCTCAGTGATGAAGCCGCTAACCATGTCGGTCGCGTCATGCGTATGCAGGCCGGACAGGAAGTGCTCCTTTTTGACGGCAGCAATGCTGAATTTCCGGCCGTGATCTCCAATGCCAGTAAAAAGAACGTGGAAGTGGAGATCCAGGCGCGCAATGAAGTCAGTGTCGAATCACCACTGGATATTCATCTTGGCCAGGTTGTTTCCCGTGGTGAAAAGATGGAATTTACCATCCAGAAATCCGTCGAACTGGGCGTCAGCACCATTACGCCCCTCATTTCAGAGCGCTGCGGGGTGAAGCTAAACGCCGAGCGTTTCGAGAAGAAATTGGCACAGTGGCAAAAAATCGCGATTGCAGCTTGCGAACAATGCGGCCGAAACGTGGTACCTGAAATTCGCCCAATCATGAAACTGGAAGAATGGTGTGCCGAAGAGTACGACGGCTTGAAGCTAAACCTGCACCCTCGTGCAACTTACTCGATTAACACCCTGCCAGAGCCTGTGACCAAAGTGAAGCTACTGATCGGCCCTGAAGGCGGTTTATCCGCAGACGAAATTTCAATGACCGAGCAATACACCTTTGATGAGGTATTGTTAGGCCCGCGAGTGCTGCGTACCGAGACGACAGCAATGACCGCGATCACCGCATTACAAGTTCGCTTCGGCGATCTGGGCTAACCAAGAGGAATACAGCAATGATCAAACTGGGTATCGTGATGGACCCAATCGAGTCTATCAACATTAAAAAAGATTCCAGCTTTGCCATGATGTTGGAAGCCCAGCGCCGTGGCTGGGAAATCCACTACATGGAAATGAACGACCTGTCTCTAGAGCAAGGAAAAGCGATTGCCCGCACCCGTGTAGTTAGCCTGAAAGAAGATCCAAGCAGCTGGTTCGAATTCCACAACGAACAAGAAATTGCACTGTCAGATCTCGATGCGGTATTGATGCGCAAGGATCCGCCATTCGACACCGAATACATCTACGCCACCTACATCCTTGAGCGTGCCGAAGATGAAGGCGCCCTGATCGTCAACAAACCACAGAGCCTGCGTGACTGCAACGAAAAGCTATTCACCGCTTGGTTCCCTGAGTTAACGCCAACGACTATCGTTACCCGCCGTGCCGACAAGATCAAAGCCTTCCACCAAGAGCACGGGGATGTGATCCTCAAGCCTCTCGATGGGATGGGCGGCTCGTCCATCTTCCGTGTAATGAAAGGCGATCCGAATGTTTCGGTGATCATCGAAACCCTAACCAATATGGGCCAAAACTATTGCATGGCACAAACCTTCGTGCCTGATATCAGCAATGGTGACAAACGTATTTTGGTGATCGACGGCGAGCCAATGCCTTACTGCCTAGCCCGTATCCCGGCCAAAGGCGAAACCCGTGGTAACCTGGCTGCTGGCGGTCGTGGTGAAGCGCGCCCTATCAGCGAAACCGACCGTAAGATCGCTGAGACGGTTGCCCCGGTACTGAAAGAAAAAGGCCTAATCTTCGTAGGCCTCGATGTGATTGGCGACAAGCTAACAGAAATCAATGTCACCAGCCCAACTTGTATCCGCGAAATAGAAGCGGCCTTTGATATCTCTATCACAGGCAAGCTGATGGATGCCATCGAGCGACGCATCAACGCATAGTTGGCGACTCAACGCAGCCCTGCTCCATACAGCCATGCGGCATGGACTGGGGCTGTGTTAATTTTTAAAATCCGTTCCCTTTAATACCAATTCTGTAAATTAATCGGCATACTGTAAGTAAGTCGATCGGTAGTAGGTATCTTTCCATGAACTTGACTAACCACTTTCTGGTAGCCATGCCAAGCATGCAAGATCCAAACTTCAAAGGAAGTGTTGTCTACATTTGCGAGCACAACGACGAAGGCGCAATGGGCATCGTCATCAACTTGCCGATTGAAATTTCGGTGGGCAATATGCTTGATCAAATAGAGATTGAGCGTGAACTTCCGGTCAGGGATCCATCCAGCCTAGAACAGCCCGTATTTAATGGTGGCCCTGTTTCTGCCGATCGCGGTTTTGTTTTGCATAACCGGGTTGGCCGCTTGAGCTCAAGCATTGATGTCACCGCTGACGTCTCCATCACCACTTCCAAAGACATCCTCTCGCTACTCGGAACCAGTGAGTCGCCAGACCATTTTCTGGTTGCTCTGGGCTATGCAGGCTGGGATGCCGGACAGCTTGAAAAAGAACTGATAGAAAATGTCTGGCTAACAACCGAAGCCAATACCGATGTGGTGTTCAATACCCCCGTCAATGAACGCTGGAACAAGGCAATTGCCCAACTGGGGATCAATGCCACTAACCTTTCTACAGAACAAGGACATGCATGAGTCATTCTCGCAGCGTACTCGCTTTTGATTACGGTACGAAAAGCATTGGTGTTGCCATCGGCCAGGAGCTGACCGGCACCGCTAGCCCACTAGGGGCTCTGAAGGCTAAAGATGGGATCCCTAACTGGGACGACATTGAAAAAATCATCAAAGAATGGCAACCGGACTTGGTTGTTGTCGGCCTTCCGCTAGATATGCGAGGCGGTGAACTGGAAGCCATCACCCCAAGGGCCAAAAAGTTTGCCAATCGCCTGCACGGTCGATTCGGCTGCCAGGTCGAATTACATGACGAGCGCCTGAGCACCGCAGAGGCTCGCTCCGATCTATTCGATCGTGGCGGCTACCGCAACCTCAGCAAAGGCAATATCGACTCCCAATCAGCTGTTGTGATCCTCGAAAGCTGGTTCGAGCAGCAGTACGGTTAATATAAGCTCCAGAGTCCCCTTCTAAAAGTAATAGCCCTCCCAACTATGTACTCTATAGCAGGGAAGGCTCGTTCAGCCTGTGTACAGAAATCAACACTAACGACAGATAAACGTCATAGATTTGCAATTTAAAAAAACTAATCTATGCATCAGTTCCCATAAAGCTCTGTAAGTATGCTGTCAGATCGTCGTTTTCGTACCTCACTACTCTCAATAATTGCCGAAATCGGCCTCACTGGCACCCGCATTGCCCTTGCTATCTTTACTGGTAGTGCCGCCTTGCTGGCAGATGCTTACCACTCAGTTACCGACTTTTCCGTTTCTGTTATCTTACTGTTATGCCTCATTATTCGTCTTTGGTGTGAGCGAACCAACAACGCCAAGCTAAAGGCGCGAGCGGGTACAATAGAGTCGTATTCAGTTATGGCGGTGTCTGTCGTAATCTTGATGGTGCCATTCCAGTTGCTGCAAACGATATCCGGCATCGATGCAGGAGACATCGGCAACCTTTGGATTGGTATCTTCGGAGTATTGGGGATCATTATCCTCAACCTGTTCTTTGCCAAGCTTAAAGTGCATGTAGGTAAAGAAACCAACACCTTAAGCATTGAAGCGGACGGCCACCATACCTTTGTCGACCTCATGACCTCCGTTGCGGTACTGTGCTCACTGATCGGCCTACTGATCGGCATTAATATCGATGAACTGATCGCGATTGCGATCGGGGTGATGATCTGGATCTCTGGGGTTGAACTGTTTTTTTCTGGCTATCAAAGCCTAAAGCAAGGTGAATGGACAGAAAGCTCGTTGTTTGGGCTGCTAACCCGATACCTGCCTATCGACCAGTGGCGTCAAACGCTTGCGCATACACAATTCAAGCAGCGCCTACTAAACCGCAAAAGCCTAGGCTCACTGGCAGCCATTGCGTTTACCCTTTACATGACAACAGGCCTGACTATCATTCCCCATGGCTACAGCGGCATTAAGCACCGCCTATTTGCCATCGTCGATACCGGCCTACAACCAGGCTTACACTACCACCTTCCACAGCCATTAGGCTCAATTGTTAAGGTCTCGGAAGGGGACGTGCGCACCGTAACTATCAGCCCAAACCAATCCTCATACACACGCAGAGCGCAGCAAAATCAGTGGTTTCAAATCGTACCTAGCCGCGCCCACCTTGATGATACTGACTATCTGCATACCGGGGATGACAGCCTGATCTTTATTGAAATGGCTCTACAATACCGTTTGCTCGATGCCGCGGGGTCTTACTACGATTACCAAGATATCGATCAAATCATCACCAACCTCGGTGAGAACGCGCTTTGGCAACACGCGGCAACGACCAAGTATGAAGGGCTGCTACTGGCAAGCCAAGATACCTTTTCAAACAAACTAATTGAAACCCTGAGCCGTAACCTCGACCAACTCGATATTCCAGTAGAGGTGACGGGCGCTTATATTCAAAAGTCGCAGCCCCCGGCCTCTATGGTGAAAGTATATAGAGATGTACTGAACGCATTTCAAACCAGTCATAACGCAGTAAATGTCGCTATCGGTGAGCGCTGGTCCGATTTACCGCTTGCTCAAGCGCAAATCAATATCGATCAGGCCCGAATAGAGGCCAAGGCCGTCGAATCCGTCCTGCACGCCGAGGGCGATGCGGATCACTTTACTCAGCTGGCAAACGTGCATAAAGACAGCCCAGAAGCTCTCTACTTTGAGCTGGGCCTGCGGGCATCTACCGCTGCGCTTGCCAATAAACACCTGACAATCACAGATAGCCGAATCGACCGACAAGATTTCCGTGTTTGGCAACTCCCTTTACAGCTTGAGCAACAACCTCAAATTTCAGAAACAGAGTAATTTCAGATGAAATGGACCATTTTGCTCGCCGCAATCGGCGCATACCTGCTATCAACCTGTTTGGTTATCGTCAACGAAACCGACTATACCGTGATCAGCCAGTTCGGCCGCCCGACCCGCGTGATAGATCAGGCGGGCTGGGCCATCAAGTGGCCAACCCCGATCCAAACCGAGACCATTGTTGATAAGCGGATCCAACTGCTCAACCTCGATGCAACGGAATACGGCACCCGCGATCGCCGTAATGTGGTCACCGAGGCATTTGTGATCTGGAAAATCAGTGATCCCCTGCTCTACCTCACCAGTGTGCGCACTACCGATATCGCTGAGCAACGGCTAGAAACGATGATCAACGCCGCGATTGGCGCAGGCATTGCCAACATCAACCTAAGCCAGATCTACAGTGAAGACGCTGAAAACCATCGCCTTGAGGCCCTGTTTGCCGATATTTCCACTTCTGTAGCGCAAGCAGCACAAAACGAACTGGGTGTAGAGGTACAAACGGTAAAACCGAGCCGATTTGGCTTCCCGTCGCAGAACCTCAGCGCCATCTACGATCGCATGGAATCAGAGTGGGACAGGCTGGCTAATCAGTACCTGGCGGAAGGCGAAAAACGTGCTTCTGAGATCAGAGCAGATACCGAGCTGGAAGTTCGACAGCTGTTAGCTTCTGCCTATCGCGATGCACAACAGATCCGCGGCGAAGGCGAAGCCAGTGCCGCAGCCCTCTACGCAGATGCCTACACCCGTTACCCTGATTACTATAAGTTCATCCGCTCCATGGAATCCTATCAGGAGATCTTCAACGACAATACGCGGATGGTGTTATCCACCGACACCCCGATTTTTGATGCTCTGATGCAACCCCCAGGTACGGCCGCCCATGCTAACTAAAGACATTAAACATACCGCCTCGGTAATAAAAAAGACCGTACTGTTTGTTCTACTTGGCGTACTCCCGGTCATTTACGTCCTAAGTGGCATCTTTGTGGTTAATACCGAGCAGCGAGCGATCGTAACCCGGTTTGGCCGAATCGTCGCCGACAATGTTATGCCGGGGCTCCACTATCGACTTCCTTGGCCTATCGATGCAGTTGAAAAAGTCGCGACAACAGAATTAAGAACGCTTTATATTAACTATGGCGAACGCTCAAGACGCGCTTATTTACAGCCTGAAATGGTTACAGGGAATGGTGACTTAATTGATGTGGAATATGAAATTCAATATAACATCCCTTCACCAGGTCTATACCAGTTCACCACAGCTGTCGCCGAAGAAATAATTGAACGATTATCAATTAGCGAAACCATATACTTTATTTCGCAAAATGAATTTGAATCATTATTAATAAGCCAGCGAAATGCGCTTCAAGTACATGTAAAAGATAAGTTACAAACAATAAGCGACAAACTCCAACTTGGTATGAATATAAACTCGGTGCTTATTCGTCATATCGATGCGCCACGTAACATTAAAAATACATTTGAAAAGCTGCAGAATGCACCAGCAGAGAAGCAAACCCTAATAGAACGCGCTGAAAACAACCGGACAACCCGTATTATTATGGCGCAAAGTGATGCCGCAAACTTAATAACAGCAGCCCGCAGTGACGCTACTGAGACAAAAGAGAACGCTTCTGGCGACCATATTAGGATGACAACAAAAATAGCGCAGATCGAACGCTCACCTATGCCAGAAATAAGTATGCTTGAAGAGTACACAGACTATGTAAGTAATATGTTACCAAGTATCGATATGCAGCTAGTTATGAACGATGAAAATTAAAAAAAACACAAACTATCTTTTTAAATTTAATTTATAGCAAGACAATGCAAAAAATAAATATTTACTTCATACAAATATAATATTTCAACATTATATTATCTCGCTTGAAAAACCAACTACTAAATATAAAGGACATAGTGGTGAACTATAAATTATCTGCAATGGCGTTAGCTACCTCGCTTATTCTTACTGGCTGTATGAGTAGCAGTGATAGCAATACAGATGGCGGTTCAAATCCCCTTCCAAAACCAACAACAGCCAAAAACGTCATTCTGATGATTTCCGATGGAGCCAGTGATGGTGCATGGGATATTGCTTCATTTTACACCCACGGCCAAATGGCTAACGAAGTTGCACCGCTTAAAGATATGCCTCACCGCTATGCAATGACGACATATCCACTGAACCAAAGTCTTTCACCACCGATATTTGGCGGTTGCAACGACAGCAATACTGAAGATGTTTTAACCCCTAAGTTCACTTACGACCCTGAAAAAGCCTGGAGTGATAAGCGAGTTGATGATCCAGAAGCCCGCCGCATGTTTGAAGGTTATGAATACCTAGACACTAACTGGACCGACTCCGCAGCAGCGGGCACCGCGATGGCAACCGGCACCAAAACTTTTATTAATGGTATTAGCGTTGATGGCTGCGGCGACCCACTTAAGCTTATCACCGAATACGCAAAAGATGCAGGTAAGAGCACAGGGGTTGTGACCTCGGTGAACCTAGCCCATGCCACGCCTGCAGTATTCGGTACAAAAGATACCACGCGCCTCTTTATGAATAGACTAACTAGCGGCATGCTGAGTCTAGGTCACCTTGATCTTATTATGGGAGCGGGCCACCCCGACTACGACGATGACGGTGTACGTACAGATAGTCCAAACTTTGCCACTATCAGTGAAGATGATTGGGCAAGCGTAACAAGTGGGCTACTGTTCCCAGCTGGCAGCGAGCTACCTTGGGGATTCATGGATACCCTATCTCAGTTCGAAGCATTAGCAGGTGATTATGCAGCCCCAGCACTGATGGAAGGGCCACTACTGGCAATACCTCAGGTCAAACAAACGTTGCAACAGCGCCGTACTTGCACCGCCGAAGAGCGCATGGAAGCTTTCGCCTGTAAGGAAATTCCAGATATGCCAACGCTGGAAATGATGACTAAAGGTGCTCTAAACTACCTAGGCCAAAACGAAAATGGCTTCTTTGTCATGATCGAAGGCGGCGCCGTTGACTGGGCCGCTCACGATAACGATACCGGTCTGATCATTGAAGAGCAGACAGACTTCCATGACTCTATTAGTGCGGTAATGGAATGGGTTGAAACCAACAGTAACTGGGATGAAACTCTGCTTGTTATCACTACCGATCACGGTAACTCATATGTATTGGGTGAAACATCTGACCTAGAAGCATACGCCCCTGTTAACGAAAGCAATGTTGGTACGACACCTGAAGTAAAATACTATAGTGGTGACCACACCGCTGAACTGGTTCGCGTTTATGCAAAAGGCTTTGGCGCAACGCGCTTTGAAGAGCACTTTGATGGCAACGACCCTTACTACGCTGATAAATATCGCAATGAAGGTGCAACCGGTGAGTACTTCGACAACACTAACATCTTTGATGTAATGAAATCAGTAATGTTCGAAGCGGTAAACCCGATGTAAGTTAGAACATAGTTGAACATATTGTTTGACATTAAGAGCCTGTTATATATTTAGCAGGCTCTTTTATTTATTTACCATCCCCAAACAATTTTTTAGCCTCTAATATAAACACAATATCCCTTCACCAGATATATAACAATTTACCGAAGCTGTAATCTGGAGAAGAAATTATACCAACCTATATAAATATTTGATCAGTCTTGCTGGTTAAAATCGCTGTTCCCTGCATTAGATATTTTGTAATTAAAGCCACTAGTTACTGCAATATCTGCCTTGATAACAACAATTTTTCCAGTGCAAATACTTGATCAACTACTTATCCATATTGGTTTTACACAACCGTCAATTGGTTAAATTATTATCTCTATTTATAGCAATTAAATTTAACCACTATTAATAAGCCAAGGTAATGCACTGCAACCACATGTAAAACATAGAGTACAAACAACCGGTATACAATTACCCATGGTAAAAAAGGTGACAATGATTATTACTTACATTATTAACATTGTCACAAATGATAATACACTCAGTAAAATAAATGTTTAATATTAATTATTAAATGTTAAACATCAACTTAATACTTCACCTCTATATTAACTCTATCAAAACCAACTAACTATCAAGGATATAGTAGTGAACCATAAATTATCTGCAGTCGCATTAGCTACCTCGCTTATTATTACTGGTTGTAACAGTAGTAGCTCTGACGGACCTAAAACTGGAACACCTGTGGCTAAAGCAAAAAATGTTATCTTGATGATTTCAGATGGTGCAAGTGATGGAGCATGGGATATTGCATCTTTTTATGAGCACGGAGAGCTGGCAAATAAAGTTGCACCATACAATGCGATGGAACACCGCTATGCCATGACAACTTACCCGCTTAACACAAATTCTACCCCTGCCGAAGATTGTACTCCAGAAGCACTTGAGCCTGAGTACACTTATGATCCAGAGAAGGCATGGGATGATACTCGAGTCGATGACGAAAATGCTCGTCGCATGTTTAAAGGTTACGAACACCTAAACGATGGCTGGACTGACTCAGCTGCAGCCGGTACAGCACTGGCTACAGGTACGAAATCTTATAACCAAGCAATCAGTGTTAATAACTGCGGCGAGCCTCTTAAGCTAATTACTGAATATGCAAAAGATGCGGGCATGAGCACTGGCGTAGTGTCTTCCGTAAACATTAACCATGCAACCTTGGCGGTATTTGGTACCACAAATACTTCTCGCTATGAGAACCATGAGCTAGCTTACGATATGCTAACACGTGGCCACCTAGACCTAATCATGGGTACAGGCCACCCACACTATGATAACAATGGTGATCGCCGTAGCTCACCAACATATAGCACGATTAGCGAAGAAGACTGGGAAGACGTATTGGCAGGAAAGATCTATCCGAAAGGAAGCAACCTGCCATGGAGCTTTATGGATAGCTTCAACGAATTCACTGCCCTAGCAAATGATTATGCATCGGCAGAGCTAATGGAAGGACCATTGCTAGCAATGCCTCGCACAGGCAGCACTATGCAACAGAGCCGCTCTAAATCAGGCTGTAATGACGCCAGCGAAGCTTTTGGTTGTGAACTAAATCAAAATATGCCGTCTCTAAAAATGATGACACAGGGTGCATTGAACTACCTAAGCCAAAACGAGAACGGTTTCTTCGTTATGGTTGAAGGTGGTGCTGTCGACTGGGCTGCTCACGCGAACGATACCGCTCGCATCATCGAAGAGCAAATCGACTTCAATGACTCAGTAAGCGCTGTGATTGAGTGGGTAGAGGCAAACAGCAGCTGGGATGAGACCCTGCTAATCGTCACCACGGACCACGGTAACTCGTACGTTCTGGGTGATAACTCTGACATTGAAGCATACGCAGCAGTAGAAAACGCGGGAGCATTTTCCACTCCAGAAGTTAAATACTTCAGTGGCGACCACACAACTGAACTAGTACGCCTATATGCTAAAGGCGCGGGTGCGGCACTGTTCAAAGACTACTTCGATGGACACGACCCTTACTACGCAGAGATGTACCGTAACGATGGTGCAACCGGTGATTACTTCGACAACACTAACGTTTTTGATGTGATGAGGTCGGTCATCGATGAAGATTCTATGTAAGTTTAAACATAGTTGAGCATACTGTTTGACTTTAAGAGCCTGCTATTTATTTAGCGGGCTCTTTTTTATGCTAGCAACAATCTGTACCAACCTCACACGTACAGCTTTCCCTTCTCTTTTCACCGAAAAGCGATCGCTTATCAAGATCTTGAAAAACTGATTTGGCTTACCCCAGAAAGTTCAAGGGATGATCAGCTTGTACAGCTTTTGGGCTATTTGAACCCAAAAGCTTATATTCCTGTACACGGTTATCTAGTTGAAAATCAATGTATATCTATTTCAGTTACTTACAACTTAGTGTTCAACAAAAAAAGTATTAGGATCATTACAACCCTAATACTTTTGACTACCCATAGGAAGATCGGGGTGATCCGTAAGATCAGCCCATGTCGACGGTGACCCCAGACAATGCATTCATACTTCGTTGACTCTTATTTCCCACTTTAATCATCAAGCGCAGATCGTTGGCTGAATCAGCATGGTGCAAGGCATCCTGCTCGGTGATCTTGCCGGTGCTGTATAGGTCATAGAGCGACTGATCGAAGGTCATCATCCCCGACTCATTCGATTTGGCCATGGTCTCTTTGATCTCATGAAGCTCGCCGCGACGGATCAAGTCCGCGACCCTCGGGGTGTTGATCAACAACTCAAAAGCACCATGCCTACCGATCCCATGCGCATCAGGGATCAACTGCTGGGCCAAGATACATTTAAGGTTCAAAGACAGGTCGAACAGAAACTGCTCACGGCGCTCTTTCGGCACTAAATGCAAGATCCGCTCTAGTGCCTGATTGGCATTGTTGGCGTGCAGGGTCGCCATACACAGATGTCCGGTCTCGGCAAAGTTCATCGCATATTCCATGGTCTCTGGAGTACGGATTTCACCAATCAGGATCATATCCGGTGCCTGGCGCAGGGAGTTTTTCAGCGCCACTTCGTAGCTTTCGGTGTCCAGCCCCACCTCGCGCTGGGTGATGATGCACTTGTTGTGCTTGTGTACGAATTCAATAGGATCTTCTACCGTCAGGATATGACCACTGCGGTTGCCATTACGGTAACCGGTCATGGCTGCCATCGACGTCGACTTGCCCGACCCGGTCGCGCCAACAACCAATACCAGCCCACGTTTGGCCAGTGCCATCTTCTGCATATCCATCGGTAGGTTAAGTGAAAGAAAATCCGGGATTTCCGTTTCAATACGGCGGATCACCATCCCCGGTAATTCTCGCTGCCAGAAAGCGCTGACCCGGAAGCGATACTCCCCCCTTACCAGGGCAAAGTTAGCCTCTTTGCTGGCACGGTATTCCGCCACTTGCTCACTGTCCATCGCCTCACCAAACATCTGCTCGATGGCTTTAAGATCGAGCGTATCGCCAAGGGGGTGGAGGTTGCCATCAATGCGGAGTAAACAAGGGGAATCAACCGTAATATAGAGATCCGAGGCCTTGCGGCTGACCATTTCGTTCAGTGCATGCTGTAACGTCATTCTCTCTATCCCCACTAAAACTGCGAAAAGCCAGAGTCCACGACCCGGCGTCCTTCCTCGGCCTCCACCAGCCCCTGGGCGACCAGCATCTTGACACTCTGATCCATGGTCTGCATTCCCATCGCCGAGCCTGTCTGGATCATTGAGAACATCTGCGCCACCTTGTCTTCCCGGATCAAGTTACGAATCGCCGGTGTCGCCATCATCACCTCATGGGCGGCAATACGTCCGCCACTGGTACACTTGAGCAGGCTCTGCGATACCACCGCACGTAGCGACTCCGACAACATGGATCGGACCATCGCCTTGTCATTGCCCGGGAACACATCGATGATCCTATCGACGGTCTTGGCCGCCGAACTGGTATGCAAGGTTCCCAGCACCAAATGGCCGGTTTCTGCCGCCGTCAGGGCCAAGCTGATCGTCTCGCGGTCACGGAGCTCACCGACCACAATCACATCAGGATCTTCACGTAGCGAAGAGCGCAAGGCATTATGGAAGCTGTGAGTATCACGGTGAACCTCACGCTGGTTGATAAGGCAACGCTTGCCGGTGTGGATGAATTCCACCGGATCTTCAATAGTCAGGATATGGCAGTTTGAATTCTCGTTGATGTAATCCACCAACGCAGCAATCGTGGTCGATTTACCTGAGCCTGTAGCCCCGGTCACCAACACCAATCCACGTGGAAGCTGGGCGATCTGATAAAAAACATCAGGCACACCCAGTGACTCCAGAGTCGGGATCTTGACCGGTATCGTTCTAAATACCGCTGCACTGCCCCTTGCTTGCCTGAATGCATTGACACGAAAGCGCCCAACATCGGGTAATTCAAACGAGAAATCGACTTCTAGTCGCTCTTCAAACTCCCGGCGCTGGGCATCATTCATTATATCGAATACCAAACGGTGTACTTCTGCATGCTCCAAAGCCGGTAAACTCAGCTTGCGCACATCGCCGTCAACCCGGATCATCGGCGGAACACCAGCAGAAAGGTGCAGATCAGAGGCGTTATGCTTTACACTAAAGTCCAGTAGTTCGGTGATATCCATAAATTTTCCCCATAGAATCAATTATGAATAGTATCAAGCAAAATATTGAACAGGTCATCACCCAGATCGGCCTGGCAGCAGAAAAATGCGGTAGAGATGCCGAATCAGTGCAACTGCTTGCAGTTAGCAAAACCAAACCTATTGCCGCGATAGAGGAAGCGATTGCCGCTGGCCATGCAGCATTTGGCGAAAACTATGTTCAGGAAGGTGTCGAAAAGGTCCAGTACTTTGCCCAGCAAGGTCTCGCGTCGTCATTAAGCTGGCACTTCATTGGCCCGATCCAGTCCAACAAGACCCGCCCGATTGCCGAGCACTTCGACTGGGTCCACTCGGTTGACCGTGCCAAGATCGCCCGCCGCCTGAGCGAGCAGCGCCCGGATGGTATGGCACCGCTCAATGTCCTGCTCCAGGTCAACACCAGTGGTGAAGACTCCAAGTCGGGACTGGATTTTGATGACGTCGACGCGCTGGCAGATGAAATCGCCACCATGCCAAACCTGGTGTTACGTGGCCTAATGTCGATTCCGCAAAAAGCCGATGATTACGACAGCCAGTTAGCTGCGTTTTCCAGCCTGGCTGAGACAATGGACAAGCTCAAGGCCAAACACCCGCAGCTTGACACCCTGTCGATGGGAATGAGTGGCGATCTGGATGCCGCCGTTGCCGCCGGCAGTACCATCGTCCGCATTGGCACGGCTATTTTTGGTGCCCGTGATTATTCGTAGTTCAGCGAGAATAACTTGGGTATATAATAGCCACACAATTATAACGTCTAGGAAGGACGTCATCGTCCCTCCCGGCCTTGAAAACACAAAGGATGTAACATGGAACAACGCGCGATTGCCTTCATTGGTGCCGGTAACATGGCCCGCTCTATCATCGCCGGCCTCGTTGCCAGCGGCTATGCACCGGACAAAATCACCGCGACCGCACCAAGCTCAGCCCGCCGCGAGCCGTTGGCCCGTGATTACGGGATACACACCACCGACAATAACCTCAGCGCCGCTTCCGATGCCGATGTGATTGTATTAGCCGTTAAGCCCCAGCTGATGGAAGAGGTGTGCCGACCACTGCAGATCCTCGATTTTTCCGGCAAGCTAGTGATCTCAATTGCCGCCGGAGTGAGTGCCGAGCGCCTCAACCAGATGCTGGCAACCAAGCTGAGCCTAGTGCGGGTAATGCCCAATACCCCATCACTGATAGGCAAAGGCATGAGCGGCCTCTTCGCCTCTAGCAGTCTCAACCCCAATGACCGTCAATTTGCCGAACACTTAATGCAGGCTGTCGGCGAAGTATGCTGGGTAGAGCAAGAGTCGGGAATTAACGGTATTATTGCCGCAGCTGGTAGTGCTCCTGCTTACTTCTTCCTGTTTATGGAAGCGATGCAGGCAGAAGCCATCAAGCAAGGTTTTCCCCCCGAGCAAGCCCGTATGTTGGTACAGCAGTCGGCGCTTGGCGCCGCAGAAATGGTCGTTGCCAACCCGGATACAGACCTAGCGACCCTGCGTGCCCAGGTAACCTCGAAAGGGGGTACAACTGCCGAGGCAATCCGCACTTTCAACGAGTGCCAACTTAGTGATACCGTAGCAAAAGCAATGCGTGCTGCCGTTTCCCGTGCTGAAGAAATGGAAAAATTATTTTAAGGTTAGTATATGAACTCAATTGGTTTTCTTGTCAGTACCCTATTTGATCTCTACATAATGGTCGTGCTGCTGCGCATCTGGCTCCAGTGGGCGCGTGCCGATTTTTACAATCCGTTTTCGCAGTTTATCATCAAGGCAACCCAGCCGGTCGTCGGCCCGCTGCGCCGCATTATTCCGTCAATTGGCTCACTGGATGTCGCCACCCTGCTGTTTGCCTACATCCTGAGTATGGGTAAGTTCATCCTCCTGCAGTTGGTGCTGGGCGGTGGCTTTATGTTTACCCCTGAATACTTCTGGATTGGCGCCCTATCATTAGTGAAAGCCGCTGGTGGCCTGCTGTTCTGGGTACTACTGCTACGCGCTATCCTAAGCTGGGTCAGCCAAGGCCGCAGCCCTGTTGAATATGTAATGCACCAACTTACCGAGCCATTGACAGCCCCTATCCGCCGTATTATCCCTGCAATGGGTGGCCTGGATCTGAGTGTATTGGTTCTGTTCCTTGGCCTGCAGTTTGCCAATTTCCTGATCGGTGACGTTGTCGGCCCGATCTGGTTCCAGCTATGAGCCAACAGGCCGTTTACCTTGATGGTGACGATCTGATCTTAAGGCTCTATATTCAGCCCAAGGCCAGCCGTGACCAACTGGTTGGCCTGCATGGTGATGAAATCAAAGTGGCGATCACCGCCCCGCCGGTTGATGGCAAGGCCAATGCCCATCTGACTAAGTACCTGTCCAAACAGTTCAAGGTCGCCAAGGGGCAGATTGACATAGAAAAAGGGGAGCTAGGACGTCACAAGCAAGTGCGAATCACGGCCCCCAAGGTTATCCCCGAGCCCATCAAAGCTCTGTTATAACCAACTGCGATTTCCAGCCCGGCGTCCCCCAATACGCCGGGCTGTTTTTTTATCAGGCGATGTCGTCTGACTATAATGGAACTAAGCAATACCCACTCCCGGTGCAGGGACAACCCCCGACCCAGTGCGTATAAAAGGATAATAAAATGACTCGTTTTTTCAGCTTATTTGCCCTGTTACTTACCAGCTTGGGTGCAACCTTCCCGGTCCATGCCGAGCAGTTCGAAAAAATCGGTAATTTGGAGGTTCACTACTCCAGCTTCCCATCAACATTTCTCACCCCCGATGTTGCCAGTACATACAAAATCCAGCGCAGCCGGTATTCCGCCGTGATCAATGTCACCGTGCTTGATGCAGATAAGCCGGGAAAACCGGCAGTAACAGCGGTACTCAATGGTCAAGCCAAAAACCTACTCGGCAGCGTAAAGAACCTCTCTTTCCGCGAGCTCAGGGAAGGTAAAGCGATTTATTACATCGCTGAAATCAAACATGCCAATGAAGAGCGCTTCAGTTTCTCCATCGACATATCCCACAACGGCACCCGAGGCAACATCACGTTTGACCAGACTTTTTATGTCGACTAAGCCATGTGTGCAATAACGTTCAAAGAATGTATTTACAGGGAGCCTAGCGCTCCCCTTTTAATTTCCGGGCAGTGAGATAAGATAGCGCCCTCTTTATTGTGAGGAACTGTGATGAGCAAATTAGTACTGGCTACTGGTAATCAGGGCAAAGTGAAAGAAATGGCGAGCCTGCTGGCTGATTTCGGCTTCGATGTGGTTGCCCAGAGCGATTACAACGTCTCTTCGGTTGCCGAGACAGGCACCACCTTTATCGAAAACGCTATCATCAAAGCTCGCCATGCCGCCAAGGAAACCGGTTTGCCAGCGATTGCCGATGACTCAGGCCTTGAAGTCGACTACCTCAAGGGAGCACCGGGGATCTATTCTGCCCGGTTCGCAGGTGAAGATGCCTCAGATGAAGAAAACCTGCAAAAGCTGCTAACAGAAATGGAAGGGGTAGCGCCAGAGCAGCGTACCGCCCGCTTCCATTGCGTACTGGTGATGATGCGCCACGAGAATGATCCTACCCCGTTAGTCTGCCACGGCAGTTGGGAAGGCCAGATCCTGACCGAAGCCCATGGTGAGAATGGCTTTGGTTATGATCCCATTTTCTGGGTACCTGAAGATCAGTGTTCTTCAGCACAGCTTGAACCAGCCCGCAAGAAACAACTATCACACCGAGGCAAAGCCCTAACCAAGCTCTTTGCCGCCCTGAAGGAAGCATAAACCATGCTAGTACCACCACCACTGAGCCTGTATATCCATATCCCATGGTGTGTCCAGAAGTGCCCTTATTGCGACTTCAACTCCCATGCGCTGAAAGCCGATATTCCGGAACTCGATTACATTGATGCCCTTATCGAAGATCTCGATACCGACTTGGCCAAATATGATCTCAATCGCCAAGCCCGGGAGCTGCATTCCATCTTCATCGGTGGTGGTACCCCAAGCCTGATCTCCGCGCCGGAAATCGGCCGCTTGCTCGATGCCGTCAAGCAACGGATCCCGTTTAGCAAGGATATCGAAATCACCATGGAGGCCAATCCTGGCACCGTTGAGGCTGGCCGCTTCAACGCCTACCGCGCGGTAGGCGTCAACCGTATCTCGATTGGTATCCAGAGTTTCCAGGACGAAAAACTCAAACGCCTAGGCCGAATCCATGGCAGCAAAGAAGCCATTACTGCCGCCGGGCTGGCCAAAGAGGCCGGACTCGACAGCTTCAACATCGAC
Organism: Photobacterium pectinilyticum; assembly: GCF_024357955.1. Taxonomy (GTDB): domain Bacteria; phylum Pseudomonadota; class Gammaproteobacteria; order Enterobacterales; family Vibrionaceae; genus Photobacterium; species Photobacterium pectinilyticum. The sequence goes on from NZ_JANEYT010000008.1 coordinate 115,075, forward strand.
CTGATGCACGGCCTGCCGGATCAGAGTATCGATGATGCCCTGTCGGATCTGAAACAGGCGATAGCCTTGCAGCCACCGCACTTGTCTTGGTATCAGCTGACTATCGAACCCAATACCCTGTTCTACTCCAAACCGCCGGTACTGCCAGATGACGATGACCTATGGGACATCTTCGAACAAGGCCACCAGCTACTGGCCGAAGCAGGCTATGTCCAGTACGAAATATCTGGCTATAGCAAACCCGACTACCAATGCCGCCACAACCTCAACTACTGGCGCTTCGGCGACTACCTGGGGATCGGTTGCGGCGCCCACGGCAAGCTGAGCTTTGCCGATGGTACTATCACCCGTACAGTGAAGGTCAAACACCCTCGAGGCTACCTCAACCCGGCCAAACCGTATCTGGATCAGGAAAACCAGGTTGCTGCCAGCGAGCGCCCGTTCGAGTTCTTTATGAACCGCTTCCGCCTGCTAGAAGCCTGCCCGAAACAAGATTATGTCGATCGTACTGGCCTACCGTTATCGAGCATTGAAAGGCCTATCAACTGGGCTCTTGAGCAGAATTATCTAGAAGATAAGGGTGAGCAGTGGCAGATCACCGAACACGGCAAGCTGTTCCTCAATGATTTACTCGCTGCATTTGTCGAGGAAGACGAATAAATCAAACGTCTTTTGGCTAGTGATAGGCAAATCGATGCCATCTAATACCAATCTGGATAAGTAGTTAATCAAGTATTTATGTAGGTTGGTATAATTTAGGTAGTCGAACCAAGTTTCAAAACCTATCGGTATGGATGCACCGAGTTGGCAATTCAACTCAGAGCTACATGGATGTATTTATGCATTTTTGAAATTTTCGTTCAACTACCATGAAGAAAGCTGAATTGACCACATCAATCCAGAGTCACACTCTGCCAGCGCTTGAGGGCGGGAATTTGGGATTGGATTTCGTTTTCTTTCGCTTGGCGCATTGCCACCTGATCGCACAACTTCTGGTCGATCAACTGTGAGTGGGACAAGGTATAGGGCAAGTCATCCAGCATAAGGCGGTGATAATCAGCCAACAAAGCCGATTGCTCGTCATTGAGTTTGACCTTGTGCACGCCAAAATAAAGCTGGCCGCTAGGCTGGATCTGAAAACTCTCTCCCTTCAACTCCAGGTTGAGCGCCCCATCCTGCATACTCAGGCTATTGTGCCACTCAAACTGACACACCGGATCATCACTGGCTTGAACCCCCAGTGACAAGGCAAACCCAATAACCGCTAGTTGGTACCCGCAAACACGCAATAGCATAAACCTCTCCCCATAACCGGGGCAGGCGAAGGTTTATTGATCCGCATTACCCCGTTAAAAAATTGAACGGCCGATCCGCTCAGCCAGCAATTCGAGGGCAGCTGTACCGGCCAGAGAGTTACCCGAAGGATCCAGCTCTGGCGACCATACTGCGATGGCCATTTCACCGGGAACGATGGCAATGATCCCGCCACCCACTCCCGACTTACCTGGCATACCTACCCGATATGCAAATTCTCCTGCCCCATCGTACAACCCACAGGTCGCCAGTAGCGCATTCATTTGCTTAGACTGAGTTTGGGTGATAATTGTTTTTTTTGCGCCCAAAGGAAGCCCTTTATTTGCCAAGTAGCTGAAAGTTTTGGCTAAATCAACACAACTCATTTTCAGGGCGCAATAGCTGAAGTAATTGGTAAGCACCGGCATCACTTCGTTGTCGAAGTTACCGAAAGACCGCATCAGGTAAGCAATCGAGGCATTGCGATCACTGTGCTGCATCTCTGAGGCGGCAACAACCTTGTCATAGCAAATATGCGGGTTCTGGGCCAGATCTCGCACCAACTCCAGCATCCGGTATTGCGGGGCTGACAAACGACTGTGCAGCAGATCCGAGACCACCAGCGCACCGGCATTGATAAACGGGTTACGTGGAATACCGTTTTCCAGCTCAAGCTGGATCATCGAATTGAAGGCATGGCCCGATGGCTCTTTGCCAACCCGCTGCCAGATCTCATCAGGCTGGTACAATGTCATTGCCAATGTCAAACTCAGCGCCTTGGAGATCGACTGAATCGAGAAATCTTCCTCGCTATCACCCGCCTGGATAATTTCACCATCGTTATAACACACAGCAATTCCCAACTTGTTGGCCGGAACTTCCGCCAATGCAGGAATATAGTCAGCCACTTTGCCTTTGCCGATCAACGGCCTGACTTCATCCAAAATCTCGTTTAGCAACTGCTCTGTTGGTTTCATTACTTTTCTCCAAGGATAAAAAAGCCAACGCGAGGTTGGCTTTTTTCGAACAACGGATACACCTAGCGGTGCTTGGCAATCTCTTGCCCAAATGCGCTTGAGGCTTACTCAGTGCGCGCGTATTTCATGTCCCATACACCGTGGCCCAAACGGTGGCCGCGAGCTTCAAATTTGGTTAGCGGACGATCTTCAGGACGTGGGATGTAAGCACCGTCTGTTGCCGTATTGCGGTAACCCGGCGCAGCATCCATCACTTCAACCATATGCTCAGCGTAATTTTCCCAGTCTGTCGCCATGTGGAAGATACCACCGATTTTCAGCTTGTTACGCAGCATTTCTGCAAACTCAGGCTGAACGATACGACGTTTGTGGTGACGCGCCTTGTGCCATGGGTCAGGGAAGAACAGCTGCACGCAATCAAGGCTGCCGTCTGCAATCATGTGCTCGAACACTTCTACGCCGTCGTGACACATGACACGTAGGTTAGTCAGACCCGCTTCTTCTGCGCCCATCAAGCAAGCACCCACACCTGGGCTGTGAACTTCAATACCGATGAAGTTTTTCTCTGGGGAGTTCTTGGCCATCTCAACCAGAGAAGCACCCATACCAAAGCCGATTTCCAGTGTAACTGGGTTATCGTTATTAAATACTTCTTTCCAGTCCAGCATCTGCTGAGCGAAGTCGATACCCATAGCCGCCCAGTTATTGTCCATGGCCGCTTCTTGGCCCTTGGTCAAGCGACCTTCGCGACGAACAAAGCTACGTACCTTACGTACCAGTTTGCCGTCTTCGGTAAATTCGTTCAGGGTAACTTCACCTGACTTTTTTGAAACTTCGCTCATGCTTACTATCCAAACAAAAAAGAAACGGAACGGCATTATCCAAAGTTACAGCGCAAGTGCAAGTCTATCGATTGCGACGACCCGGACTTTGTGGTGCAATCAGGGCCAAAAATAAGACAGGCGAAGACGGCTGTCAGTAAAGTGAGCTTGAAACTGTGACCAATACCTTCTCTGATGCCATTTTAGCGTGGTATGACAAATTTGGCCGGAAAACCCTGCCATGGCAACAGCAAAAGACCCCCTACAAGGTCTGGCTGTCGGAAATCATGCTACAGCAAACCCAAGTCGCTACGGTGATCCCATACTTTGAACGTTTCATCGAACGCTTCCCTACCGTCGCCGATCTTGCAGCAGCGGAACAAGACGAAGTGTTGCACCTATGGACTGGCCTCGGCTACTACGCCCGAGCGAGAAACCTGCATAAAGCAGCCAAACACATTGTTGAGCACTATAACGGCGTTTTCCCAACCGATATCGAACAAGTGGTTGCCCTACCAGGGATCGGCCGCTCTACCGCTGGTGCAGTCTTGTCACTGTCGCTCAAACAACATCACCCCATCTTGGATGGCAACGTAAAACGCACGTTGGCCCGATGCTATGCCGTTGAAGGCTGGCCGGGGAAAAAGCCGGTCGAAAACAAACTCTGGGAAATTGCCGAGGCCAACACCCCCGCTCAGGGCGTAGAACGTTATAACCAAGCCATGATGGATATGGGGGCGATGATCTGTACCCGCAGTAAGCCAAAATGCGAATTGTGCCCCGTCGCCGAACGTTGTGAGGCTAAAGCGCAGGCCAGACAAGCCGAGTTTCCGGGCAAGAAGCCGAAAAAAACGCTACCGGAGAAGCAAGCTTGGTTTGCCATTTTTCAGTATGATGAATATGTCTGGTTGGAAAAGCGCCCACCCGCAGGGATCTGGGGCGGCCTGTGGTGCTTCCCGCAACAGGATCACGCCGATCTAACCGCAATTATCGAGCAGCGAATTGATCAATTAGAGATCATCCGCGCTCAAGAGCAGCTCAACGCATTCCGCCATACCTTCAGTCATTACCACTTGGATATCGTACCGGTAAAATTGAGCCTTTCCGAACAACCCAACGGCATCAGCGAAGCAGGCAAAGGTCTGTGGTATAACCTCAACCAACCCGCGGAGGTTGGATTGGCGGCTCCAGTACAGCAGATCCTCGAGAGCCTACGCTACGAGCTAAATAGATAGCAACGTATACCCGAGTCACTTCAAGTTACATGCACCTTGAAGTTACTTGAGTATATTAAGCATGATATAAATATACCCAAGCTAACGAATCAACGTTATAACGAAGGAGCTCCCCGATGAGCCGTACAGTATTTTGTGCCCGCCTAAAAAAAGACGCGGAAGGCCTTGATTTCCAACTTTATCCTGGTGAACTAGGCAAGCGTATTTTCGACAACATCTCGAAAGAAGCCTGGGCTGAATGGCAAGGCAAACAGACAATGCTGATCAACGAGAAAAAACTGAACATGATGGATCCGGAGCACCGCAAGCTACTGGAAACCGAAATGGTTAACTTCTTGTTCGAAGGCCAGGATGTCATTATCGACGGCTACACACCGCCGAGCGAATAATTCCGCTAATGCTTCCTCAGCGCTTGGTCGTTTAACTCAAGAGAAGCATATCAGTCACTAATTCAGGCATCTCTTGTAAGATGCCTTTTTCTTATTTCGGGAACTATGAGATTACGCGCGCTGTTTTTATCCCTGCTCATGCTGAGCGGATGTAGCCGAGAGTTCATCGAGCAACTCTACGATGTCGACTACTCCACCACCAACCGTTTTGCTAACAACCTCGCTCCGTTGCCCGGCCAGTTCACCCAAGATACTGCCGCGCTCGACAGACTGATGAACTCCTTCAACGGTCAGGTAAAACGCTATTGGGGGGATAACGACTCTCTGGTCGCCAGCAAGCGTCAATACGTAAAATACACCGACGGCTACCGCAGCCGCGCCCATGTCGACTTTGAGCGCGGTATGGTTATTGTCGAAACCGTTGCCAAAACCGAACCGACCAAACACCTCAAGGAAGCGATTACCACCACTTTGCTGACGCCAGACAACCCGGGCGGCGTCGATCTGTATTCCGATTCGGCTATCGAGTTGAGTGGCAAGCCGTTCCTCTACGGTCAGGTACTCGACAGTGAAGGCAAGCCGATCGAATGGTCATGGCGTGCCAATCGCTTCGCCGAGGATCTGATCAACAGCAAACTGAAAAAGCGCTCGGAGCGCTTCCATCAAGTCTATTATGTTGAAATCCCTATGGTGGCCGACCATGCCAACCAGCGAGGGTACAAATATGCCAATATTGTTCGTGATGCCTCCCGTCGTTACGGCATTGCCGAAGATCTGATCTACGCCATTATCAAAACCGAAAGCAGCTTCAACCCCTATGCGGTCAGCCACGCCAATGCCTACGGCCTGATGCAGGTGGTGCCTAAAACCGCCGGAGCCGACGTGTTCAAGCTAGTGAAAAACAAGCCCGGCATCCCGACACCTGAGTACCTGTTTGATCCTGCAAGAAATATTGATACCGGCACTGCCTACTTCTACATATTGCGTACCCGGTATTTGAAAGACGTCCGTGATCCGCTGTCGCTCCATTACAGCATGATCTCGGCTTACAACGGTGGAACAGGAGGAGTACTCAATACTTTCCACAGCAGTGATCGCAAGCGGGCGATGAACGATTTGAACAGTTTACAACCAAATCAAGTCTACTGGGCACTGACCAACAAGCACCGTAATGCCGAAGCCAGAAGGTATTTGGAAAAAGTCACCGCATTCCAAAAAGAATTTAACCAAGGAAAAATCTGAAGCGATGACAAGGAAATAGCCACAATCGGCGTTTCCGAGCAAAAAGCAGGCAACCGAATGCGACAATGAAATTTTTCTGAAAAAATGGTTGACGAAAAGAACGAAAAACCGTTTAATAGCGCTCCGTTGCCTCGATAGCTCAGTCGGTAGAGCAGAGGATTGAAAATCCTCGTGTCGGTGGTTCGATTCCGCCTCGAGGCACCACTTCTTCTCTTTTGAAGAACAGGGTGCAAGCAACGATATGCAATTCCCCCTTAGTTCAGTTGGTAGAACGGCGGACTGTTAATCCGTATGTCGCAAGTTCAAGTCTTGCAGGGGGAGCCAAATTCAGTTTTGAGCCAATGGCTTGAAACTAAAAAAGATTTAGTGTGCCGACTTAGCTCAGTAGGTAGAGCAACTGACTTGTAATCAGTAGGTCACCAGTTCGACTCCGGTAGTCGGCACCA
>NZ_JANEYT010000090.1 GCF_024357955.1 Photobacterium pectinilyticum
TGACATGATGGCACCTCTAAATGTTCGTCGACATTGTAAATTTTAGCGTAGGTGTGGGGCGTACCATCTAATTACTGAGCTAGCCAAATTAGCTAGCTGGGTGTTGAACGTGCCTTCTTTACCTCACGTCGCACTAAATCAAATCCATGTGCGATTCCGCTCTTAAATTCATTTTCGAGAGGCTTTTCTGTGCCAACCAACTTTGCAACGATAAGCCCTATCTCATTCGATAGATCGCATAGTTCTAGGTCTAGTGTCGGGAGTGATTTCAATTCTGACGAAAGGATCTTAAGAAACTCATCAGTGTTCACCGTTGGTTCTGTATTCAAAATAATACTCCTACCTAAAAAGCTTCAATCAACTAGACACTACACTGATTAGAAATAGTAGGTCAAATACTCGTCCGTAAAAAGTGACTGATAAGTGGGCTAACTTTGAATGGGGCAGATCTGCGTTACGATGATCTGCCTCGTTACTGCAGAGTTGGACAAAACTGTTTTACTGCATAGGCGTCGGATTACACGGCCATTATAAACAAAGAAACTTTGCAGCCATGTAAAATACAGTCACAAGGACAGCCAAGAAAGTCAACACTTTTAAAACGCGAGGTATAACATCTAATAATGCTTGTATTTGAGCAATTTGCTTTTCTTTCTTAGTGACTTTAATTTCTTGTTCAGTTATTAGTGTCTCAAGTTCTAACAATTTCACATCATCAGAACTATCTTGCTCAGCAAACTTTACCAGCTTCAACATCGCTAACCTTTGTCGATGTGATTTAAGCTGTCGACTAAGCTCATTCACAATAAAACTTTGTGTCATGAAATAGACTTCCTGTAGGTTCTTTTAGAATCTTATATTACACCTGAATTGAGGCCCTTCAGCCAGACCTACCACACTTAGGCGGTCACTACAGCAAAGCTTGGGGTACCCTTGTCATGTTTAACTCCCCATTGCAGTATTGGCATAGGTAGATAGCACTGCTACTCGCTAGTTTTCGGCTAACACCGAATGGGGCGTGCGACGTGAGGTCGTATGAAGCGCTGTTCACCGCTCAACGAGTGAACCATCTGTATCACCAGATGAACCTAGGAGCCTGAATAAAGTAGCGGCTCTGACAATGTAACGAAGATTGGTTATAGGCCAATCGGGATTGAAATCGTGAGAGGACGATCCTCCTGATAACCACAAAATTGGGTGAGTGCTAGGTAGTCAGCATGATGAACATACGTGAATCCGCGTAAGGTGCGTTATACGTTGAAACAGCGGAAGTGGTTAATACGCTGTAGCCAAAAGGCAAGAGAGTCGGAAAGAGATTGCCCCATGCTCTTTCGTGATCATTGAACTCTCCGCACCATAGCGGGCATCTACCCTGACATTGCGCGACATACGGAACACGGTAAGCCTGTATCACTCCCTTCGGGAAAGCCTTTGTGGCCGATAGTGATGCAGGTAGAGGATGTTGGAAAAAGCGAACGCTGCATTGTAACGATGCAGATACAGATTTATATCTGATCACGAAAGTGGGCTGACTTCCGACTGGTCTTCCGTTGCAAGATAATTTGAAGAACTTTATTCAAGGAGAAACGCAAATGATGATTTCAAAAGAGATTAGTGCCTCTCCTAACAGTGCTCAATGGCAATCCATCAATTGGAAGGCCGTTGAATCCCATGTTTTAAAGCTTCAGGTGCGTATTGCAAAGGCAACACGAGAAAGTAAACACGGCAAAGCGAAAGCGTTGCAGTGGATACTGACCCACTCGCGTTCGGCAAAACTTCTTGCTGTTAAGCGGGTATCACAAAACAAAGGCAGTAAAACGCCTGGAGTAGACGGCGTCATCTGGAACACAGATACGCGCCGTATGAAAGCAGTCCATCAATTGAGCAGGAAAGCTTATCAAGCCAAACCGCTTAAGCGTATCTACATCCCCAAGAAAAACGGTAAGCTCAGACCTCTGGGTATCCCCTGCATGGTCGATAGAGCGCAGCAAGCGCTTCATCTTCTTGCTCTGGAGCCTGTATCAGAAACACTTGCCGACCCTAACAGCTATGGATTTAGACCAAACCGCAGCACTGCCGATGCAGTCGCACAGTGCTTCAAGTGTCTGGCATTAAAGAAATCAGCTCAATGGGTTCTTGAGGGAGACATCAAAGCCTGTTTCGACAAGATTGGGCATCAATGGCTTATGAACAACATTGCCGTGGATAAACGCATGTTGGAACAATGGTTAAAGTCTGGTTTTATGGACAAAGGGCTGTTCTATCGTACTGATGAGGGAACACCTCAAGCCGGGGTTATATCCCCCACCTTGATGCTAATGACCCTTGCAGGACTTGAACTGCGCATAAAGTCTACCGCTCTCAAAAAGGGGGCAAGAGCCAACTTTATTGGATACGCCGACGATTTCGTCGTCACCTGTGCTTCAAAGGAAGTGCTGGAGAACGATATCAAACCGTTGATTGCTGATTTCTTAGCAGAAAGAGGCTTAACACTCTCCGAAGAGAAAACGCACATTACCCATATCAGTCGTGGTTTTGATTTCCTAGGTTTTAACCATAGGAAGTACAAAGGGAAATTGCTCATTAAACCGAGTAAATCCAACACGCTACTGTTCCTAAGTAATTTGCGCGAACTCATCAAAAAGCATGCAACCATCCCCGTTAACGATCTTATCAAGCTGATAAATCCGAAACTCAGGGGCTGGTCGAATTACTATCGACACTGCGTGGCCAAACAGGTATTCGGATATGTAGGTCACAAGCTATTCCATACGTTATGGCACTGGGCTAAAAGGCGTCATCCAACAAAATCTAGAACTTGGATCGCCCTTAAATACTTCATCAACCGCCAAGGTCAATGGCAATTTCACGGTTGGCAGAAGATCATGAATATGGATTGTCAGTTCAATCTGTTTCAAATAGCTAAGGTGCCAATAGAGAGACATGTGAAAATCAGGAGTGCCGCTACGCCTTTTGATCCTCAATACCAAGAATACTTGGCTAAGAGAAAATCAAAGAAGCAATTCCGTAACTCTTGGCATGAGCCTGCTCTCACTGCTTTATAAGTTGCTGGGTGCCAATTGGTGCTCTCGTGAAGGCTTGAGCCTAGTGCGGTGAAAGTTGCACGCTGGGTTCTTAGAGGGACGACACTTGGTAACAGGTGTCGTCTACTCGACAAAGGTGTGTTTCAAGCCCCTTCATACATCTCTGGACATTAAGCATGTTAGGGCAATAATTCAAATCACTCCCAGCATAATTACTATAAGTATTCGATTCTTAAGCAAGAGTAAAAGCCTTACACTCTCACTACATGCAAAACATTGAGACTATTCAGTTTTCCCAAAATATTGGACAATTATTGTGCATTTTATTTTATATGTGTGAATGGCTGTTTCACCTAGTAAAAATCAAATCAGTAGGTGAGTAATCACACGGATGAGAACTAAAGGAGTTGATTCTCATGCGTTTATTAATTGCATTTACGGGGTTAGGAATATCTTCGCTCTTGGGGGCACAAACAGAGGAGCCACCAACACTCTTCACCATCGGTGGTCAAGAGGTGGCTAAAGCCGAGCACAACTGGGTGGGTCGTACGGATGGGTGTACCGGCGCGTTGGTCGCCGGTAAATGGCACCTAACGGCAGCACACTGCTATGCTGGTGAGCGAGTCTATCATGACCATACGATTTCAAATATATCGGGCGTTACGGTCTTCGATGTGTTGAATAAGGTTCGTCATCCCGAATTTTGTACGCGCTTGATTCCAGGTTCTGGTGTGTCATCTCAGGACTGTCACGAGAATGAGTGGCATTCTGCAGCAGATGTGGCGTTGTGGGAGATGGATGGCCATTTGCAGCTAACTGAAATTGTACCTATTGGGATGGATGTCTATGCTCAGGACAAGAAGGTGCGATTATATGGTTATGGCCACGATGAAATGTGGAAAGGGCCAGATATATCGACGTTGCCGCTTCATTATGTCGAGCGTTGGCACTCAGTGGGTCCGTATGATAGCTGTACCCCTACCACGGGTGATTACCAAGATTATTGTTGGTTGGATGATTACGCCTTGTATGCCGACTTGGTTGATGAAACCGATGTGACGGGAGGGACTTCTCGTGGCGGTGATTCGGGTGGTCCGTATGTCATTGATAATCAAATAGTAGGGGTTCATCAGCGTCAGGCTGTTTATAGTAATGACCTGAAGCAATTTAAGTATTTGATGGCAACTGACTTGTCTGGCTTTGACGTTCGTGACTGGATCGCAGAAACCGTGAACAGCTGGCATGCGCCGACCTTGGCGCTTGTGAGCGGTACGCCGGTTGAAATCACTGTGCAGTCGTTGTTTGTTGATGAAATTATGGATTCAGCAAGTACTGAAGGCGATGTGATCATCGATGCGAGCAATTCGACCTGTTACACGCAAGGGATTATTTCCACTTATGACGTGTGTACCTATGTGCTCGAGTCAAATGGTGGCCCTGGCACAGTCGATTTGGGTGGTTTCGAGATTGAAGTCAACCCGGTTGTGGACGTAGCGCTTGATAATGGTGTAGAAGCCAGTTTTTCAGGGGTAGCTACCACCGTCTTCTCGTTACCAATCAGCGCAGACATCAACGGTTATGGCTTTACCCTTTCAGGTATTCCTGAAGGAAGCCGAGTTTTGGCCAAGATGGGTGCTGTACCAACCAATGTTGACTTTGACTACGATGTCGCAGGCAGCAATGGCGTGCATACCTTGGGTGTAGCCTTTGAAGGTACCGTGAACGATACCTTGTTCATCAAGCTAGAGCCGGCAGGCGATGTCAACGCAGGTAAAATCACTGCGTCATATACCGAGTTTGTGCCAACACACATCGCGGGTCCTGTTTACATGTTGAACCTAGATGCAACGGAAAGCCTTCATATCTCTGACAATACGCGCATAACCTTTGAGGTTGCGACGCCTGAGAGTAAGAGCCTTTCAATTGTTCTGGATCACGTAAGCGGTGATAAAGCTGTGCTGCTGTACTACGACGGAGACAATAACTTTGTTTCCTGCTCGAAGCCGGTTTGCGATATCGCTGGAATCAATGCTGACAACTTTGTGTTTTATGTGCAGAGTCTTAGCACCCGTTTGGGAGTAGATTTCGTTGTGTCGGATGGCGGCGATGGCGGCGATGGCGATGATGGCGGCGATGGCGGTGATGGCGGCGATGGCGGCGATGGCGATAATGGTAATGTTGGTGGCGGCAATGATAACAGCTCATCGGGCGGGGGATCATCGATGGGGCTAATCAGCCTTCTTACAATACTGTTTATAGCTTGGCGAAGACGCCAGTATTAAGCATATTCCCATAGTTAAATAGGCAGTGATTCGACTGCCTTTTTTATAAGTGTCGCATGAATCAAATTAATTCAAATCTAGTATGAATAGTTCATGAATGAGTATTTACTTTAACTTATTTAGGGGCAATTCCGTGTTGATATTTTGCCGCTTGGATCAGTGGCCATATATCAATCGGCGGTTAGTGCCGTTGAGCCTTCAGCTCCACTGCCATAAAAGGTTTTATGCGCGCCATAATTCACCGGAGTCTGTGGTATATCGTGCTTGTATCCGTAGACAAAGTCAGGGTTGGTGATAAACGGCTGTATGGAAGGGATAACTCAGGCGCCGAGTTGATACCACGCCTGGTCAATGACATAGCACTCGCTAAACCTCTGGCATCAAGCAGCCATTACCGACGGAGCACCGCGACCCATCGCCCCAAGTTTAACAAGCTGGTCAGCGAGGCAGCGACATAGGTCAGCGCCGCCGCCTTGAGAATTTTCTCCGCATGCTCCAGATCACCATCATGCAGGTAGCCGCCTTTCTGCAGGATCGGCAGAGCTTTGCCATAACTGGCATCGAACTCAACCGGAAGAGTCAACAGGTGCACCATGGTACTTAGTGCCATTGAAACAATACCAATCATTATCGTTATCGCTCCCGCTTGCGGCATGCGGGTTAGCATTAGGACAAGCGGTGCAGCCACTAGCATCATTCCGGCAATACGCTCGCCGACCATGGCAGTCTTTACGAGTTTCTGCCGCGCCAGGAACAAGGACTCTCCACGTGAATCTTGAATTGCATGCCCCACTTCATGGGCGGCCACAGTCACTGCCGTCAGCGAGTATCCGGAGTAGTTGTCCGGCGTCAGACGCACAGCCTTAGATACCGGATCATAGTGATCACCGGCAGAGGTCTCCTCTACCTCGACGTTACCCAAGCCGAAGCTGTCCAGCAGGTGGCGAGCAAGTTCACCACCACTTCCCTGCTTGCGGTAGCGATCAGCCGGCTGTCTGTACTTTTCCATCACATGCTTGACCCACAGACCCGGCAGGAAGACGCATGTCGCGATTATGAGTAATATGACTATCCAGAACATTTAAATCAGTATGCCATGAGCAATTGTGTAACTACTAAATATTATACGCATAGAAATGAGCAGCAGATGCTTACCGAAAATAGGCTGACTCGAAGAGGGGCATGTCTGCGTTATGGTGATCTACCCGCCAGCACGGAGCTGGACATTTTCGCGTTAGATTTGAGGCTCGAAGTCGACAACTTTGAATAATCTGATCTTAGGTAAATATCCAGTTCAAGCGTGTCTATCAAGTCGGAGACTATTCATAGTTTCCCCCCTACTCGTCCCTTTTTCTACCTAGTCTTTTAGGCATACATCATGTGACGTGCCATCACATTTAGGCTTCAACTAGTATTAACCCTACTTTTTAAAGTTAGAATTCTAGCACCAGCTCTGATGTCGGTTGTAACTTGATGTATGGAATCCACTCCCCTTCACAACCACTAGACCAGACGTTGTGATAAGGGTATTTCGCTGAGATGACACTAGCTTCTCACAGCTCTTATAGACAAGCATCTCTCATAAACTAAAACCTGCTAATATTTGCGCATTTTCTGCAAATATTTGGCTATCAGCAAATCACCTCAATCCATGACAATTTATCTGGACATACCAGTCATATGGAGACGTTAGTTATGGAAAAACTCAGTGCACCGCAATATGGATTTCTCGTGGCCCTCATCTGTTCGGTCGGGGGGCTTTTATTTGGTTACGATATCGCCGTCATCTCAGGGGCTGTCCAATACTTTTCAGCCTACTTCGATTTATCCCCTGCTATGGTCGGTTGGGGAGTTAGCTCTGCCTTAATTGGCTGTATGGCAGGTGCGGGGGTGGCTTCAACGCTTAGTGAAAAATATGGCCGTAAAAAAGTTCTTCACTTGAGTGCAATCTTATTTGCAGTCAGTGCCATTGGCTCCTCCATGCCTGATACCTTCTCAGAGCTTGTCATCTATCGAGTCATCGGTGGTTTCGGGATGGGATTATCATCAATGATTGTCCCAGTTTACCTCTCGGAGATTTCCCCAAGTGACAAAAGAGGGTTCTATGGTTCATTTAACCAGGTCATGATCACCTTTGGGATCCTTTGTACCTACTTCATTAACTATGTCATCGTTTCTGGCCGAGGTTTGGACTGGCTAGTTGAAACTGCTTGGCGGTGGATGTTCTTCGGTGAGTTGATTCCTGCAGCAGTGTTGGCTATTGCAGCATTCTTTTTACCTGAGTCGCCGCGCTGGCTGGTACAGCAAAAACGTAGTACCGAAGCCAAAGCCATTCTAGCCAAAGCGAATGGCAATGAAAAAGCACCCACTATCTTGAATGAGATTGAAGTGGATATCAGCCGAACCACAATATCGAATAAAGGAATATATGAATCGGGGCTTGGAAAAGTACTGTGGATGGCCATTGCAGTAGCCTGCTTAAGCCAAGCAACAGGTATCAATGTCATCATCTATTACACAACAGTTTTGCTCAACAGTATTGGAACTGGCGATGGCGGGACAACCCTTTGGGGCGATGTCTTCTTCCAAAATGTATTAATTGGCGTCGTCTGTTTCTCTGCGGCTATTGTGGCGGCAAAGAATGCAGATAAGTTAGGTCGCCGCCCTATGATGATCTGGGGCTCGCTGATTGTCGCAGCCACGATTATCTTAGTCGGTTTGGCAGTATTAACTGGTAATACAGGCATATGGCTGCTAGCTGTCATTATGACGTACTTGTTTGCCTTCGGCTCAACTTGTGGACCACTCCCCTGGGTGATTGCCGCAGAGATCTGCCCTAACTCTCACCGTAACCGCATCGTGTCGAAATCAACCTTGTTATTCTGGTTTACCAATGTCATTGTCGCCCAGACTTTCCCAATGATGAACGATAGCCCATGGTTGCAAGAACACTTTAATGGCAGCTTCCCCTTTTTCATCTATGGCTTATTTAGCCTAATGCTGGCTTACATTTGCTACCGTTATTTACCAGAGACAAAAGGGAAAACCGTCGAAGAGATCTATCAAGAGTTCTTACCCGAAACAGCCCAACCAGTATCTAATGAAGTGGCACCATAATAAGAATAAAAGCATGCTGGGTACACTATCCAGCATGTTAATCCTACTCAACACTTACCTTACATGCTCACATCGATATTCCAACTCATACAAAGCTGTTAATTCAATTTGAACAGAGCATGAATGGCCATTTTAATCCACCTCTAATTTTGAATATCGAAACCATATCTGTTTAATCAGTATTAATCACATCAGCTTTCAGTTCACAACCACAGTCAATCAGTAAAGTGTTAGGTGCGCATTTGGAAAGGGCGCGTCTTTGTTGTGAAAGGGAGATAATGGCGGTCCCAACGCCTATAAGCTTGTTGCTCGTAACAGTATGGAGACAAATTGCTATGGGGCTGCTTCCCGCTCAGGCCACTCAATAGTTGGTGGCGAGATCCGGCGAATTTGTCGCTGTCGTCCAAAATCGTTCGTCGATTTTGCTTTATCTTACGTCTATAAGCCTTGCCATTGCTGGACTTCGGAATCTTCGTACTCCCTCGTCTCTTTTTGGAAAAAAGAGACGAGGGAGAAGCAGTGACCATATTTGCATGGTTTGCAGGTCTTCTTGATTTAACGGCTTGTCTGCCAGGCACTATATCGATACCTATGACTCTTGGTTAGAAAAATGAAAAGGTTTAAGCCTTGTGAATACGTCCCCTTTGAATCAAAACTCTGAGCTTTTCAGCCGATCAGCTCTTCGGCATCATCGTCTACGACGAATATGTGTCCATTCTAGTACTGTTATTACAACCTGCTGATTTCGTCGACGGGTTAAAATTAAACCGCAGGAAAACCTGCGGCTTCTGCTTGAAGTTCAACGATTATGACTTTTATCTCATGTACTTATTCACAAAATGATGAAAAGTGCCCTCTTCATCAAGGGCACTGCCATAAAGCTGGTAAACGAACTGATGGGTATCCGCATTAAATATCAACACACAGTTATAACCGACTTCGGTGTAATAACGAACTCCCCGAAATTGATAGATCTTCTTCATATGGCCTCCCATTAACTGATGAGCTTTCAGCTTACAGTAATGAACGGGATGTCAAGGCACCAGCCAAACACCGATGACTAACTACCTTTTCCAAAGCGCGATTTTCCCCGGCGTAAGTGTATTTCCAGCACTTAGATCTTCGTTGATGATGAAATCTCATTTATTAAAAGAGGTGTCATTTATGAAAAGTTTAACCGAGCTAATCGACTTCGTTGCTTTCGCGCATCATGGGCTTTTCGTTACAGCAGAAGAAGAACTCGAGATCAAAAAGCAAATCATCACCACCCTATTAATTCTGGAACGGGAAAGTACAGAATTCTTCTCCCATCGGGCGATTGGTGATGCAGAGTTCATCCTTGGCAAAAATGAGGTTGAACGCTTACAGAAAGAGCTTGGCATCATTGTGATAGGGCCGACCTATTAGTACCTCAATGTGGTACATTCATAACCAGATGGGAGATTGTCTCATCTGGTTATTTACCATATTTGAATGGCCGAAAAGTCATAATAAAGGAGCACTTTTTTAGACTTTGTTCTCATAATTGAACACCGATTAGCACATAGTTTTCCCCTATCCTCCCACCAAGTCATTCACACCTTAAACCTCCTGCACCCTGTTACAGGACATACCCCTTTTGTCTTTATACTCCCGCAGAGCCAAAAACATGCACATCAATAGCCAAACCGATAATGCAGCAATTAAAAATATGGGGTTCAAAGGAGAACTGGTTTCCCATGGCCTCAGGGCAATAGCAAGCACCCAGTACTGAACGAACAAGAGTTTGACCCAAACCCTATAGAAAAAGCCCTTGCTCATAAGGGTGAGAACGAAGTAAGAGCAGCCTATAACCGAACTGATCTCATACCAAGGCGAGCAGAGATGATGCAATGGTGGAGTGATTACATCCAAAGGGCAAAGGCTTTCTTAGACAGTTAGTCGTTCAAAATTCAAGCAATCAGCTAGTAAAAAAATTTTTTTCAGTTGCGCCGAGTGTTTTTTTCCATCGGAAAAAAGAAAAATGAGGTACCTAAACAGGAATAAGTATCTCGATATGCCAAAGATTGTTACGCCACTAAGTGATATGCCCCTTAATAACCTCAAGCCAAAGGGGAAAGTATACAAAGAATCTGATTGTGAAGGTTTGTATAACCGTTTGAGCCCGCTTGGGTGTAAGACATGATACTTCAACTATATGTACCCTATATCAGGAAAACGTACCGAATTACGTCTAGGGATCCAGCGATGCCCCCCAGCGTAAGGGCGTCGCTTAGCAGTGATTTCTGTGTAGTTAAGAGAGCAATACAATCGTTATGATCAAACAAATGAAGCTAAATGCTGACATTTCGCACTTAGTTCAAGAATTGACATGAGGCAGTGTCGTTTTAACGTGAGAACCTAAGTTACATATGAATGAATAAACTGAATATTTCCCCGGTAACGGGGCTTGCCTTGACGGCTGTGGCTACAAAGCCCCCATCTGTTTGTCATTGGAACAGAACCATTTCCATAGTCAGCAATGCTGCAATCTATTGAAAATAAGGATTAATTTTTCAGGATGAATATCACAGGAGCAAAAAATGAATGAGTTAAACACAGAAGCAGTAAAGCCTTTGTTTATTACTCGTGCAGATATTTGCAAGATATTAGGCATGAAGCCTACGACTCTTGATGCCTTTATTGTGAGAACCGCTAGTTTTCCACAAAAGAAAGCAAGGGGAAGATACTCAAGAAAAGAGTTTGAAGAATGGTGTAAAAATGAAGGGCTCGTCTGAACCCTTATAAGGTGTGATTATATTCAGGAAACAACACGTAAATTTCCATGCTCTCGTTTCTGACGTAGAAAAATTTCTGTTTGCCTAAGAATATAATCGCACCACTCTTCGTAACAATCTAGTTGCTCATCAAGATAGTAATATTCTAAATAGTGTGCTTGAACACCTTTATGAACCTTATGACCTATCATTGTTTCACTAACCTTTTCCGGAAAATCTAGAGCTTCCCATGCATTCCTTGCCGTTCTACGCATATCGTGATTACGAGTTTCTGTGTAGCCCATTTCAGTCATCATTTGAGCTAAAACTAATGATGGACGATAAGGTGTTTTTTGGTTGAGAGGCTTATCTTTAACGATATAATACTGAGGAAACATATACTTAAAGTCTGGTTCTATTTCGATTTGTTGTTTAAGTATTTCTTCAGCCATTACAGGGATTGAGCGTACAATTTCTGCACCTGATTTCCTCCCCATTTTATGGTTTTCAGCAGGCACTGTCCAAGTCAACATTTCAAAATCAAAATGAGATTTTTCAGATAGCCTCAATTCCCCAACCCGAGAACCAAAAATCATTGTTAATTTGAGCAAGTTTTTCATTGTTTCATGATATGGAAGTGTATCAATACATACCCACAAGGCACCAATTTCAACATCTATTAGCTTACGTTTCACTGGTTTGCTCATCTCACCAACATCACTGCCTTTAAGGTGATTAAGATGGTTCTGCTTTAAAAAACCATGCCTAACACCATAATTGAGTATGCTCTTAAATCGATAAAGCAATCTTGTTGCATGTTTTGCTCCCGCTCTCTCTTTTTCAAGTTTGAACAAACAAACATAATCCGCTCGTTCAATATCATCAGCAGGATAATCTCCAATATGAGGAATGATTGAGCGACGAAGAAGGCTTTCAATTGCAGGCCATTGTTTGTTGGACTCCATTAAGGAGTTTTCTATATAGTATTCAATCAGAGCAGAGATCGTTTTAGGAGAGTTAACACCAAGTTTTATATGATTGCCTCTTGGATCAATTCCTTTAGACACAAGTAATTTGTATTCATCTCGTTTATCTTTTGCCTCTTTTATTTTCATTGCAGGATACTCCCCCAACTTTACCCTAACGGGCGAACCATTGAAGTTATATCTAAGCACCCATGTGACCTTCCCTTTGGGGCTGATGCGCAATGATAGTCCTTTTTCATAAGCAATTTGCGGTGCTCCACTGTAGGGCTTTCCAACTATATGCCTTAACCGTGCATCCGTTATCTTCATCTAACACTCCCTAACCAACAGTAGTTTTGGTACATATTTGGTACACTTTACTACTTAATACTGCTTTAGATAGGTTATAACATATTGATAATCATTGCCACATCACGGATGGTAAAATATACATAACACACTATTTTTGAAAAGAAAAAATGAAAAACTCATTACTAAATAGTACTTATTGATAGTTTTGTCGTATACCCGCCATGTTCTGTGACTTAAATGGGGCGACTTTAATATTCTTACGTGCTAATACACGGCACAGCCCTGCCGCTAAAACACTTTTACCTGCATCAGAAGTCGTACCCTGAACCATCAAGGCTTTTGTTGTTGATTGCATTTGTTCTCGCTTAATAATGCTGCTCGACTGGCCACTGGATCTGTGGCCAATGGATTCCATTTTCATCTGTTATTACCGTGACACGGTAACGCGCCGCATAAGGCAAATCGATACGTTGGAGGTAGTTGGTGTTTTCGGGCATCTCCAATAGGATCCGCATCAGTTGTTTCATCACTCCAGCATGAGTCACGAGTAATATTTTCTGTCCTAAATAGTTATCTAGTAACAGATCCCATGCTTGTTGAATCCGACGATCAAACGCTTTCAGCGTTTCCCCACCATGTGGCGTCGATAACCACGGGTTCTGCCAATAAGTTTCTAACAACGAGCCGTGTTGTTGCCACAGGCTATCGTGACTTTGTCCATCCCAGTCGCCAAAATTCATTTCCTTCCAGTGACTAAAATGCTGACAAGGTAAAGTGAACTGCTGGGCAAATTGATTGGCAAAATCACTGCATCGTTGTAAAGGAGAAGCAACCACTTGTTCGATATCATTGAGCCCTTTTACGGCACTCGACATTTGCGACAAACCTGTCGGGGTGATAGGAAAGTCAGTATGCCCCCTCAAACAACCGTGGCCTTCAGGCAGGCCATGACGCAAAATATCAATTCTTGTCTTTATACATTCAGCCATCACGCCCCCTTCAAGAGCTGCGGGATCCCTGCCGTAACGAAAGTGACTCGATCAACTTGCGCTGCGATGGCTTGGTGCAGCCAACCACTCTCATCGACAAAACGTCTCGACATTTCGCCCATCGGCACAATTCCCTGCCCAACTTCATTACTGACTAAGATAACATCCCCTTCTACTTTTTCTAGGACTCCAAGAAGTTCAGCCTTCTGCTGTCGCCAGTCAGTACTGAAATCCTTATTGAATAAGCAGTTAGTTAGCCACAGGGTCAGGCAGTCAACTAATAAACAGTTGCCGGGTGTCGATAATTCAGTAATAGCTAGAGCTAAAGCGGTAGGTTCTTCAACGACAGTCCACTCGTATGGACGGTCCTGCCGATGGCGCTCAATACGCTCTGCCATCTCTTCATCTCCCGCAGTTGCTGTCGCAATATAGATGACAGGCTTTCCATTTATTTGTGCGATCGATTCGGCGTAACGACTTTTGCCTGATCGCGCTCCACCCAGTACCAACTCAGTTGCCATTCATTAACCTTTATACATTATCACAATGAAAACACGGCGTTTTTTCGTTATCATGGTAATCAACCTTCGCATTATAACGATCATTTCAGCTTACAATACTATGTTTCATCTTAATGACCTATGGCCAGATGGCCTTGTTTGGCTACTTCTTGCTAGCACCGTATTATCGTTATTCTTGAGACCCAAAATATGGCCTGCTTTACTAAGCCTGACGGCAGTAGCCGCACTTTATTTTTCTCGCATTTCCCCCCTAGCCCTTGGGGTTGTCGTTATTGGACTTGTCGTTGCCAAGCAGAGTCAACGTCTGACCGGAGCTTACAAGGTGATTTGCCATGGGTTCGTCATTTTTTGGGCTGCAGCCTTGGTACTTCACCTGATCCCTGGTTTTAACAACCTCTTGGTACTCGACAAAGCCTTCTCCGGTTCAAACAGCACTCCTTTTTCGATGTATTTAAATCTGGACAAACCACAGATTGTCTTCGGGTTAGTTCTGCTTGTCCCGAGTATGCTCAAACACACCACGTCAATAACAAAGCCACAATTCACTATTGTTGCTCTGCTGTTTGTTGCGCTTCCTTTCATGGCCTGGAGCACTGGAATTGTTAAACCTGAAATTTCGCTACCCGCTTGGACTTGGGTATTTATCATCAACAACTTGTTGTTTACTTGCGTTGCTGAAGAAGCACTGTTCCGGGGCTATATCCAACAACGCATGATCGAGCGATTGACTCCTTTCGCAGGTATTATCGCTGCCAGCCTTCTCTTTGGTTTAGTCCATTTTGCTGGTGGTATTTTATTCATTGCCATTGCGACTCTCGCTGGGTTGCTTTATGGACTGACATATTATTGGACAGGTCGACTAGCGTTTGCTGTTGTGATTCATTTTGCTTTCAACTTGGTACACCTTTTGTTTTTCACCTATCCAATGGCAAGTTAAATAATATGTACGCAATTTATTTAGGTATATGAACCATTTCTGAATAACCAACTCATCATTAATTCAGAACCAGTGTTGTTTAATATAACCATCAACACAAGGAGACCGAATTATGATTAAGAACACTGTTATGGCTATCGCCACTGCCGCTATCATTCTACCAACAGCCGCTTTTGCTGGAGACCATAACAAGAATGAGAATGCTTTGAACTATTCAGGACCAGTAGAAACCGTTAGCGTTGCTGAACTACTAAAAGACACGAGTATGTTCACGGAAAAAGAAGCGATTGTCGAAGGGCACCTCATTAAGCAAATCAATGCCGACACTTTCATTTTCAGCGATGGCACTAAAGAGATCCAAGTTGAAATTGACGACGATATCAACATACCAGAAGCGATTAATGCCACAACAAGACTACGTCTCTATGGCGAATATGAAGGCGGCAATATCCCTGAAATTGAAGTGGATCGCCTTCAGTTACTTTAAATCCTGAGTCATATAGTTGCTATGTACGAAAGCAACAAGAAACGTCAATCATCGTTTTTCGGCATAGCCTGAGGTTATGCCGGTTTTTGCTATTTGTCGTACAATAGGGCATCAACAACCAAATCAATGCGTGACATGAGTCACAGTATTGTATCTTCGATATTTATCCTTAAACTCATAATCAATAACTTGAACTCGCCCTAAGTCTTAATTTTACAAAGCGTCACACATCGGAGCAAAGTCTTAGAGAGGCCCGTGTTATAATGCCTGCTGAAAATAAAAATGAGTAGATACATGTCAGATACTTTGTTGTTTCATAAAACTTACCATCACCCAACCAGCAAAGATTGGGTTGTATTTGTTCATGGTGCCGGAGGTAGTTCATCTATCTGGTTCAAGCAGATAAAAGCCTACAAGCAGCATTTCAACCTACTTCTTCTCGATCTAAGAGGGCACGGTCGCTCAAACAACATGTTTCAGGACATGATCAAAAACCCGTACACATTTAAAACTGTGACGGCTGACATCGTACACGTGTTAAATCACCTTAAAATCCAATCAGCACATTTCGTTGGGATTTCACTCGGCACGATCATTATTCGTAGCCTAGCCGAATTGGCCCCCGAAAGAGTAAAAACCATGGTTCTCGGTGGTGCGGTTACACGCCTGAATACACGTTCTCAGGTGTTAATTTCAGCGGGCAACATGTGCAAGCATTTCATCCCTTACATGTGGCTGTACAAGTTGTTTGCCTACGTGGTTATGCCGCAGAAAACACAAAAAGAATCGCGATTGATGTTTGTTAACGATGCTAAAAAGTTGTGCCAGAAGGAGTTCAAACGTTGGTTTAAACTGGCAACAGACGTCAATCCTTTAATGAAGTGTTTCAAAGAAAAAGAATTACCGATACCGACACTTTATTTAATGGGCGGCAATGACTATATGTTCATCAAGCCAGTAAAAGAAATGGTTGATAAACACGAGCATAGCTACCTGACAGAATTCGAAAACTGTGGGCACGTTTGTAATGTTGAACGCCCAGACGAGTTCAATCAGCACTCGATTGAGTTTATTCAGCGCCATACCATGGCAGCATAGAGCCCAACAAAATCGCCGATTTGAACAATCATAGAGGCCAGTCATATGACTGGCCTCTATGATTTTTAAAGCGATAATGATCTCAATTCAGAGCCAGTATTATTTTTTTGATACCGCCACAAGCGCTTGTGCTAAGTAACCCAAATGTTGCTCTTGCAGGCCTGCGATATTAATACGACCATCACCTACCGCATAAATGGCATAGTCATCGCGCAAACGACCGATTTGCTCAGGTGTTAGACCCGTAACTGAAAACATCCCTTTATGCTGTTGAATAAAGTCGAACTGATCCGATCCCAACGCATGGACCTCAGACACTAACCCCGCACGCAATGCCAACAAACGCTGCTGCATTTCACTCAGCTCTTGCTTCCAAGTTTGTGTCAGCGACGCATCATCCAGGATCGTCGATACCAAAGCGGCACCATGATCAGGCGGCATGGTGTAGGTTGAACGAGCCAGGTTAAGGATTCGCCCTTTCGCTTTTTGCGCTTCTTGCAGGGTGTCACCAACTAAGATTGCCGCACCAGTACGCTCACGGTACAAACCAAAATTCTTCGAGCAGGATGTCGCAATCACCATCTCTTCGATATTGTCAGCCATATATTGCAAGCCTGCAGCATCTTGATCCAGCCCGTCGCCAAATCCTTGATAAGCAATATCAACAAATGGCATGAAACCATTTTTATTGGCCAGATCAGTTATAGCCTGCCAATCGGCAAAAGAAATATCAGCCCCTGTTGGGTTATGGCAGCAACCGTGTAGCAATACCACATCTTTAGGCCCTGCTTTAGCCAGTTCCTGCAGCATTGCCCCACTGTTTACCTGTTTTGTCGCTGAGTCGAAATATGGGTAGTATCGAACCTTTAGTCCTGCAGCTTCCATCACGGGTTTATGGTTTACATAACTTGGATTAGATATCCAAACTGTCGTCTCAGGCTCAGCAAGATGAATCAAGTCAGCTAACATGCGCAGCGCACCACTGGCACCAGGCGTTTGTACCGCGGCAGCCCTTGCCTTAGCAGATGTACCGGTCAAAAGCAGATCCATCATCGACTGGTTGAACTGCTCGTTACCAGCAAGACCAACATATGCCTTCGTTTTCTGGCTAGCCTGTACTTGCTGCTGCGCGAGCTGTACCGCCGTCATGATAGGGGTCTCCCCCTGGCTATTACGATACACGCCAATACCAAGATCAACCTTGTTTTCTCGAGGATCGTCGCGATAAGCAAGAGAAAGCGATAGGATTGGATCTAACTGCGCCTCGGCAAGTTGCTTAAACATGATATAATTCCGTTTAGTTGTCGTTCATACCTTTCAAGCTACCACTTCAACCCCATTCCGTCATCATGAATTTGCAACATTTTCATTTTCTTTAAAATTCAATAATGTGAAGCTCATCGATACCAATTATTGATCCAGATTAAACCTTTTTAGACTTGTATGGCAGGCTGGCTATAAACACCTAAATTTAAAGTAGGACAGCTTCGTTTTGTATACTTAATTTGTTTGTTACAGGTCCTGCATCTTTAGTACATGTTGGAGGTCAAAATGAAAAACAGAGTCGATGTACGCACCCTGCTCAGTGTTTATGAGAAAATAAAAAGCCAAGGCCAGACCATCGAGTTTGGCAGCCAACTGGATGATATAAAGTGTACTGAGTCACCCGATGGCTATAGTGTCAGCCTGGCGGATGATAAAGTCACACTGGATATCAATTTCCACAATACCTATCACTTCCACACCATGAATGAAGATCCTGAATCGGTGATCAACCAAACGACCACCGAGTTCCACAATAACAACGAAGTACAAATACAGGAATTTATTGGCAAATTAGAAGAAATAGATAAGAACTATTAAAACACCCACATATCCTTTCGATATTGCGCAATTTCCCTTCCCCCTGAAGTTGCGCTGTTTTCTTACTATCTCGATCAGTGAGATTCTGACATCCCCCTGACAATATCATGACAGATGCCTAACGGATGATAACTAAGATATTTCTATTAACTTTTGCCACTGAACAAAAAACGTTCAACCGTATTCAGAGTTCATTCACCTTAGCAAAGTTATGCTTTAAGGGAATTCTGAGGGTTGCTCAAAATCTAATTGGCAAACTATCTTGATGGGAATAATGTCATGCAACTACAACAGTTAAAAAACAATCAGGCAGATACCGTTCTTCTCGCATTGGATGAGTGCTACCGTAGACTGGAAAAAGCCGATATGTCAGCTAAAGACCTTACGCAGGCAGGATTTACATTAATGTTTAAGTCGGCTTATGAATCGCTTGCTAGCCAACAGCATTGGTCGCGGTAGGAATGGCAGTTACCTGCCACCCCCCGCGCAGATCCGGACGTGCGCTACTAACGCATCCGGCTCCTACCTTGGGTGCATAGCGTAAAAGCGCTTTTC
>NZ_JANEYT010000091.1 GCF_024357955.1 Photobacterium pectinilyticum
GAGTATTTCCGCATTGTAGCTAAAGCCGTCAAGTCAGAACTGCCTAACCACCTCTACCTAGGTGCCCGCTTTGCCGACTGGGGAATGACACCGCAAGTGGTTCGCGCTTGCGCCAAACATGCCGATGTAGTGAGTTATAACTACTACAAAGAAGGCTTACACCCAGAACCTTGGAAATTTCTGGAAGAAATCGATAAGCCAAGCATCATTGGTGAGTTCCATTTTGGCGCCCGTGATACGGGTTTCTTCCACCCAGGGTTAGTGTCAGCAGAAAGCCAAGATGAGCGTGGTGAAATGTATGAGCGCTATGTCCAAAGTGTGATTGATAACCCGTATTTTGTCGGCTGTCACTACTTCCAATATATCGATTCACCGATCACTGGTCGTTCTTTTGATGGTGAGAACTACAACATCGGCTTTGTTTCGGTAACTGATGTGCCTTATAACGGAATGGTTAATTCTGCCAAAACAATTAACAGCTCTTTATATCAGCAAAGATTCAACCCCAAAGCTAAGTAAATATTAGACATTAATACCCTGGCCTTTTAATAGGTCAGGGATACCTGTATCTAATTTTTCCATTATGACCATTTTAAGTTTAGTGAGTTATTTAACAAGGATTGATAATGAATAAGAAAACATTTAAACATGCTGTTCTTTCCAGTTGTATATTATTTGCCATTTCTGCCAATGCGAATGAAGGGGGATTTACTTTTAACGGTTATGCAAAAGGCGGCATTGGCATTACCAACGATGATATCCTAAGTCCTGGCGGCTATAATTGGGCCGACAATGGCATGAATATTTTTCGCTTGCCCGGCAATACCTACACCAATTCTTCTGGTGGTCGATTAGGTAACGAGGCTAATTGGCTTGAGTTACATTTTGGGTATGGCTGGGAACAGAAAAATGACATGGATTGGACAATCCAATCGAACATCGTTCATGGTGATGGCGGGTTGGCCCTGGATGAACTTGCTATACAAAGTAACGGCATTATTCAGTCTAACCCTGAAGCCGTCATCTGGGCAGGTAAACGCTATTATAACCGTGTAGAAACCTTCCTTACCGACTCACAGTCTATGTCCAATGATGGATTGGGTTTTGGCCTTGAAAACTACGATCTTGGCTTTGGTAAGCTGCATCTGGGCGTTAGCCGGAATATCTATGAAGAAGCACCTGAGGACGGTGCTTGTGAACTGGTCGCTTTCACCAGTTCGCTTTCCTTTATCGAGCTGACAGACAACCTCACACTTAACCTTTATGCCAATTATGGCACTCCGATGGGACCAGACTCAGAAAACAAAACCGACGATAAGCCTGATGCTTATCAGCTAGCATCAAAGTTATTGCTGTTAAGTGATACAGGTTATGACGAGCTCTTCATCCGCTATTCGAAGAATGCGTCAGGTTCGATGACCCGAAGCTGGGAAGCTTTACCAGACTATCAAATAGGTGGCTTTTGGCAGGGCGTACACTCAGTCACAGACAACTATACCCTTTCTTATATCTGGCAACATGAAACAGCAAGTTTTGACGAAAAGGCACGCCAACGAGCTGACACTCGTGTTAAAGACTCCCATTGGAACGCCTTTGTTGCCCGCAACAGTTACACCTGGAACGAGCGCACATCAACTGAATTGGAATTAGGCTACGAGTTTATCGACATTACTGCTGTCGATTCATCGCAAGACGGCACAAATTCAGGATACAAAGTGACCCTTTCGCAAAACCTTCACATTGCTAGCGACTTCTGGGAACGCCCTGTCATTCGCTTCTTTGTTACTTATGCCGAGCAAGATGTTGAAACTCTTGCCTATGACCGCTGGGATGTCGACCTTGATAGTGGCGTTACAACAGGAAAATCAGACGCGCTGACCTTCGGAGCTCAATTCGAAGCATGGTGGTAATCATCTATAAGGTCACCTTCAGGTGACCTTTTAAATCCATAAAAGGAGTAGCAATGCGAACTCGTAAAACAAAAATAGCAATTTTACTTTCATCGATTGTGATAACAAACTCAGGGAATTTTGCTGTTGCCGATATAAATGACACACTTATATTTAAAGACGAAATAACCACCATATCAAAAGAACCGCATAATTTTATTGAATGGCAATCAACAAAAACTCATCATGCAAAAATAAGAATAGAGAACAATATTAATTCTCCTGATAAAAATTCTGTTGAAATATCATTCGATGCCGTTTCTGATGAAGATAAAAATACACTTTGGCCAAGTGTGAGGTTCTCACCTAACGCAGGAACATGGAACTGGAATGCCAAAGGAAGTTTAAAATTAGATATCACCAACCCTACAGATCAACCTGCTAATATCATTATGAAGCTTGTCGATAGTACCGGTCAGGTGGGGGTAATAGACAACCAACTCAATTATTCTGTGATAATTGAGCCAGGGAAAACACAAACTGTCGAGATGCTGTTCAACGGTAGCAAACGCCAACTCGATAACTATTGGGGAGGTGAACAGATCGACCTCAGACAACTTGTTGAATTCCAGTTATACGTTCAAGGACCAGCCGAAAGACAGACCGTTATCATCGATAATCTGGATCTAATCGATGCATCAGGCGACTTTATCGCTGCTGATGAGCGAATCATCAACGCAGGCCCTGTACCAACTTTGGCATTAATTGATGACTTCAGTGACGATAATACTAGCGGCCTGATAAGGCCATCCCTGAGCACGGCAACGATTAAGCCGCAGACTCAATCAGGGGATAAACGTTTCACTGTCACCTTTTCCGCGACAGAAGCTTATCCTAATATCACGTTTCAACCCGATGAACCGTGGAATTGGTCTGAATACGGCAATTTCAACCTTGCACTTGATATTGAAAACCCAGCTAGCGAAACCATTCAACTTTTTGTTCGAGTTGATCAAGCCAAAAATACGGAATCAGGCGGAACCGCTGATGGCGTGACCGATAGTATATCTGGCTATGTCACTTTAAAACCAAACAGTGACGGTACTTATTACTTAGCACTGGGCCAGTCATCAGGGACGATGACATCAGGTTTACGAAGCGAACCACCTAAACTATCCTATGACGCCCACGCCATCAGTTTTGGTTGGGGGGAAACCAAACTCGACACCAGCCAAATTCACAGTATTCAGCTATACCTACAAAACCCAACTAAAGATGTAGATATAGCGGTAAAATCTATCCGGCTCATTCCTGACCTAGATACTGAGATAACCCGCTACAAGGACATCGTTGATCGATATGGCCAATTTACAGGCGATGAATGGCCTGAGAAAATTCACTCTGATGAACAATTAGTCCGTGCCGGACAGGAAGCTCTGAAAACGTTAGGACACGCTTCCCCTATGGCAGATCGTTGCAAGTATGGTGGATGGAAGCAAGGACCCAAGTTAGATGGAACCGGCTTTTTTAGAACGACAAAAGTCGACGGAAAATGGACATTGGTTGACCCAAAGGGTTGCCTCTTTTTCATGACCGGTCTTGATAACGTCCGCATGGACGATACTGTCACTATAACAGGTATAGATTACGATGATGCTAACTCGAAAGCTCCAGTGATTGCTTCAGAGCTTCGTCATTCCATGTTCGAGTGGCTACCAGAGCAGAGCGATCCGCTTGCGGTTAATTATGACTATGCACCTTTTGTCCATTCAGGAGCGCTAAAGCAAGGGGAGGTATTTAGTTTCTACCGTGCCAACCTAATGCGCAAATTTGATACCGATAAACACCAAGCGATGCAGATTTGGAAAAATGTTACTCTTGATCGCATGAACGACTGGGGATTCACCACACTAGGTAACTGGATCGACCCAATGTTCTACGGCAGTGAGCGGATCGCCTATCAGGTCCATGGATGGATCAATGGCAGCCATAAACGGATCAGCACTGGCAATGACTATTGGGGCCCTATCCATGATCCATTTGATCCGGAGTTTATCAATAGCGCTAAGGCCATGGCTCAAGAGGTCGCCTCAAAAGTCTCAGTCAATGATCCATGGCTCGTCGGTGTGTTTGTCGATAACGAAATCAGTTGGGGCAATGTAATGAATGAAGCCAACCACTTCGGTCTTATCGTCAATACACTTAGTTATAGTAGCCAGGAAAGTCCTGCCAAAGCCGCCTTTAGCCAAAGTCTTAAAACAAAGTATTCGACTATTAAGGCGCTGAACCAAGCTTGGCAAACGGGTATCAAGTCATGGGACAGCTTCGATCTTTCATTTAACCACCGTTCTGCGCTCACCGATGGAATGCGGGAAGATTACTCCGATTTGTTGCAAATGTTATCTGAGCAATACTTCTCTATCGTTCAGGCTGAAGTGAAAAGAGTACTACCGAATCACCTCTACCTTGGTGCTCGTTTCGCCGATTGGGGAATCACTCCTGAAATAGCCCGTGGCGCTGCAAAGTATGTTGATGTGATGAGTTACAACCTGTATGCCAATGACCTAGACGACAGTAAAAAAGCACATTGGAAAGACTTGCTACCCGAGTTGGACAAACCAAGCATGATTGGTGAATTCCACTTTGGGGCCACCGACACCGGGTTGTTCCATGGCGGAATCATAACCGTCGCCGATCAACCTGAACGGGCAAAGATGTACACTCATTACATGGATAGTGTCCTGAATAATCCATACTTTGTCGGAGCCCATTGGTTTCAATACCTTGATTCCCCTGCAACAGGGCGAGCTTGGGACGGTGAGAACTACAACATAGGCTTTGTTACTGTGGCTGATGAACCTTATGTTGAACTAATTAAGGCAGCGAAACAGTTTAATGCCCAGCTTTACGATAAAAGGTTTAAAGGGTAACAACTGAGAAAGGAAACAAAAGGGGCCAAAATACTGGCCTCTTTTTTCATCTTAAGATACTTATGAACAACCAGCAGTCGTCGATTCACGGGCATAAAGCTCACTAGGTAAATTAATAGAACGCTGAAGAAGTGGCTGTTGCTTAATTAAAGCATCGATTCGGAGAATCGCCTCTTCCCCCATTTTTGAATAGGGCAACTCCACCGAGGATAACTTTGGCTCCAACTCCAAACCTAAAGGAGCATTGTCATAGCCAACAACGGCAATATCCTGCCCGACCTTAAAACCCTGCTCTTTGATCGCCTGATAGCAGCCCATTGCCATATAATCACTAAAGCAGAAAATCGCATCTGGACGATTGGGCAACGCTAGCAACTGCAATGTTTTCTGATAAGCACTTTTTAACGACCAGTCACCTTCAACTTGATATTCCTTTTTAGGGATCATTTGGTTATCGATAAGCGCTTGATTAAATCCGGCAAGTCGCTGCTGGGTCGCTTCCATCCATGTTTCACCAAGAATAGCAGCAATTTTACTGTACCCCTGATTGATAAGGTGCTCTGCCGCTTTATAACCACCATGCAAATCGGCAGGCATTATAGATGCCAACGACTCGTCTACACTGGTGCAGTTTAACAGCACAACGGGCAAGTCCGCCTTAATTTTCACTTCAATCTCTTTGCGTGTCACAGATGAAGCATAAATAATTCCAACATAGGAATTATTACAATTAATTTCAGCCTGAATCTGCTTTTCTAAATTTGGATTATTCCCTGAATAAAAGGTCGAGATAAAGTAATCATTCTCCCAGCCTGTATCCCATATTGTATTAATCGCATCGATAAAAGGGTCATGATCAGAAACAGAATCCAGAATGAGTGCTATTTTTCTTGGTTCATCGTACTTAAGAGTCGTCGTTCTTTTAGAATACCCTAACTCATTAGCCACTAATAACACCTTGTCTCTGGTTTCATCTGAGATTTGTACAGTATTTGAGCCATTTAATACTAGCGATACCGTCGTTTGAGAAACACTCGCCTCCCTTGCGATATCTATCATTGTGATTTTTTTTGCCATCTTTACTTCACATTCAAAATTAAACTGAAAAGCCCGGCACAGAAGCCGGGCAAAACGATTGCACACTAATACAATTCATGACACATAAGATCATGAATCAAGTTGGCACTTTCTCAGCACTTACCGCTTTTATCTTGATATATAAGATTGGAACAATAAACATCAACACGCAACTATTGCCTATTACTATTGATGAATCATTTATTTCCAATCCATATACAATCCAAAGTGAAACACCTAAAAAGAACATGATATACATAGGTAATGAAATTCCCGATGTATCCCTCGTCTTTAAGGTTTTCAGCGCCTGTGGAATAAAAGATACGGTCGTGAAAAAGGCAGCAATTAAACCAATGCTTACCATCTCCCTCTCCTTACATTGCCGCTTCCAAAATGCGCTTAGACCAAGTCAGGTCAAGATCACCTGTTTCAGACAATGCGGTCATATTATGTTTTTCTAACAGGTCAAGAACTGGCTCAACATCCTTAAAGGTGTAGCCATAGTCAGAGAAACGGGTCTTAAGACCAAGGGAGCGGAAGAATTCTTCTGTCTTATCAATCGCTGCATCGATTTTTTCGTCATCAGTGCCTTCAGTAATATCCCAAACCCGCTCAGCATACTGAAGAAGCTTCGCCGCTTTCTGTTCTTTACGTACACGCCACAACGCAGGCATGATAATCACAAGGCTTGGTGCATGGGCAATGCCAAACAGTGACGTTACTTCATGGCCAATCATGTGGGTAGCAAAATCAACTGGCACACCAGAACCAATAAGACCGTTCAACGCCATGGTTGAACACCACATTAAGTTGGCGCGAGCATCATAGTTTTCCGGCTGTTCCAGGTTATCTTGCGCCACTTCCACGATAGTTCGCATGATGCCTTCCGCTGTACGGTCCTGGAAACGCCCTTCAGCAGGATAAGTCACATATTGTTCAGCTGTATGGATAAAGCTATCAGCAATACCATTAGCAATTTGAGACTTTGGCAAGGTAAATGTATAGGTTGGATCTAGAACTGAAAACGCAGGATAGGCGAACGGTGATGAAATACCTAGCTTGTCTTCACCGTGACTAATAACCGCATGCGGGTTCATTTCAGATCCCGTGGCAGGCAAGGTTACAACTGTTCCCACAGGAATCGACTGTGTAATGCGTGCATCCGTCATTGGGGTGATATGTAGGATGTCGGCTTCATTACCGATAAATGCTTCATTGTGTGCTGCAAGTGAGATGAACTTTGCACCATCCATTGTTGAACCACCACCCACAGCAAGGATGAAGTTCACTTTTTCTTGACGAACAATTTCTACCGCTTCCATTAGAATTTCAAACTTTGGATTAGATTGAATCTTATCAAATTTAATCACTTCATTTGAAATAGTGGACAGCACTTTATCCAGCGTTCCGATTTTCTCAATGATTGAATCATATACCACCAGCACTTTTGCATCTTCTGGGATATAGTTTGCCATGCTTTTAGCTGCCCCTTCACCAAACAAAATTCGAGTTGGGTTAGAGAAATCAAAATTAATCATATTTGCCTCATTAATTAGAGTTTTGGAAAGTGCCAGCACTTAGGATTTGACGTTTTACTTTGTATTTGCAGATGAAGTTCCAATTCCAGCTTGGATCGTATTTGTGGCAAAGGCCCCAAACACCCATCCCCGGTGATTGAACCAGATTATCTGGGTTTGGGTCACGGTATAGACCAACAGCCTCTGGTGCCCCTTTAATATGGGACATAATTTGAAAATTCAGACCATCCTCTGCAAATTGAATGGTATTTTTCTCTGGCCCATCAGTAGTAATTAACGAAGCGATACCGCCATTATGATGCCAAACAGCGACTTCGTGGCCACTGTTGCTAATTGGATTCAGCTCCGACCGCTCATAAGGCCCCCAAATGTTGTCTGCAATAGCAACACCGTGCTTAATTTCGCGTCCGCCCATATTCATGCTCTCCCCCATTGTCTCCCCTTTGTAATACAGGAAGAATTTACCGTTGAAAAACAAAAGGCATGGGTCATGAACTTTATGGCTGTCAAAGCTTCCTTTCTTTTTAACAATGAAACGATTGTCTTCTTCACCTTCCCACTCACCATCCATTGTCGGTGACAGAATTGGCGCATCAGACTTCTTCCATGGACCAAATGGTGAGCTTGCTTCTGCAATGGCGATATGCTCGAACTGTCGGTTAACGTAGGGGTATTTAACCGTTTGGTACACTAAGTAATAACGCCCCTCATGCGCTAAGATTTCAG
This sequence comes from Photobacterium pectinilyticum, assembly GCF_024357955.1. Classification (GTDB taxonomy): domain Bacteria; phylum Pseudomonadota; class Gammaproteobacteria; order Enterobacterales; family Vibrionaceae; genus Photobacterium; species Photobacterium pectinilyticum. The sequence goes on from NZ_JANEYT010000091.1 coordinate 8,161, forward strand.
GCGTAAAGCATGAACGATCGTCATAAGCCCCTTCCGGCCCTCGTTCAATAGCAACACCTTGCTCATGCCAGTATTCACCGTCTTCGGAAGTTGCATGCCAAACTTCGGTAAGATCCCACGGAAAAACTTTGTCTTCTTTGTTATCCGAACCAAAACCGACTGTTTCGCCCTCTCCCTTGGTATACCAGCAATGATAAAGTTCTTCGACTTTAATGACGGCAGACGGGTCACGGCGAATAATGCCTTCTTCGAAAGCAAAGTCGCCTTTCAGTGGCTCAACATCAAACTCAATCAACCACTCTGGTCCGCGTTGATCGTAACCCCGCTCGATTGCACGCTGACTAGCAAGACTCAGTTTTTTAGCCATTATTGTTCCTCGATTTACATGTACCCAGGTTAACCTGAAATTTAAATTAGTTAATTTACTAATATTATTAGCCAAATAATACACTAATATTATTAGTTTGCATTGAACTGCGTCACACTTTGGGGGCTGATAATCGTTTTCTCACAATCAAACGCCATCAATTTGCGACCAACTCAGCTTCGATGTCTTCAATCGATTTACTTTTCGTTTCAGGCAATACCTTCAGCATGATGACGAGACTGACCAATCCCACAGCACCGTAGCTCAAGAACGTATTTCCGGCACCAAAATGCTCCAACTGCCACGGGAAGAACTGTTGAACAAAGTAACTGGTCAAGCTAGTGATAAGTGCGGCAAAAGGAATGGCTATACTGCGTATTTTATTGGGGAAAATTTCAGAAAAAATCACCCACATTATTGGCCCTATAGAGAAATGGAATGCCCCTAAGAAGACAAAAATACCGAATAGAACGTACGAAGCATTAATATTAATCGCCGACTCAATTATAGGTCCAGTCACCAAAGGTAATTCATTTGGACTGTATAATTCGGCCAAATCAGCCTTGAATTCGACATCAGAGGAATAGTGCGTACCAACTAAAACAGCTAACGGTTCTGTTGGTATTTCCTGTTGCTGCAAGCTTGCCACCGCTTGCTCATCCAATTGATAGGTCGCACTGTGAAAGCCATACCATGAAGAGCCATGAGCGATAACAATCAGTGCTAACCCTGCCAAGGTTAATTTGCGACGCCCCAGCTTTTCAATAAACAAGATCGCGACAATGGTAAAGCTAACATTGACAATCCCAACGTAAATTGTCTGCATGAAACTGCTTTCGACGCTCATTCCAATTTGCTCGAACACTACAGGTGCGTAGAACAAAACGGCATTAATACCAATGACCTGCTGTGTGATAGCAAAAGCCACGGCAATAAATAGCACCAACCGCATCCTGCGGCTAAATAAGTCTTTGACTTGGCCGAGCAGATTAGTGTCGTCACCAGAGACAGTCTGTCTCACGTTCATGATCAAAGGCTCGATCTCATTGGCTGGTACAATTTTCTTAAATACTTCACGCGCCTCGGTAATACGCCCTTTGGAGATCAACCAACGAGGTGATTTCGGCACTTTAACCAACAAGACAATCCAAATAATATTCGGAATTAGCTCGAAACCAAGCATAAACCGCCAAACAGTTTCGGTAGTAACAGCATCAATTACACCGATACTTTTTACTAGCAAATAGTTGACGATAAAGGCAACCAAACTACCTATCGTTATCAAAAGTTGATTAATGGAGACGAACTTGCCCCGTTTATCTGCAGGCGCAATTTCACCGATATACATAGACGATATCGACAATGAGCAAAACGCCATTCCTCCAATGAAACGACCTACTAATAAAATTTCATAACTACTCGCTAACGAAGATATAGTCGAAGACAAAGTGTAAAGACACGCTAGACCAAGCAATATGTTTTTCCGGCCATATTTATCGCACAAGCTGCCAGTGATCATTAAAGCAACGATTGCTCCGATGCCAGCGACACCAACCACACTCCCCATTTGCATGCTGTTTAAGCCAAACTGCGCGGTCACATAACGCACCACACCAGATATATTCGCTGCATCCAAACCGAAAACGAAGCCACCAAACGCACTAATCAAAGCATACTGCGTGACGCGCCGATTATGATTTTTCGCCATAAAACCCCCATATGATAGAAAGCACTAATAATATTAGTAATATTTGCTAGGGATATTTCCATACGTATTAGTAAAAAACATCGATGAGGATCACACTTAGCGATGGAGTAGTCAGTAAGGTGGCGAACAAGCATCAAATCTGAGGGGCTAATCACGAATAAATGCAAATAATCCCCCCTTCCTCTAGCTATTCAACAAGGTTGAAAGCTTGCCTATGGGTGAGCATGAAACTATTAGTGAAGGTACGGCCATGAAAGCGGAGAAAATACGTTGAGCTATGTTACTGTCTATGTGCCTGCCAATATCGAAACAGTTACATCTATTCAATAAGCTTAAGCTTTTACTATCACTAGAAATACAAACGCCACCAGCAATGGTGTCGTTTGTATTTACTTCAACTAACAGGCAGTTAGTTAAACGTCCTAACCGCTTTCCCCATTCCTTTGTAACTGTATTGACGGCTGCTGTAAGGAATAAATGCGGACTCACCAGCAACCAAGTTAATCACCAGACCCTCGCTTTCAAGTGTTAGCTTACCTTGCAAGCACATGATGATTTCAGCACTACGGACAAACTCGGTCTGTGGTTTATCGGTCAAAGTAATCACTTCGACTTTGAAGTCGTCAACTGGGACGTTGTAGCTAACCTTGTTGTCTTTCACTTGCCCTTTCAGCCTTAAGTGCTGGGCTGGAATCGGCTCAAAGCGCGTATTTTTCAGCAACTCTTCAACATCTATGAACTTTGGTGTTAAACCTGCTCGCAGCACGTTATCTGAACTTGCCATGACTTCAATACCTGTACCTTCCAGATAAGCATGCGGCGTTTCAGCATCAAGATACATGGCTTCGCCAGCTTCTAACTCAATGACATTTAGCATTAATGGCGCAAACAAACCGACATCGCTTGGATACTCTTTGGCAAAAGCCGCAATCAGTTCGAACACCATTTTGGCATCAGTTGAAAGACCCTTTGATTCAATATTTTCCATTAGCTCGGCAATAGCTGTTTTCTTCTTCTCACCTGTTAGTGAAATCACTTCACGGAAGAATACTGCCAGCTGGAATGGTGTAGGGTTCGCTTTAAGCGCCTGCACATCTTCTGCCAGTGTTTGACAACAAGCTTGCTCGAACAGCTCTACCGTTTCGTTAATGATACGGAAACCGTTCATCGCCTTGTAGTTGGTCAGGGCGTAAACCATCTCTGGCTTGTGGTTAGGATCTTTATAGTTTCGCTCAGCTGCATTTAATGGGATCCCAGCTAGGTTTTCACGGTGGAAACCTGCTTCTGCTGCCGACTTTTTAGGATGAACCTGAATCGACAACGGCTTGGCCGCGGATAATACTTTAACCAAGTATGGCAATTCACCAAATTTATCATGGGTATAACGGCCTAATACCAACTCAGGATCTTGCTCAATCAAGTCTGAAAGCAATTGGCTTTCACCATTACAGACAACGCGTGAGCAGCCATTTGGGTGAGCGCCCATCCATAACTCAGCTTGCGGTTGATCATCTGGGTTACTGATCCCAAACAGCCCCGTCATCGCCGTTTTACTGCCCCACGCATAATTTTGAATTACATTACCTAGCTTATACATATCATCGTTATCCGGATAAAAAGCTGCCGGGCATGCCCGGCAGAAAGTTGGAAATAATTAACGTAGAAAAACCAATAGTTCTCAGAAACTGACAAGGTTCATCACACCCTGTCAGTGTTTTGCACTAAATTAAAAACGGACTCGGAAGGTTTTAGCCTGACAAGGACGCAACTCACCAAATTGACTCGCCTCAGTGCCCTGCTCTTCCAGCACCACTTCATCCATACGGGTTTCTACCCATTCAGTAATAGGGCGGCTGAAACGGATACCACCGGTAATAGTGTCTGTCTCTGACGGGTTGTAGACTCGCAGAATTAGTGCCTTCTCATCTTCGGCTTTCTTCAATACGCTCAGCACTGCACCCTTCATCCCTTTCTCAAGCAAAGAGAAAGTCAGAGGTTGGTTTTGTTCACCCACATTTAGCTTCATCGCGTTGTATGGGATCTTGTTGTAGCACTGGATTGGCGTGACATTGTCACGCGCCATTGCCATAACATTGGCTTCAATATGGTTGCCAGAAAAGCCACATAGTGTGAAGTTACATACCAGCTTGCCACGAACCTGAGAATCAGGGGTTGGGATCTTAATGCCTGATGGACGACCCGGACGAAGTAGAAGCTCTTCTTTACCCAGTACACCAACACCACGAAGTAACGTTAGTGCAAATGTATCTTTCTCTTCGTTGCCTTTTGCAGAAATCACTTCAAATTCACGTAGGCCATTACTCATAATCGCCATACCTGCTTTGCCGCTCTCTAGCGCTGCAAAGTTCATCATCTGATAAACAGGTACGGGCGCTTCTTTCCAACCGTCTTTTTCCCAGTTTTCCATTTCTGGATCGTTCACCGGACGGGTAATCAAACCAAATTGGTTATCGGCAACCACAGTTTCAGACACAAATGGCGTCGGAACCAACACACGTACACGGTGATCATCAGCCTGGTTATCCAGCTCCATGCGAACGTCAATACGACGAGAACCCGCTTTAAGCACGACTTGGCAATCGACATCGACAAAACCATCTTGGTTGGTGCGATCTTCACGCGACTGAAGATTATCTGGCACGTCCATACGCAGTTTAATGCTAGCCACCGACTGGAAGCCTTCATGCTTGATGTTGGTTTCAACTTTGAATTCATCAGAGTAAAGTAACCATTCTTTACGTGATGGTGAGTAGTCGTACTCGTCGCCGTCATCCGAGCCGTCTTCTAGACGAAGAACTTGATCAAAGGTCTGCTCGGTTTCTTTATCAAAGATAGTCAACGTACCGTTATCATTTACATTGATACGGTAGAACTCATTTTCCATCAGGTAATCTTTCTGCTCGGCAACTTTCACTTTGCCTTTGGTATTACCTTCAATATGCAGCGTCGTGAAGCCCATTGCCGGTACGATGTGCTTGATTTGAATATCGTACTCTACGAACGGATCGTAGTTTCCATAGTGAACGATTTGACGGTCAATCTTACCTGGGTCAATCACGCGTTGTTCTTGAATGAAGTACTCGACCTCATGGCCATGCTCGTCGAAGATCTTGAACTCTTTCGCACGGATCGTGATTGTCGTGTTAATCACTTCTTCACGGTCATAAGGTGACAGGTTGAACATCGCTAGCTTGTCGCAACCTTCACGTGCTGGCATATGGTCAACAATCTTACGCTTATAAAAGTTGATCAGGTTCGTCGCCATGTCATCAGCAAGGATGTAACGGTTCAAGATCTCGGCGTGTACTTTATCGGAACAACAACAGCCAATTGAGTCGTGGGCATGGTTCTTCATGCTCTCTTTCCACATTTTTTCAATCAGGCCGTGGTGGTAATCAAAGCCCAGCGTCCAGGCAATCGATGCCAATGGCTCTAGAATATTTACAATCTTGTTTTCTACTTCCGCGTGGATCAGCTTGATGTCCATACGGGTAGACGAAATAGTACGGTGAACACGCATGTATTTACCGTCATTGAACTCGCCCTTGATGGTATCGAGTTGGTCTCGCACTGCTTCAATGCGCTCGAATACTTCTTCAAAGCGGCTCATCTTAAATTCACGTTCAGGATAGATCTCGCGCAACGTATCCATTACTTCAAAAATATCTTCCTGAATCGGCATCTGGTCATGACCGTTAGGCAGCAGGATATCTTTAGTAACAGATGGCTTTTCCAACACCGGGAAGTATTTATCTAGGCGAGCGCGCAGCCCTTCCTCATCTTGTGGCAGGTATTTACCGATCGCGTAGCCCAAAGGCAGTACTTGCGCAGTCACTTCGCTGCCATCGTTACTTTGCCATACGAATTCAGTTTTATTGGTGCCGTGACGCTCAGAACAACCACGCCAGAACATCGCACGATCAATGCCAAAGCCATTGTAAATCATCGGTAGCTGAGAGCTCATTGAAAAAGAGTCTGGCAGGTAACCAATTTTCATTGCTTCGCCGAAGTTCATGCAATCACGTATGCCGTACATCATGTTACGAACGATGGATTCACCCGCAACCTGCATGGTATCAGTCTGTGAATACCATGGACCAATAATCAATTTGCCCGCTTGTACTTGTTTGCGTACTCGCTCTTCATTTTCAGGCATGATAGCGAAGTAGTCTTCCAGAACGGCTGTTTGGCCATCAAGTACATAGAATGTGTATTCAGGATCTGATTCAAGACGAGTCAGGATTTCTTCCATGTTGTTTACTAGCAGAATTCGCGACTCTTCTGTAGTGAAATACCATTCACGATCCCAGTGCATGTGAGGAGTAATATGAACGCGAGAAGTAGCCATAATAATGTACCTGATAATTTTTCTTTAATGTCGGGCGCAGAAAGCCTGCACCCGATGATTTAGAGTGTCGTCGTATTCCGACGTAAAATGCTGTGACGTGTAGTGCTTAGCTCTTGCTATAACAACTAGAATTAAGCGTCAGCGGTCACTTTGAATGTGCCCTTTTTTGTCGCATGTGCCCTCCAGCTCACTAGCATCGCTGTTGAGATGGCGGCACCAATCAAGGCTGCACCCAACCAGATACCTGCAGCCATGAAGCTACCGATACCTGCGTCGTGAAGTAAAAACATAGAGAAGATACCTGCCCCCGGCGTTGACAAACCAATGCCTGCCGCACCGACGATGGCACCCGTTACCATCGAACCCGCAAGGAATGAGCCGATAACACGGATTGGATCTTCAATCGCCATTGGGATGGCACCTTCGGTGATACCCGCTAGACCGAGTAGCCACGTTGATTTACCGGTTTCAATTTCAAAGTCTTTGAACAAACGTGGAGCAATCATGGTTGAAGCCGTAACCGTGAAGGCTGATACCATTTTCACCGAGCCAAAGATGGCATATGGGCCGTAGACACCGTTAGCCATTGCCCCCAAGCAGAATGCATAAGCCGCTTTGTTCACTGGACCACCAAGATCGAACGATACGAAGACACCGATGATTGCACCAAGTAATAACGCATTAGAGCCAGATAGGCCGTTTAGCCAGTCGGTCAAGCCTTGGTTCAGCATTGCTACCGGCTTACCGATAACAAACAGCATTAGGCTACCGACAACTAAGGTACCAATCACAGGGTAAAGGTAGAAGGTAAGGAAGCCGTTGAAAGCAGGGCTAAGACGAATGTTCTCTTTTACCCAGCGCATGAAGTAACCGGCAATCAAGCCACCGACTACACCACCAAGGAAACCAGAGCCAATCATGTTTGCGGCCAGACCTGCAGCAAAACCAGGCCCCAATGCGGGCTTATCGGCAAGGGAGTATGCGGTGTACGCTGCCAGTACCGGTACCATCAAGGTGCCAAGAAGACCACCACCCAGTTTACGGTACATGTATAGCCATGAGTTTTCTGTCGCGTAAAGCTCTTGTAGATCAAAAATCTGCGCAATCAAAACAGCAACCGCGAGAACCGTACCACCCGCAACAATAAGGGGAACAGCAAATGAAATACCGCTTAGCAATGCCTGCTTAAGCTCGGTCTTGAATGGCAGTTTCTTCGGTTTATCACTAGTTGCAGCCACGCGCTCTTCAGTTGTGCCCTTTTTGGCCTCCTCCATCGCGTCGTTCAAGATCCGCTCTGCGTGACGAATCGGTTCAGCAACCGGTGTTTCAACACGAGGAATGCCGTTAAAACGTTCAACTTCTTTAATTGCAACTTCTGCGGCAAAAACAACCGCATCGGCATTGTTCAGTTGATCAGCCGTCAAACGTCCTTCAATGCCGTTAGCGCCTTGTTTTTCAACATGAACATTAATGCCCATTTTTTTACCGGCTTTTTCAAGATACTCAGCAGCCATGTAAGTGTGAGCGATACCAGCAGGACATGCCGTGACACAAACGATAGTTGGACGCTGTTCATTTGTATTAAAGTTGTCTTGTTCTTCTTCTACATCATTTTTGCTGTCGAGTAGAATCATCAACTCTTCAGGGCTCTGTGCGCTAAGCACCGCTTCGCGAACGTCGTCATCCACAAGCGTTGTCGTTAACTCGGTCAACAAATGCATGTGCGTTGAACCGGCTTCTGCATTAGGAATGGCAATCAAGAAGACCAGGTTGACATCTTCATCTTCGTCTTCATCAATACCTTTCCATTTAAGATCTCGTTTTAGCGTTGCTACGGCAAAACCGGCTTCTTTAACTGCGTCAGTCTTGCCGTGCGGAACTGCAAGTCCTTCGCCTAGTGCTGTAGGGCCCTGCTCTTCACGGGCAAAAACCGCATCAAGATAGGCTTGCTTATCGTGCAATTTGCCAGCTTGATCCAGTTTGTCTGCCAGAGCATGAATCGCTGCTTCACGACTTTCAAATGTCGTTTGAATTGAAATCAGCGACTTATTGGTAAGGGTAGTCAGTTTCATCGTCGTCCTCTGTACCGTCATCCAGATGGGCATGTATCGCCCTTAGTTGTATTAATACAAATATAATACGTATTCTGCCGATGTGTTCTGTGATCACATTCACACAACCTTACAGATAGGTATTATTGTTGTATTAAATATTGGTTCAGCTTGTATATGACAACTTTGAATGAAACGGTAAATGCAGGTAAAATACGGGCATAGCTCGCTATAACACTATAGAAGTAATATACCCAAGTGACCTTAAGTGCAGGATTCACAACATGGTAGATAAGCAACTTGCCTTCCAGAGGAGAACGATGTGGCACGCCTTCCTATGTATCGTCAGATCGCCGACGCAATAAAGGAGAAGATCCAATCCGGTGAATACCAGCCGGGTGAGGCCTTGCCGACTGAAGCACAACTACGAGAAGCCTTCTCCGTGAGCCGGGTAACGGTTCGACAAGCCTTAAAATTACTCGTAGATCAAAATGTGCTGGAAAGCATCCAAGGGAGTGGGACCTACGTTAAAGAAAACAAGGTCAACTATGACATGTACGAGTACTCAAGCTTTTATGAAAAGCTGAGCCACCTTGATGTCAAAGCTCACAGTGAAATTCTTGCCTTTGAAATTACAACCCCAGCCCCAGCTATCGCAGAGGCGCTTGAGATTGGTGAAAGTGACAGGATTTTCTACGTAAAACGCGTCCGCTTTATCGACGAGAACCCAGTCGCATTGGAAGAAACCTGGATGCCACTCACGCTGTTCCCTGATCTTACCTATGAAGTCATGCAAGGCTCGAAATACGAGTTCATCGAGGGGACAAAGAAAATGGTGATTGATCGCAGTGAGCAGGAAATCATCCCGGTACTGCCACCGCAAGAAGTAGTGAATCAGCTTGGCATCCCACCAGAGCAACCGATTATCGAAAAAGTCACCAGAGGGTACCTAGTCGACGGTACTGTGTTTGAATACAGCCGTAACTACTTCAAGTCATCAGACTACAAGTTCACTCTAGTGGCTAAACGTAATCATCATTATTGAACATACTAGTCAACAAAGTGGGCAAATGCCCACTTGCCATAATCTTATTCTTGAATGGTAAATCAAAGCTTTGCTATTACAGATATTTTCAATACTTCTCTGTAATTACCAGCTATTGCATTCCGGATACTTCCCACCTCAATACCAAATGGAATACTACTCGGTGTACGGGCAGACATTCTCCCCAATTCAAAGCTAACGGGTTGCTTTGAGGCCTTTACCCTTTGATTGTTAACTAACAAGTAATATGGAATAGCGCCTTGAGAATCAACATGCATCAATACGCCATTTTTAGGTTCAACTTCCATCACCACGTTAGCATTACTTAGCACTTGAAGATCAAATTGCCTTTTTAAACCTGTTTTTAGCCGGCCTAACATAACTTGATGGTATGAGCCTGAACTCTTCATCCATGAATAACGATCGCTATCAACAGTCAAACTTGCAAACGGTTTTACATAGTAATTGATATTTCTAGTTTGAGTTGATACCGGTCTATGTTGCGTATTCGAAATTAACCGGACATCAACACTCGTATGATAGTGCCCAGCCGAAAGAAATGAACCCTGCGGAATTTTCAACCAAAAATAGGTTAACTTCGCTTGTTCTAAATTAAGTCTAACGCTTTGGCTATCCACTAATACTAATGGCGTAACATGCTTATCAAAAAATTGCAGTGCTACTTTCCCCTGAGGCCCTTTTAGCCAAAACTGAGATTCTGCCTTAGTTGAAATGACAACCGCATCAACGCATTGACGAAGTGAACTTTCGTAACCGTTCACCAGACCCCCATTGAAAAATCATTTGTGATCCATCGCACTTGATCCGCTTTTCCTTCTTGAGTG
>NZ_JANEYT010000092.1 GCF_024357955.1 Photobacterium pectinilyticum
GTCAGATGGTCAACTAACCCCAGAAAGGCCCTTGGGGCTGAGCCGTCCCGAGGATGAATTGATCAACAACGCCAAATGGTATCGCTTTTAAAGCTTCTTCAACAGGTGACTTATCAGGGAGAGCTGATACGGTATTACCTGGGTCAAAGTTCAACGCAACCGATTTATGATTTATTTTATCAATTAACTGGATGCTTTCGGTAGCTGAAGAAATAGCATTAAAATTTCGATCACCTCCATTCTCAAGGCAAATAACACATCCGTGTTGCTCTGCATATGGTGCTAATACATTAAGGTTATCAATCAGAATATCTATCTTTTCAATACGAGTTGTACAGGTATTTAAATACTTAACACCTAATTTTTCAGCAAAAATAATACGCATTTTAAAGCTTTCAATAGCCTGGTAAGAGGCCATATCCATGGTGCAACCTAGCGCAACAGTCGACAATGAATAATGAGATAAAAGATCAATCAGTTTATCGGCATGTGAGTCAGAGAATAAACTATCATCAAGATTTCCGACATAGCCTTGATTAAATGCAAATTCAACGTTCGATACTCCTAAGGCCTTGATCATCGCCAAGCTCTCTGCCATATCATGCCCATCGAAAATAGCTGTATTAATTGCAAGTCTATTAAGAAAATTCATTGTTCATCCTTTTTAACAATAAATTCTAAAAGGTAGGTTTAAAGAAGGAGGTAATCCCCTCCTTTAACACGAACGTTAGCTAACGAATTTATTTTGGTAAACATTTGCCATCTGAATGGTCAGATCTAGGGCATTTTTAAATGCCAGAGGTGTAGCAAGGTTCTTTCCATAAATATCGTAGGCTGATCCGTGGTTAGCCGTCGCGATAGGAATAGGGATCCCTCCCTGTACCGTAACACCTCGATCAAAACCCATCATTTTAAGCGCTGTTGCCCCCTGATCATGATACATAGAGACAACGGCATTTAACTCCTGTTGTTGAACTGCCCACATAGTGGTATCTGCAGGGAAAGGGCCATATGCATCAATCCCTTTTTCTTTGGCTTTTTCAATCGATGGAGAAATAATAGTTATTTCCTCATCACCGAATAACCCACCTTCTCCGCCATGCGGGTTAAGTGCTTGAACAGCTATTTTGGGTGCCTCAATCCCAGCAGATACCAAAGTCCGCTGCATCAATTCGATAGTTTCTAGAACACTATCAATACTCAACCGGTCAACAACGTCCCTAAAAGGAATGTGCGATGTAACTCGTCCTGCCCAGATATTGTCAACAACATTTACCTCGCAGCCAAAGCCTTTATAGCCTGTAAGCTCAGCAAACCAAGATAGTTCATCACGGTGGCCCAACCCGGCCATATTCATTGCTTTTTTGTTCAATGGTGCAAAGCAGATCCCATGAGTCTTACCAGCAAGAGTAAGATCAACCGCAATCTTTAGGCTTTCGATGATATAAGTTCCACCTGCAACGGTTTCTTTGCCGTATACCAAAGGCTCCTGACATGAACTTTTAAACTCAAGTAATACAGGTGTACCACTTGTAAAATCAGCCTCTTCAAAAGAACTAACAATCTGGTAATTAAATGGGCAGAGGGCAATATCCATACCCCGGCGTAATTCATCCTCATCTGCGATCAGCAATACGTTTGCCCTATCGGCAAACTCATTAACAGATAGCACTTTAGCCACAACTTCCGGGCCTACACCAGCGGGATCACCTAATACCATAGCAATAACGGGTTTCATCAACTTTTCCTCTGTCTGTGTATCAATCCACCACTAAAAACCGAACCAATGAACATACCTTGTTCATATGATAATAGGGTTATTTCGAATTCATTGAAACAAACTGGTTTCACTTATGAGAAATTGATCACCAAATCGCCCGTTTTACAAGCTTTAAACATTTAGTCCCTTGAACAGCATAAACAAATGAACACATTCGTAATAATAATACTGTGGGGTTTATCCAAAAAGATCGACGATGATATATAAGTGTTATAAAAGATGAGGTAGAGCACATTTGTACATTAGATAGAATCAAGCCAGCCTAATCACGTTGGAAACAGGGCTGACTTGCTAAGCGACAAGCTAGGGGGGGTTAGAGATGGCTTTACCGAGTTATCTCTGGCGGTATACATCATCAAGGTTAAGGATTGTCATGGCATTAGATACACTGGTAGCTAACACATTAACAGCTCCAGTACGCAAAGCCCCTAACAGCGATAATGACTTGCTGCTTTCAGAAGCAATAGCAATAACTTCCGGAACATCTTTGAACTCAGCCAGTTTCAGGCCAATGATCCTGTCACTCAAAATACTGTGAGAGGTATTGCCGTAAATATCAAAGAAATCATAACCGGCAATATCACCAATCACACCATGGTTCATTCTGGCATCCGTAACTTCCTGAGCGGTAAACCACCCTAGGTCGACCATAAAGCTATTTTCGCTCATATCACCGACACCTATGATTGCCATGTCGGCTTTACGGGCTAAATCGAGTGTCTGTTTAATCGTTGGGTTGGCCATCAAGCCTTCACGTATAACCGGATCGGCAACGAAGGCTGGCGCGTAAAGGCTTTCACTGTTACCACCAAATTTCTTCGCAAGCTGACGGCAAATATGGTCAGCATTAGTTTGCCCTCCCCTTGGGTGAATTCCACCAATACCGCAAACAAATTTACAATTCCTTTTAGCTGCAACGCCAACATGTTCAGCTACGGCAGAAACATTGCGCCCCTGACCCACGGTTATCACCATATCATCGGTCAAAGTATCCGACAGATAGCTAGAAACTAGGCTCGCTACCAGGTTGCGTTGCTCATCCTCATGAGGCTGGTCTAACGCGATGAGGGCGCGCTTAATTCCGAAACGCTCAATAAGCCTTTCTTCAAGGTTGGCAGAAAAAACGGGATGATATTTGACCGTGATTTCAACAATGCCTTCTTCACGAGCTTTTTTCAAAAGCCGGCCAACTTTAATCCGAGAAATGCCAAACCGTTTAGAAATTTCTTCTTGCGTAGAACCATTATGATAATAGGCCATTGCGACTTCAGTAAGAAGATCAGTATCAACAGGCAGGTTCAAATCCATAGTGCATCCTTTATCAACTCGGAATTTATATGAACATTATACATATGTTCATATATTTAGAACATATGTTCGGCATCGTATATTTTGTACGATACTTTAAACAGAAATGGATGCTCACAACGTTGAAAAAGAATGAAATTTATTCTCTCTTGCTAATGACAATATGGCGAGACATGGCTGTCTCACCACGATTATCAAACGAGTTATTAACGGCGAAAATTCTTCGCTAAAAACGCATCAAGCTTATTGCCGAAGTTCTGCCTGTCAGTCTGATTCAGTGGCGCAGGGCCACCGGTTTGTACACCTGAGCTTCGCATCGTTTCCATGAAGTCACGCATCTGAAGACGTTGCTTAATAGTGTCTTTGGTGTACATTTCCCCCCGTGGATTTAACGCATGAGCACCTTTGGTGATCACTTCATCTGCCAGTGGGATATCGGCGGTAATCACAAGGTCGCCCGGCTCTGACTGCTGAACAATGTAGTTATCAGCTACATCAAACCCAGATTCAACCTGAATTGATTTAATATGTGGTGATGGTGGAACGCGAATATACTGGTTAGCGACTAACGTCACTGCAACCCCTACCCGATTAGCAGCACGGAACAAAATTTCCTTAACGACATTCGGACAAGCGTCGGCATCGACCCAAATCTTCATACTTTTTCCTTATTTATAAAAACAAAGCACAATAATACCTATGTATCTTGGCATAGTGCCTCATCACTATATATAACAAAAAGCCGCCATAAAAAGGCGGCTTTTTAAATCAAGCTTCAACTAATCGTTGATTAGCCAACAAGACCTTTCTTCGCTAGGTACTCTTCATAGGTACCGTGGAAGTCTTCTACGCCATCTTTTGTAATTTCAAGAATACGCGTTGCAATCGAAGAAACAAACTGACGGTCGTGAGATACGAACAACAGTGTGCCCTTGAAGTTTTCAAGTGCCAGGTTCAATGCTTCGATAGATTCCATATCCATGTGGTTGGTTGGTTCATCCATCAGAAGAATGTTTGGTTTTTGCATAATCAGCTTACCAAACAGCATACGACCCTGCTCACCACCAGAAATCACTTTTACAGACTTCTTAATGTCATTTTGTGAGAACAGCATACGACCAAGAATACCACGAACGGTTTGCTCGTCATCGCCTTCTTTCTTCCACTGACCCATCCACTCAAGCAGCGTGATATCTTCTGCAAAGTCAGCGCTATGATCCTGAGCGTAGAAACCAATGTTATTGTTTTCTGACCACTTAACCATACCATCCATCGGTTCCATCGCACCCGCAAGAGTGTTCAGCAGCGTTGACTTACCGATACCATTTTCACCGATGATAGCAATACGCTCACCCACTTCAACCAGCATTTTAACGCCGTTGATAAGGATATTATCATCATAGCCCTGCTTCAGGCCTTCTACTTCCAATGCGTTACGGAAAAGCTCTTTTTCCTGATCGAAACGGATAAATGGAGATTGGCGGCTAGATGCCTTCACTTCATCCAGCTGAATCTTATCAAGCTGCTTTTGACGAGATGTCGCTTGTTTTGCTTTTGATGCGTTAGCAGAGAAACGGCTTACGAACGTTTGTAGTTCAGCCATTTGCGCTTTCTTCTTCGCATTATCTGCATGTAGACGCTCACGAGCTTGTTCAGCTGCGATCATATACTCATCATAGTTACCAGAGAATAGGCGAAGTTCACCGTAATCTAGGTCAGCCATGTGGGTACAAACACTGTTTAGGAAGTGACGGTCGTGCGAGATAATAATCATGGTGCAGTTACGCGCCAGAAGAATCTCTTCCAACCAGCTAATGGTATGAATATCCAAGTTGTTCGTTGGTTCATCAAGTAGCATGATTTCAGGATCAGCAAACAAAACCTGAGCCAGAAGAACACGAACTTTAAGACCAGGTGCAACGGCGCTCATTAGGCCGAAATGTTGCTCTTCAGGAATACCAAGACCAAGTAGAAGCTCACCAGCACGAGCTTCCGCTGAATAGCCGTCCATTTCCGCGAATTCAGTCTCAAGGTCACCAACACGCATGCCGTCTTCGTCAGACATTTCTGGCAATGCGTAAATGCGGTCACGCTCTTCTTTTACTTTCCAAAGCTCTTTGTGACCCATAATCACGGTATCAACCACAGAGTATTCTTCGAAAGCAAACTGATCCTGGCCTAGCTTAGCCATACGCTCGTTTGGATCGAGTGAAACAGTACCGCCTGACTGCTCTAATTCGCCGCCAAGAATTTTCATGAACGTTGACTTACCACAGCCGTTCGCTCCGATAAGGCCATAGCGGTTACCGCCACCGAATTTAACTGAGATATTCTCAAACAGTGGCTTGTCGCCAAACTGCATCGTGATATTAGCTGTACTGATGATAACTTGTTCCCTCCAAGGGAAAATACTTTTAAATCAATAGGTAAAGCTCTACACCAGCGTTACCTTGAAATCTTCGGTCACGTAGTATAGCAGTTAAAACTGTGAACTTCATCAACACTTTGAAAACGGAGGAAAGAAGCCGTCACCGTTTGTCTTGAAGTGCTTGCAGGATTTCTTCATGCCTTCTTTTCTCCAAAGACTGACGTTCTCTATTCGAAATAGACCTAGAAAGCATCACAGCTATAACCGCTGTTACGAGAAAACCAACAAATCCGAAAGTAATCGAACCAACTGTGACTATGCACACCATGCAGAAGGCCATTACTACCTTGTAAAGCACGCCCATAACAACTCCTGTTAATCTACAAATGTGATTGCTTTTTCAACGACATTTCGAGTAAACAGTTTAGAAGATACGTCGTCAGCTTCCGAAACTCTGCGAGAGCGGTATATATCTGGCTCTTTACCACATAAACGAATGCATTGTGAAAAAACTTCATACTGCTTGTTGTAATTTAATCCAGCAACCGATTCGTGGTCAGTAACGTAGATCATTTGCTCACAGTTAACCACTTTTTCTATGGTAGTTAACTTAGTTCCAAGACTGCTAATTTCTCTTTTCAATTCTGCATCGGCCTTTTTACGCTCGAGCGTTTCTTGAAGTTGAAGTCTTAACATCGCTTCTACGTCAAAGTCTTCAGTGACAGGAACTGATGTCGCTTGTAAGCTTGGATGTTGATACTGTCCCGTCTCTAATACGGTCGGTATTACCTCTTCTAACACCCACTCTTGAAATTTGATGCAAGCAGGAGAGTTATCCTGTAGTACTACACGCAATAGCCCAGACTTGGTGACATAACTTTCTTGGTATGGTTTGTCCAAGTTCTTAGGGAGATCTGTTCGAGAGAATATTTCTTTTGGAAGTAAGTGTGTTATGTGTGCCCTGATCAATGTGATGATACTTTTCGAGTTCTTTTCTGGGTCTAATATGCGATTTTCACGCTGGATCACCCTCACAACATCAAACAATGAAAAAAACAACTTTCCTTCATGTGTAAATGTTCTAATTTCTTCTTCGCCAGACGCACTATCGTATGGCAGCAAAACTTCAGACAAACTCATTGAACAAGCCCCTATACTGTTAACCATTTGATAGTACAAGTAAGAAAGGATATGAACAAGCCTGTATACCCCTTTGAAGCTAACATTTAATTCAATGCAATAAGGCATGTGGCTAGCTAACCCTCTCTCTGGTTCACTTAAATGTCATACGTATGGTCAGACAGTATAACGCCCTCTAAGATCTATACAGGCATCTATCGGGGAAAAGGATACAGAGGTAGCCAATCTGGTCGAACTCGTCAAGATGGGTATTACAGAAGCTCTCACGGCCACGTGTAGCTACAAAGGCAAGGGGAAGCTATATCAGTACGATCTACTACGTTCGTAATAGGTGGTGATAAGTGGTAACAACCACCTAAAATTTACAACACACCCTATTCAAAGCCCGCTATCGAAAGACTGTTTCTACTTTGCAGCTTCTAATAGCAGGCTTTTTCGAACCGGGTATTTAGCACTTAATCCCTATTATTTGCGCCCCAGCTCTAAATCCCAAATATCGCATTCCAAACGTTGGATCCCTTCACGCGCCATATATCGTGCAGCTTCCATTCCAGACTTCTGCTTGTATAGCCGATCAGAGTTCATATCTCTTTGCAGTCGCGATACCAATGGGTTTTGATAACTGTGCAACTCAAACATTAAACCATCTTCGTGGTGTTGTTTTAGCAGCTCTGACCTCCGAGAATAAAAACGTCTAAGCTTCGGAGTATCCCCCTCATAGTTCCGTATGAAAGAAGCGCATGCTTCAATACGATTTAGGTCATATTGTCGGGGATGGCGTGAACGTAAGTATTGCTCAGTATAATTTTTAACAGATGCCTGCATTGCAGTAACCCATTCGCCACACTGATATTGATCATAGTAAGCCTGAAACTGCTCCATAATGTCTGTATCCCTATCAGTAGGTGTGTAGTCTTTTCGCTCTATTTTAATTCCAGCTAATGAAGCTGCAGTGCGAGCTCTTTCAAATTCCGCAAAAGCGTCCTCCTTAACTGAAGAATCACCGGACAGCATAGAGACAGGCATCAAACACTGTGATGATCTTATAGCTGCTGAATGTAAATCTTCCAGTGTGGGGGATGCTAATGAGTGAGGTGAGATACTAATTAACGTGGAGGCTATGATAGATGTAATTGTTTTATTCATTCTAACTTCAATGTTGTTATGGAGTTTCATAAAGCCTGATTTCCTGCTACGGATAAAGTCCCCAAACTATTGTAAAAACAAATGTTGGAATGATGGTTCTAGACCACATATCAGTTCAGAAGGCGTATCAATTGGCTTTACCGTTTATTGCAAGAAGCAGCCCTGCTCTAGCGTTTATTACCATGTTAATTGCTGTTGTGAAGCACTTACGTTCTCGTTATACATTATTTCGATCATTTGGTAAGTACACATGTCAATAGCCCCACAATAATCAGCTATTGCACGATCCAAGATATCTGTATGAGTTGCATTAGTAAGTCGTTTGAATGCACCTAGGTTTTCTTGCTCCATCATGCGTAACATGACCTCTTGGCACAAATCAATCGTATCGCAATAGTCTTTCCTGACCCGCTCTTGAATATAAGTAACAACCCTGTTTTGATGCATCTCAGAGCCATCAAACTGCAAAGGATGTAGAAAATCTGCTTGGGCAGAAAATGATAGTAGAACTGTTACTGAAATAAGAAGCTTTTTCATTTTTCGATGTTCATTAGCTTATATGTAATAAAGGATATAATAAAGCTAGCCATGATAAACTACAATCAGCCGCAACAATTTAGAACAAATGATCACAGTATCCCTTAGTGAATAACTAAACGCTCCCCTCCCCCGACATAGTGCATCGCCCGTTTTACTGGGCTTAACAGGTCAAGCTGCAACACACCTCCGTTTAGTTCTGTCCGTTGAACTATATGAGCAAGTGTAACCATTCCACCCCATCACATCACGCTCAGATAGTACCCGTAAGTATGGCTGTTCAAACGGAATAACCTCACCTGTTTCAAAGTCAATTACCTCTGTATTTACCTTCTTCAGACAAAACACTGTGAAGTCATACAGTCTGTAATCCGTTCGACATTTCTGCGCCCAAATAACAGCACCTTCATGACTACCAAGATGGAACATGGCTTGTGCGAATATTTTCTCCCAACCGCTCGAACGGTACAAAAAAGATGGATTAAGCATCGATATAGGCTGACCTGCTGCATTAACGATACCGTCACGTAACAGGTCTTTCTCGCGTAAGCTCTTGAACAACCTTTGCAATGAGCTTTTAGACTCACCGCTCAATGCTTCCAGTTTACGGAGGTTTGTTGTGAGGAAAGAGTTATCGGCTTTATCGAAAAATTTGTTTGACTGCTTACGATTGCTGTTTACTAGACGAATCAAAAGCTGGAATTGTTTCGTTGGTAGATTATTATTTTGATTCATTCACACTCCTTATTATTTTGGGACACCCAACTCACAAGTAAAACATCAAAAAACAACCACTTAGACTCGAAAGCTAAGAAGAATGCTAATGTAGGATACTTTTTAGTGGGGTTTAAAAGTTTGTTTAAAGCTTGCTGCTTTCTTTGCAGGAGAGCTTCGCTCATATCACACTACTTGTCATTATGAGATCGGCTAAACAGCTACTGGATAGAACACTGAACAGTGCAAGTAAAGCGCTAGCAAAAGAAGGTGATTAGGCGAAAGCCCACCGAAGGATCTTTACAAGATTTACGCTACAGGTTAGTGTCTTTTCAACACCTTACTTCTTTCTGTCATAACACCTATTAAGTAGGTCTAATTTTATAATAGATCTAGTAACTATTCTAACGGATTAAACCGATCAATAATGAAGGTACTGATCGTTAAAATCTATTAACTTATTCCTGTTCAGGCGCAGAAGAAGAGGCAAAAAACACATCATCGTCGTCGCTTCTAAGGCTCCTGTTCTCAACACGTTCTGAAGGTACACGCTGACCTTTAGTCTCTAAGTAACCGAGTTACCCGGTTCATTTGGTAAGATAATATCAACATTAGCACCATCATCACCATGAGGATCAGGAGCAACTTCACCTTCACCTCCCCAAATCACCTGAACATAATCCCGTCTCAGGTATCACAAAACACTCGTTAAATGATCCTAGCTAGATACCCCTGACACTGGTATCACCTAAATACCCTTGACAGTAAGTGATACCAATGCAATTATGATACTGCATTTTCGATACCACCTTAAAGGACATCACATGACAACTGGACGCACTTTCGCCTACTGCCGAGTCTCTACTGTAGAACAAACCACCGAAAACCAAATCCTTGCTATACGTAGTGCAGGCTATGACGTAACAGATAACCGTGTAGTGTCTGAAACCGTATCAGGTAGCGTACTTGCAATCGAACGCCCAGAGTTCAAGACTTTGGTTGAACACAAGCTTGAGAAAGGTGACAAGTTAGTAGTTCTGAAGCTTGACCGTCTAGGCCGTGACAATATCGACGTTCAACAGACAATTGATAAGTTAACGACTAAAGGAATCAAAGTAATCTCCTTAGACCTACCCGTTGCAGACTTAAGCAGCTCTGAAGGTAAGCTCATGCTTCAAATGTTCAGTGCCTTTGCCGAGTTTGAGCGTAATCGCATCCGTGAGCGTACTCAGGAAGGTCTCAACCGTGCCAAGGCAGAGGGCAAGAAACTGGGAAGACCACCAGCGAAAGGGACAACTGAGAACGTACAGCGATGCAAAGAAGAGGGACTATCACAGAGTGCTACCGCTAAACTGCTAGGACTTGGTATCGCGACTGTTAAGAGGCACTGGAACAAGTAGGTCTAGATCGGAGGGCTGGCGAATGTGTCAGCCTTGTTATACACATAAACCGTTGATCATATTTTGTATTCTTGAAAGATTTACTTGATGGGGACTCACACCCACCAAGCACCTAGGCACCATGAACAGCAGATATTTCCTGTGAACGAAAAAAGCCACTGTTAAACAGTGACCTTCTAGGTTTTGGGGAAGTTGTAGAACCGCAGAAATCTAGAGCTTCACACTATCAGCTACAGCCTTATCGATTGCCCGTAACGCATCAATAATTTCAGCGTTGTCATCAGGAGATACTTTAACTTTCTCCCCTCGACTCAGGTCTAATACATGGTAGTTAGTCTCTATTGACTCTCGTGACTTCCACAATTCTATTTCTTCTGGAGTCCAACCACGCCCTACATCAAGCGTGAACTCAGAGACTAAGTCTCCTTCAATCGTCCACTCACTCATGTGGTAACAATCGTTCTTACGTGACCACTTCACGTATTCCCACACACGATCATCATAAGTTATCTTGTTACCGTTAACAGATAGATAGTACCCAGTCTTACGTAGCAATTCATTCAACAACTCAGGGTTGTCTAGCATTTCACTGCCAGTGACCATTGCATCTGCATATGAGACTTCAGAAGGCTTTCTTATCTGCAAGAGAAGGTCTGACTCTTTCTCGTGCAGTTTCTCAAGTTCATCCTCAAGCAATGAAACAACTTTCTGAGTACGTTTAGAACCAGCAGCGACTAATTCGATTAAGTTGTCGATACGCTCTTCCAGTTCAGCAATTTGACCTTTCACCACTGCCAACTCTTGGTCCGCTTCCTGGCTCTGAGAGTTAGTCTCTATCTGCTGGATAGCCTCAGCAAAGGTCTCATTCCGTACCCAATCCAAAACCTGCACCGGGATCGTCTTGCCGTTAGTGCACTTGTCCTTTCTTTTATTGGCGATACTGCAAAGCATCGCATCACGTGAATGCTTGTTACTCCTCATTGAGAAGTTGCCTCCACAACAACCACACTTCACAAGGCCACATAAAAAATGACCTGATCGTGGTGTCTGAGACTTACCATCAGCCCTTCTGGCTAACTCCTCTTGGACTTGATAGAACAAGTAATCTGGTATTGCGGCAGGATATGCGTCAGGTATGTCGTTCCAGTAGCCAATGGCGGTCTTGTTACGTAACCACCGTTTAACTGTAGCGGGGTCAGTAGAGCCAAATTTCTCAGGCTTTACTTCACGTAACCTAGCAAGAATTCGTCTTTCACCAAGACCGGATAAGTACCACTTGTAGACATCATTCAGCAGTTGCTTGTCTTCTTCAGTGATAATGTCATGACGATCAGTTTCATCATTCCACGTAATCCACCAAGGCGCTTTACGCTTAACGCCCTTTCCAGCCTCAGCGTCTTTGCGCTTCTTTACCCAAGCTGCACTTACACGCTCAGATAGCTGTTTCGAATGCTGGTGGGACATCTGAACCTTGCCAGCCAGCAAGTAAAGGAGGCCGCCATTAGCTGCCAGAGCTTCGTTACTGTATTCTTGCCCATCCTGCAAAGTGATTATCTTCACGTCATGTTTAAGAATACTGTGTAGCAGCGAGATCATCTCAAGCTCAGGCAATCGCCCTAGCCTGTCCATAGCTTCAACAAGAATGTAATCACCTGCTTTGATGTGTCCAGCTTCGATAGCCTCTAGAAGCTTCCCTAGATCGTTCTCAAGGTGTTTACCCTTGTAACCTGACAAGCCCAAGTCTTGGTACTGAAGGCTGCTCAGTTCGACTTCTGGGTGCAATTTGAGGTAGTCATCAATGAGATTCTGCTGGCGCTCAAGTGATGAGCCTTTTTGTTGAATGGAAGAGCTAAAACGTATGTAGGGAATAGCCTGTGGCATTTATCAGTTCCAATCTAAATATAGAATGGAGCGGATAATATTAGCGGAGCAAGTTAATTGCAACAGTAAAGACTGCATCGTGATATTAGCTGTAGAAATCAATGTACTGTTCCAATAATGATGTATATCAAGCAATAAAAAAGTCGCCATAAAGACGACTTCCTCACCATGTGCCCGAAGTATAACAGGTTTTGTGAGCTTCATCACGAGTAGATTTCATTCTTCCACGCTCCGTATCTGTTCTTATTAGCCTATCGCTCGAATCGCAGGTATCTCAATTCCAATGATGGCCGGCTTGGTTGCTCTTGTTACAATCAGTCCAATGCTGAAGTAATACCGACTCAGCGGATGGTTCATAATAACTAATGTATTATGAGACATAAAAACGCTTTGTAATGGTTTCTTTTTCAAACTAAGTTTTATTAATAAGTTTGCTAAAGGATGAGCAATGTTTAAGTTTCCCCCTTTATTAGCCCTCGTGGCTTGTCTACCTTTTTTTGGACATGCCTCAAATGACACCCACACAAATTGCAGTGAAATTAGGGATAATACAGCCCGTTTAACCTGCTACGATGAGGTTTATCATACTAACGAAAGTCTTCCATCAACGGTGAATACTGACAATGACAATGACAATGACAATGACAATTTTAATTTAGATACGATGTCGATCACTGACATCAATCGCTACTTCAATCAAAGAAAGCTATTTCTGTTAACCCCGCATGAACCCAGTTATATATTGCCAGCCTCTTACAACGACAAACCAAATGAAGAAGTATGGCAGCAACTTAGACCTGGATCTGAAATAGACAATCTTGAAGTGAAATTTCAGATAAGTGGCAAAATTAAGTTATGGGACAACTTATACAAAGATAACTGGGATGTATGGTTTGGCTATACCCAAACTGCTTGGTGGCAACTCTATAACTCGGACGAGTCTGCTCCTTTTAGGGAGACCAACTATAGCCCGGAGGTATTCGTTAGTTACTATTCTGATTACGAGCTGCTTGGCTTCAAGTTTGTTGCAACTGACTTAGGTTTGATTCACCAATCTAATGGCCGCTCAGAACCTTTATCACGCAGTTGGAATCGAATTTATGCCAAATTCGAGCTTACCAAAGGCAATTTCCTTCTTTCTTTGCAGCCTTGGTACCGACTTCCTGAGGATGCAAATGACGATGATAACCCCGATATCGACAAGTACCTCGGCTACGGAAACTACCGTCTAAGTTATAAAAGCGACGGACACCTCATAAGCATCTTGCTCCGCAACAATTTTCGCACCAGTGATAATAAAGGCGCTGTAGAGCTAAGTTGGGCTTTCCCTATTTATGAAACGGTCAAGCTGTACCTGCAGTATTACAATGGCTATGGCGAAAGCCTGATCGACTATGACCACTATACAAACCGGCTCAGCCTTGGTCTTTTAATCTATGACTGGATATAAAAAAACGGGCTCAGAGCCCGTTTTTCATTATTAAGGAGGGATTATTCCCAATCCAAGATAACCTTACCTGACATACCTGAACGCATAATGTCAAAGCCTTCCTGGAAGTCATCAATCTTATAGTGGTGAGTGATGATTGGTGTTAGATCAAGACCAGACTGGATCAAGCTTGCCATCTTGTACCATGTCTCGAACATTTCACGACCATAGATACCTTTGATGATCAAACCTTTGAAGATCACCTGAGTCCAGTCGATGCCCATGTCTGATGGCGGAATGCCCAGCAGTGCAATCTTACCACCGTGGTTCATGCTTGTTAGCATGCTGTTGAAAGCAGATGGTACACCTGACATTTCAAGACCCACATCGAAACCTTCTGTCATGCCTAACTCAGCCATCACATCTTCCAGTTTCTCTTCTGCGACGTTAACAGCGCGGGTCACACCCATTTGACGAGCAAGATCCAAGCGGTATTCGTTCACGTCAGTAATAACAACGTGACGAGCACCAACGTGCTTAGCAACGGCTGCAGCCATGATACCGATAGGGCCGGCACCAGTGATTAGAACGTCTTCACCCACTAGGTCAAAAGACAATGCAGTGTGAACAGCGTTACCGAACGGGTCGAAGATAGACGCTAGGTCGTCAGAGATGCCTTCAGGGATCTTAAATGCGTTGAACGCAGGGATCACAAGGTATTCAGCAAATGCACCTTCACGGTTTACACCAACACCCGTAGTGTTGCGACAAAGGTGGGTACGGCCACCGCGACAGTTACGGCAGTGACCACATGTGATATGCCCTTCGCCCGATACACGGTCGCCAATCTCAAAGCCACGGACTTCCTGACCAATGCCAACGACTTCACCCACATATTCGTGACCGACAACCATAGGAACAGGAATTGTCTTTTGCGACCACTCATCCCAGTTGTAGATATGAACATCAGTACCACAGATAGCGGTTTTCTTGATGCGAATAAGTAGATCATTATGGCCAAGCTCAGGCTTGTCCACTTCAGTCATCCAAATGCCTTGTTCTGGCTTAAGTTTGGAAAGTGCTTTGATTTTCATTATATGTTCCTACTGCAGGGTAGATTTGAAAGGACTGGTACTTTGCCAGCCCTTGGCCCTTGAACTACTGGATAATGGGATTAAATAATACCCATGTCCTTGCCCACTTCGATGAAGGCATTGATCGCTTTATCAAGCTGCTCTGGAGTGTGTGCTGCTGACATTTGAGTACGGATACGTGCCTGACCCTTTGGTACAACAGGGAAAGAGAAACCGACAACGTAGATACCCTTCTCAAGCGCACGCTCAGCGAACTCAGCGGCAACTTTTGCATCA
This sequence comes from Photobacterium pectinilyticum, assembly GCF_024357955.1. Classification (GTDB taxonomy): domain Bacteria; phylum Pseudomonadota; class Gammaproteobacteria; order Enterobacterales; family Vibrionaceae; genus Photobacterium; species Photobacterium pectinilyticum. Next base: position 15,074 of record NZ_JANEYT010000092.1, read on the forward strand.
CCTAGCATAATTGGGATGATAGCGTGATCTGCACCGCCCATTGTGAAGCCAGCAGCTTCCATACGAGTACGGAATTGTTCTGCGTTTGACCATAGGCGGTCACGCAGATCGCCACTTTCTTTTAGTAGATCGATAACACGGATAGACGCATTAACAATTGCAGGAGCAACAGAGTTAGAGAACAGGTATGGACGAGAACGCTGACGTAGCCAGTCGATCACTTCTTTCTTACCTGATGTGTAACCGCCTGAAGCGCCACCCATTGCTTTACCTAGCGTACCCGTGATGATGTCGATACGGTCAACAACATTATGGAACTCGTGCGTACCGGCACCGGTTTTACCCATAAAGCCAACAGCGTGAGAGTCATCAACCATAGTCAATGCGCCGTACTTATCTGCTAAATCACAGATAGCTGGAAGGTTAGCCACAACGCCGTCCATTGAGAACACGCCGTCAGTTACGATTAGCGTATGACGTGCACCCGCTTCTTTCGCAGCAATCAATTGCTGTTCAAGCTCTTCCATGTTGTTGTTCGAGTAACGGAAGCGCATCGCTTTACATAGACGAACACCATCAATGATTGACGCATGGTTCAGGGAGTCAGAAATGATTGCATCTTCTTTGCCAAGAATAGTTTCAAACAAGCCCGCGTTGGCATCGAAGCAAGACGTGTAAAGAATGGTGTCTTCTTTACCCAAGAATGTTGATAGTTTCTGCTCAAGCTCTTTGTGAATGTCCTGAGTACCACAAATAAAACGTACAGACGCCATGCCGAAACCGTGCTGATCCATACCGGCTTTACCCGCTTCAATAAGCTCAGGATGGTTAGCAAGACCAAGATAGTTGTTTGCACAGAAGTTCAACACTTCTTCGCCAGTACTGATAGAAACAGCAGCTTTCTGCTGAGAAGTGATAATGCGCTCAGACTTGTACAGACCTTCAGCTTTTACTTCTTCGATTTGCTGATTGATTTGATCATAAAATGCGGCAGACATGATGTTCCTCACAATAATATCGTTCAACCGGCTGCCACCAATTGACATCCGGAACAAACACACGGTGAAACCGTCTATTTGAGCAATATTTCCATTTATAGATTAGGTGATTTACCTGCAATTATTGCAATTTCACAGGATCTTTGAACTTTAGCCATTCTAATCAAACCGCAATCGGACTATTATCCCCTCTCGTGGAAAAGGTCTCGTGAATTATGGACACAAATAAACTTATTGCCTTAATGCCTGAACTGGCAGTATTTAAAATTGTTGTTGATGAAGGCAGTTTCACTGCAGCAGCAAGAAAGCTGGGAGTGACACCTTCAGCTCTGAGCAAGCAATTGTCCCGACTGGAGCAAACCCTATCTACCAAGTTGCTTGAGCGTACCACCAGAAAACTGGTGATTACCGAGTCGGGTAAAGGTATCTACAACCAATGCGGCACCTTATTGGAAGCAACCAAACAAGCCGTCGAGTTCACGATCTCTGAGCACGAAACGCCATCAGGTTCGCTCACTGTGGCGGCGCCCAAAGCTTTTTTAAGCATTGTTTTACAACCTATGGTATTGCCGTTTCTTACTCAGTACCCGGAAATCGAGTTAAAACTCAAAGCGCGCGATGGCGATATCGACTTGATATCTGAAGGCATTGACGTGGTTTTTCGACTGACGGAAAAACCAACCGAAGGGTTAGTGCTCAAGCAAATGGGTAAAGTGAGCCTGAGCCTATGTGCCAGCCCCGAGTACCTCGACCAAAGAGGCATCCCTACCCATCCAACCGATCTGTTGCAGCACGATTGTCTTTACCTTGGTGAAACACCAACTGATCATATTTGGGACTTTGTCCAAAATGGGGAGATGCACACGATCCCAGTCTCGGGCCGTTATGCTGTCAATCACTCACAGATGCGTCTGCGTGGTGTAATGGATGGCCTGGGTATCGGTATTTTCCCAGACTTTGTGATCAAAAAAGCACTGGCTGAGGGTGACGTGAAACCGGTGTTGGAAGATTGGACTATCAAAGGTAACTACCAAGGCGATATTGCACTGCAATTTGCCCAAACTAAGTTCATGCCCGCTCGGCTGCGGGTCTTTATCGACTATGTCGCCGAGCACATGGCGACGTACACAGTGTCTTGAAGTAGGTAACCCCTGCTTTATCTGTCTCATTCGCCACCACCACAATCTTCAGAGTCATATATACTAAAAGGCATAACAATGAGACAACACTCGCAGTTTTGATCCAATCCGACAAGAATGTCGTTAGTTATTGGCAGCAGCGCTGACTTTTCACAGCGCCATCACCGGCTTTCCACCTTAGCATCAGGAAGGAAGACGACAATGAACCAGCTGTTAACAAACCTATTGGCGATAATTATGGTTGTTTTTAGTATTAACGCCTTTTCCTACCCTACAGGCTCCATGCATTGGAACCACCGTAGCATCTTGTATTTTGCCCCCGAAAAAGATCAGCATGTAAATACATTTATCAAAGAATCACTGATGCATGACTGCATGCTTCAAGAGCGGGATATCGTGGTGGTGGTCATGACCAAAGACGGCTTTAATAAGCCTACCGATGTTTTTAGCCCGGAAGATGTCGTTCGCTTGGAAAAGCTCTACAACATATCCCGAGACTCTCATACCGCTATTTTGATTGGTAAAGACGGATTGGAAAAGCATCGCTGGAACGAACAAACCAACTGGCAACACATTTCTCAATTGGTCGACAATATGCCAATGCGTAAAAAAGAAGTTGCATATACATCGAACAGCCGCTGCTCTATTTAGCTGCGGCCTAATACCAAACTCAGTGATATTCTACGCCCCCTGCTACGCCTAAAACTTTTGCTTCAGGAGGATTCTATTTTCTTGTAAAAGCAGTAAAGTAGCAGGAACATCGACTTCTGAGGGCGGAATAACAACGCTATGTTCCTTTTAACTGTTGCTGAAGACTTAACATCCTGTTTTCGTTAATTTCTTCAGTCACATCCATGTAT
>NZ_JANEYT010000093.1 GCF_024357955.1 Photobacterium pectinilyticum
TCTGCTCCCTTCACTGTGTCGAGGGATCAGATCATCGCGCTACCAAAAGGTTCCCAGGATTTGTTCAACAACGCCATGTCAAACCCGTAGATCCACCGACGGAAAAACCAGACCCAGAAAGTAAGGAAGCCATTCTAGGTAAAGATACGAATAAAAACGGTATCAGCGATGAATTTGAAACTATCATCGCCGAAAACTACAGTTCAGAAGGCGATATCAAGCTAGCCAGTGCCGCTGCCATCCAATGGCGTTTAATGACGGAAGTTTTCTTTTCTGACGAACCGATATCTAAGAAATTCGCAAGCGACGCCTTATACGAGTCATCATTCATTTATAGCTGTATTTACCAAAAGAAAAAAGCCGATCGTAAATACATCTCTGTAAATCGATTGTATTTCACAACAATCGATAGATCAGCAGCATACCGCAAAGCTCAAGTGAAACTGCTTGAGGCCAACAACCATGAAAGGCCTAAAGAAGTTTCAGAAGAAGACTGTGCAATTTACGATTAAAAGGGACGAAAATGAGACACTTATTACTAATACTATCCGCTCTGGTTCCTTCGTCGTATACGTACGCTAACTGCACCCAAAATGTGGATAAGTTTAACCTGTTTTATGTAAATGGAATGTTCACGAACAGCGAGGCATTTTCTCAAAACATACTAGAAATAAAACGCTTTTATGGCCAAAATCTCGCTGAATTGGACGTGACGAATTCAGGCGTTATCGTCGATGGTGAGCACAATCCAAGTGAATCTTTCTTATCGCAATTTGAGCAGGTGGCTAAACATAAGTTTTCTGAATTAAGCGTCAGCGAGGCCTCACAAGCCGAGATAGCGAGTTTGTTTAGCGGCTTCGAAGCAGCGGAATCGTTGCAAGATGATGTTACTGAAACTACCACTGTACTTAATAGTATTTTGGCTGAAATTGACAATACCTATGGTCAGGATGGCACATATACCCGCTCTGTTGCTAAGTTAACCAGCCTGCTAAATGAATGTAAGAGGACCATGATAATTGGGCATAGCCAAGGTAATTTCTATGCTAACGCTCTCCTTGATGGTATGTATAGTTCATTTACATACCAAGATGGTTCTACATTGCTTCAGTATCCGATGCTTGGGTATTTCGGCTTTGCATTGCCAACGAGCTCTGTCGGTGGAACAACTGGTCAGTATTATTTCCCAGAATTGGTAGACCATATTACTAACGATAATGATTTTATTATGGCCGCTGTTAGACACACACTAGGCGCTGTTCCGGCAAATTATAATAACTCGTTTACCTTTAGTGACTGGACTGGACATGCACTCACAACGTCCTATCTCGATAAGCAAGGGCAGAGCCATAGGGCATCAATAAGCATCAAAGATATTGCACGGCAATTCGTCCCTATGCCGCTCACAGAACAACATAGGGCAAATAGCTCATCTATCAATAGTTATGGGTACAGTATTCATAGCGAAGTGTTGGACATTGAGTTTCACGACAACTCGTCATACCGCTATGTATACGTACCTCGCAACGTCCTAGAGGGTTTCCATGAGGCGGGTTCAAAGGGGGGCTACTTTAACTCACAAATTCGCGATAAATACCAATTTATAAAGATGAATTAACTCCAGTTAGCCATGACAGCTGCGGCATTGCTCGATATCGATTCATGCCCGATCGAAGGGTTTTAAATGGATAAGATTGTATCTTGGTTCTAATAGAAATCATCTGATTTAAATATAAGCCCGCCAAAGTGATTGCTTTGGCGGGTTTTTTTATTTGTTTTGGGGTTTTCCTATATCATATTCAAAGCTTTATTCAGTATTGCGACAGCCACTGCCAATACAATATTGGTAGTGGAAATGGAGGGGGTGAATGATGCAGCGCTGGGTAGGATTATTGTTAGTGGTTTTACTCTCTGCCTGCAGCAGTACGGAGCGCAGTGCTGATCCTCTAACTTATACCATGATGCCTCATTCATTTGAGGAGATCCGGATGTGGGATGAATTTAATCCTGAAGGGTTAAATGCCATGATCCAAACCAACACGGACAGTTGGATCGAGGAGCATCAGAATAAGCCAAGCTTAAACTACTTGGCCTTATCGGGAGGTGGGTTCAATGGTGCATTTTCAGCCGGTATTTTGACGGCTTGGACTGAACAAGGCGATAGGCCGCATTTTGATGTTGTCACTGGGATCTCGACAGGGGCAATCGTTTCTGTGTTTGCCTTTCTTGGCAGTGATTATGATGATGTGCTGACTGAACTGTACACAGAGACAGACTTTAATGACCTTTTTCGCTACAGAAATTTATTTTCTCTTGTTAGGCACCAGTCGATTCTTGATACCTCTCCGTTTGAGCAAAAAGTCCGTCAAATTGTGACCGATGATTTAGTCCGTGAGATTGCGAAGCAGACCGAAAGTGGCCGGCAACTGATAATTGGGACTGCCAATATTGACAACCAACGTTTGGCTTTGTGGAATATTGGCAGAATTGCCAATTATGGCACGCCACAAGCGACAGAATTGATCCAAGAGTTAATCATTGCAAGTAGTTCAGTACCGGGGGCATTTCCGGCCAGGAAAATCGAATTTGAACAAGGCGGTCAACATTTCGATGAACTGCATGTCGATGGTGGGGTGGTACGCCAAGTCTTTTTTACCCCATCATGGGTCGATTTGAGTGATATTAAAGTAGAACAAAATCTCTATGTTATTCGAAACGGTAGTCTAAAGTCTGATTTTCAACCGGTTTCTTACCGATTGAGTCATATCAGCGAGAGGGCAATCAATACCTTAATGCTTAATCAGGCGATAGGAGATGTTGAGCATATTTACCATAATGCTCACCAACAGGGCATGAATTTCAACTTAGCGTATATTGATGAAGACTTTGAAGCGCCGGAAGAGGCTTCACCTTATAGTGGAGAGTTTATGACAGCACTATTTGGTTATAGTTATCAAAAAATGCAGGGGGGCAACGCTTGGCAGGCTGCCCCACCTTCATTGCCTGCATTTTACCGTATCGAAGCAAAATAACTCTATAGGCATAGGCTGGCGGTTAACTGAAGAACATCTCCCGAAGTGCAAAGATATAATCAGCTTCGCTGATCATTAGGGCGATAAGCACCAAGAGTACCAGAGGTGGCAGGAATATAGTGCAGATCAATGCCATCCGCTCCCATAGCATGTGCATGAAGATACAGGCAATTAGACCTGCTTTAATAGCCATAAAGAGCAATATCAAACTCCATCTCAGCATTCCTTCTAACTGGTAGAAATCCACCATATAAGATAAGGCACTCAATGCAAACAGGAGCAACCAGATCCCCAAGTAAAGGCTTATGGGGTGTTTTTGCTGTGTGTTAGTTTTGGTTGAGCTAGTCATATGCGTGTCCTCCTTTAGGAGTTCGCTACCAGAGATAGAAAAACGCAAAGATGAAGACCCAGACTAGGTCGACGAAGTGCCAGTACAAGCCAGCGATTTCAACGATTTCATAATTGCTTTGTTGTTTACTGCTTCCTCGACACTCATAATCTCCCCGCCAGACTTTCCAAGCCACAATAAGCAGATAAATCACCCCAACGGAGACATGCAAGCCATGGAATCCTGTGATCATGAAAAAGCAGGCACCAAATTGGGTCGCGCCAGCCTCGTTCTCCCAAGGACGGAAGCCATCTTCTATCAGCTTAGTCCACTCAAACGCTTGCATTCCAACAAAGCTGAGGCCAAATAAAGCGGTGATCAGCATGAGCAAGGCGGTAGCACCGCGCTTTTGTTGATAACCACAGTTAACCGCCATAGCCATGGTGCCGCTGCTGGTGATGAGGATAAATGTCATGATGGCAATCAATACCAATGGAATAGATTGCCCTGCAATTGTGAGGGCAAAAACGTCACTGGGAATCGGCCAAGGTTCGGTGGTTGTCATACGCACTGCCATGTACCCGACCAAAAAACAGCCAAAGACGAAGATATCGCTGAGCAAAAATATCCACATCATGGTTTTGTTGGATGAAACATTGAAAACCGCTTTGTCAGCAGAGTAGTCGTTGACTATTGATGCCCACGCGTGGTGAGTTGGGTGGTCATCGGTATAAATAGAGCGAGGCATGGGGGGAACCTCCCATTACGTCAGTCGGAGTAGGCCGAGTAAAAACAGCCAGACGAATAATAAGAAATGCCAGTAGCGGGTACAAAGCCTAAGTGCAGGATAGAGTTGGTTGCGATGGCCGCTCCCAGCATGGAAAACCACCCAACTCAGGGCAATGAGTCCACCAAGCACGTGTAACCCGTGCAATCCTGTCAATAAATAAAAAAAGCTTGCCGCTGGGTTAGCCCCAACGCCCAAGTTGGCCGATAGTAGTGCTTGCCAAGCCCACAGTTGGCTAAAGACAAACCCCAAAGTAAATGCGACAGACCAAATTAACAGGGTGTGGCTGGCACGCAATGATGGCAGCAGTGCTGATTTGCGATAGCACAGGTGGATGGTGACACAGCTCATCACTAGCATCACCGTGCTGACAGCAAGTTGCCAAGGTTCGTTGACAGCTTGCCAGTCAGGCAGCGTCATTCTGATCCGGTAAGCAACCGTAAATAGGAAAAAGAACATAGTGATAACGGCGATAAGCAACCATACCGCCGTGGATGTTGGTGTTTGGCGTTGGCTGGCGTAACGAGCGTCAGGATCTTGGGTGAGCGTTTGTAGTGGCTTGTTCATGATCGCTCCTTATTGGCCTTTGCTGTTGGCTCGCTGCCACTCCCGCCGGATGAGGCAGAGGATGGCTCAGGTTCAATCTGCGGTGCTTCCGGTGGCTGCGTTTGTGGTATGTAGTCTTTGTCATGACCGGGGACACTGAAGTCATAGGCCCAGCGATAAACCACAGGGAGTTCTTCTCCCCAGTTACCGTGTTTAGGTGGCGTGTCTGGGGTGAACCATTCCAGTGACGTCGCTTTCCATGGGTTACTGTCGGCCACTTTGCCAAACTTCCAGCTCCAGAATAGATTGATAAGAAAGAGGATCTGCGCAGCCCCAACAATTAAAGCGGCAATCGTGATAAAGGCGTTCATGGATTGAGCCGACTCTGGAATAAAGCTGTAATCATCCCAGTTGTAGTAACGTCTTGGCATGCCGAGGATCCCGAGGTAGTGCATCGGGAAATAAATGGCGTAGGTGCCAAGGAAGGTGACCCAAAAATGGATATGACCCATCACAGGTTTCATCATTTTGCCGGTGACTTTCGGGTACCAATGATATATTCCGCCGAAAATAACCAAAATCGGTGATACTCCCATTACCATGTGGAAGTGCGCTACCACAAAATAGGTATCGGAAAGCGGGATATCGACGATCACATTGCCAAGGAACAGACCGGTTAGCCCGCCGATGATAAAGCTACTCATAAAAGCGATAGCGAAAAGCATCGGTAGGTTGAGATGAATATCACCACGCCAGAGGGTAAATAGCCAGTTGTAGACCTTGATTGCCGTCGGCACCGCAATGACTAAGGTGGTGGTGGCAAAGAAAAAACCAAAGTAGGGATTCATGCCACTGACATACATATGGTGGGCCCAAACAATAAAGCTGAGTGCCGCGATTCCCAAGATAGCCCAAACCATCATCTTGTAGCCAAAGATATTTTTGCGGGCATGAATACTGATGAGATCCGAGACAATCCCAAACGCGGGTAGGGCAACGATATACACTTCGGGGTGGCCGAAGAACCAGAACAAGTGCTGGAACAGGATAGGACTACCGCCGTCATAGCCTGTCTGCTGACCCAAGGAATATATCGCTGGCATAAAGAAGCTCGAACCGAGCAGTTTATCGAACAGCATCATAATCGCGCTGACCAATAAAGCAGGGAAAGCCAGCAAGGCCATAGCCGAAGCAGTGAAGATCCCCCATACGGTGAGTGGCATTCTGAGCAAGGTCATCCCCTCTGTACGGGCTTGCAGTACTGTGGTGACATAGTTCAGACCGCCCATGGTCGCGGCGACAATGAATACTGCCAGTGAGATCAGCATTAACACTATCCCCCAGTCTGTCCCCGGGGTGCCGGGCATAATGGCTTGAGGGGGGTATAGCGTCCATCCTGCCCCTGTCGGCCCACCAGTAACGAAGAAGCTCGCGATTAGGATTAGTGATGCCAGCAAGTAGAACCAGTAACTGAGCATATTGAGGAAGGGGAAAACCATATCCCGAGCCCCGACCATCAAGGGAATGAGATAGTTACCGAACCCGCCCAGGAATAAGGCTGTAAGTAGATAAACGACCATGATCATGCCGTGCAGGGTCATCGATTGATAGTACAGGTCGACATCGATGAAATCGAACTTGCCGGGAAAACCAAGCTGCAGCCGCATGATCCATGAAAGTACCAGCGCAATCATACCCATCGCAATGGCGGTTAGCGTATATTGGACGGCGATAACCTTGTGGTCTTGGCTCCAGACATATTGGGTCCAGAAAGATTGCGGACGCTTCTTCATTGCGTAGGGGCTGGTTTCGAACATTATTCTGCTCCCTCGTTATCGGCTCCGCCGGGATCTGCTTCATTGGAATGAGTTTGTGGCGATGACACCGCCTTAATGTAAGCAATGATAGCCGCCACTTCCTGATCGTTAAATTGATATACCGGCATGATGGCAGGGTAGCCTTTGACTACTTCGGCATTGGCGTTGAGGATGGCGACTTTGAGGTATTCATCGTCGACCAGTGCTTCCGTGTCATCAGACATTATTTCGGTTTTACCATAGAGCCCGAGCCAAGTTGGGCCAACGCCGGGTTTACCATCGATACTGTGGCACCCGATACAGCCATTCACTTCAGAAAGTGTTTTGCCGTGTTCGACAGGGTCGGTGATCGGCTGATTTACTTCTGATGCAGGTTGTTGGGTTTGGGCAAAGGTAGGCTGTTTAGCAAGCCAACGGCCAAATTGGGCGTCATCTTCTACAACAACTCTGCCGCGCATATTGAAATGTCCAACGCCACAGAGCTCGGCGCACAAGATATCGAAGGTACCACGCCGGGTTGGGGTGAGCCAAAAGTGGGTGACGGTGCCGGGCACCATATCCATCTTGGCGCGAAATTGCGGGACGTTGAAATCATGCAAGACATCTTTGGATCTAAGCAGAAACTTATAAGGAGAATATAGGGGTAGATGTAACTCTGGGCTCAATATGATTTTATCGTCATTAGAGGCCGGATCATCAGGATCAAGCCCTAATGGGTTCGTCGAACTGATAAAACGGACATCTGATTTACCGAGTTGATTGTCCTCACCTGGAAAACGAAAGCTCCATTTCCACTGTTCGCCGATAACTTCAACTTCTTTTGCATCATCGGGTACAGCAACGAACTTGCCGTACACCACCAACCCCGGAGCTAAGAGACCAATAATAGCAACGGTCGTTAAGCCAATTAACCAGGCTTCAAGGCGTTTGTTATCTGGTTGGTAAGTCGATTTGTGTCCTCTGCGGTGGCGTTATTTGATCACGAACCAAGCAATCATTAAATTGATCACAATGAAAAACGCACCGGTGATCACCAAGGTCAGGTTAAGGGCACCGTCGATCTCGCCCCAATTGGATGACGCTGGGGTTAGCCACCATGGGCTTAGAAAATGAAAAGTAATGGATGCCACAACCATCACTATCAACACAATGGCAATTGCCATAATTCTGGTACCAATTCCGTCTTGTAGCATCCATGAAAAAGAGCAGAAAAAGAGTGATCCCAAAAGAGAGGAAGAAAATTCCTGTTCGAAAGTTTAGTGTAGGAATAATATATTTGCGAGCTAGTTAACTATTTTTCCCGGCTTTGGTAATGAAGATGTGAAATCACAGCTGAAAATAACCTTTTTCTAAGCAAGGGATAATAACAGGTTGATATTATATATAAAATTCCACTTTAACTGGTGCTTTTGGTAATCATTCGTCTGAGCTTGGTATACCTAAGTGGCAACCTACGTCATAGCCATAGAAAATGGAGAAATTATGGTCCTGAGAATTTGCCGTCTAGACGGTGTTGTGAACTTTAGCCTGGAGAAAAAAACAAGCGGCTTTCACTTTTCAATAAGTTGTTTATTTCACTGTTTGCATTGCTGTCCCCTTTTTCTTATGCGAACTCTGCGAAAATTGATCCATATATCGGTATTTATCATGCCGCTATCCCCTATACCCCGTATGCTGTAATCAAAAAGCATGGTGAACGCTACTTTGCGGTGGTCTCAACGGGTTCATTTGAGCTGGTGGTTAACGATAAAGGAGAATTCAACGCCAAAAATAAAAATATTCCATTGAGTGGCAAGTTTGAGCAGTTAGTCGATGGTATATATCAGCATAAAGTGACTAATTTATTCGGACAACAATATACCTACGTGCGTGAAGATATGCCGGAAGAAGCGTTTATTCCGGCCTTGTATAGTGATGATGTTTATTTTGAAGGGTTTAGTCATGCCGCAGGCCAACATTGTGCGAAACCCTACTCGAAGCAAGATAAGTCCACAAATGAGGTTATCAATAACTCAAAAAGAATGAGTGGATTAATATCTAAGATTGAAAAATCTGATACAGACTATAGCAATATCAACAGTTTGCTCGTTTTGAAAGACGACAAACTGGTTTTCGAAAAGTATTTCAATGGTTGGAAGGCAGATGAGCCTCATACGATTCAGTCTGTAAGCAAAAGTCTTACCTCATTATTGGCGGGCATTGCCACCCAGCAAGGGTACATTGCCAATGTGAATACCCCTGTTTCTGAGCTGCTTCCGAAATACAAAGACATGTTCTCAGGCCGCAAGTCTGAAATAGCCCTTAAGCACCTGTTAATGATGGCGTCAGGCCTGTATTGGGATGAGTGGTCGACGTCATATGAAGATCCCAAAAATCTGCGCAGTCAGGAAATGGCCAGTGAAGATTCTGTCGCGTTTACCCTGTCGCAGCCTATGAGCCAAAAACCGGGAGAAAAGTTTACCTACAGTGGTGGCAGCGTGTCTGTGGTTGGCGATATTATCCGACAAGCGACGAAAGCAGACTCTGTTAGTGATTATGCTAAAAATGGACCACTCTCAGCACTTTGTTTTGATAACGCCTATTGGATGAAGCAAACCGATCAGCGTTCCAATGTCGCTGGAGGTGTGATGCTACGCCCGAGAGATATGATGAAGCTGGGTCATCTGGTTCTAAATGAAGGGCAATGGAACGGTAAACAGTTGCTCGATGCCAACTGGCTTTCAGCATCGACAACGCCGGTTATGCCGACTAGTCTACCGGGCTATAAATATAGTTATTTCTGGTGGAACACCCAATATATTCATAACGGCAAAAAGTATCAGGCCGTGAATGCGTTGGGTTATGGTGGGCAGGAAATTGTTATCATAAAAGAGCTTGATTTAGTCGTGGTAAAAACGGCAAGTAACTTCCATATTTCATCCTTGATAGGGACAATTATGGCTGAACACATTTTGCCGACATTTGCTGGGTAGTCTCTTTTTTCTCACTTCTGGAAGGTTGTAGGGCAAATTTGATTCAATCTTGTCTAGTAAAAGTGCTTAGGTTCGCTATGTTTAGAATATCCGTGAAAGTATTGCAGATATAGGAGAGCTCAGTGGCCGGAGCAAGTTTATTAACCCTGCTAGATGATATCGCCACCGTGCTCGACGATGTCGCGGTAATGAGTAAAGTAGCTGCCCGCAAAACGGCAGGAGTGCTGGGGGATGATCTGGCATTGAATGCCCAGCAGGTGTCAGGCGTTCGTGCTGAACGAGAAATTCCCGTGGTGTGGGCCGTTGCCAAGGGCTCTTTTCGCAATAAGCTGATCTTGGTGCCGGCAGCATTATTGATCAGTGCATTTGCGCCTTGGTTAATCACCCCGATGCTACTGATCGGCGGCTTGTTTCTTTGCTTTGAAGGGTTTGAGAAAGTCGTAGAGAAGATGTTTCATCCGGCGGGCCCAAAGGAAAGTGATGAACGTGAGTTGTTGGCTGCTGCTGAAGATCTGGTTGAGTTTGAGAAAAAGAAAATTCAGGGGGCGATTCGAACCGATTTTATTCTATCGGCTGAAATTATCGTGATTGCGTTAGGTACGGTGCAAGAATCCGCCATGCTGACCCAAGTGTTGGTGGTCTGTGTTATCGCTTTGTTGATGACCATTGGGGTGTATGGCCTTGTGGCAGGTATCGTAAAATTGGATGACGCCGGGTTGTACCTTGCCCGAACCAGTGAGCCGGGTACTTTGAAACGGGGGTTTGGCGAGAGTTTAGTTAAAGCGGCACCATACCTGATGAAGTTTCTGGCTATCGTCGGCACTATCGCGATGTTCTTGGTTGGTGGCGGCATAGTCGTACACAGCATGCCACACTCCCATATATTGATCGACCACCTAGCTCAGCAAGCTTCCGTTGTACCTGGCGGAGCCTTGATGCTTCCTGCATCTGTGAATGCGGCTGTTGGTTTACTGAGTGGTGCGGCGGTACTGTTTTTGGTAACGGTATATCGAAGAGTTAGGGATGCAGTGGCTTAGATGTGCATAGTTTTTGGCTGCTATGTGTTGTACTTGGTTGTTGTGCGAGCAGTTGAACCAAAGTGGCTTTACAACAAGAAAGTCCTACATTATTATACGCCGCACAAAGGAGAGATGGCTGAGTGGTTGAAAGCACCGGTCTTGAAAACCGGCATACGTTTGTAGCGTATCTAGGGTTCAAATCCCTATCTCTCCGCCAAATTCTAAGGGCTTGCAGTAATGCAGGCCCTTTTTACATCTGGAACATTTGGTTCAAATCCCCGAAGGATGGTGACTATTTGATGTTTAGTTGCTTCTTTTACTCATTTTATTGGCATACATACGCTTATCGGTCTGAATATACAATTCGTTGAGGTCTAAACAGTCGTTTCCCTGTACGCTCAAGCAGCCATAGCTGACACTGAAGTCATTGGGGTAGTCTGCAAAGGCTTCGTGGTTTGCCAGGGTTGTTTGATAGTTAACCTCAATCTGTTGGCAGCGAGCCCTGAGATCTGTTTCGTTGATATTTGGGGAGAGTACAATGAACTCATCGCCACCGACCCGCGCGACAATATCGCTGGCGCGGGTGAGTTTTCTAATCTCCGCTGCCAGTGTCTGGATCGCTATATCACCGCAGTTATGACCAAGTTGGTTGTTTATCTGTTTTAGGTTATCCGAATCAAAATAGGCGATAGCAACGGATTCAGTGTGCTCTCGTAATCCACTTTCGTTTTCATTGGTGTTGGTTGCGTGGGCTTTGCATATGATTTTATGGGCTAACACAGAGAGACCGCGTCGGTTATATAAACCGGTTAGCTCATCGGTGAGGGCCTGCATTTTCAAATGTTCATAGGCATCAATGAGCTTGAGATCAGCGGTAATGAGTTCTTTTAGTTGTTTGAGAAGTTGAAAGAGGGTGCCATTATACTCACTTGGTTTTGTGTCTATGGCGCAGATGGTACCGAACACGGTGTTGTCAGGCCAGTATATTGGCATACCAAAATACGAACGAATGGGCCCTTCTTTCACAAAGGGTATTTGGCTCCAAGTCGGGTGATTAGCAGGATCAGCGACATAAACCGAGTCACCTTCTTCGATGACATGCCGACAGAAGCTGTTCATTTCACACGGCCAAACATCAGAGGGTTTTAGAAAATTGTCATTGTTTTGGCTAGTGCGAACGGTAAAGAATTCTTGATCGCGTAATTGAACGATAGCTCCGCAAGTACAGTCGAAAAGTTGTGATATTAAATCGACGGTTTTCTGCCATTTCTCTAAATCTAGTACTGGATGTTCATTCGAAGTAAGAAAATGTGCCCGGTCAAACATATTTAGCCTCCCGCTTAGCATTAGAAGTATATACCGCAGAAGGGGAAAATGAGGAGAAAGTCAGTAATGAGAGTCTTTTTATATGATCTTGGTGGTAATTTTTTGCGTTTAAACCAGCGTTAACTACTTTTCTACTTCCAGTCATACAGGGAACCCATGTGACTGGAAGGATGTGCAGATATAAGACTAGCCCTTGTACGGATTAAGAACAAACAAACCACGAGTTGGCAGGCGCTGTAATGTAAGAAGAACGGTGCCAGTTAACTCTGTCCAATGAGGGGGCGGTTCTAATATCCCCCTTGAACTTGTCTTTTACTGATACCTTCACGAGCCCATCATTAACGCTAAAGACTTGTCCGCGATAGGTATGGCCAAGATTGGTTTGGTGTGGATGATCGTACAAGCATACCGTGGCTCCAACACTGGAATAGATGTATTTGCTTTCTTCTCCCCATGGCGCTGTTGTTGGTGAAGCAGGTTGATTAATTGTGTACATGGTTGCGCTAGCAGGTGTCAATTGACGCAGCGGAGAATAGGGCTCATAACCAAGAACCTGCGCACTTTCATACCATTGGTTTTGGTCAGCTTGGGTGTTTTCGTTAAGTCGTAGAGTGACAAACGGGCCATCCAAACATAAATCGGCCCAAAGGGCTGTGCTGGTAATGTTAGCGGAGAACAAGGGCATTTCGTTAGGAGTATTGGCTGAACTGACACACCATGCGCCACTGCCTTGATTAATCAGTTGCCCTCCATTAGTGTCACAAACCCGCTTGGCTAATGCTTGGTACTCTATAATATCGTTAGCCGCTTGTTTAGGGTTGTCTGAACAATAGCGGTAGGTATAGGCAAACGTATTTTTGGGGTAAAACACACCTTTATCGACAACCGCTCCGTTTCGTCGGGTATCGGTTAAAGCAATGAAGCTTTGGGTTGAGTCATAGAAGCTGTATTCACCGCTTCGCCTGACAGTGTCAGGGCTAGAGCTACAGCCGCTGAGTAATAATGGAATAACTAGGAAGAATGGAAAGAGTCTTTGTACGAACGAAAACATCACGCATCTACCTCCAACGCCAACAACATGACTAATGTCAGAACACTTACACGAGAAGAAAAGTGTTATCTGTGTCACAAAAATAGCATGGCTATAAGTATATCGTATTTACATCGAACTGCTTGGAATGTCGGTGAGGTTGGTATAGCAGTGATAGATAGGGACTTGCCGCGAATAAACCCAAGTACCTTACGGTTACTTGGGTATATAGAGTTATTGGCTTCGTGGTGAAGTAGTATGCCTGCAAAAATAATCGTCATATCTCACGTGCAATTTTATAAATGCGCCAAAATTTATTTGTGCCATTAAGTATTGAGAAATGGGTACTTCTGCTGGGATTAAGCCGAATGCTGCTCGATAGGCAGTTTAAATTAGAATTGTCGCAAGCCTCGTGAGTATTGGGTGACCATGAGGATGAATCACGTTCACTGGCGCTTGAAAAACGCCGTATATAGCCTTCTTAATATCGCAAATGAAGTATTTTTCACTGGCGTGAGCTATTTTTGTTATGTGTTCAAAAAACATTTTTGGCAAAGAACAATTCGATTTAAGTAAGTGGAAAATTAAATATACAACGAAGTGTTTATTTTTACAGTACTATAAAGAGTGATCTAGTAAGAGCGTATTTTAATGATACTGCCGCAGTTGCTACATTTATATATTGAGTTATAAAGTATCCTTTCTAATCGGTTCCTTTTCTTGCGTTGAGCAAAAGGTGTATCACAGCACATCATATTTTGTCCTTATAGATTGAGTCCTGATAATAATAATATTGAATAACAAAAGGGCTTTTTGTGACATTGCTCCCAAAACCTGGCATTGTGCTTTACTAAATATATTTCAAAATGTGATCAATGTTCCATTGCGTGTTGTGGTAGTCAGTTTTGTATATTTTCTTGTGCATGGAATTATTTGCCTGCATAAAATATATTCGACAGTTGGCGTAATTTTACTTTTATATTTATTGCCGTCAGTTTTAGGTCACGTTATATCCACTAAAAATTGCTTACATATAGCCAATGTCAGCGGTTAGGTCTGGACAGATTATCTAATCAGCTTTTGAAGGAAGGTACTGAGGGGGGAACGGCGCAGCGATGAGTGTTGGCTCTTTTGCCGCATATGCGCTTAGTCGTGTTTATTGTACTTCTACACTTTAATTAAATGTTATCTATATTTTTGAGTATTCTATTCGCCTTGGCGATAATCCGCTTTCTGTCTTGCTCCTTTAAGTTATCCCAGCTTCGATAAATCATTCTTGTTCTATGGTTCTTCGCTAACCATGATTCGTGCTGATGTAAAAAATTCCAGTATAAACTATTAAGAGGGCATGAATTTGCTTCTGTTTTTGTCTTTACATCATAGTTGCAATGCTTACAGTGGTCGCTCATCTTGTTGATATAATTACCGCTGGCTGCATAGGGTTTGGTTGCGATAATGCCATTATCGGCAAAGAGTGCCATGCCGCGAGTATTTGGCATTTCCACCCATTCAATTGCATCAATGTATATTCCGAGGTACCACTCCTCAACTTCGTCAGGAGCGATACCTGTTAGCAGGCAAAAATTACCTGTTACCATCAAGCGCTGAATATGATGGGCGTATGCGTAATCCAAAGATTGTGTTATTGCGGCTTTCATACAAGCCATCTTGGTATGTCCAGTCCAAAAAAAATCTGGTAACTTTCGTTCAGCTTTCAGGGCGTTGAGTTTTTTGTAGTTGGGCATGTTGGCCCAATACATTGCACGGATATATTCCCTCCAACCGATAATCTGTCTTACAAAGCCTTCTATTTGCGCTAAGTCGATAGAACTATTTTGTTCATAGGCACAGATTGCTTGCTTCAAAACATCTGTGGGGGACAGAAGTTTTGCGTTCAAGGCAAATGAGAGTCGAGAGTGATATAAGCTCCAACTGTGTGGTGATTTCTCAGTCATTGCATCTTGAAAACAACCAAAAAACGGTAGGCATTGCTGGCAAAAAAAATGCAACAACTCTTGAGCTTGGGCGGTAGTGACTGGCCACAATAGTTGAGGTTGAGCCTGACCAATGGTCCGAACTTGGTGAACTGCAATTCTATTTAAAATATCGTTAACGTTGTTGGAAAAACAGAGTGGGCTAGGGATATGTTCAAGTTCATGCTTTTTAAGCTTGTTACGATTACTCTTATCAAAATTCCATTTTCCACCAAGTGGTTTGTCACCATCCATCAGCAGATCAAACCTTCTCCTCATACGGCGATAAAAGTGCTCCATTAATACATGCTTTCCTGGTGGAAAGTCTTCCTGGATCTCATTGAACGGCAGTAGGAAGTGCTCCGTATCATATTCTCTGCATCGAATATTCGCTTGGCTTAGGGAGCCTGCTAAAGAATGAAGCTGTTCATAAAGCCTGTATTCATCAGGGCGCTGGAACTCGAAACATTCGCAATTGTATTGCAGAATCAAGTCATTGATAAGAGAAGGTAAATCTTCAAACTGTGCGGACAGATCCAAATTTAGATGGATAACATTATGGCCTAACTGTTTTAACTCTTGCGCGAAATGCTCCATTGCAGCAAAGAATGCCGAGACTTTTTGTATATGATGTGCGACGTATGCAGCTTCTTGATGAAGCTCTGCAATGAGGTACAGGGTTGAGTCATCGACAGTACGATACCAAGAATGATTAGCATTTAACTGATCCCCTAAGATCAATCTGAGTGTTCTATGTTGCATATTTGCCATTTCGGTACGAATCCTTTACCAATAGTCAGCGTATAGGCCAATCAGAGGCATCTACCGAGTCGATATTGCCATCATACTTATCTCCACCCCATTTACGAATAAACTCTTCACTAGGATCATAGAGCGCAGTTTGTTTTGCTAAATTGAAGTGGCGGCCCTGCTGAGGATCGGCTCCGACGCCTGCAATATACTGCCAGTTTCCCCAGTTTGAAGCGGTGTCATAATCAATAAGATGCTCTTCAAAGAAGGCGGCACCATAGCGCCAGTCCACACTGAGTTCATTCACCAAGCAACTCGCTGCTATTTGTCTTCCGCGGTTGGATATATAACCGGTATTCCGGAGCTGATTCATTAATGCGTTAACAATAGGATAGGGTGTATTTCCCTCACACCAACGGCGGAATCGCTCGGGGTAGAAGGCGGTATGCGGTAGCGTCGATGTGATTCCCGAAAAAGTATAAAGTCTTGACCCGTAGCAATGGGCATACCATTGGAAATATTCGCGCCAAAGTAGCTCGAATTTTATCCATTGAGTAGATTCATTGCATTCGATATCGGTTTCATATTGGCTTAAGTGTTTGAGAAGTTTGTTCGCAGATAAGCACCCTAATGCCAACCATGGTGAACACTTGGTCGAATTCTCCCAGCCGTCAAGTTCATTTCGGGTCAATTTGTAGCGACTGGGCGCATTGGAAGTAAAATAGCGCTCAAGATGCTTTAAAGCCGCTTTTTCACCGCCATTGAAATCAGCTAACAGCTTTGGGTTAATCATTGGACTTACCACATCAAAAGCTTTGAGCCTGCCTGGAGATGGTGGCAGCTTAGCAATGGTTGTTATCGGTGAACGAATCTCTAACTCATCGACTTGTTTACGGAATTGGCTGAAAGTAGGTGGAAGCGATGTTTTAACGTCAAAAGGCAATTCGACTGCGTCAAACAGGGTGTGTGTCGCAATTTTACGGAACGTAATATATGGGTACCTTCCCTTGAGCGTGTGCCAGTTGCGTTGCTCATACACACCAGCATTTTCGCTGGTATAAATCATGGAGACGTTGTACTGGCTGATTAACTCAGGAATAACATTCAGCGGATGGTCCAGTATGACATGCAAGCTCTGGCCTCGATGACTGAGTTGTTCTGCAAGATTATGGAGTGACTGTAAGAGAAATTGCTTCCTGTAGATACCGTGCTTATCTATATGGTAAGGGTAGCGATTAGCATTATTGACCGGTAAGCAGTACACACAGATAAGGTGATCGGCTTCTTGAGTTGCTAAGGCAAGTGCCGAGTTATCATGCAGTCTTAAATCGTTTTGAAAAAGAAACAAACCTGTTGCCATTAAAGATCCCTCTAAGCCAAAGTGCTAGCTTAACTATAGGCGGATAATCGCAATCATTTATGATTTGCATAAAAATAATTATTGATTGTAAAAGTGGAAAACAATGATGTTACTGTTGTACGAATGATAATTATAAGAAGCACGATTAATTGCGCCGATCTTCAATATGACTAGCGAATAAATTTATATAATCACACCGTTTATTGAACAACATAACAGTTATTAATTGACTTATTTATCATTAATCTATGTATATTTATAACGTAATAATGCCTAGTAAAATAGGCGCTTCCTATTAATTTATTGGTTAACAAATTTTAAATCATGGCTGTGCTGTTAACTTCAATATAACATTTATGCTTATAAAATAGATTCAATATACCTTTTTTACCCGCGGTGTGCCTAATCATATATACATTTAATGATGTTTTTATTGACGTATTGGATTGAAATGTAGACATTGAGGGATTTAATGTTTCTGTAATAACGTGTTACAAAGTGGGCTTTCTTTGAGTTGGGACCAATGTCACATAATATATTGTTTCAACATGCATAATTTAATTATGGCATGACTGGAATGAAAGGGATATCATTATGATACCAGCAATAAAGCTTTATACTAAAAATAAAGAATTAAGAGAGGCTATAAACCAGCTAATAAATTACCTTCCACAGGATTATAATGGGCAAATATATGACTCGCTGTATGAAATGCATCATTCAGAGACGACTGGTGTGAGTGATAATATCTATATCATTGATTATAAGAGTTTAACTGAAGTGGAGAAGTATGTATTTCACGTTCAAGGGGATAAAAGATCTTGGATCTTAGTCAATATCGATGATGCTACGACATCAGATACTATTTTATTGTAGTGGTACGGTGAATTTGGCCACCTGATTAGAGGTGATATCATCACCTCAGAAGCTAACAGGTGACACAATGACAAAACGTAGCAGAAGAACATTTAGCCCCGAGTTTAAACTAAATAGCTGTTCCTAATAGTAGATCTCTCAGGGAAGGGAACTCAGTCCAAATTGTGCGATCTGATCAGTTACC
>NZ_JANEYT010000094.1 GCF_024357955.1 Photobacterium pectinilyticum
CTGTCTCCATTTGAATGAAAACAAAATCATACGTTTCGGGAAAGCTTAATTGAATGTGGGGTTTATGACGCGCTTACCTATAAAACAGCTAATGGGTAGATTGTTGTAGATTACAAGCTACCCTGTTAGTTTTAGCCAGCAGTACCATGCACCTTTGCCATGTACGATGGGGACCGTAAGCGCTTAAACCTAGATATAAATACCTTTGCATCCACTATATTTGCGAATGCTATTACTGCGAACAACCAGACTACCCCTAATTCGAGTTGAACAATTATCAAACTAGGAATAACGATATTAAGCCAGAGTAATACGACCTTAATCAATGCTGTTTTTGAGACATCACCAAGTCCTCTTAGAGAGGCGGTATAAACGAACTGGAGGCCCAACGGGACTTGAGCCAGACCAATGATTCGGATATAGAGTGCCGCATCAATGATTACGTTTGGTTCATTTGTAAAGACACGAGCAAATGACTCAGGAGTGATTGCCATCAGTGCGCCCACTACCCCCATAAAGAGACACGTCACTTTCGCTGTCACTAATACAACTTTGTCAACATCTTCAGACTTGTTAGCTCCGATAAATCGACTGACTAGAGTAGCAGCTGCCGCAGCTGTCCCTAGACCTGGAAGAAATGCAATGCTCTCAACTCTATAGCCAATTTGAAAGCCTGCCGCAACGGAGGCAGCATAACTGTTAATTAAGGATATTATGAACAACCAACTCAATTGGAATGTAAAGTTCTCTACTACAGATGGAATACCAAGCTTAAGTATGTCTTTGATATGCTTGAAGGAATCCTTTGCATTTATAGAGTTAAAGCAAGATCTTTTGATAACAACGAGATAAAGCCCAACATTAAATAAGGTGGCAACAACTGTTCCTAATGCCGCCCCCTGAATACCTAGCGCTGGCGCTCCCAAATTGCCAAAGATAAACAGATAGTTGAATACTACATTCAGCCCTAAACTCGCTATTTTTATTTTCATTGGCAGCTTGCTGTCGCCAGTTGAAACAAAGTAAGTAAACAGTAAGACATCTAGGTAGATAAAGACTGAGCCTGCAAGCAAAGTTCCGAAGTACAGAGAGCCGAGTTCAGCGACTTCTTCGGTTGTTTGAAATAGCAGATACAAGTCAGCTACGAACGGAATAGCAAGTGTGCCAAGCATGTATAAGGGGAAAGCGATGATAAACATAGCTCCAAGGACATTTGTAGCACTTTGATGCTTATTTGCGCCTGTAAGACGGGCGACTAGTATGCCACCTCCTGTAGCAAATAGGTTGTCGAGAACACCTATTGAGCCAGAGAGCAGAACTAGGCCCATGCCAACAGCAGTAAGCTCGGCTGTACCAAGCTTACCAATCATGAATAGGTCAATAAGAACCATTGCCATATCGAGGAATATCTTTAAAGACACAGGAATGGCAATTATTAAAACCTGCTTTGAAAGTGATTGAGAATTCATTTGCTATGTAACATACACGTTCATGTATGTCTCCATATAGAAATGGAGGCTAGCATCAAGGAGAGTGGTTTAGATTGTTTGCTCCCAGCACTAGCCGCAATTTTCCGCGGCCGAGAAGGGGCACGGATACGTTAGTTACAAGTACCGTTGAGCGTAGATCTAGCTTGGTTAGCTATATCTGTATATTACGCTGAGCGGCGGATTCTATCCGCTGAGGAGAAAATGCGAAAATTCCATTTTATGGTATAGATCATCATGGCCTCCTTTTAGTAACTAATAATCCGTTTAGGTTAGTGAATTTACAGTACACATTTTTGTCTGTCAAACTTCGAGCTAGTCACTATAGCTGTAAGACTTATGTCCTCAACGGGTAAGATTCAAAACTCACTAAAATCTTTGCAGCCATATCTAAACTGTCGATTCCAGAATGAAAGAGGTTTGCCATACATAAGATAATCCGTGCTTTGCTAATTTAGCAAAACCTGTAACTCAGAAATGTCCGTGCGACCTGAAGTCGTATGAAGCGTTGTTCACCACGATAAGAGTGAACCATCTGTATCACCAGATGACCCTAGGTTCCTGAATAAAGCAGCGGAACCGACAATGTAACGAAACTCAGGCGTTAAGCTGAGTGGGAACGGAATCGTGAGAAGATGTTCCTCCTGAGAACCACAACTCGGGTGAGTGCTAGGGAGTCAATATGATGAATGTAATGTGAATCCATGTAAGGTGCGTTATACGATGAAGCAGCGGAAGTGGTTAATACGCTGTAGCCAAAATGGCAACGAGAGTCGGAAAGAGATTGGACATTACTCTTTCGTGATCAGCGTACTCTTCGCACTATAGTGGGCATCTAAGTTGACATTTGACGCAACATACGGAACAGGGTAAGCCTGTATACCTCCCTATGGGAAAGCAGCCTGTGAGGGTTGCCGATAGGTATGCAGGTAAAGGAGGTTAGAGAAAGCGAATGCCCTTTTGTAATGAAGGGGATACAGGTTTATATCTGGCGCGAAAGCGAGCTGACTTCTAACTGGTCTCCCGTTGCGAGATAGCTTGAAGAACTTTATTAAAGAAGAAAAGCAAATGATGATTTCGAATGAAATTAGTGCGTCTTCTGACAACGAACCGTGGTTTCTTATTTACTGAGTCACCATTGGGGCAGTTTTAAAGCTTTAAGTGTGTATCGCAAAGGTAATTTAGTTACTGGGTGCTTAACGGTGCCTTTGTGGAGGCTTGAGCCGTATGCAGTGAAAGTTGCACGTACGGTTCTGAGGAGGGAGGCACCTGGCAACAGGTGCCGCCTATCCGACAAAAGCTTGCTAGAAATTGATCAAGTATAATATCGATACCAAGTAAGTCGATGCTCATCACTCTACCTCCAACTCATCAATCAATGACTGATTTTATTTCACCATAATCATAGCCTCGGGTACGCTATGGGGTGGGATGGTTCATTACATTAAAACCAATGAAGGTTAATTATTTAAATAACAGATGGTTAAACAAGGTTGTGGTGTGGCGAACAGCTTGAATCAATACAGGCTGGTGCATGATGGCAATCAGTTTTATCCGAAGCCGTTAAGGAAAAGCGCCTGATAACAGGCGCTTTGGTGGTTTTAATAGCCACTGACCCAGTCAGGAATAATAATATGATTGTCTGAGCGGTAGGCAAGCCATGCCTGATTTAGTCGCTCAACAACAGCGGGGTGCTTGCGACTGAGATCCTCGCGGCTCGAGGTGTCTTTTTCCACATTATACAGCTGCCAATCCGCGGCGGTATCTAGCATATTGCCAACGAGCATCCATTTACCATCATTGACTGATACCTTGCCAAACAGTTCGGTGATCACGACCCGGCCTTCAGGGCTAGGGGGCGCCAACAGGGAGCGGCCGGAGATCGGATAATGATCATCGCCGATATTTTTGGTATGTGCCTCGGTCATATCGGTAACAGCCAGCACCGTCGGCGCAATGTCTTTTATCGTTGATAAAGAATCTGACATCTCGCCCTTCAGGTTTTTATGGGGATACTTGATAAAGGATACCACCTGCGTCCCGCCAAGGTGCGGATAGCCCTTGAACATATAAAAGCCGGGTGATGCTGCCCGCGCCCAATTGGGCCCGAGAATCGCATAAGAATTTTCTTTCCCCATATTCTCATAGGAAAAATCGTGGCTATTATCGATAGTGGTGCGGATTTTGGGGAATTGATCCATCGGCCAGATCTCATCGAGCGTATGCCCCTCGACACCGTTATCCGATAAGAACACAATCAGGGTATTATCGTATTTATCGAGCTGTTTCAGTTTATTGATCACCTTGCCGGTATAACTATCAACCTGATCAATCATTGCGGCATAGATCTCCATCGCGCGGATCTCGACTTTCTTTTCCTGCTCGGTCAGATCGGCCCAGCGTTTCCCCTCAGGGAAGATCTTAGTCGGTCTGGTTTCGGCGGGGATAAATCCGAGCGCTTTTTGCTGGTTGTATCTTTGCTCATACAGCACTTCATAGCCCTTATCGTACTTGCCGCGATACTTGGCGACAATCTCGTCGGGGGCCTGTAGTGGCCAGTGGGGCGCGGTAAAGCTGAGCACGCCAAAGAAAGGCTTGTCCTTAGTTGCTTCAATATACTCGATGGCTTTATCGGCATAGAATTGCGTGGAGTAAGTGAAGTTCTCCGGCAGTGTTTCAATCAGTTTGCCATTTTCAGAGTAGGGGGCCTTGGCATCTGGTGTCGGAGCGTAGGCTGGCTTCATATCCCGATAATGACTGGCACCGCCGCTATTTAACGCAAAGGTATGAGAAAAGCCCCTGTCAAAAGCACGGCTCTCTGCCCCTTTGCTCAGGTGCCATTTACCCACGTAAAATGTTTCATACCCTTGTTGTTGCAGGGTTTCTGAGATCAGGACTACATTGCGGTTGATCATCCCCTCATAGCCGGGTTTCCCTTGCTGGTTGGGTGCCATCTCCTCGAGCATGTTGCCCAGTCCGGCTTTGTGATTATCAACACCTGTCCATAGCATCGCCCGACTCGGGGAGCAGGTAGGGGCGGTTTGCATATTCGACATTATAAGACTTTGGTTGGCCAACTGATCGAGATGAGGCGTTGGGATCTCACTGCCGAACTTACTTAAGTCCGAATAGCCCATGTCATCAACGACAACAAATAGTACATTGGGTGATTCAGTTGCTGCGTTGGACCCTAGGCTTGCTGCCAAAGAGGCAGCGCCTAACGTTTTATAAAAATTATTCATTTAATTACCTTTTACATGCTCTTTTCAAAACTAAAGCGCAGGTTCGGCTGATATGTTTTGTAAGGACTTCAATCCATGCGTTCCTACTTTCTTGAGATAACCCAAGGGGACTTGGTTTAACCGAGCCTAGTGTTGGCACCGAACAATGTGCTGACTGATAGTTTCGAGTGCTTGGGTTAGCGGTAGGATTTGTTCTGCAGGAAGAGGGATCGGGGTGCGGATCGGCGGCATGACCAAATAGGCCATGCCACCTCCATAGGGCGTCAGGGTGCAGGTCACCACGCCGTCATTGAACTCAATAACCAGGCTGTCGAGATCAATCGCAAGCAGGGTGTTTTTGAGCTTGCGGTCAACCTCTAGTGCTGCTGATACACGAGCGGCAAGATCATCGTTGGTTTTGCCAACAAAAACGCCCCCTCGTGCCCCCTTGAAGGTGATCCGGCTTTGGCTGGTCTCTGCCACTGGATGGGAAAACAGAATGTTCATGGCGCAGGTCCCGCCCATCCAGCGCTTGGTAAACCCCGGTTTTATCTGCAGGGTTTTAAGTCCTGCGGGCAAGCGACTGAAATGTACGACACCTTGTGCTGACTGCCGAGCCTCCCCCCAGTAGGGGGAGAAAGCCTGAGCATGGGTGTAAATTGCTGACTGTGCCATATTAAAGGCATTGGGCTTTGCACTCATAAAACTCTCCCTGTCTTTATTGCCAATTACTCTTGGTCTTGCTCGCCAGTGCGGATGTTATAAGACTCTGCAACGGGAATAACAAACACCCGGCCATCACCGCGATTGCCTTCGCCGGTGCGGGCGGCATTGATAATGGTCTGTACCGCGTCATCTTTCATGTAATCTTCGACCACCGTCATGATCATCTCTTTGGGTAAGTCTTTGTAGTTGATGTTACCCACCTTAAGCCCGCTTTGGCGGCCGCGGCCAATCACCGGTACTTTTGTCATTGCCTGAATATCTACTTCAGCCAGCGCGTCAGTGACTTCAGCCATTTTTTCTGGACGGATAATCGCTTGAACTAAAAACATAATGTCATCCTTTTTAAATTTATACTCGTGACTGCGCTGTATCCATGTGCGAGTCCGGTTCAATACAAAATGTGGCTTGGATCCCGGTTGGTGCCAGGTCGTCACTGACTTTCTTCCACTCAGACTGTGCTTCTTGCATGTCTAATGGTTTGAACAGCGGCTGCTTAACCACAAATTTGAGCCAGACCACGCCATAGACCACCGCCAGTGCCACCAAAATGCCCACCAGGTTGTAGATAGCCTCCGCCATCTCAGGCACCGGGGCGATATTTAAAATTGAGTAACCAATACCCAGTGAGCCGACGATCTGCGGCACAGGATAGAAGCGCGCCTTGTAGGGGCGGCGTGCCTTGGGGTAACGAAAGCGCAGAATAATCACATTGATATGGGCAATGATGTAACAGAACAACCAGGCACAACAGGCTGACAGGATATAGACAATCAGGTTGGGCGAGTTGACGATACCACCGAAGAAGAAAGCCGCAATGCCGCCTGACATGAATAGAATACCGACCCAGGGCGTGCGAAAGCGTGGGTGGATGTTACGGAATACTTTAGGCAGCTCGTGGCTCAATGCCATGCCATATAGCATCCGTGGCACCACGCCAATCACCGTGTTGATGGTACTGGCACTGGCAAATACCGACACGATGGATATCCAGATCATCCCCGGTTTGCCCAGCACAGCCAGTGCCATATCCACATGTGGGTGATTTGAAGCGGCCAGCTGTTCGGCAGGGACATATTTTAGCGAGGCAAAGCCATACACAAGGTTGACGGCAAAAATTACCACAAGGCCAGCGATCATCGCCCGGGGAATGTTCTTCTCTGCCCGTTTGGTTTCCTGCGCCATCGGGGTGACAAACTCAATCCCGATGTAGAGCCAAATCGCCAGTGCCGTGAGGCTGAATACCCCAGTGCCCAAGGCATTGAATGGGATCTCAGTCAGCTCGGGTGCGGGTAGGGCGCCAATGCCAGTCAGGCCAATAAAGCCGAGCAGAGCGATTGAAATGATCATTGTGAGCGTAAATATAATCTGCAGGCGGGCAAAGATATCGACACCAACGATGTTCATGACCATCAGAAACCCGAGCACCAAGCCACCGAGCAGCATGGGTGACAAACTCGGGAAGAAGGTTTCGGTCAGCACCGAGCCTGCCACTGTCAGCTCGGCTGGTGCGGCTAACAGGTTGGGCACCAGATAGCCAAGTAACGTGGCAACAACCGCCGGAAGTGCGCCCATCGCAACCCGGGTATAGGTGCGAATGCCGCCCGATGCCGGCATCATACAGGCAAGCTCGGCATAGCTTTGTGCCGAGAAGTGTTGCAACAGCCAGGCGGCAATCATGGCGATGACAAAGCCGCCGCCGGCAATGCCCATTCCCTGGCCGAGTGAAACCAGTGTACTCGAGGCGACAACGCAGCCAACCGCGACGGCAAAGCAAGACCAGAAGCCCAGCGTTTTTTTGAGATTAGTACCCATCCTTGTATCTCCTTATACATGTCGGGAATGCTTAACCTAATTACTCACATGGCAAGTCGTTAAGGTCGGGCTTGCGCTGTGACAGGTTATTTTCGATTCTATGATCAGCCTCACAGTCTGTCTTGTATTTTTGCGACATTGCTGTTGGTGATAGCTATTACTGAGCCCTGTTGGCAAAGCGCTGATAACCAAGGCCACTGATATCAATCGATGGGGCTTCATCGCACGCAAGTTCAGCCAGCACGGTACCGACCGCCGGCGCAATGCCGAAGCCGTGGCCGGAGAGGCCGCAGCCCAGAATTAATCCCGGAGCATCCTCAACCTTGCTCAGAACC
Organism: Photobacterium pectinilyticum; assembly: GCF_024357955.1. Lineage (GTDB taxonomy): Bacteria > Pseudomonadota > Gammaproteobacteria > Enterobacterales > Vibrionaceae > Photobacterium > Photobacterium pectinilyticum. Next base: position 7,582 of record NZ_JANEYT010000094.1, read on the forward strand.
GGCACCTTGTCTTCACACCAGTCGATGATCCCAACCCAGCTCCGTACCACCTTGGCGTGCTTCAGTGCTGGCAGGTAGCTGAGGATCCCCTCGCAGGTCGCGGCTGTCGCTTCGATGGGTGTGTGATCCGCAGCGCTGCGCATCTGGTTGGAGTCCAGCGGGGTGCCGCCACCGAAAACAAACGAGCCGTGGGTGGTTTGATGGCCGTAGAAGTCGGCCATCGCGGTACCGAGCATTTGATAAAACATCGGCGGCTGGGCGTCGGTGATCAGGGTATCGAGAAAAATCGGTTTCATCGGTACATCCACCCCGACGCTTTGCGAGATAGGGCGGCTTTCAAGGCCGGCTGCCAATACCACCTTATCTCCCTCAAATTCACCATCGTTGGTGACCACGTTGCGGATCTCACCGGCGACCATTTTCAATGACAATACATGTTGTTCGGTTAAAAACTGCACACCGAGCTGGCGTGCACGATTGTAAAAGCCCAGCGTTGTTTGCAACGGGTTGGCGTGGCCATCGCTTGGGCACCAGCTGGCGCCGATCACCTCATCAGACAGGTGCGGGCAGAGCTCCCTGATCTCTTCACTACCGATCATCTGGACATTGAGCCCCTGCTCAACTGCTGTTGCGGTTAAGCCGGTTAAGATATCGAGATGCTCATCAGTTTTGCCAAGGCGCAGATTACCGTGCTGATAGTATTCAACATCGACACCCAGCTCTTCGCTCAGGGTCGGCCACAGGTGTTTCACCCCATACATCGCCAAAGGTAGCTCGCGTTTATCCCGCCCTGATTGGCGCACCCCGCCGCCGTTGCGGCTAGAGCCGCCGTAACCGATGACTTTGCTTTTTTCCAGCACAATCACCGATTTGCCTTTTTTAGCCAGATAATAGGCGGTAGCACAACCGATGATCCCGCCGCCGATGATCACAACATCTGCCGTTCTTTTCATAGTGTCTCTCTTTTTGTCATTCTGTGGGCGAGCCGCGCTTGGCTGCCACCAACCGGTCACGTTTGGTTGTTATGTTGCCGCCTTAGCTTTTTTCACTCAGCGCCATATTGGCGTACTGCTCAATGCTCAAGGGTTTGAGTGGGGTGCGGATCTTGAGTGAGCCGACTTCTTGGATGTCGATAGCGCAGCAATCGGCGATCATCTCGGAGATAGTCGCCGCGCACATCCGCCCTTGGCACGGCCCCATGCCGGCGCGGGTTTTACCTTTGATCTGCGCCGGATGACGGGCGCCCTGAGCAATTGCCATGCGGACTTGGCCGGCGGTGATCTCTTCACAGCGGCAGATCAGTATCTCATCGTCAGCCGGGTTGGCGAGTTGAGGATTGGGCGGGAAGACATGATCGAGGAAGGGACGGATCGAAAGCTCTTTGTTAAGGTTTTTGCGGTGCTCCAGCGCCAGCTGATCGCGTACCTCTTCGCTGATCTTGCCCAGTTTTTGCGCACAATCGAGTGCGGCAAGATGACCCTTGGCTGTCGCTATCGGTCCGCCGCCGATCCCAGCGCTGTCGCCAGCGATCGAGACGCCAGCGACACTGGTTTGTCCCCAGGTATCAAGCTCCGGTTTAAAGTATCGCTGCGGGGCATACCATTGATGCTCGCAGTTGAGCGACTGGCTCAGGCGAAGGTTGGGGACTACGCCCTCATGGAGCAGAACGGTATTTGCCGCTATGTCTTTCTGCTTGCCGAGATAGCGAAAGCGCAGGCCTTCTGCCTGGTTATCGCCAACAACTTCTAGGTCGCGACAGCCGATATACAGGGGTACGCCTGCACGCTTGATCTTAAGGCGCATCTGCAGCCCTTTGAAGAGGTAGGAGAGATTGAACAGTGCTTTGGGCAGAAAAGGCGCAGCCTTGATATAGTCTTTGATACTTGCCGTTTCTACCATCGCTGCAATCTCGACCCCGTTATCAATCAGGTGACAGGCCGCGAGTAGCATCAGTGGCCCGCTACCGGCCAAGACCACAGGTTCTGTTGGAACCATGTTGGCGGACTTAAACAAGATATCGGCTGCTGCTGCGCCCATCACACCCAGCAGGGTCCAGTTTTTGATAGGCACCGGACGCTCAACCGCGCCGATGCACAGCAGCATTCGTTGCCCGCGAACCCGCTCTACCACTCCGCCGGTGAGCAAATCCACCTCGAAATCGCTGGCGATATTCAATACCGTGGTGTTTGGCATATAGGTGACATCAGATGCGCGAAAGACCTCGATAAGCGGTTTGCCGGCAAAGTAGTCTTTACCCAGTATATCGATATTTTCCGGACGGCTGCGCTCCATCGAGCGATAGATCTGACCGCCGGGCTCCGGCTGCTCATCCACCACCAGGATCTTAAGTCCCAAGCTGCTGCCTGTAACTGCCGCGGCAATACCGCTGGGCCCGGCACCAATAATGATAAGATCAAAGGTGTTATCCATTGGTCATCTCCTTGTGGCTGCGTTGGCGATTGATGATCATCCCATCCCGGACTTGGATAGCGCAGGCTTGCTGATTGGGAATGCCATCGATTTCCATCAAGCATTCAAAGCAGACCCCCATCTGGCAGTAACCGGCACGGGGGGCGCCGCTGATTGGCGAGGTGCGGTTGTAGCCAATCCCTGCTGCCATCACCGAGGCCAACACGGTTTCGCCAACCGGCACCTGTAATGGCTCGCCTTCAACAGTGATAGAGACAAACTCTCTGGCAAGGCTGGTTTCATGCAACCTTTTCAACATACTTAACTCCTAGTTACTACCGGTGGGGGCTTGCTGCCGAGTCGTTTTTTTTATGCGTTTATTAACCGGCGTAGACTTCGCTGCCAATCATCGCTTCAAGCTCTATTTCAACCAGTTGACTCGGGCGATTGAGTTTCGGGGTTTCCACCATGGTAAACAGTGGGCGGAACTCCTTGAAGAACTCACTGTACGCCGCGCCAACATCCTTGGCCTGGGCCATATCGGTGACATAGGCCTTCACTTTGTAGACATCTTTGGCACCGGCACCAGCTCTATCGAGTAAGCCGATAAATTTATCGAAGATAAACTGTGCCTGCTCATAGGCTGTGGTGCCTGATACCGAGCCGTCCGGCAACACAGCAGTCGTGCCGCCGATGTGGATCTGGTTGCCGACCTTGACCATTCGCGAGTAACCGGCTGAGTCTTCAAGCGGCGAGCCTGATGAATAATTGATCCGTTGCATGATGTTATTCCTTATTTAAGTGCCGGTTCTTCCCACAGGTTCAATGACACCCCAATGCCTTTCTCTAACGCGTTGCGATAGATTTTGGTACCCCACGCCACATCTTCCACCGGCATGCCACCGACAGACATCACAATAATTTCCTCATCATTTTGGCGGCCCGGTGCTGCACCTGCGACGATCTCCCCGAGATCTTCAAGCTCATCGAGTGACATCAGTCCTTGCTCAATCATGTCCATAAACCGCACACCAACCAGCGGGATAATGTTATGAGCAGGTTTTGGCACCTCTTCAAACCATGCCTGATAAAGTCCGGTGTTATCGAGCACCTTGCGCACCCCGGCCTGCTCCATGCCTTCATCAAGGCGGCAACTGGCTGGCATTGCCAAAAATGCGCCCGGTTTCACCCACTCACGCTTCACCTCTGGGTAGGTGGATGGATCGCCGGTTTCGCCCGAGTTACAGTAGCTGATCACATCGGCGCCACGGACCACATCCTCGATGGTGTCAACGATTTCAACATTGGTGATCTGCGGGTAGGTTGCCGCCAGCCAGGTCAGGAAACTATCAAGGCTTTTCTTGCCGCGGCCTTTGATTTTGATCGTATCAAGCTCAGGACAGGCGGCGATAAAGGCCGCTACTGTGGTCTTGCCCATTACCCCAGGTCCAAGCAAGCCAATAACCTTTGAGTCTTTTCGCGCTAGGTGACGTGCGCCGACGCCAGGGATTGCCCCTGTGCGGTAGGCAGAAAGCAGGTTGGCTGACATATAGGCGAGCGGCGCGCCGGTATCGATATCATTTAAGATGAACATCAAAATCGAGCGTGGCAGGCCTTTTTCCCGGTTGGCAATATTCGAGTTGTACCATTTCACGCCACAGGTCTGAAAATCACCACCAAGGTAGGCCGGCATCGCCATCAGCCGGCGGTCGGCGGTGGGTTTTGGCATGGTGGCAAATGGCGATTCATCGGGGAAGGTGACCATTGCGCCGTGGGAGTCGTTATTGGGGCCGGCCATGCGGTAATCGCCCTTATGCAGTAGCTCGAACATCTCTTCCATGGTATCGACACAGGCGGGCATATCGGTTACGCCGGCCTTGATCATATCCTGCTCTGACAGGTAAATAAAATCTATCTTGGTGCTCTCTGACATATCATCACCTCTATCCCTAGTGTTGGTGTTAGCGTGTTGCTTTCGATACTATTTCCAAGGCTATGGTGAGTATTGTATTTTTGCGACATGGCTCTTATTTCACCAATAACCGGGTTGGCATTGCACTTGCTAGATAGGGTTATTACTCAAGGATTAGAGAGTCGCTATGTCTGGAACCGCATTGTTATCGAATATCTCTGGTATTCACTCCAAGCAGCCCTTTTTTGTGCTGAATTCCGAGCATTTTCATACCCACCTGGCGCCGGATAATCCAGAGGTCTCGCATTTCTACAGCTTCAAGGCGGGCAGCTCACAAGAATCGACGATTGCGATTCCGGATGGCTGTATTGATATCATGTTTGACTGTGATGCAGGTTCACCGATAGGGCAGGTGTGCGGTACCCGGCTTGAAGCCAGCGCGACAAAGTTCAAGCCAGGTCATCGCTATTTTGGTTTTCGCTTTGTACCTGGGGTGCTGCCGGACTTTCTCGCCCTCTCGGCGCAAGATTTGATTGATCATGAGGTTAACCTGGCTGAGGTGATGACTGATTATGACTTTTTGCTAGATCAGGTGATGGACAGTGGCAGTTTCTCGCAGCAGGTGGTTGGGGTAAGTCAGTTTCTCAAAAGCAAACCGCAGCGGGAAACGACAAGACTGAGCGATCAGATCATCGCCAAGATCCGCCAGCACAAGGGCAATATTCAGGTTCAGGAGCTGGAAAGACTGTCTGGCTACACCAGCCGTACTCTGCAGCGGATCTTCAAAAATGACATTGGCTTGACCCCAAAAGGGTTTAGCCGGGCGATTCGCTGCCAGTGTGCGGTGTATGACATCAATCACAATGATGAGTTGGTGTTTTCTGAACTCGCTGCCGATTTGGGGTTTAGCGATCAATCACACTTTCTCAAGGAGTTCAAAAAGCTGGTCAAAGCTACGCCGCAGGAGTACCTGAACCGGGTGAAACAAAAGACCTACCTTGAACGGATCCAGTGCCACTGAGGGGCAATCTTGGTGCAAGGCGCACCAAGATTGGATTTTTTAACTGTAGATGCGAGCGCTCGTTGTGCTTACTTAGCGCCAGTGATATATCAAATTATCTTGATGATGCGATGAGTCGATATAATGGATCTTTGTTTAGGCAGGGTATATAAAAATCACGGTGATAGGGGCGTGATTTACTGGGTTGGTTTGTTATTACGGCTTAAACATGCTGCACAACCCTCATTCTGTGGTGATAGACACCATCGAGGGTTAATACTATCAAGGCGCACCAGATAAAAGAAAAGGTGTATCCGTCCCGTATCGTGAACATAGCAGCTGCGCTGCAATTGGGCGCGTGACAGGTTTATGCGTATAATTAGGCTTTTCACTCGCTATGATGACGCTCCGATAACCTTTACTGCTCATGGTTACACGCCCTTCTGTCAATTCCCCGTATCAACCTAGGCCAATTCACTTCCTGTTTGAATACAACAAAGCCTGGCAACGCATGGTGGAGACAGAGGCCAACCTTCGAGATATCGAAATCACTGAAGTCGCTAAAATGCTTGCCTGTGGTAAACCTGCATTAGGCGGCAAAACATTACATTGTGAAAATGACGACTGTCTCCATACCAAAACGATTTGGTTTACCTGCTCCAGCCGCGCCTGTTCACGTTGTGGCAAAAAAGCCACAGATAACTGGATAGTGCAGCAGGTAGAGCGATTACCCAATTGCCCTTGGATGCACATGACGTTTACGATGCCCGATGTCTTCTGGCCGCTTTTTCTCCACAACCGACAGTTACTGGATAAGCTCAGTCAACTGGCCGTCGATAACTTACTCTATGCCGCCAAACAACAGGGATTAGAGATTGGAATTTTCTGCGCCTTGCACACCTTCGGCAGGCGGTTAACCTGGCATCCCCATGTCCATGTTTCGGTCACTCTCGGTGGAATGAATGGGCATGGTGACTGGAAAGCGCTTGCCTACTGCCATGGAAAAATTGAAAAGCGATGGCGACATCGCCTATGCGATTTGCTGCTATCGGAATACGGCACACTGAATATCGAAGATACAGAGAGTCACTGCCGAGATTTTGATGAACTCCGGCGCTTTGTTAACCGCCAGCGACAGCGTTTCTGGCATGTGCACTTTGCAAAGAAAACCCAGCATCCGAAAGCCACCATCAACTATCTCGGCCGGTATATTAAACGCCCCCCGATAGCAGGTGCAAAGCTGGCCCACTATCGCGGTGAAGCCAACCTATCATTTCGTTACCTTGACCATCACACGGGAAAATATGAAACGGAAGAGGTCAGCCAGCTTGAGTTGATTAGGCGGCTTATCCAGCACAGGTTTTGTCGCAAAATTATACTGAAGTACAAATGACTGTTTTCCAAATACAACTAGGCTGCTAGGTTATAAAACTGTTCCCAAGCTGGCATCTCGTCATGATTATCTAACTGCTGGTTCTTAATCATTGACCACAGCTCAATACCTGCCAGTGTAGCCTTTGCACCTTCATCTGATTTCCACCCTAAGCACTGATGCATTTTGCCTTTCACTTTTCGATGACTTTGTTCGACAATATTGTTCAGGTACTTAACCTGAAGCACTTCAATCAAGCTGAGTATCATCCCTGCTAGCCAGAGTTGGATATTGATATTGTGTAGAGCCAATGCGTTGGCACCACTCTTATCAATAACCACTTTGTCATGTAACCCGTTTTGCCCTATGGCCTTGATGAAAAAGGCTCGAGCCGCCTTTTCGTCACGGCGGTCACAGAGTAAAAAGTCGATGATGTTACCGTGCTTATCTACGGCTCGGTAGTAATACTTCCACTGACCTTTGACGTTAATGTAAGTCTCGTCCATCCGCCACGAAGAGGCGACAGGCTTCTTTCTTCCGCGAACTCGATGCTCCAACAGTGGCGCATATTTGATGACCCATCGGTTGATAGTTGAGTGATCAACGCGGATGCCCCGCTCTGCCATGATCTCTTCGATTTCACGGTAGCTGAGTTTATAAGAAACGTAATAGCGCACAACGAGGAGGATAATGTCGGAAGGAAAGTGGCGACCGGAAAAGTTGATAGTCATAATGCTAAAAGTAATGAGTGCTGACGGATATCCTAACTCAGCACTCCTGTTTGCGACACAACCGGATAGTATTGGTTCTCCATCAAATCAGACTGCCGAAGATTATTATTTAGTACGCTCAAATCCAATTTACGGGCATTTCCGCTGGGTACTAGCTAGAAACATGCTCCATATGGCTGATCTAGCGTTCTATATTGAAAGCCATAAAGGAACTACAGAACCACAAGAAATACTTGAAGCTTCAAGTTTTGAAGCATGTGACCTTGCAGATAAAAGCTTGCTTACTGCAAGTAAATAAGCAGTCAATGGGTAGTACTAACTTTTTCAGATCCGCTTCGGCGGGTCTATTATTGCTTTGAGACTATTTACCTCTCACAAAATGCTCACTGAAGCCGTCAAGCTTCATCAATAAATGTTAATAGCATATGATGTTGGCCTATATGAGGAAAAGTAAGCCAAACTTTCGACTTTGGCTCGAAATCATAAAAGACTGATACGAAAAGGTGACTTCCGAGTTACGAAGTACCAACAGGGCTTTGTTGCGTAAATCGAAATTAAGCCGAGCGGATTCAGCACTCGTTTGGAGTTAATCAACTCTAGTTGTTTTAGGCATGGCAAGGCTCGACAGCTTATTTAAGGCTCGAACAGCAGCATAAGCTTCACCGACTTGAGCATCATAATCTCGTAGACTCAGGCTGGAACCAAGAAGACGTTTATATCTCGACATTGCCGTTTCGGATATCGACCGTGAATGATAGCCCGACGTTTTCTTCCAGTGCTCATTGCTACCATGAATGCGTTGGCAAGCAACAGCTTGATTTCTCGGGTGCCTATCTTCCCAGTATGCAGCACCACTTCTTGGTGGTATGAGTGGCCGTGCTTGCTTACGTTTAATCGCTTGATAACATAGACGAGTATCGTAAGCGCCATCACCTGATATTGATTGGATTTTGCGATGAGTTTTCTTTAATAATTCAGGAAGAACTTCACCATCAGTAACCGTTGAAAGAGAGAGCTCAGCACTGATAACCTGGTGGGTATCAGCATCTACAGCAAGATGAAGTTTACGCCATAAACGCCGCTTTTCGACACCATGCTTCTTGGCTTTCCATTCGCCTTCGCCGAACACTTTTAGCCCTGTAGCATCAATAGCGAGATGCCGAATTTCACCTCTGACAGGCATTTTAATTGAAACATCAACGTCCTTTGCTCTTCGGCTGAGACGAGTGTAACTTGGACATTGAAGTGACACTTTCATTAACGCCAATATCGAGTTAATAAAGCCTTCAGTAGCACGCAATGATAGGTTGAATAGCCTTTTAATCATCAATGCTGTAGTGATGGATAGATCTGAGTATTGATTACTGCGACCACGCCCGCCATGGTGAGAAGAACATTCCCATGGCGATATCGCTTCCTCATCAATCCAGAAGGTTACTGAGCCTCTATTGATAAGGGCTTGATTGTACTCTCTCCAGTTATGGGTCTTGTAACGAACTTTGGCCTTATTCATGATTCATATAGCGAATGATGGAACATGAGCGATCAGATCGTCACTTTCGGAAAGAGTTCAAACTGAATTACGCAACAAAGCCTACCAACTGTGAAAGTTCTGGACAGAAGCAAGTTATGCGAAATCTGATAAGTCGCTTATCTCAGATTAGCAAAAGTATCTTAAAGTCTTAGACGCTTGCATGCTCGTGCTGACTGGTAGCCAAACCGAGCCAAGTAATGCCATACTTTTTTCACTTCTTGCTCATCGTAGCCCTGCTTTGTAACCGCTAAACCCAGTATCTTTGCATTTATGCTTCCGTTTTGGGCCAGCTCTTTAGCGAGTTCTATATACTTATGGCCTCGATAGTCAGGATAACGACTTATTTCTTCAAGACTAAGCCGATAACCTTTATGCCATTTAACTGGAATACCTAAGTTCAAAGCTTGTCGCTCAATAGGGCCAGTGCGAAAAATTGGATCAAGAACGAGACATTCAATGTCGTCTTTTACTGAGATTTCGCCGTGAATATGTGCTTCGATATAGTCGTCTAACAAGTCTGAGTTTGAAGCTAATGCTTTATCTATTAAAGGGCTAACTCGATTGAAAACAGCAAAGTCTTCAGGTTCAAAATAGCTGTCGGGATAGCAAAACGTTGTTCGAGCAGAAACATGAGGTTTAAGTTGGAAGTACGAAGATCCAAACCGTGGAGATGCTCCTGTTTCGTAGTTTCTGAAATTTAGAGCACCATATTTTGGTCGAAGACTATTTAAAGCATTATCATATGCCCCGTCAAAAACCTTTTGTTCCCAAAGCCAACGTTCACCGCCAGCATAAGCGGTCAAACCACCATTGCTTGTACCTGTTTCAAACTGGGATTTCAGGTAGCCGCCGTTCGCTATTGCTTGAAGTATTGGCTTATTCTCAATCGTAAAGCGATCTGGATGGAAATTAATTGTAACAGCACTAGTCATCGAAGAATCAATACCTTGAGACTTGAGTCTGATATTCTCAATTGCTTGCTCTACTACATTTTTAGCCATGAAATCTCCTATTTTCGACAAAGAGCATAACGCTTTTTATACGGCTTTTAGTCACCTATCATGCAGCCTTTCCAATTACAGTTCAATTAATAACGCTATGTTCCTTTTAACTGTTGCTGAAGACTTAACATCCTGTTTTCGTTAATTTCTTCAGTCACATCCATGTAT
>NZ_JANEYT010000095.1 GCF_024357955.1 Photobacterium pectinilyticum
TAGGGGTAGAGAAAAGCTTGGGGAAAAGGGCGTCCGGTTAAACGCGGAATGGGTGTCCGGAATCAGCGGAATACGCACTTGATGGTATAGTTGAGAATTTTGGGGTGATTTTCTCAGGTTTTGCTTAGAGAAAGGGCTTTTTGTTGAGAAACCAATGAACCCATTGGTATTGCTGGCCTCTCTCATGATTCATAAAAACAAAAATTAATTCTTGAAAATCCTGAATCATCCTAATCGTTAATTTATACAAAAAGCGCCCTAAAATATGGGCGCTTTTTTGTTTGGTTTTGTATTTGAAATGCTACTCACCAATGAATGGTTGGCGGTAACCTTTCTCTTCTAAGAATTCAGTGGCCATGATTGGTTCGTCGGTCTGAAACATTGTTGCCCCTTTCCTATGCCACCAACCCCATACTTCGTCAGGTAAGCCGTCACGAAATGCCATTTCGTCTCCACGACCGCCAGAGCGTAGACCGTTATTGCTGTCATATAACGTGTTTATCCAGTAGTGGGTGTTGTACTTGTCACGCAACGCCAGTGATTCGTCAGTGAAGAAGAAGCCGCCAGTCATTGTGATAGGTTGGCTAGAGTTGTATGCATTCCTGACCTGTACCAATACCGGGTTTACCCGCTCAAGAATTTCTTCAAGGTAGGTGTAATTGGTATCATCGCTATAATCGGCATCGGAATCATAGATGTTTGGCATGAACTTGATCTTAGAATCACGCCACTCATCAATTAGCGCATAGCCGGATTGGCGGCCAGATTCATTTGCCATTCGTACTGAAGCTAGGATCTGATGGTCGACGCCAAACGCGATAGCCATATTGAACATATCAGGGTAGCGGCTGTTGCCTACCTTGTTATCAAGGTTGATTAAGATCTTATCCTTCGTTAATTCGTACACTGATTCCAGTGTTGGGATCGTCTCGTCTGTGATATTTCCATTGCCATCAATTAGCTGGCAATCTTCGACTTCTTCCCACAATTTTTGACTGATACTACCATCACAGTTCGTGATGCGGTTCAGCGAACCATCATGCAAGATAACATACTGGTCATCAGCGGTAACACGGATATCAAGCTCTACCACATCAACGCCCATATCAATCGCGTACTGGATAGATTCAAGAGATTGCTCAGGGAATAGGCTCTCACCCTGATTAGTCCATAGTGCACGGTGACCAATGACAAAGACGTGGTCACGGTTTTCATTGGCGTTTTCTAACCGATGCAGCATCTGCTCAACACGATTAAGCGATGGCGAAGGTTTTGGTGGTGTCAGATCTGGAATGGGTCTGTCTGGAGTAAGTTCTTTCCCAGCGGTGTCATTGCTTGAACTGTTACACCCGGCAAGTGTAAGTAATGCAATAGCAGTGACTAACAGCTTCTTGTTCATTGTATTCCCTTATTATATTTGTAATGCCAACTGACGGTTAAAGCTAATAGTGTTATTAGCTGATATTTTTATAAGTGCGCTCGAAACGACGAAGTAGCTGATCACCACGGCGTTTCGCATTGTCCAGGGCTTGTTGCATCGAGATATCACCAGCAAAAGCTTTTTGAGTTTCTTCGCGGAAAATGCTTCGGAATTGGGTATAGAAACCTAAGCGGATACCACGGGAAGCACTGTTACTCGGTTGATTGAGTGAAGCGTAACCCGCATGAACTGAAGCAAAAGTGGCATCGTCAGAGTCGGTGGTATCTAGAATATGCTGATAGGCTTCTTGGGTGACGGGTAGGTAGCCAGTCATCGCTGTTAGCGATTTCTGTACTTCTGGATGACGTAAGTAATTCAAGAACTCCTTAGCGACAGCTTCTTCAGCGGTGCTGTGACCATCTAACATCCACAATGAACCACCTCCGACAAAAGTATTCAGTCGATCGATGCCTTGATAAACCGGTGCCATTGAGATCTGTAATGAGTCACCAAGTGACGTTGAAGAGGCGTTATAGGCAGAAAGCGAAGCCTCCATCATGGCGCACTCACCAGAGGCAAAAGCGCTTGTGTATTTTCCTGCACGCGTTTGTGGGTCTAGTTTGACAAGACCTTGCTTGTTCCAGTGGTGAAGGTTGTTCATGTGGTCGACAATCAAGCCTTCATTGACTTTGTACTCGGCATCAAGACCGTCGTAGCCATTGCTATTTGACGCAATTTCAACGCCATGCCGTGCTGCTACTTGCTCCATGACACGCCATGGATGTCCGTCAGTCGTATATGGGCATTCGTGACCGCTTTCTTGTAGCGTTTTCATTGCCGTTACTAGCTCTTCATACGTTTCTGGGGCCTTATTAATGCCCGCTTTAGCCAGTACTTCTTTATTGGAGTAAAGCACTATTGTCGATGAGTTCCATGGTTGAGACATCAACTGGTTATCAGCACTTTGATAGTACCCTTTAGCGCCAGAGATGTAGGCATTCCAATTCACATCGCTATAGCTAGCCTGTAGTGGCTTGAAGATATTCGACATCATGACGTCCATGGTGCCAACTTCATAAAACTGCATTAAGGCAGGGTGATTTTTTGAGCGCACAGAAGCAACAGCTTTTTGCATTGCGACTTCGTAGTCACCCTGGAATATACATTCCACCTGGTTGTCTGATTGAGCGTTAAAATCAGCACAAATTGTATCCACGACATCACCGCCGATAGAGTGCCAGAACTCGATGGATGTTGCGGCGTTTGCTGCGGTTGCTGAGGCAACAAGCGTTAATGCTGTAGCGATTGCAGAGAGCTTCATTGTCATTCCTTTAATATGACTCTTAATGTGTGTAAATAGTCTACCATTGTGAATATTACGGCAGTATGTCATTAAGATTTCTGTTTTAATTCGTTCTTTTATTTCACCTTGGAAAATTACAGGTCGCGTCATATCTTTTATCTTATTATGATTTTAAAGATCTGATTTGTATGGATATAGGGCGAGTGATAGTACCTAAGGCTTAGAGGGTGTGTTTGAAAGTGATTAGTGGAAGTGGGTTAATTTATAATTATTTACACACTTAAAGAGTAATAATGGTGTCATCTTTAACACGTAGAGTGATCAATATCGAAATTAGCCCCGACCAGAAGGTTTCATAGGGGCCTGAACCAATCTACCGTTAAGGACGTTTATGCAGGCGGTGTATAAAAAGCGATGGCTAACGCTTTGGTTAGCTGCGCCCCAGTTATTATTACTGTTTTTATTTTTTTATTTACCTATTATCAAATCGATTGAGTGGTCATTTACTTTGCAGGCGCCATTTGGCGGACAAAGTATTTTTGTCGGTCTGGACAACTACCGAGAAGTATTTTCTGACCCTGAGTTTTATCGGAGCTTTTGGCTGACCATCAAGTTCATGGTCATTGGCTCAAGCCTGTCAGTGCTCGTTCCGCTGATTTTAGCAATAGCCGTTGATCGTAAAATTAAACTGTCACGTCCTGCGCGAAATTTCCTCGTGTGGCCAAAAGCTGTTGCAGGGGCATCAATTGGAGTGGCATTCGCATTTATCTTCAATCCGTTTGTTGGGGTGTTGTCATTCCTTAATGACATTCACCCGGATCTCTGGCAACCGGGAATGAATGGCAATCATGCTTTTACGATGTTGATTATTGCCCACGTCTGGGGCGGTATTCCCTTTAATTTTGTCATTTTCCTCGGTGGACTGCAGGCTATTCCGGTGTCACTGACCCATTCTGCAGCAATGGATGGGGCTGGGCCCTGGCGTCGGATTGTCGACATTTATATACCGCTATTAACACCTCAGCTATTTCTCAGTCTGGTACTTGAGATAACAGATTCTGTTGTGTCCGCTTTTGCCTTGATCGCCAGTATGACCCAAGGGGGCCCTGGTGGTTCGACTAAGCTGCTGGTTTACAAAATCTATGAAGATGGTTTTAGGGGCCTGGATTTATCGGGTGCATCGACGCAAACAGTCATTCTTACCGCATTGGTATTGAGTCTTGCTTTGATGCAGTTCCTGTTTCTTGAGAAGAAAGTGAAATATGAGCGCTAATCATGATTGAGAACTCAAAAAATATCGACAGAGTGGCCAGTATCATTTTATTCATGGGGATGGTATTTGTTCTGTTGCCCATTTATTTGGTGATCACCACGGCTACCCATTCTTATGAAACTTTTCTGCAAGAGGGACTGCAATACTTTCCAGGACCAGAGCTAATCAATAACCTTCGCTCGGTAATGGAAAATACCAATTTAGTCCCGCAGATCGGTAATAGTATTATTATCGCGCTGATGTCAGCCACCGGTAAAACCGCTTTTTCGTTCTTAGCGGCATTCGGTATTGTGTATTTTCGAGTGCGTTACGGTACCGTCATCTTTTTTCTTATTTTGATGTCGACAATGGTCCCGTTGGACTTGCGGATTGTTGCGAGTTACGAGGTCGCATCCAATATTTTGGCACCGTTGAACACCCTATTGAATGTGTTTGGTATTAACGCCTTGATCAGTGCGGTGCGAGGAGCACCAGTCTTTCTCGAATTAAGTTTGATTGATACCTATTTTGGTATGGCAGCCCCTATTCTTGCTTCTGGTACGGGGACGTTCCTGTTCCGTCAGTCATTTAAGACTATACCGCCTTCACTGATTAATGCGGCAACCATGGATGGGGCAGGGCCAATCCGTTTCATGATAGATATTCTGCTGCCTATTTCCAAAACCAGCATCATTTCCTTGTTTGTGCTGATGTTCATGGGAGGTTGGAACCAATATATGTGGCCACTCGTTGTTGCATCCAAGCCTGAAATGGAAACGGCATTAATTGGTCTGGTCAAGCTAAGCACTGTCGTTGACGGCGCTACTCCTGATTACCCGATGGTGATGGCGGGCGCCATCTTAGTCAACATTATTCCTATTTTGATGATTGTCGTCATGCAGAAATATATCGTCAAAGGCTTAACGCTTTCGGAGAAGTAACATGAGCAAAATATTAGATAATATTCGTGAACATGCCCAGAGCATTGAATTGAAGGGCATTAAAAAATCTTACGGTAGCAATATTGTGATTCCTGAACTTGATGTCACGATAGATGCCGGTGAGTTCGTCGTGATCCTTGGACCGTCTGGCTGCGGCAAGTCCACGACAATGAATATGATTGCTGGTTTGGAAGATGTGGATGGTGGGACAATATCGATTGGACAGCAAGAGGTGCAGGATCTCGAACCTAAAGCGCGTGGCTGTGCAATGGTATTTCAGAATTATGCGCTCTATCCTCACATGACGGTGGCGGACAACATCGGTTATTCGCTCAAAATTCGGGGAATGAAAAAGACAGAAAGGATGGCAAAAGTTGCAGAAGTGGCCAAGGTTGTTTCATTAGAGGACTTTCTAGAGCGCTTGCCAAGTGAGCTATCAGGTGGCCAGCGGCAGCGTGTGGCGATTGGTCGTGCGATTGTCCGCGAGCCAAGTGTTTTGCTCTTTGACGAGCCTTTGTCTAACCTCGATGCCAAATTACGACATGAAATGCGCATTGAGCTGTCACAATTGCATGAGCGAATAGGCGCTACCTCCGTCTTTGTAACACATGATCAGGTAGAAGCGATGACTCTTGCCGATCGCATTATGATCCTCAATAAAGGCAACCTTGAACAATTCGATACACCAAAAAATGTCTACGATAAGCCAGCAACAGTATTCGTCGCCAACTTCATTGGTTCGCCAGCAATGAACCTTATCGAAAATATTGAGCGAGATACTCCGCTTTGGCAGTACTGTAACCTAGGTCTGCTTGATGGCGTCATGGGCGATGATGTGATTGCAGGGATCAGACCGGAACATATCGAAGTGGTTGAGGATGGCGGGATGCGTGCAAAGGTGACGTATATTGAGGATCTCGGGGCCTATAAAGTGATTAATGTTGTGTTGGCGAGTGGACAGGAATTGATGATATCGACATCGTTAGGGTTTGATGGTGATCACCCAGATGCCATACATATTAAGTTCCCAGAGGGTAAGCTTCATTATTTTGATCGTCAGTCCGGATTGCGCCTGTAGTTTTAAGGGTGGCTACAACGGCTCCATTTGAGCTAAACAGTAAATAAGGAAAAGATGGTAGTGACATTGAAAAAAATAGACCAAGTCATTGATGTTATCCGGCATGCTTCCCGAGATATTATCCAATCTCGATTCCGTCAGATTGGTGAAAATGAAATTGCGGTCAAAACCTCATCGACTGACCTCGTGACAGAGTGTGATACTCAAGTGGAGCAGGCGCTGACTGAAGGGTTGCAGCCACTGTTTCCTGACTACGTTATCCTGGGCGAGGAGATGGTATCCCAGCAAGGTTGGGATAGTGGAGTGATTAATCGGCTTGATAAAGTGGTGATTATAGACCCCATTGATGGTACGTATAATTTTGCCCATGGCATTTCACAATGCGGCGTGATGGTTGCTGTGAGGGAAGGGAATGAAACCCAGCTTTCGGTATTATACGACCCATTGCAGGATGACTGGGTATGGGCTATCAAGGGGCAAGGGTGCTTTTGGGAAAATAAACTAGGTGCGAGTAAACGTCTTCGGATCCCTAGCCGAGACGCAAATCTTGGGCAGATCTCGCCATTTTTATTTGATGCTCAGCAACGGGGACCGATTCTGGAACTAATGGCTGGTTATGATCGGGTACTTTCTGTTGGTTGCTCATGCCATGAATACCGGAATGTGCTTTTTGGTGGGGCAACATTTTACCTAACCCAGCGGGCGATAAAGCCTTGGGATCATTACGCTGGTCTACTGGCAATTGAAGAGGCCGGAGGTTATGCGGCATACCTTGATGGTCAACCGGTTGATAAGGTTGAGGCGGGACGAAATCTGCTAGTGGCAAACAGTGAACAAAAGTGGCAAGATCTGGCGGTGAAAATGAATGAAAAATTGCTGATTGGGCTGGAAGCTTAAGGATTATGCACAAACTGAGACCGGATACGTTACAACTGTCCGAAAATGAAAAACGAATTATTGATATCGTTTGGCCAGCGGATGTTATTACCCGAAGCGAAGTCACATCCAGCGTTCCTTTTACCCAACAATCGACTCACCGTATTGTTGAATCCCTGCTAGATAAAGAGGTGCTTTGTCTCGGGGAGCCTTTGGCCAGGGGGCGGGGCAAACCGAGCTCTGTTATTGCCCTTAATACGACGCGTTTCTATACGATTGGTTTGAGCTTCAAAGATAGTGGCATCTATATGCGGCTTGCTAATTTACGTGGCGAATCATTAATCGATGCCGTCCTTGCCGTTGATAATAAATTCAGGGATGGGGTATTTAAGCAGTTAGTTGAGGCTGTTTTTTCAGAGTTGCAAGATCTAAATATATCGCCGGAGCAATTGCTTGGTGTAGGGGTTTCGATTCCTAGTTATCGGGTTAACTTTTGCGGCGATGCCGAGGTATTCCAGGCGTTTGGGCAATGGCCACAACTTGATTATGCAGCACAATTACAGCGAGTGTTTGAGCTACCGGTTTGGGTTGAAAATAATGCCAATTGTTCGGCAATTGCAGAGCTAATGTTGGGACAGGGCAATCAGTATCCTAGTTTTCTGTACCTGTCATTCGGCCATGGTTACGGCAGTGGGTTAGTGTGGAAAAAAGAACTTATGTCTGGCGGGTTCCGCAATGCTGGCCAGATTGGACGTACGTTTACGCATCAAGAACGTTCTTTCCGCCCGGCGATGTCAAATTTGATGCGCTATTTTTCGGCACAGAAGGTTGATATGAGCGCAGGGCTAGAGGCCGCGGTTGAGAATAATATGCCTTCGGTACTTAATTGGTATCAAGACGTCGAACCTATGCTAATTCGTTCATTACGCTCTTTTATCGGAGTATTTGACCCGAGTGCTATTGTCATTGGAGGCAGTGCGCCAAAAGCGGTAAAGCAACTGTTCGAAGTCACCATTAATAAAGTACTCGGAGAGCAAATCCTTATTGGCTATATACCGCCTACGATATATTACAGCGACATTGCTGAGTGGGCAGAAGTAAAAGGCGCTTCGCTTCTACCAATCAAAAAAAGGTTGATGAGCTCTTTTGTGTCTTAGTTAGTTATCAGTAATTAAGTACATTTAACTTATTTATCCTTATTTAACATAGTATTGGTAATCTCAAACAGGCTTGCATTCATGACAATAATATGGATACTTACTCGAAATGATGATGTAGGGTAAGTGCAATGAGTGCTCTGAGGCGGGCATACAAGCCAAGAATTCCAATGCCAAGCCACCAGTGCTCAATGGTCAATCGTGAGACACTGCCGCGGGAGTGTGGGGTGTACGCCATTTCGCAGGGGTTCGAGTGCCTGCTGGTGGGGAGTGCGACTGATGTGGGGAAAGCATTGCAATCTCTGCATAAGGTGGGTGATGTCCAGATCACCCATGGTTGCACAGCACAATTCTGGCGTTGTCGGGAAGAAAACAGGCAAGCGATGGAGTTGTCGTTTATCTATTCGATGGATCCCAAGTTCAATATCCACCTGCCGGATGACTTCGTGAGAATTATGACGGACTACCTCAAGCCGGAATCGAGCTTGGCGGTAGAAGATATCGAACGTTTCTTCCAGCATTTTCAAGCCAACCGGGCGTACAAAGTGCATGAGCAGGAAGAGCGCCATCGTAAAACAGAAGTGACCCGACTTGCTTACTTGGCCGCGTTTAGTGAGCTGACTGATGATGAGTTGGATACGGTCCAAGACGCATTGGATCAGATCCGGCGTGAGCGCCGAGCGTAAAAAAAGCCAGCACATAGTTATGTCGCTGGCTTTTTTGTCTCTGGGTGCTGATTGAAATCAAGCAGCCAAACTGGCGTAGCTGCGCTGGAGAATATCAATAATAGGGGCCGCTTTGTTGTGCTTGCGGATATCGGCAAACAGCTCTTTGGCCTGCGGGTATTCATGGCGCAGGTAGGCAAACCACTGTTTGATACGGTTCGGGTAATACAGCCCTTTGTCCCCTTTGATTTCATAGGTCGAGTACTTCAGCAAAAGTTGAAGTACCGCCTCCCACTCCATGTGTTCTTCATTGTGTTTGATCACATTGCCAAGGTTTGGCAGGTTAATCGCACCGCGGCACACCATCAGGGCATCACTGCCAGTGGTCTCCATGCAGCGCTGGCCATCCTGGTAATTCCAGACCTCGCCATTGGCAATGATTGGTGTGGTGATTTTTTCTTTTAGCTGGTGGATGTAATCCCACTTAATGGTCTCTGCCTTGTAGCCATCGGTTTTGGTACGGGCATGGACTGCTATCTCATCGGCACCAGCTTGGGCTACGGCATCGGCAATTTCAAAGCAATGGTTAGGATCATCCCAGCCCAAACGGACTTTGGCCGTAACAGGAAAGCGGGGATCAGTGGCGGCACGTACCGCTTTGACAATGTCGTACATCAAGTCTGGGTCTTGGAGCAGCACTGCGCCGCCACGGCTTTTATTTACCGACTTGGCCGGGCAGCCGAAGTTGATATCAATACCGGGAGAGCCAAGCGAAACGGCGCGGTGGGCGTTTTCGGCCAGCCAGTTTGGGTCTTGCCCCAAAAGCTGGACGCGAACCGGCGTACCCGAAACGGTTTTTCCGCCTTGGTGTAACTCGGGGCACAAGCGGTAGAACACACTGTTTGGCAAGAGCTGATCAACCACACGGATAAACTCCGTGACGCACAGATCATAATCATTGATGTCTGTCAGCATTTCCCGCATCAGATGATCAAGAACACCTTCCATCGGGCCTAGAATTACTCGCATGTGATTTCTCTTTTGTGCCAATGTGCAAAAGTATAGGCGAGGGCTGATCCGGTTTGTCAGCGCATAGCCTGTTGGGAGCGAGATTCTAGTGGGTAATGACCGGCTTGTCCAATTCCAGAATATGACTCAACTTGAGGCAAGCATCCGACCCGAGAGGGTAAATACTTTCGGTAGTTCGTGCCTTTGGGCTTCTTGGGCAAGCGCTAACATTTTCTGGGCAACTTGTTCTGCTGGGATAGGGTCAAGATTAGCGAGAGGGCCAACAGCCAGCGGGTGCAAGGCATCGAAGATCCCTTGAACTAGCAGCTCGTCTTTTCTTGGTTTGCTGCGATCTCCCCTGAGTGGGCCAGGACGGACAAAGATGCAATGTTCAAAGCCCATTTTTACCAGTGCTTGCTCCATTTTCCCTTTGCAGCGCAGGTAGTGAGAAGGGGACCAAGGGCTGGCAAGTAGGCTGGATATCACCACGATATGCCTGACGCCCAGCATCTTCATGGTTTTTGCCACGTCTTTGACCAGCTGGAAATCCACTGCTTCCAGGGCTTTTTTGGTCCCTGCCTGCTTTTTGGTGGTACCTAGACAGATAAAACCCACGGTGGGAGTCGGGGAGGTATCTTCCCATTCGGTGATACGTAATTCGGGATGGATGATCTGACGTAGCTTGCTGCCATGCAGGGGCAGTTCACGCCGGGAAAGGGCGTAAACCGTCATTATTTCCGGTTGCTTGAGAAGAAGATGTAAAAGCTCATCACCGACCAACCCACTGCCGCCAGCGATGATTGCACTGCTACCTGTCATTTATTTCCACCATCCTGATGATAACTCCTTCTTTTTGCCACCAATTGCTGCAAAGTTCAACAGGTTTGTTTTTTTGTCAGCATTTTCCTGTTCTGGCGCAAAAAGCGATATGGACAAGTCAACTTTGAATCCTGCAACTTGCCGTGACTTGGGTATATAATCAGCCCACGAAACAGACAACGAGAACCGATCATGACAGAACTAATGACATTACCTGAAGCTTGGGAAGGAATGCCGGCAACCTTTATAGAAGGTGCCTTGCTGGCAGCCAATGCTAACCCAAAACCGCTAGCGCCAGAAACTTGGCTACCAGTACTGCTTACAGTTGGTGTTGACGAAGATGAGCCGGTTGCGCTGGGCCAAGACGACAAAATGGCGGTGTTGAACCATTTTGAACTGCAGTATCGCCATATCAAGGCTGGTGAGTACGTATTGCCATCAGAGTTGAACTTCGAAGAGGTGGGTGAACTGACTGAAGCCATGCAGCAATTTGCCGAAGGTTTCTTGTCCGTGTGGCCGCATATTGAGCCAAACTGGGCTGAGCAGCCACTAACCGACGGCACAATGCGAATGCTATCGGCGTTAATCACCACAGTGATGCTGATGATGGACGAGCAAAACACGCAAGCCCAGATGCAAGAGGCCGGTGTCACTGGGATGCCAGCTCCTGCAGAGCTGTATGTTCAGTTGCCGTTGATGTTAACTGAAGTCGTTATGGCGGCGGATGATCTACAACAGGGGAATGCCGCTAAAGCAGTGAATCCTTATAAAGAGATCGGCCGAAACGACCCTTGTCTGTGTGGTAGTGGTAAGAAATTCAAACAGTGCTGTGGTAAATAACATAATGGCACCTGAGTCAAAGATTGATAAATCCGTCATTTTGGTGGTGGCTGGCGTGATAGAGAAGCAGGGTAAGTACCTGCTTACTCAGCGTCATGATCACGCCAGCCAAGGTGGGTTGTGGGAATTTCCTGGTGGTAAAGTGGAAGCCGGAGAAAGTGAGACACAAGCACTGGAGCGTGAATTACACGAAGAGTTGGCAATTGAAACGATGACTGGAGAGTTTCTTGCCGACAGTGTGTTTGACTACGGTGATAAAGTCGTTCACCTGAAAGGCTATTTGACCCATTGGGTATCCGGTGAGCTGGTACTCCATAGTCATCAGGATGTGGCATGGGTTGAGCGTGATGAAATTAATGACTTTACGCTCTGTCCGGCAGATTACCCCATCGTTGAGGTACTTCTATCACTGCCACTAGAGTGACAGCTTGCATATCACGGCCCACACCCCAAGCCCTAGCTTTTGCTGGGGCTTTTTATTGAATCATCCATGGCGAAAATCGATTAAATATTCTCACCTACCCTAAAGAGTTAACTGCCTTTTATTGCAGTTTGAGTTTGTTCTTTGCTCATAGGGTGAATAAATGATTACCTTTTATGTTTTTATTACCTGATATATGTAGCTTAAATTAGGGGAATTGACTGAAGTGATCTATCCCTTGGAAGCATGGTTTGTTTTTATCTATATACTCTATATTAATCAGATGTTTAAATCTTACCCTTGCTATCCTATATAGCGTGATTGTTACTTTGCTTTCTAACCAGTCTTCATTGGTATCTTTACTGTAACCTTCAAAACAATGATCAAAAAGCTTCTTAAAGTACTTAAATTACCCAGTAAATGTTTATTTTTGAGTGCCAGAGATGCTGCTGATACAAGCTGTGGCACGTCAGTGGTGCCAGTGTAGCGTATCGTGCCAAATATTGAGCTAAAATCAGTTGTAAACTTACAAACAATAATGATCTTTGGTGTGTAATTCTTTAAATTTACTGTTCTAATACGCACATCAACTGGCTGGAAGTTAATTATCTAGTTCATCTAACTGCTCAGATTTGAATGTCTGGTTATATTTACTGTTTTTTGAGGTTTTGTTATGTCTGTTAAAGGGCAATTTAACGTAAGAAGTGCTGCCGCCGATACTTTTGCGATGGTAATTTTTAGTTTTATTACAGGCATGATGATAGAAGTGTTCATTTCTGGAATGACATTCGAACAGTCACTTGCATCAAGAACTCTGTCTATTCCGGTAAATATTGCGATAGCTTGGCCATACGGTGTTTTCCGCGACATGATGATCAGACAAGGAATGAAACTGTCATCCGCTGGTTGGATGAAAGGGCTATCAGACATGTTGGCCTATGTGATGTTCCAGTCGCCGGTTTATGCATGTATCTTGTTGGTCGTTGGAGCCGACATCGATCAGATCATAACAGCGGTTACAAGTAATGCTTTTGTATCCGGTGCACTAGGCGTGGTTTATGGTCAATTCCTCGAAATGTGTCGCCGTATGTTCCGAGTTCCGGGCTACTACCAGCAAGCGTAAAAGACAAAAAACAGCAATTTATATTTGCCCCTGAAGGTTTATGCCTTCAGGGGTTTTTTGCATTTATGCCGACAATGTCTGTAAATACCCCCTTGCTCACCATCTAAGCACGTATAAAAGCGCTCGGTTAAGCATTGAACAAGCTATTTCTGTTTGTAAGAACATATCTCTGTTTGTGATGATTGCGAAAGGGTTTAAAGTTGATTTACGTCAATGAAATGGTTGTGGTCATGATGGGTTGTTACGTGTTTGTTGTCTTGCTTTTGGGGTTTGATTTTTCATTTTGAGTTAAATCAATTATTTATCCATGTTGCGCTGTTTTGTGTTAATGGTTTGTTCTCTTTTCATGCGTGAGATCTTTGATTTCATAAATGATTAGGCATGAGCAGAAGTGATCAGTTCAGGATAAATTCAGTTACAGCCATAGGCATATTATTCATTAATTTATTGGCATAGTTACCTCAGTCAGTTCTGCAAGCAAAACAATAAAAAGTGGGGAAGTAAAATGATTGAGGTACATTGGTCGCTAGCAGCAATGTTAGGCGTTAGTCAGTTTGTCTTATGGTTGAAAATTGGCCTTTTCGGTCGCTTCTTTTCTTGGGTAGACCGCTGTTGCCAAGGCGTTGCGAGTAACATGATTCGCGTTCTCTACGTGCGGATGCGTCCGGCAAGCAAAGCGGCCGTAGCTCCTTCTGAGTTACCTTATATTCTGCGAGGCAAGCCCGCCTCGATGCATTTGGGTAGTTATATTCAAATGCAAAATGAACGCGCTGCAGGGCGAAGCAAGAATTAAAAAAAGCCCCGAAAGGGGCTTTTTTGATATTGGTGCAATCAAACCTACGATGTCGTCGTACGGCGACGCTTCATCTGTATTTCAAGCTGCGGGTTGGCTATTTGGATATCATGCAGGTTGAACTTCTCTTTGATTCGGTTGTGTAAGTCATGCGTCAAACTCAGGCGGTGCGACGTTTCTGCTGCATAGGCTCTGACCTCGAAGTTCTGGCTATCAGCGGTTAGGGTCAGGAAAAAGACTTCAGGAGCAGGATTGTCTAATACGAGATCGCACTCTTCTGTGGCTTCGAACAATAGCTTGGTGACCAGATCGGTATTGGCTGAGTAATTCACACTGATTGACAGGGTGACTCGGGTGATTGGATCTGACAGTGACCAGTTGACGAACTGCTCAGTAACAAATGCCTTGTTTGGCACGATCACTTCTTTACGGTCAAAGTCGACAATCGTTGTGGCGCGGGTATTGATCTTGGCAATGATCCCTGTCAGGTTGCGGATTGTGATGGTATCCCCGATCCGAATCGGCCGTTCGAATAAGATAATTAGGCCAGAAATAAAGTTGGCGAAGATTTCCTGAAGGCCAAAGCCCAAGCCGACACCGAGTGCAGCGACAAGCCATTGCATTTTGGACCAGTCAAATCCCACCAACCCCGAACTAATCAGGATCCCCATGATGATCGCGATATAACGTGTTAAAGAGGTAATGGCATAGCCCGTCCCCGGAGATAGTTCCAGGTGCTGGAGGATCAATAACTCCATTGCACCGGGCAGGTCGCGGGCAACGATAGCCGTCAGCCAAACAGCAATGAGCCCCAGCAATACGCTACTGACCGAAATGGCGCTGATCTCATTGATACCATCAATCTTGTTGGTCACGTCCCATAGTGTCACCTCACCAAGGTAGGATATTGCCTGATAGAAGTCGGCCCATACTGTAGAGAGGCAGGCTAAATAAATCAGTAGCAACAGCGAGCGTAACAAGCGAAGTGACTGGGCACTGATTTTATCTAAATCGACTTCCGGCTCTTCGATTTCAATTTGCATTTCGTTACTACCGAAATGCTCTTCTTTATCCTCTTCCACCTCTGCGATCCGCTGAGCGATGATTTCCTGACGTTTGGCTTTGGCGCGCTCAAAAGCCAGTCGTCGTTTTTGGATCAGCATCAGCCGCTTGACGAGGTAGTAAATCAAGATGGTGATCACCCCAATGACCGCCGAGAACTCCAGTTTGTGCATTACATCTTGCGATGAGGAAAGATAGCCTTTAAGCGCCGTGTAATTCAGTCCCTGTGGGACCAAGATCAGTGTCCACCAAAACAGGTGGTGGCCAATATGGGCTTTACCTTCCGGCAGGTTGCCGTAGGTCATCGGCAGCTTTTCCTTGCACATCCGCCACAAGAAATAACTGATCGAGATATTGCTGATGATAAATGCCAACCGACCCAAGGTGGCATTCACATCAATATCGCTGTAGAGGTGGGCAAATTGCTGGATCACCATCATCGGCAGATAGACCCATAACAGTTGCTTGTAATGGGTAAAGCAGCGACCAATAAGGTCGTGCTCCCATTCGAAGTGGCTGACCAGCAAACCATTAGGGCGTACTAATTCACGTATGAAGCAGAACATGACAAGAGCCATCGGTAGTGTCAGGGCCTGGCCGAGGTGGTAGACAAACGGGTATTGCCAGCCACTGGAGAAAATCTGTCCCACTAAACCAACAATGATCGGGACCGGCCATGCCAGCAAAAACGAGAAGAAGACATTGTTATAGCTGTAGCGAAAACTATCTTGTGTGACCTTGCCGATTTTCTTACTGGTATAGGTAAGGTAGCGCTTCCAGGATTTGCGGCACCAGCTCAAGCCTAGGATGATGGCGGCAATAATGGTCAGTGCGAATGACAGTTTTACTTTGTCGACAACTACTGGAAACTTGATAAAGCCAACCCACTGATAAGGAGAAAAGAACCACTTGAGCTTTTCCCAGGTGACAATAACAAAGTTTATGTTGACCGGGTTGGTATCAGGCGCCCAGAACAACTGCTTGTTTGCCGAGGCATGCAAATCGTTGATATTACTGTTTAGCTGCTCGTAGGAGACTTTCAGTGTTGCTTGTTGGTAGATCAGGGTATCGGTTTGGTCAATCAGCTTTTCGAGCAATATCTGATTGGCTTCAATGAGCGCGTGTTCTTGCAAGAGTTGCTCTTCATTCAAGTTGCCAGTACTTGGGGAAGAATTGCTTTCTTTTAGAGAATCGGCCAATTGCTGGTATTCGTATTTTTTTATTTGGTTTTGGGCGATATCTTTGTCCAGCTGCTCAATGGGCGGGTTGGCCGGTAAGCGGCTGATACGGGTACGTAAGTTTTCACTGAATGCGGGGCTGAGTTTGAGCCATTCCGCCATGGTTTCCAGATCGTCGGCAGTGCTTTCGACGTCGCGGATTTGTTGGCGGCTGGTGGTGAGACCTTGTTGGACCTGCTCGCTGAGTGATGAGATGCCCTTTAACGCCTCAATGTAACGTTTGTTGCTGATGGTCAACTGGCGAAGGCTATCAGGCTGGTTATCAAGGTCCAAATTAAACTGGCCGTTCTCCTCCGAGGTTATATCGGTATCAAGGCGTTGCTGGCGGGATAACTCACGTTGTAACGTATTTCGGTAAGCCAGCCGTGCATCGATTTCTAGATTTTGTAGCTGGATGTGTTGCTTGACGAGAGTGCGGCGGTTACCGGCACTGAGTTGCTCCGCTTCCAGCATGTACAGTTCGCTGACATAGTATTGATGGGATATTTGATGGACCAGTTGCTGGTTTGTGGTATTTGGCTGGCTTTCAATTTGCCTTAGCGCTTGTTCTTCTTGCTTGATCAAGTCACGCAGTTGGGTAGAGCGGCTAGAAAACTCATCAATCCCATTTTCAATCGACCCTAACTCGTTTTTGCTGCTGTTACGGCTTTGCTCTAGCTGCTTTATTTTAGCGTCTTGCTGTTTTATGGCATCTGCCAACTCTTTTTGCGACAGTTCCCTGAAGTCTGGAAATTTGGTGGTGGCAAAGTTATCGACTTGCTGTTTTAGTTTGTCACTCAGTGCCGGAAATTCTTCGATCAGTTGGCGGTAGCTTTGGGTTTTTTCATCAAAATCGACCGCGTTCTCAATCATCCCTTTAGCATTTTGCAGGGTATCAAGCTCTTTGACTATTTCTGGTGTGTTGTCTTGAGCACTGAGTTGTTTGATTTGCTCATCCAGCGTTTGGTTCCAAACGTCGTAATGCCCCTCTAGCGCATGGCTGAGGGTGGCTGCAAGGCTAAGCGTGAGGAAGACGAGAGCAGAAAATAGCCGGAAGATCATAACACTCCAAAAAGACAGAGACTCAAGCTTGAGTGAGATAGTTAAGTAAAATGGGCTTGATGGATAATAGATTGATAATACGTGTTAAATTGTAGTGTATCTTGCGTATATAGCACATGCCATAGATATTTGGATTAGTGTTTTGCTGGATATTGGTACAATTTGATCCATTCCTCGCCACTTGAAAAAGAATTCGGTAAAAGCACTTGACCCTGAAACGCTAAGTGATTACATTAGCCGCCGTTGAGACGCAAGGCGTCAAAGCAACAATGTGGTGAGGTGTCCGAGTGGCTGAAGGAGCACGCCTGGAAAGTGTGTATACGGCAACGTATCGAGGGTTCGAATCCCTCCCTCACCGCCATCATCTTTTAAGGTGATACAATTCGGAGAGATGGCTGAGTGGTTGAAAGCACCGGTCTTGAAAACCGGCATACGTTTGTAGCGTATCTAGGGTTCAAATC
>NZ_JANEYT010000096.1 GCF_024357955.1 Photobacterium pectinilyticum
GCCATGATAATAGCCTCATGAACTGACTTATCATCAGTATAGTTAACAGGGCTGAGTATTAGTGGTAATCAGGTAGAAATTTGTACTAATTATATTGAGGTCTGTACCAAAATTTTTCCAGTCGGCCATATTAGCAATGCTAATATCATATAGCTCTGTTTTATACATATGCAAAATATTATGGCCATTAACCCCAAGACTCCATAACATTCCACGGATAAACTCATACAACAGTCCATCATAGAATGAGGTCGGATCCAGTTTAGGGAGCACTATTCCAGGCTGTATAAATGTTGCATATATAACAACAGAAAAATGAGAACCAATAATTAATATTGCTAATGTAAGAACACACGTGGCCATCATCTGTATAGATGTATCAGCAGCACTAATAAACTTATCAAAGCTAAATAAACGAAGCTTATTAAGCTTCGATATGATTGAGCAAGAAGCATATGCCGTCAAAAAAGCGATCGCAAAATTATTCGGTAGGGCTATGACTGGTGAAATAAGGTCCCATTGCTGTGATACAATGAAAAAAGAGGCAAGAGCACAAGTAATCGGTGCAGCTTTCGGTAATCGAAGCAATGATGAGTGATATGTGGCGAAGAATATATTGAGCAATAGCGGGAACATGTGACCTGTCATCTCCCCAACATAACCCAAAGTCACACTGATACTGTCATAACCAAACCTCCCAAAAAAAACAGAGAGCAAGTAAAAAAACGCCGCCACCCATGACACAGGCAAAGCCATAATAAAAACATTGCTGATAGCAACTATAAAGGTATTAGAAGATAATTTTGAGAGTAAAAGCGGCAATGTACACTATCCAATTAATAAAACACTAAGCAGCGCACCTAGTCATAAATGCATGGTTACAACCTGAAAAGTCGTTACTTTGTATCATATCAAATTAGATTTATATGCACACTAGAATTACGATATATAACTTATTATTATATAAGCCAGTAGCTAATCATTATTCCCACCAAGGAAGAATATAAAAGTGAGTATATTAGGTGTTTTGTGATTTAACCGTAGTTATACCTAATAAAAAAGAACAATACCCAATAGATATCGAATTTATTTATTCAATACAAAATAATTGATACTATTTTTAATAGACTGATAGAAAATATATCGCTAATATTTTTCTAAATTAAATAGAGAATGATTAGCTGTCAAATACAACGTTACTCACGATACATGCCTGAAAATCATATAATCGTAAAATAGCACTACCTGAGTAAACTGTTTTCCCATAGTTATGCACAGAAACAGTGGATAACCTTTATAAATAAACAGGCAGCTAACAACTCATCAACAATCGACATTGGTTCCTCGGCAACACCTGTCTAACAATTAACCAGGTTACACCGTAATGATGACTGGATACTTACTTTTGGCCTTTTAGATAGTGGATAACCTGATTGCTACTTCCCCGCCATACTAATTCTGGGTTATGCAGCTCTTTCTCGAACTTCCCATCAACGACAACGTCAACATACTCGAGCACTGCTTTCTGCTGTTCATCAAGCTCTGCCAAGCGGTAACCAGTCCACAACCAAATATCCTTACCGCTACATTCGGTCTGTACTCTTTTTACCAGTTTTAAAATAACTGGAACATTGGCAGGGTGCAGTGGGTCACCGCCCGACAGAGACAAACCGCGCCGCTTTATGCGGCTATCATTCAGGTCCGCAATAATTTGGTCTTCTATTTCCTGAGTGTATACGTGCCCAGCATCCAAGCGCCAGGTGCTCTGGTTATAGCAACCACGGCACTGGTGCACGCACCCTGATACAAACAAGGTACAACGCGTCCCCGGACCATTAATAACATCAACAGGGTAATAGTTGTGATAGTTCATTGTTACTCCTAATAAAAAGTGCCGAATCATCGGCACTTAATGTCATTGTTCGGATCAGCGTATGGGTCTACATATGTTTCACGCGACGTATAACTTCTTCTTGCTTACCAAAGTTAAACGGGCGTGCATCTGGACTACCTAGATACCCACAGACTCGACGGGTAACCGATACCTTCGATGGTTCATGATTGCCACATTTCGGGCAGGTAAAGCCTTTACTGGTACAATCAAACTCACCATTAAAACCACACTCATAACACTCATCAATCGGTGTATTTGTGCCATAGTATGGCACGCGGGTGTAGCTGTAGTCCCAAACATTCTCCAGCGCTTCGACGTTATGCTGAATATTCGGGTATTCGCCATAACAGATGAAGCCACCATTTGCGATTTCTGGGTATGGCATTTCAAAGTCGATCTTATCGTATGGGTTTACTTTCTTTTCAACATCTAAGTGGAAGCTGTTAGTGTAGTAACCTTTGTCAGTTACACCGTCTACCACCCCAAACTCTTTTGCGTCGATCGAACAGAAACGGCTGCACAAATTTTCACTTGGCGTGCTGTACAGGCTAAAGCCGTAACCCGTCTCTTCTTTCCAACTGTCAGTAGCCGCTTTCAAGCGCTCAACAATCGCGATCGCTTTTTCGCGCAGCGCTTCGTTGTCGTAAACATGCTCATCTGTACCGTACAAAGCATTGATCGTTTCGTGAATACCAATGTAGCCCAGCGAAATCGATGCGCGACCGTTTTTAAAGATCTCGGATACGTCATCGTCTGGCTGCAGACGCACGCCACAAGCACCTTCCATATAAAGGATCGGGGCAACGCGCGCTTTAACACCTTCTAGGCGGCTAATGCGGGTTTCTAGCGCACGACGTGCCAGTACCAATTTCTCGTCAAGCAAAGCGAAGAACGTTGCTTCATCACCTTTCGCCTTCAGTGCGATACGCGGCAAGTTCAGACTCACGACACCGATGTTGTTACGGCCCTCGTGGATAAGCTCACCATTTTCTTCATATGCCCCTAGGAAGCTACGGCAACCCATTGGGGTTTTGAACGAGCCAGTCACTTCAACCACTTTGTCATAGTTTAGGATATCTGGATACATACGTTTAGATGCACACTCAAGCGCCAATTTCTTGATGTCGTAGTTTGCATCTTCCGACTTATGGTTTAAGCCGTCTTTAATAGCGAAAACTAATTTCGGGAAGACCGCTGTCTTGTGGTTTTTACCCAGGCCCGCAATACGGTTTTTCAGAATAGACGACTGGATCAAACGTGATTCCCAGGATGTCCCTAAACCAAAACCAAACGTAACAAATGGCGTTTGCCCATTCGCGGTGTGAAGAGTGTTTACTTCGTACTCAAGTGATTGGAATGCGTCATAACACTCTTTTTCAGTGCGCGCTTTAGCAAAGGCTTCTGGTTCTGGAATATCCCACTCGTTAGCGACTTGTAAGTGCTTTTCGTAACTAACAGATACGTATGGCGCCAACACTTCGTCAATACGGTTGATCGTTGTACCACCGTAAATATGGCTCGCTACCTGTGCGATGATCTGAGCCGTCACTGCTGTTGCTGTAGAAATTGACTTAGGTGTGTCAATTTCTGCATTACCCATTTTAAAACCATGAGTCAGCATACCGTTCAAGTCGATCAACATGCAGTTAAACATTGGGAAGAAAGGTGAGTAATCCAGATCATGGAAGTGGATATCGCCCTCTTCGTGTGCCGAAACAATATCACGAGGCAGTAAGTGTTGCTTTGCGTAGTGTTTAGCCACAATACCAGCAAGTAGATCACGTTGAGTCGGGATCACCTTGCCATCTTTGTTGGCGTTCTCATTCAGTAGCGAAGCGTTGCTTTGATCAATCAACCCACGAATTTCATTATTTAAATGGCTTTTCTTCTCGCGAGCAAGGTCACGGTCGTGGCGGTACTCAATATAGGCACGTGCAACTTCTTTGTGTGGACCATTCATCAGGTGATTTTCAACCGCATCCTGGATAGCGTGGATCTCCACCTGCTTCTGGTCAGCGAACTGGGACAGTACTTGCTCAGCAACTGACTCAGCATATGTGGCATCCATTGCCTCTACAGATTCGGCAGCACCTAGTACCGCTTCTTTAATACGCTTGGTATTAAACGGTACAAGGCAGCCATCACGCTTAATCACAACAGGGTTCACACAAGTCTCCTAAAAATGACAGTGTCACGAAAACCACTAAATATAGGGCTTACAAAATTGACCAATACAAGATGTGGTGTATTAAGCGAGAATTCAGGAAGAGAAACATTGATCTATGTCAGTATTTCTCCAAGAGCGTACAGCTAACAACCGATGTTTTCGATTACCTCTCAAAACTGACATTTTCACTCGTTTCATTACAAAATTGTCAACCCATTTATTTGATACTCAGAGCTGAAATAACTGAAAAAAAACTTGAATATTATTTAGATTATTAGTTCGAGCTCAACGCCTCACAACAAAGCAACAGCACCTCTTTCATCGTGCTTTTTGTCGGTTACCTTCCCTGCCCTCTATACTCAAAAGCATCATTGTGGAGGCCATTGCCTATGAGAACTGCCTTGTCGTTTTTGTTCATTATTGGCGTACTGATATCTTCAATCTGCAGCGCATTCCAAATCACCCCGCAGAAATACGAAAGATATACTGGTGATCTTCCCGTTATGGAGGAGAAGCGTGTAATCCGCGTGCTTGTCGCTGCGGATTTGGGTTTTTACTACCTAGACCGTGGTCAGCCCAAGGGTTTAATCTCTGAAATGCTTAGACTTTTCGAAAAGTTTGTCTCAGAGAAAACCCAAAAAAAATACCGTATACAAATCATTCCGGTTCACCGTGATCAACTTCTTCCCGCTTTAAACGCAGGCATAGGGGATCTTGTTACGGCTAATATCACCATCACACCCAAACGCATGAAACAAGTCGATTTTAGCCACCCGATACTGACTGGTATCCAAGAATTATTTATCACCCACTCCGTGCGAAGCCCTATAACAGACATCAAGCAACTTTCGAAAAAGAGTGTTTGGCTACGAGCCAGTTCAAGTTACTACCAAAGCATCCGTCGAATTAATAAGCAACTACATAAACTCGGCAAGGAGCCAATGTATGTTCATTTTCTAGAAGAAACGCTTCAAGATTTTGAGATGCTACAAATGGTTCAAGAAGGCATTATTCCCATGACTGTACTCGACTCTCATAAGGCTGAGTTTTGGGATTTGGTTACTGATGACCTTCAAATTCACTATGAGTACCCAATCCGCAAAAATAGCGCTATCGGTTGGAGTTTTCGCAAAGACAGCCCAGAGTTTAAAGCGATTGTTGATGAGTTTGTGGAAAACAACCGTCGCGGCACACTAAATGGCAACATCTTATTCAATCGCTACCTCAATAGTAAGGCGTGGTTCCAAAAAGTCATGAGCCCCGATAGCATCGATAAATTCAAAGAGCTTGAAAATCGTTTTATTCGTTACGGTAATATGTATGACATCAACTGGCTGATCATTGCCGCCCAAGCCTTCCAAGAATCAGGCTTTGACCAATCTAAACGCTCACACGCTGGTGCTATAGGCATTATGCAGGTGCTTCCACAGACGGCTAGCGAGCCTTACATCAATATCAGTAACATCCAAAATATCGAAAACAATATCCACGCAGGGGTGAAGTATATGGACTTCATTCGCGATAGGTACGTCACAGATGATGACACTGATGAGCTCAACCAACTGTATTTCGCCCTAGCAAGCTACAACGCGGGACCAAATAGAATACGGCGATTAAGAAAAGTTGCAGAAGAACGCGGCTATGATCCGACCCAATGGTTTAATAACGTGGAGGTGATTGTCAAAGAGGAAGTTGGCATGGAACCTATCACCTATGTCGGTAACATCAACCGCTACTTCACCATCTACAAGCAAATCTTCTCTTTACAGAATGCAGCTGGCCAACGTATGGCAAGCTCTAACCTACTTCGTTTCAAACTCTCTCGCTAACCTGGTCACGTTTCAATCAAAACAACCTCGAATACAACAGACGATGAGATCAACCTCTCGCTTTCATCACGTTGTCATTTAATGTCACTACTCTTGCCAGTACAAAAGTAATATACCCAAACACCTTAAGTGGCTTGGGTATATGCAGTTAAGGAAAACACTGCTTGGGAATAACCTTGCTATTGGCCTCTGCTATAGCACTCAACAAGGCATAAATTTATGGATATATTGAACAATACAACCATTGTTGTACCGACCGATGAAGAGCTACTGGCCAACTGCCCAGATAGCCTGAACTTAAATGATGAAGAAAACGAGCTCGCCAACGATATTATTGTGCTTTGACAGCAACCTACCCAAATTAAGCAATGAGCTAGCACTCGGCTAGCTCTTCCTCACTAGAAGTACTATTCAGCAGCTATAAAATCAGGTCGAATTCTAGACATCAACACCATATCGATGTACTTACCCGCCTTGAATGTACTAAGCCGTTTGATCCCTTCTATCTCGAAACCCACTTTATTGTACAACGCACAGGCCGCTTCATTATCCGCATGTACTTCTAACTCAAGACGTACCAAATTTAGCCAATTATCCGCTTGCTCAATGGCTTGCTTCATCAAGTAACGCCCTACCCCTTTGCCATGACAAGAAGGGTGAACCGCTATCGCCAAGAATGCCACATGTCTATCCCGAGCCTTGTTGGTTAAAAATAGCGTGACATGCCCGACAACCTTTTCACCAACTTCAGCGACTAAAGTGTAGTTATCGGGATTATCGAACAACTGCCCTACCGTGTCAGAACTTAAAAAGGGCTTCTGGGAGGTATTTTCCGTCACCTCAGGTAGGCGATAAATGTCGAACAAGTCACCGTTGTCCGATTTTTCATAATGTCTAATTGATATTTCCACTGGTATCCTTCCCGGTAAACCGCATTGACCTAATCGCGCCTAAGTGGGCGTATTACACTCTCAAGCCCTTCAATTTTCATCTCAAGGGCTAATGCCATCAACAAACCCAACTCACCCTCGGGAAAGCCCTTTTTTTGGAACCACAGCAAATATTCTTCCGGCAGATCAATAATGACCCGGCCCGCATACTTGCCAAAAGGCATCTTTACGTTAGCTAATTTTACGATTTTTTCTTTATCAAACACGTTGGGCCTGTTTTCTTTTCTTTAGGGGATGGAAAAGCCAGTATCCTAAGCACTACACCGCCAACCATTGTGCAGCAGCAATGATGTCATCATCAACAGTGACCTGAGCGACAAATTGACTTCCCGGTTGTACCTTACCGACACCGGATGGTGTACCTGTCATCACGATATCACCATCATTCAGTGTCATGAAGGTTTGAATTTCTTTCAAAATGACATCAGGCGAATAAATCATCAATGAAACGGTGCCAGTTTGCATCAATACATCATCAATAAAGAGGCGTAGCCCTAATTCACCACTCTCGGTGGATGGTAAAGACACAAACGGGCTAAACAATGCAGAACCATCAAAAGCTTTACTGCGCTCCCAAGGCAATCCTTTTTGCTTCAATTTGCTCTGTACACCACGCTTGGTCAGATCGAGACCTACCGCTACCGCATCGAATCTGCCATTGCGGTACAGAAATGACAACTCAGCTTCGTAATGGACCTCATCGCCATTATGTGAAGCGAACAGCGTCTCTGAAATAGCTGAATTAGGCTTATTGAATAACACCATCTCGTCAGGTATTTCGTTTCCTAATTCATGAATATGAGCCACGTAATTACGTCCAACACAGACGACTTTATTTGGCGTAATAACTTGTTCTTCAACAATCACTTGTTTCATTTCAATCCTTTTTAATGATCCTTAGTTATTGCAAAGTAACACCGATAAAAAAAGCCAGCAATGGCTGACTTTGAAAATTATTCGTTATCGATATTAGATTTATGTATCAGCTAGCCAACGATCTTGGGCACCCTACTCAGACACAAACACTAAGTTCGCATTGACGGGAACAGTCAGCAATATAGAGTTGAGCTTGGCAATATCTTTGAGCTTTCCAATCCCCTCATCAAGACCAAAAGCCCCGGCCTGTAATTCCACAGGATTTATCGTTGAAACCAACAGACCGCCATCATCCAATCCAGTAACCTGTACTTTTGCGTTTAACACTTCAGACTTGCCATGCAAATCGATCTTGAATTCAACATCCTGCACCACTGTTTGTCCGGCGCTCAATCCACTGATAGCCGCGCTGTCCACTTTGGCTTCAATAATGGTTAGTGGATACACTTCGGTATTGAAGAGCTCTTTTTTCATGCGCTCATCACGGATCTGAATCTTGGTATCGACGCTGGTCAAATCAATAGAAAGAGAGACCTCACCTTGGGCAGAAATAGATCCACTCAAATTACGAAAACCGTGTTGCTCCATGACACTGTCATTTTTTACCGAAGAGAACCCCACTGAGGAGTGAGTACTATCTAACTTCAAACCGGCCCACGCACCTGTTGCTCCAAGCATAAGCGCAGTAGATACGCTGCCTAACAGAACCTTGTTCTTCCACGTTAACGCCATTGACTTCCCCTTCTTTAGTTATTTCTTTGAAATATCACTTAGAAAATATAGGTCAGTTCTTTACTTAGCGTTAATTGGCGGAAAGGTCACCCTTTGACCTTCTGCCGTCAAAATAGCAATGTCGATAGGTTTACCGTCAGCATCTAGCCTCACTTCCCCAATCGCACTTCGGTTTATTAAACGGTGGTTTCCAGGCAGATCTGGATCGCGCTTGAAGATCTTGAGTCGCTTTCGCTTAGTCAGCAAATTGAGTGGTGAACGTGGGCTGTACAATATGCGATCCATAAAGTCACAAACGCGAAGTAGCGCATTCGGGAACTCATTTTTGATCCCGCTTGAGGTGATCTGGTAAATATTCGGGCTGCTATTACGAAAACGGAGTTTAACGTCATACGCAAACGAATAATGAACATCTCCAGACAGGATCACAAAGTTAGTTGGCGTTTTGGTATGGGTGAAAATATTGATGAGCGTGTTGGCTGAGCCCGGGTGAGCCATCCAGTTTTCCGCATCAATCACTAATGGCTGACCAAGCCATGTCATACCACGCTGTAAGGATTCAATAAACTTCACGCCAAACATGGGAGCGGCAGAAACCAGGATCACTGCTGGTTCGTTAATCAGCGACATTTGCAGCTCGCTGAGCGCCTCCCAGTCCATTAAGCCCGAGGGCTTGTTCATTTTCGACTCAGATCGCCAACGTCGAGTACGGGTGTCCAGTACCAACATTTTAGGTGACGTACTTATGGTGTAATGCCATTGTTCAAATCGATAGAGATAATCTATCAGACTATCATGGCGGTCACTGGTTGGTTGCTCGAAGTATTCCTCGACATGACTAAAAAATGTCTCATTGAAGTTTTCAGGTGCATTTCCCCATCCTTGGCACAGCCAGTAACTGATTAAACCGTTTCCGATAATCCGCCGAGAAAAGTGATGATGATAGGCTGCTTGCTCCCATCCTACGGTCAAGTTCCAGTCATCAGTGACATCATGATCGTCAAAGATCATATACGTAGGAACGTGCGCCATTAAGCGGCGAACTTGGGGCAAGCCGGCAACAAATTGATCAATTGTCGCTTTTTCATCGAACCACAGTTTTTGCCATTTTTCCTCAAGGGTGTGACCTTGCCACCGAAATAAATTCTTTTCCAGCTTCGCATTATCGACAAACTGCCACAGCACTGGTGACCATACCAATAAATACATGGCATTAAACTCACTCAACGTAATGAGATGATTACCTGACTCTCGGGAACTGAATACCGGTGACTTTAGCCTTAACCAGTTTGCAAGGCGAGGCACGCGCTCGATGATTTCATGGCCACCTTCGAGATATTTCGGTAACAGCTTATCCCTGCCGTAAAAATTATTGGCATGATCAAATAAGGCTTGTGTATTGGCAACTGGTGCTTTATCGAAGCTCTCGTCGTAAAGGCCCAGCAAATTGATCACTTGCTGAATACTGTCTAATGTTGAGCCAGCCACGTGGTCAGCATAGATCTGATCACCACTCATCATTAGTAATGATGGTCGATCTTCAATGCTCTGACTCGCAATTTTAGCATCAGCGGCGACCAAGCTGTCCTTGCTCGGATAGTGCGGGTTACGGCAAGAACCATGCATCACATAGTCTGCGTGAGTTTTTATGATAAATGTCGGCCGTGACTCCCCGTCATACAGTAAATCAGGTACTAATTCGGTCAGTAAGCCATCTTGAGTGTTAATTTGGTATTCCAGCGGTGTGTTACTAGGGAACTTACCACAAAATGTCACCTGAAATATCCAAGCACGCTCACCAATTCGAATATGCTTTCCTTGTGAAAGCTCACCGGTATATAGCGCTAATTGTTCTGTTTGCTGGTATAGAGTAAATGTCCCTTTAAGCGGGCTGGAAACCGCAAACCACAGCGTCAATTCCTGCGGCGTTACCTTGCGCAAGATTGGCCCTGCGAGGATGAGAGGCAACACAGATGAAGAGTGGGGGTGTTCTGTGGTTAATGGCAATTCAACAGTCATAATGCGCAGATACTCTTTACTTTTTATATTTACTCTTGGTAGGACATTAACAGCAACAATTTGTTTAAAAAAGTTATATACCCAAGTAACGCCAAAGACATTTGGGTATACCTAGAACATCTTTGCCAACTCGGTATACATCCAATTCATGACTTGGCCTACTCCCTTGTCACGTCGCTTCACCGCCCCCATTTCCACCATTAGAGGTTCAGGGATTTCTTCAGTGGAAAGCTCAACAAGCTCATCCACATACCATACTTCTTGTGCAACATGCTCGGGTACCAATGCCCAGCCGACCCCGCGTATTACCATCGAGGAAATCAAGTAATAGCTATCAATATGCCAGTAATTGGAAGAAATTGGCTTCGCTTTTCCCACCCCCATACGATCGCGAATGACCAGTTGCCTATGCTGGGTAAGGTCAGAAATTTTAGGTACTGGAATTGCAGCTAACGGATGCTCTCGTGAAACAATCAAAGCATGCTTAAACTGGCCGATTGACGTAAATTCCAAGCTGTCAGGTAAGGCATCCTGATGAAATAACACACCCAAATCGGCCTTCTCTGTTGCCACCCACTGAGAAATATCTTGCTGTGAGCCATTGATAATAGTGAGCTTCAATGATGGATAAACCATTGCCAAGGAGGCAAATAGGCTTTCGAAGGCAGTGATAGGCACCGCTTCATCAATGGCTATGGTAAATGTCACCTCCTCGCCTGACGAAACCGTCATCGCCCGTGCCGACATTCTTTCACATTGGGCAAGTACGGCTTGAGCTTCAATATACATTTCTTCGCCTTCTGGCGTCAGGACCGGCAAGCGCGCACTACGATCAAACAGCTCAAATCCTAAATCTAGCTCAAGATTATTGATAGCGGTACTGACCCGCGACTGCGCTTTTCCTATACACCTCGCCGCTGCAGAAAACGAACCTTGCTGGACCGCACACACAAATGCCTCCAGCTGATCTATCGTCCAATTCACGATTTTTCACCCAATATAATGACGAATTACCCCCTCACTCTATCCGAAAAACGGATAGATACAAACTTCAACCAATCTCAAAAACAGCGATAATGTTCCCAACGTTATTACAGCTCAAAGTCCCTATTCAACAACGGCGCAAGAGAAAGTCATGCAAGAGCAATTCAACCACGAAACGCCAACAAACATTCAAAGTATCAGCAGAACTTTCTGGCGATACACCATTCCTTCCGTTGCAGCCATGCTGGTTAACGGTCTATATCAAGTCATCGATGGTATTTTCGTGGGTCACTATATTGGCTTTGAGGGCTTGGCAGGTATCAATATGGCTTGGCCTATCATTGGTATTATCGCAGGTCTAGGGCTTCTTGTAGGCATGGGGACGGGAAGTCTAATCTCGATTTACAAAGGAGAAGGTAACCACAACAAAGCGCAAAAGGCTCTATCGACGGGGCTTAGCATAATTGCCATTGCCGGATTATTAGTAATGGCGCTGTTAACCATGATTGCACCATCACTTTTAATAGCACAAGGCGCAACGGGCGCACCGCTCGAAATGGGTCGCGCTTATATTGAAGTGTTCACTGGGGGGGCCGTATTCACTATCGCCGCCAACGCTTTACCTATGCTCATTCGCAATGATGATAGCCCTA
The DNA here is from genome assembly GCF_024357955.1 of Photobacterium pectinilyticum. Lineage (GTDB taxonomy): Bacteria > Pseudomonadota > Gammaproteobacteria > Enterobacterales > Vibrionaceae > Photobacterium > Photobacterium pectinilyticum. Next base: position 12,105 of record NZ_JANEYT010000096.1, read on the forward strand.
ATTTCTCAACGGCGCTGATGATGGCTGGGGCAATTATCAATATAGCCCTAGATTATATTTTCATTGCCCACCTCGATATGGGGCTTAAAGGCGCTGCAATAGCCACCATCATTGCCCAGATTTCTATCACCATCGTTGCAGTAACGTATTTTTTTACGCATTACTCCAAGCTAAGGCTCAGTCTATGCACTTTCAGGTTTAGCCCAAGTATTGCAACCCGTGCAATCAGCCTCGGTGCATCAAGCTTGCTCATGTATGCCTATTTCAGCTTTATTGTTGCTATTCACAATAAGTTATTTATGGATTACGGCAGTGCGGTTCATGTCGGCGCATTCGCGATTGTTGGGTACCTGATAACCATGTACTACCTGCTTGCTGAAGGTGTCGCCAGCGGTATGCAACCGCCAGTTAGCTATTACTATGGTGCCGGTCATGGCAAGAAAATCCATGCCACGCTGCTCCTTGCGAGCAAAGTCGTGGTACTGACAGGCATCATCTCGGTCGCTTTCTTAAACTTATTCCCCTACACCTTAGTGGACTTATTCAGTAACGGCGATCCATCACTCGCGACTGAAACAGTCAATGGCTTACGCTTGCATCTATTCGCAATGTTTCTTGATGGCTTTATTGCCCTTGCTTCTGTGTACTTTATGTCTGTTAACCAGGGAGGGAAGGCTTTAGCCATTTCTGCGGGAAACATGCTGGTGCAAATCCCTTTCTTGTACTTCTTGCCACAGTGGCTAGGGGTAAATGGTGTTTGGTTATCAGTTCCTCTATCCAACATTCTATTAGCCGCAATTGTCGTACCGCTGGTATGGAAGGATATTCAGAATAAACAACGTAGTGACATTTTACTTAATACCGTAACAGCCTCATCTTAGATAGCATAAAAAGTACACGCAAATAGCGTGTACTTTTTATTTATACGTCCAGAGTTAGGGCAAGCCTAAAATATCCCTTTCTTCTTGATCTTCTGCACATGAGCTAGACGCTCATTCAAATCAACTACCGGAGATGGGTTGCCAGGCGGCTCATCCTGACGACTCGTACTTCTTTGCGACAGCGTACGTATCAATGCCGTTTGCGCTGTTAACTGATTTTTTAGTTCCGCAATCTGCTGTGACTGGGAGTCAATCATTGCAACGAGCTTTGCATTCTGATCGCTGAGCTGGTCGATACTGCCAATTACAGCCTCATCTTTACTTTCAGCCTCAACACTGTTTGTGCGTCGCTCTGAGGAAGATATGTACTCACGAGTCAGCTTAGCTTCGGATTTCACTTGCTCGCTAATCGACGCTTTTAAAGCCTCAAAGAGTGCAGTTTGCGCTTCTTGGTTAAACTCTTGCGGTGAGTTTTTTACCAGAAAGCCCAAACCTTGCAGTGTGTTTTCCAGCGTTAATTCTGATACCTGCGACTCTGTTACCTGTAAACTCAACTGTTGTGACAGGTCAGGACTTAGCAAGTGCATGAACAAACCACTCAAGTAGACCTGCTTTTGCACATTTCTCGCATTGAGAAGCGCCAAACCATTCTCTTCCGCTGACTCGGCTTTCAACCGCGTAAAATCATCTGCCCATTGATGAAGCACTTTGCTGGCATACAAATCGGCTGGGTTATTCAATGGGTCGAGGTAAATGGAGTAATTTATCCGCTTAAGACGTTCAGCCATTTACGGCCTCTTGCTCTGGCATATTCACCGCTTCACCATCGGCATGGTACAAGCACAACTCGCGAGCCAAGGCTTCTTGCGGCTCGTCCACCAGCACTACTCGTTCGCCCAACGTCTCATAGGCTTTTTGTACTGCCGGATAAATCAAGCTTGCTCCGCCTCCCACAAGGTAAACTCGGTTCGGGTTTTTAGCAAACTTCTTCGCTTCGTATGCGACTTGCTTACCCAACTCATCAATCTTGGTTTCAATCTTCTCAAGGATCATCTGGATCTGACTTTCGTCATTCACGACTTCTCGGACAAAATCATGATTAGCACGTTGCTTGATGAGTTCATTGGCGACTAAGTAGCTCGAATCACTATCGGCAACCGCCAGTGATTTGCGGGCAACATCGGTTACCATGGAAACGCCGATTTCGTTATTGCCGTAAATAGCAGAAACGTCATCAAACTCACCGACAATCACCCCCATATCCAGTGTCGTGCCACCAATATCGATCACCAAAGAACGGTTAAACTGGCTGACAGATTGCATTGTTAGGGTCGATAACACTGCGGGCAAACTTTCAGGCATCACCTCAACATCGATGATATCAAACAACTCGCCTTTGTTTAGCTCAATCTGGCGCATAAGATTGTCACGCTTGCGGGCAATTTTATCTTCGTTTTTCTGGCAATCTTCCGCGTTGTAGTATTCTGTGATCGGCAGTGTAACAACCAGCTTTACAGGTCCTGGTTCGATACCCGTTTGTAGCAGTGCATGATGAACTGACAATAAATTCAAATCATCGTATTGGTAATCAACATGGGTTGTTTCCAACGCCTTGTCGGAGGTCATATCGTAGGTATATTTAGTTGAGCCAATCGTATAGTTAAAGATCTTCTTGTCTTTTCTTAGTGCGGCACTTTTCCAGTTTTTTCGAAATGAATTCGGTGAAATAACAGTCTGTAATTCACCATTTTCAATCCAACTAACTTTAACGTTGGTTGAACCATCATCAACTGCAAATTTACGTGGCGTCATTTTGATCCTGCTCTATTCTCAAGGGGATATAGGTTTATCTGCGAGAAGTAGATAAAAACCCGACGCTAATGGCAAACCTAGCGCCAGAGTTTTGAAGCGGCTAGGCAAAACAAAAAAAATCCAACTCTTTTATTTAATTCTGGTGAAACTTGGTCGATCAGCCCGAGTGGTAGCGTTTATTAGCCTGCAGATTGTCGTGATTAGCACTCAGTTAATTATCACAAAACCATGCATCTTGTATGATACCAATCTGGGTAAGTCGTTGATCAAGTATTTATGTCGGTTGGTATGATGTATCACCCCATAAAAAAACAGCGACTAAAATAGTCGCTGTTTTCACATTTACTTCAAAATATCGTAAGGCTTCGACCATTGGTACCGCTGGCTCAGCTCCTTTTTAATTTGCTGATACCTTGGTGACGTCAACATTTGTTGTACATCATCAACGGTCAACAAAGGCTCACTACCCTGTGGGTGCTGATTCCGTACTGAAAGCATGTCTTTGGCACTTTGACGCAGCGAATCAAAAGACACTTCATCACCATTGCCATTCACAAATGAAGTGTAAACTTTTGCGGTCGTTCCCGACTGTGGTTTACCACAGCTATAAATTGAAGGGTTCCATAAACCATCTTTTGAGTGGTACTCCGTCACAGGTCGGCCTTCAGCAATATCTTCAATCATGCAATAGGTTGGGCTCAGGCTCACTAAGTTGTGGCTATTGTTAAAAGCATGAGCGACCCAATCACCACCGCTTGCTTCATCTGTTTCATCCTGCCACACCCAGCTATCAGAGGGGCCAGTGAAAGATTGACCAATAGCGAAACGTTGTGGATCGGATACAAAATATGCCGTATCACCGCTTTCCAGCTGGTATGCCTTAACAAAATCGCGCTGAAATTCATAATGCGCACTGTCAGTATGAAGGTTACGACCGTCATAAGGACCATCAATGAAGCCAACGGTAAGAAAGTTTGCCTCGGTCATCGCCTTGACACCGTCACTCAATGAGAGATCAGATTCATCCTCACTGATATAATAAGGGTAATCACTGAACAGAAGGCTCTCCCCGCCTGATATGATCCCGCTTCTTGGGCCTGAGTATTGATAACTAGCAACATCATAACTGGTTTCACGAAGGCCAGAGCTCATTTCAACCTCATCCTTAATGACACGAACCGATGTCCCGATCCAGTTACCTTCATATTTCAGTACATAGTCCTGTGTAATGACTTCACGCCCTGACTGAGGGTTAATATCATAACTTTGAATATCAAAGTGAGCTGATGTCGGGTCGAAATCCCAGCGTCGAAAGAATGAAACCTTAGTGCCTTTCTGGCTTATGGCCCGTGGCTCAGCATCATAATTTGCACCGCAGGCTTGACCGCGACTTGCGATATAAGCCAAATTAGTCCCGTTGACATCAACACGGCAAACAAACTGATCATGAAGTGCAGAAGCGTTCACTTTATTAACGATATTAGAGAATGCCTCTTCGCTTACCGTTGAATTGTGGGCCTGGAAATACCCCAAAGCTGCATTATAAGAAGCTAATTGAGCCTCAGAACTTGCTGGCAGTGTCAAAGCGTAATCCAACAAAAAGTACTCTGCCTTATTTTGCTGGATTTTATTGACAGCATAGCTAATTAGCTCTTTAGATTGATAATAACCTTGTACATTGGGCGTCGCATTGGCATAGGCTGCAGTCATGACAAGAAGAGCACTGATAATCGTTTTTTTCATTTTATCCCTTACTTCTTAAAATTTGACGGTGTACGCATGCCTGTCCCGTTATTCGAGGCATATTTCACGGCTTGGAGCATTTCTATGTCACTGTCATTAACACTAAGCTGAGTTTGACGGTCGTGTTGTTGGGTAGCACTACTAGAGTGGGTATTAGAAGATGAATCGCCACCACCACAACCGGCGAGGGAAACTCCCATTGACAGAAACAAAACCAATAATCGACATTTCATTTAAAGCAGCCTTATATCAAATACTTATCGTAGTAACCTAGAGAATATTGAGCACTGTTTTATTCTCTGCGCGGATTATACGTTCAGCGTTTGTTCAGCTTCAAGACATTAATTGAATGGGTTTGTATAGATGAGCTTAGATATTTTATAAATTAAAATCTGTAGAGAAATTTATTGTTTATATTTTATGCCCGAATTCAACTGCGAAGTGCGACACTCTCCAATATCAAGCCAATGCCATTTCTTTAAAGACAATCGCTGGCTGCTTGAAGCCTAAACACTTTTTCGGTCGATAATTTATCCGCG
>NZ_JANEYT010000097.1 GCF_024357955.1 Photobacterium pectinilyticum
TGTTCGTTGAATCGCTTCTTCATATTCACCTTCCTTCTTATAAGATGAACATTACTAAGTATTGGCTGGATTAGAAAGCGGGGAGCAGGTCAAAACTGGAAAATTAACTGGTCAGGTTGATTGACCTTGCCGTTTTGCGTTTAACATTCAGGGATAGAAAGTTATTATTCTACGTGAAGGCCTGTTATCACTGGCTTTCAACCACGAAGAATGGTGCTAGTAGCTCAAGGATGGTTTCTCGGAAAGGTTCGTGTGTCTTGCTACCTAATAGATCTGCAATTTCCTGCCCTGTTGGCGATAAACGGTAATACGTGAAACTCAGACCTTTTTGGTGTGGAATGAGCTGATAGGTATGGTTCTGGTAGCTAAATGGAAGCGCTATACCTGATGCTAACTCTCCCGACTCTAATTCTCTTTTCAATATAAGCCCTAGCTCTAATAAGATAAGCAGATCGGAGTAAGGTAGAGAAAAGTTACCCAGAGGAACGGAATGCAGGGAGGGGGCGAACAGGCTGGGTAGAAACTTATGTTTTGCTTTCAAGGCAGTCAGGAGCTTTTTGCTTTTGTCATTGCCAAAATGGCATGAAAGCGTACAGGCTCGGTGGAAGACTTGTGCTTCTTTGTGGGTCATATTACGAAGCGTATCAAGCGTTTTTAATGATACTGAGCCTGGGGACAAAAATTCTTGTCTGAGAATACGACTCCACAGTTGTTGCATTGAACTATTACGTATTTTTTTTGCTATCGAAGTAAAGTAGTTAAGCCAATCAGGGTCAATACTCTTGGCTTTCTCTAGAGGGGTTGTATCGAAGGTTAGCTTGAATATCTTCTCAAGATTTTCTTGTTGGAAATATTGTTCTTTTTTGTATCGGCCTTCATACCTTTCTGAAAGTGTATGTGGCCCATCATTAGTTATTTGGAAGCTGACACCGAGTTCTTCAGCAATCGTACTAATGATACTGGGAGGGGATTTTTTGGTTTTTTCTTTGTCCTTTGTTTGCAGTTCAAGAGGCGGGGATACTTTGCTCTCGCCTTCCATAGTGATCACCCTTAAATGTTTGAGGGCCAGCTTCAAGAGAAGCTGGCTAAATTGATATTACATATCGTCGTAGTCTTCGATGGCGCTTCCTTCCAGCAGATAGCCCACTTCAGCAAGGTCATGGCTCACGCTTTGTGTTTTCAATGTTCCCACGACGTAAACGACATCCCATAGCTGTTGTATCGGCGCTCCTTTCGGGAACTTTACGTAAACAATCTGATTAGGTGGCGGCGGTGGTACGTGGATACATGCTCCAAAGTAAGGAACTAAAAGAAACTCGGTGATGGTTTTATCATCCCCTTCTAAGGGGATCACAAACCCCGGGATTTTGACCGTACTTCCGTTCAGTTCTTCTCTGACGTTGCCAACCATCGTTTGTTTAGCTGCATCTCCGTCATGATTGAGGATCGGCATCTGGTTTGCATTGAACTGAGTGCGTTCTTTTTCTGGGACTAAATCTATCCAGTCCAGCGTTAAAGCTTCATTCGCAGAGCTCAGAAGTGGAAACCAACAGCAAAGTGCGAGTAGCCATCTTTTCATGTAATTATACCTTTATAGTCATGCCATCCGAGAGTGAATGTTGATAGGCGCGGATAGCAGGAATGATCCCCACTAGCATACCAGCTAACTGAACGAGTACTAACAACAACAGTTCATGGCTTGTAGGAGCAGTGATCGGAATGAGTAATCCAAACTGCGCCTGAATAATCGGCTGAGTTATCATCAGAATCAAGTACAGTAAAGAAGTGCCAACGGTGACTCCCAGTGCGGTCAGGAGAGTCGCTTCACTCGTCAGGAGAAAGAATATGTGGCCAGGTCTAGCGCCCATGGCTCTAAGGATCGCCATTTCCCGCCGCCTCTCATTCAGGCTAGTCAATAAGCTGGTCAACATTCCGAGTAGACCCGCGATCACGACAAAAACTGAGACAACCAGCAGGGCTTGTTCTGCTACTGACATCATCCCCCAAAGCTCATGAAGCGCGATACCCGGCATGATGGCACTTAACGGCTCTTTGGTGTAAGTATTGATATAGCGTTGCAGAGCAAAGGTTTGGATTTTTGAGTTGAGGCCCAGCATGAATGCTGTGATCTGCTTGGGAGCGAACTGTTGAGTTGCCAGCAATTCCGCATCTGGAGTTGGACCTAGGCGGGCTCCGCTTTCCCAGCCAACATGAATGGCTTCAATCGCGGGTAGAGAAACATGAACACTGCGGTCTACAGGGGTGCCGGTAGGTTCAAGGATACCAACGATTTTAAAGGGTAGATTATCATGACGGTTAAAAGACTGGTCACTGATCCCGTGGGCAATGATGATTTCATCGTTAATCTTGTAATCGAGCTTTTTAGCAACCTCAGCACCGATCACAGTTTCAAATAAGCTATCGAACGCCTCACCCTGTGCTAGCTCTAGGGGTTGTTTCTGCCCGTAACGATAATGCTCAAAATAGTCGCTGTTGGTTCCGATGACACGGAAACCACGATGAGAGTCGCCTAATGAAATTGGAATCGCCCATTTTACTGAACGGTGTTGACTGATCTCTTGGAAGCTTTGCCAGTCTATGTTGTTGGTGGCATTGCCTATCCTAAAAACAGAGTAGAGCAATAGATTAACTTGGCCAGAGCGAGATCCGACGATGAGATCTGTCTCTGAGATAGTATTAGCAAAGCTGGATTTGGCCTGAGTCCTGACTTTTTCAACCCCAAGTAAAAGGGTAACCGAAATAGCAACAGTCAGTAATGTCAGTATTGCGGTGGTTTTTCGATTGGCTAGGCTCTGCCAAGCGAGACGAATGATCGGCCCCATTTAATACCCCCTTGCCGCTTGGTTGATAACGTTCAGATTAATACTGCGGTCAAATAGCGCTTCGAGCGTTTCATCATGGCTGACAAACAACAATGTTGTGTCTGATTTATCACACTCAGCCATTAGCAATTTAATGAAGGCCTCGCGGTTATCATGATCTAAGGCAGAGGTAGGTTCATCTGCAATTAGTAATTTAGGCTTTCCAATCAATGCCCTTGCGGCGGCAACGCGTTGTTGCTGTCCAATACTGAGTTCGCTGATTGGGCTGTCCAAACACTCTGTGGGTAAATGCAATTGGGTCAGCAGTTGCTTTGCTTGTTCATACATCCCTCCGGAAATTTGCTGTTTACGTAATGCAGAGAACCGGCAAGGGAGTAGAACATTGTCGATGACAGAGAGATAAGGTAGCAAGTTGAACATCTGGAAGATGTAGCCAATATGATCGGCCCTAAATCGGTCTCGGCCGGTCGGTTTTAGGCTGCTGAAAGGTTGTCCTAGTAGCTCGACTGTACCGGTGGTTGGCTCGTTGATTCCTGCTAATAAACTCAGAAGGCTTGATTTCCCGCTGCCGCTAGGGCCTTTGATGAAAACTTTTTCCCCTTTCTTCACTACCAGTGTAGGGATATCCAATAGTGGTTTGGTTTGTCGGGGCCATTGGAATGTGAGTTCGCGAATCTCAATGATGCTCATGGTTTGTCCTGAAATGGGGAAGAACTTCCCCATTTTTGGTTGCAGAGGTGTTAGAAACGGAAAGTGATGACGTTTGAGGTCAATGATCCACCTTTCTGACCTTTTTCCGTGATGGTGTTAACCGTAATACGCTCAGTGGTTGGGAAATGGGTAAACCACTGGGTTTTGACTTCTGTGAGTTGACTGATATCGCTACATTTGTAGGTGTATTGCGCTGTGAACTCACCGTGGGCACCATGGTTATGACTGTCATGCTCGTGGCCGTGGTCATCATGGTCATGGCTGTCATGCTCGTGGCCGTGATCATCATGACCATGATGGTTTTCAGCCTCTTGGCTAGTCAGTGTTTCCGTCGCAAGGCTTTCAACCAACTGGCATTTAGCATTAGCCGTGAATACCCATAGTGACTCTGGCGCTTTAAGTTGCTTGATAGCGTTGTTAATCGCAGCCTTCTGTTCGTCCGTTTGTGGTGCGTGTTCAAAGCCAACGATATCTGCGCCCGGAGCGTGGATCTCCATCAATAAGTCTTGCCCGTCTTGGGCTATATTGACTTCAACCACGCCATGGACATGGGCATCATGCTGACGAAAGTGATCTTCTGCGAAAGCTGAGCTAGATACGGATAGGCCAAGGCTGACGAATAGAGCCGCGACAGGTGAAAGTGATTGATTAAAACGCATGGTTACCCCAATAAATTGTTAGTGATTAAAAATAGTAGTGTTAACGATCAGGGAAAACGGCGGTGACCGGGCTATCGGAGAACGGTGACGTAGAAAAACTTGCTGGGGCATCGTGTTGATGATGGTCGTGCGGATCTGTTCCGTTCCTGGGAAGTGATTATGTTGAACAAGGAAACTGTCATGGATGATGTGGCAGATAGAACAGTCAGTTGCATGGTGGTGGTCTGACACTGCTTCAAGTTGGTGCAACACGGAAACTGGCCCGATGGTTACGATCAGGCTGATCAGTATAAAGCTAAGGCTGTGTGTCCAATAACGTTTGAAGTTCACTTTGATAAAATGAAAACCATATCCATGAGGTGTAATAATATAACATTACTACTTTCTCCATAATATGGCTTTCATATCATTTTGATCTTAATTGAGGTTTATTAAGTTGCCTTAAAAGTTACTTTTTACCAACTCTAGTGCCTGTTCGATTTCTTGGGATGATAGTTTGCCTTCTTTTACAAACAGTACCTGGCTACTCTTATCAAGGACAATAATAGCTGAGTCCTCTGCAGCAAGTTGCCACGACTGATGGACGGTACCATTGGCATCCAGCACCATTGAAGACCAAGAAAACTCTCGCTTGCTATCTTCAGCAGAAGATTTTACGAAACTCCCTGTGCCCCAGATCGCATCATCTTGATTGATGATGGTTGTGGTTTGGTATTTTTCATCAGGAAAGTCTGCCGCCGTGATGGCACTGATTAAATCAGCATTCAGTGCCTTGGCTGAACTACGGCCAGCAATGGCTTGGATAACTCGAACCTTGCCTGCTAACTGCTCGCTGTTCCAATCTTGGTAGACAATTTTGTCATCTTGTAGGGTAATTTCACCTTTATCAGCAACCTTAACAGCAGGAAGTGTATCACCGACGGTTAGGTTATGGGCAAAAGCAGTCCCGGATAGCAGTGTGGCCAGTAAGGCGAAAAGAGGCTTCTTGTTCATTATTTTTTCCATGATTTATTAGACGCGTCATTATCTTAGATTACTGCCATTAAGCTGGTTTAACCAGTTTGTAAAGCCTTGAACCCAATCACGAAAATATAACACTAAGTGCGTATTCAGGGCCGGGGGACGATGAAATGCATACTATCTTGGTAAATAGTTATTAACTGGCAAGTAACTTGCTTAATTATTCTGTCTTGGAAAAAGGAAACATCCGGGCATTTTCAAGGTCTATAGTCTTAGTGATTTTTGTGAGGGAACCATGTTAAGAGTATTCAAAAAATATCGACCAAACCAAGTTGCTCGATACGTAAAAAGTTACTTTCGGGGGCGACTATTTATTATCGGTGTCGGGGCTTTTGAATTTGATTGTGGGCGTTTATTACCACCGAAAAAGCATGACACCAAGGCGCTGAATGTGCTGAGCGAGGTCAACCGTGAGATCCAACTCCTTAGTGCAGAAGCTTTTTGATATCGCTATTGCGGAGGCATGCATATGCCGGTTCCACCTAGCCCGCAATAGCCATTAGGGTTCTTGGCAAGATATTGCTGATGGTAATCTTCGGCAAAGTAGAACGTACCTGCAGGGAGGATTTCAGTGGTAATAGAAGCGTCGAGTAATGCTTGTTGGTATCGAGCCTTGCTGGCTAATGCCTCTTGATAGTGTTGATCTGAATAGGTGTAAATTGCCGAGCGATACTGGGTGCCCACATCATTACCTTGTCGCATACCTTGGGTGGGATCGTGGTTTTCCCAGAACAATGTCAACAAGGTGTTTAGGCTGATCTGTTGTGGGTCAAAAATGACCCTGACGACTTCGTTATGACCTGTTTGCCCTGTGCATACTTCTTTATAGTTTGGGTTAGGGGTGATCCCACCGCTGTATCCAACAGCTGTGCTGTATATGCCTGTTTGTTTCCAAAACAACCTTTCTGCTCCCCAAAAGCACCCCATTCCGAAAGTCAGTACTTCCATTCCTTGAGGGATCTCGTCATTGAGTTGAGTTCCGTTCACTGCATGGGGTAACGAAGGCATCATTGGGGTTGCTCTGCCTATCAGAGCCTGGCTTTCTGTTGGTAAGATTTGCTTGGATGACGACATGGTTATCTCCTTATTTTGATGTCACTGACTTTCTTCAAAGTAGAGGAAACGGAAAAGACATTCAACTTTGGTGGATTTTCGAAGCAAAAGATTGGCAGTTAGGGCTGTGCTTTGTCAGAATTAACCATACACAAACATAAAAAAATAATGCGCTAACCAATGAAGTAAATAAGAATGAAGAGACCTTTTTTGCGGTATGGCCTGGCAACACTTGCGCTCACCGTTGCTATACCGGCTTCAGCCGCGACCTCTTTGAAGATAAAAGGGTTAAAAGGAAGCCTTGAGGATAATGTTGAAGCTTATGTATCAGCGATCCCTGAAGATGACTACAGCACTTCTTTACGCTTTCGCGAGCAGCTAGAGGGAGAGATCCGCGATGCGCTTAAAGCGTTGGGGCACTATAACCCCACGATTATTTTTTCCGCAGCAGAAGACGACAGTGAGCTGGTCGCTCAGGTCGAGGCCGGCCCGAATACAACCATAGCTCGAAGTCATATTCTTTTGACTGGCATGGCCCAAAATGACCCTGACTTTCTTGCTCTTGTTCGTACCAGTGGGTTGGGGCTTGGTCAGACGCTAAACCATGGAAAATATGAATCTTTGAAGTCTTCACTGACGAGTCTGGCGTTGAGAAAGGGCTATTTTGATGGTGAATTGAAGGTCAGTCGTTTGGAGGTTGCCCCGAGCCGTAATGAAGCATTCATCACGATTGAATACGCTTCTGGTCAGCGCTATAACTTTGGTGAAACAGTTTTCGAAGGTAGCCAGATTGAGCTAGATCGCCTGGAGTCACTTATGCCTTACGAGGAAGGTGATCCTTACTTAGCCTCTACATTGGGTGAATTTAACCAGCGTTTATCCAATGTTGGTTGGTTTTCTTCGATATTTGTCGGCGGTGAAATTGCCAACCTCAAAGACGAAGAAATTCCTGTCAGCGTGGTGCTCAAGCCACAAGTTAAAAACCAAATTGAAACTGGTATCGGTTATTCGACTGATGTGGGGCCGCGCCTGAAATTCAACTGGCGCAAACCTTGGTTAAATAGCAAGGGCCACAGTTTGAGCATAAAAACAGAGTTGTCTGAGATCCAGCCGAAAATTGAAGCGACCTATAAAATCCCGCTTGATGACGTCTTGAATGATTATTACCAAATCGTAGGCGGGATCCGCTATGTCGATAATCACGATACTATCAGTACTGAAACCAATTTGGCCGTTGAGCGTCATTGGCGCTTGGAGTCGGGCTGGAAACGAATCGCTTCAATGCGCTTGCTCTACGAAGACTATACCCAAGGTAAAATTGAAAGTGGTAATTTGTTTATGGTGATCCCGGGGATCAAATATGACAAAACCCGTGTTCGAGGTGGTGCTATGCCGACATGGGGGGATAAGCAGCTGATCTCTATTGAATATTCCGATCCGGTATTAGGCTCAGATACTCGCTTGACTCGATTACGTGGACGTTCAGCTTGGATTCGTAGTGAAGGGGAGAACCACAGAGGATTGTTCCGAGTAGATGGCGGGGCGGTGATTGCCGATAACCTGACTGATATCCCACCTTCAATGCGCTTTTTTATTGGTGGTGATAATAGTCTGCGAGGTTATAGCTATGAGTCAATCTCGCCACGTAATGAATTAGGGCTTAGAGAAGGGGGTAAGTATATGCTTACGTCCTCGCTTGAGTACCAGTACCGTGTTTATGGTGATTGGTGGGGGGCCGTATTTTATGATTATGGCTCAGCCTGGAATGACAGCCCTGAATGGTTAGCTGGTACTGGGGTGGGGGTTCGTTGGGCCTCGCCAGTGGGACCTATTCGTGTTGATTTTGCCTGGGGACTGGACAAAGAAAAAGATAAATTCCAGCTGCACTTTGTATTGGGGCCAGAAATATGATTTGGGTAAAGCGCTCAGCGATCGCCTTGTTGGCACTACTGATGGTGGCGGTTATTGCCATCGCTGCACTGTTGTATACGCCTGCAGGGATTAAAGTTGCAGTATGGGGGGCACAGAAAGTTTTGCCATCACTAAGTGTTGGAGCGAGTAATGGGAGCCTGTTGAATGGCTTTTCTTTACAGCAGGTGAATTATAGCGATGACAGCATCGACTTATCCCTAGCGCAGTTGGCCTTGGATATCGAAGACAGCTGTTTGTTAGCACCTGCAGTGTGCATTTCAGAACTTGCGGTATCCGGAGTGCGCTTTTCGATGCCTGAATTGCCCCCCTCAACGGAAGAGGTTGAAGAGGAAGTCCCAGCTGAACCGATGACAGAGTTTAGTTTACCTATTCCGATAACTCTGTCTCGCTTGGTACTGGATGATATTGAGCTTAATGTGCTGGGCAATAAGGTCGCCTGGCAACACTTTTCTAGTGCGGCAGATATGTTGGGGGATACACTGACCCTCAAGCCGACAGACTGGAAAAATATAGATCTTACGTTGGCACCAGCTAGTGCTGAGCCGAAAGAGGTTGCTGAGCCTATGGTTACAGCACCGCAGCCGATTGTGTTGCCCGACGTCATTATTCCACTCTCGGTTAATATCCAGCGTTTTACCGTTGAGGCATTCACTCTTCATGGCGAGACGCCTCAGACCGTCGAGAAACTGGAGTTGATAGCCAAGGCGAAAGGCAGTGAGGTAGTGGTTGAAAAGCTGGAGGTTTCTGCGCCGCAAGCTGGTCTTAAAGCTAAAGCCAAGATTGAATTGGTCGATGACTATCCATTGGCACTCAAGGCCGATGTTGCCATCAATATGGACCCATTGAAAGACCATCACCTTGAGCTCAATGCTGATGGCAGTGTGGCCAATTTGATTTTGGATGCCCGTGTAAAAGGGACAGTGGACGCTTGGCTGAAAGGAAGCTTGTCAGCGCTGGATCCGGCGCTGCCTTTTGAACTCACTCTTGAAAGCCAGCACCTTCAGTGGCCTATTGAAAGCGAGCCAGATTTCGAGGTGAAAGAGACGAAACTGTTGGCCCAGGGCAGCCTTGATGGCTATAGCTTTACGCTCAAGAGTCAGATTGATGGTAAGCCAATGCCTGCCGTTGGTGCTGAGTTGACAGGTAAGGGGAGCCTTGAAAATATTGAATTAAGTCGTCTTGCTGTTGATACCTTGGGTGGCTCTATCTCTGGTAATGCCAAGGTAAGCTGGAAAGACTTGGTGAATTGGCAAGGTGAGCTGGCCTTTGATCACCTTCAACCGGGCTTGGAGTGGCAGGATGTACCTGGTGATCTCAGTGGTAAGTTAAGGACATCGGGGGGACTGACTCAGCAAGGCGGTTGGTTCGTTGAATTGCCTGAATTGGTTGTTGATGGTGTGGTCATGGAGCAGCAGCTTGATCTCGTTGGGCAGCTATCGGCTAAAGACACTTCAGGTAAAGGAGAATTACAGCTGGATACTCAGGGGTTGGTGCTGAAACATGGTCCAAACGGGTTTTCAGCCAAAGGTCGGTTGACTAAAGCGTGGGATATGTCTGCTGATATTAATGCGCCGGATCTATCCCAATCCCTGCCAGGTTTGCGTGGCAGTGTGCAGGGGAATATTCAGCTGAAAGGAAAAATGGCTGAGCCGGACTTGGATGTTGATTTAGTGGGTGAGGCACTGGGTTGGGAAGAATTGGCTTCGCTTGAAAAACTGACGCTGAAAGGGCAGATCACCCCAATGCCAACACTGGACGCCGATGTGAGCTTGACAGCTTCAGGTGGCCGTTATGACACTTTTACCTTGAAAGATTTGTCACTGTTGCTCCAAGGGAACGAAAAGCAGCATCAGCTAGTGCTGGATGTGAATGCTGAGCCAGTCAGCGCAGCGTTGCGCCTGCAGGGGGAGCTCGACAGGGACAAAGGCTGGCGTGGTGCGCTTCAGCAAGGGGAAATTGATACCGATCTGGGCGTTTGGAAACTTGATCGCTCAACAGCACTTGGTTACCGGTTTGATAAGCAATTGGCCAGTGTTGCGGCGCATTGCTGGGAGCAAGACCGAGGTAAAGCGGCATTGTGTCTAACTCAGAATATGGAAGCCGGCACAAGCGGCCGCGCCAAAGTAGCGTTGAGTAATGTCAGCTTCGATATGTTGACGCCATACCTGCCTGATACGGTAGAGCTTCAAGGCAGTGCAGGGGCGGAGGTTGAGGTGGCATGGGCACCGAAATCTACGCCGTATGTCAGAGCCAGTGTTAATTTACCTGCCGGTAGTGTGACTCAACAGCAAGACCCAGATTTGGATCCTGTCATTGTGGCTTGGGACAAGGTGGCGGTGAATGCCGAGGTTAAGCAAGATACCCTTATTGCTGATTGGCTCTTTTCTATCCGTAACAATGGCGATTTGAGTGGCCGGGCCAAAGTGATGTCCTTGAGTGGCGAGCAGCAGTTGGATGCTCATGTGAAACTTGATAGCTTTATGCTCGGTTTTCTTAAACCTTTATTGATGGACTATCACAGTTTCGATGGCCAGGTTGAAGCCGATCTCTCGGTTACGGGACCGGTTATGCACCCTGCAGTTAATGGCTTGCTTAAGGTCAGTAATGTTAAAGCTTCGGGGCGTACAGTGCCCGTTGATATAGATAAGGCCGATATCACGGCGACCTTCAGTGGTTACCAAGCTCGGCTTAGCGGTGAGGTGGTAACACCGGATGGTAAATTGAATATTACCGGTGATGGGAACTGGCAGGATCTGGCCAATTGGCGTGGACAGCTCGGCGTTAACGGCCGGGAGCTTGAAGTGACAGTACCGCCATTGTTGGCGGTGAAGGTGTCACCGGATTTGATGATAAAAGCAACGCCGCAGCAAGCCGAGATCACGGGCAGCGTTGGTATTCCCTGGGGGCGAATTACCGTTGATCAGCTGCCGGAATCAGCTGTCTCTGTGTCGGATGATGAGATCTTGCTCAATGCCGATCTTCAGCCTGTCGAAACAGAAAAGCCCATCCCGTTTAATCTTAAGACCAATGTGTTGGTAAGAATTGGTAATGATGTCAAGCTGTCGGCTTTTGGGCTTAAAGCTGGACTCGTGGGGGACTTGAATGTCCGCCAAGATGAAAAAGGCCCGTTGGTATACGGTGAAATCAACCTACGCAATGGTACTTACCGTTCTTTTGCTCAGGAGCTGGTGATCCGCAAAGGGCAGATCTTGTTTAATGGTCCGGCCGATCAGCCTTATTTATCGATTGAGGCTATTCGCGATCCAGACAACATTGAAGATGATGTGGTAGCTGGCTTGCGAGTGACGGGGCCGGCAGATGAGCCGCGAGTGAAAATATTTTCTGACCCGGCCATGGCGCAACAAAATGCCTTGTCTTATATTTTACGAGGAAAGGATCTGGATAGTGAATCTGACAGCAGTGATGCCATGACCACAACGTTACTGTCAATGGGGTTGGCGCAAAGTGGTCAGTTGGTTGGGAGTGTTGGAGAGGCTTTTGGTGTTCAGGACCTGTCATTAGATACGTCGGGTTCTGGTGACGATACCCAAGTGACAGTCAGTGGGTATATCGCCCCGGGCCTACAGGTGAAGTACGGGGTGGGTATTTTTAATTCTATTCCAGAATTTACCGTGCGTTACCGCTTGATGAAGGATCTCTATGTCGAAGTAGTTTCGGGGCTGGACAGTGCGGCTGACTTGCTGTACCAGTTTGAGTTTAACTAATCTGAGACAGGGAACGCTTTGAAAGTCTTTGTTTACGGAACGTTGCGTGAAGGGGAAGCCAATGCTGTTTTCCTTAAAGGAGCGGTCAAGCTGGGAAAAGAGCGTCTAGCCGAAGGCTATATGCTCTACAGCTTAGGTACGTACCCTGGTGCAATTACGTTACCGGATGGAGGGCCGCTATGGGGGGAGGTATATCGAATAAATGCGTGCATTTTACGGGCGCTCGATTGGCTCGAAGACTATCCGGTTGAGTATGATCGGGTTGAAATATCTACATCATATGGCAAGGCATGGATATACCTGTATAACCCTTCGGTAAGCGATTTACCGGTGATCGAAAGTGGTGATTGGTGCCAACGTATTGATTAAGTCTGATTGTTATTTTGGCATAGCCTTTATTAATGCCTGGTAGCTTTCTCCGTTGTAAATGTTGGAGTAGCCAAGTTTATAGAGGGCTTCTTCGGCAATCCCAGATCGGCGGCCAGATCGGCAGTAGATAAATAGTGATTGGCTTTTATCTGGGGCAAAAGTGGTCAGCAGCTCTATCTGCTCGTAAGGTATGTTGATCGCGCTTGGAAGATGGCCTTCGATAAACTCCTCGTGGGAGCGAACATCGATGATTATTGGCTTACCGGAATGTGGACCATGGTAAGACAGCCAAAACGCTTCTGGTGTAATGACTTCTGCAAAAGATGTGTTGGCCATAGAGGCTAATACAAAAGCAGTAGCTATCAATAGCCTTTGCATAAGGGATACCCTTTTAACTGTCCCGGGCTTTTTGCCCGGGAAATTGTCGCGTTGATCGCTATTTTTCCTGAGCGCGCTTAAACGACTCAAGGATTTCTTCCTTGGCTGCGGTAGCATCTGCCCAGCCTTCGACTTTCACCCATTTACCCGGCTCAAGCTCTTTGTACCGCTCGAAGAAGTGAGTTATTTGGGCTTTTAATAGTTCAGGGAGATCGTCAACATCCTGAATGTGTTCATATTCTTTGGTTAGCTTGCTATGGGGCACCGCGACTACCTTAGCATCTTCGCCTGACTCGTCAGACATTTTTAGCACACCAACCGGGCGGCAGCGGATCACCGAGCCTGGAACCAAAGGAAAAGGTGTTGGTACCAGCACGTCAACCGGGTCACCATCAAGTGATAGGGTGTGGTTTACATAGCCGTAGTTACAAGGATAAAACATCGGTGTAGACATGAATCGGTCTACGAAAACTGCACCACTGTCTTTGTCGACCTCATACTTGATAGGATCGGCATTGGCAGGGATTTCAATGACAACATAGATATCTTCGGGTATGTCCTTTCCTGCAGGGACCTGATTAAGGCTCATCGTCTCTTCCTTTTGCTTGGTTAATCAATTGTTGGTGTTGTTGAAATTATAATACCAACAACCTTCTTTTATTGTCTAATAGCAATAAGTTGTAGGCGTGGTTAACACTTTGAAGATGAAAGAGGTACTGCCGGAAGAAAACAGGCTGAGTTCTTCAGCCTGTTTGTTTACTTAGTCTTGCTCAGGGAATTCAGCCAAGAAAGCTTCGACTTTCTCTACCATGTTGGTTGAACCGACAAAGAAAGGAGCGCGTTGGTGGAGCTCAGTCGGTTTGATATCCATGATTCGGCCAACACCATCTGAAGCCTTGCCGCCAGCCTGTTCAATCAGGAAGGCCATCGGGTTGCACTCGTACAATAGGCGCAGTTTACCCGTTGGGTGGGTTGCTGTGCTTGGATACAAGTAGATACCGCCTTTTAATAGGTTACGGTGGAAATCTGAAACCAGAGAGCCGATGTAACGTGATGTGTATGGACGGTCGTCTTCTGGTACATTTTCCTGGCAGTATTTGATGTACTTCTTCACTCCCATCGGGAAGCGGAAGTAGTTACCTTCGTTGATCGAGTAAATTCGTCCGTCTTCAGGGGTTTGCAAGTTTTCGTGTGACAGGCAGAACAGACCCAAAGATGGATCATAGGTAAAGCCGTGTACACCGTTACCCGTTGTATATACCAGCATGGTTGAAGAACCATAAATGATATAGCCGGCAGCCACTTGCTGGCTACCAGGTTGTAGGAAGTCCTCTTGCGTTGGTGGTGTGCCAACTGGGGAAACTCTACGGTAAATAGAGAATATAGTACCTACGGAAACGTTTACGTCGATATTCGAAGAACCATCCAATGGATCCATCAAAACAACGTATTTAGCGTTTCGGTTCAACTCTCTGTTGAACGTAACGGCTTCGTCTTCTTCTTCACTGGCTACGCCGCACACTTGGTCACGAGCTTCCAGTGCAGCTTTGAACTTATCATTGGCATACACATCGAGTTTTTGTTGCTCTTCACCCTGAACATTCTCGTCGCCGAACGAACCTGTGATATCGGCCAAACCAGCCTTGTTGATTTCACGGTTGACGATTTTCGCCGCAAGTTTAATCGAGCTCAGCAGGGAAGAAAGCTCACCGCTGGCGTGGGGGAAGTCGTGCTGTTTCTCGACAATAAATTCGCCAAGGGTTCTAATATCGGACATATACAATCCTTGCATCTTGTTGTCATTGGGGCAGTTAAGTCAGGTACAATGTCTCTAATGGACAATTTTTATACCCATATTGGCATTTTGCCTTTTATAGTGTGTGCTCTATTTTGAACAAAATATTGTATATAAAGATCTTTTTTATGGTAACGAAGTAACGCATTAGCGTGAAATTAGTGAAAATTACCGAGTGAGACGACAGTTATGCACATCCATATTTTAGGAATTTGTGGCACTTTTATGGGCGGAGCGGCGATTCTTGCCCGCCAATTAGGCCATAAAGTAACCGGTTGCGATGCCAATGTTTATCCACCTATGAGTACCTTGCTTGAATCTCAAGGTATTGAAATAATTCAAGGTTATGACCCTTCTCAATTGAATCAAGCACCGGATTTGGTTGTTGTTGGTAATGCGATGAGCCGTGGAAACCCTTGTGTGGAATATGTGCTTAATCAAAACCTGCGATATACCTCGGGGCCGCAGTGGCTGCAGGAGATTCTGTTGCATGACCGCTGGGTTCTGGCCATTGCTGGCACCCATGGTAAGACCACTACAGCCAGTATGCTGGCTTGGATCTTGGACGATTGTGGATATAAACCTGGTTTCTTAGTCGGTGGTGTGCTCGGAAACTTCGGTGTTTCCGCGCGTTTAGGCGAAAGTATGTTCTTTGTCGTTGAAGCGGACGAATACGATAGTGCTTTTTTCGATAAACGTTCTAAGTTTGTTCATTATCGACCACGAACTCTGGTTATGAATAATTTGGAGTTCGACCACGCCGATATTTTTGATGACTTGAAGGCTATCCAGCGCCAGTTCCACCATTTGGTTAGGACGGTGCCGGGAAATGGGCGGATCCTCGCGCCGACAGGAGTCAAAGCGATTGATGAGACATTGGAGATGGGCTGCTGGAGCGAATTGGAATTTATCGGTGAAGATGGTCATTGGCAGGCCAATAAGCTTGATGCGGCCGGTAGCCGTTTTGATGTCCAGCTTGATGGTAGTAAGGTCGGCACTGTTGATTGGGATCTTATCGGTGATCACAATGTTAGCAATGCTCTGATGGCCATTGCGGCGGCCCGCCATGTTGGAGTGACAGCAGATTTGGCGTGCGAGGCGTTGGGTAAGTTTATTAATACCAAGCGGCGCTTAGAGTTAAAAGGCGAGAAGGCCGGGGTGAAAGTCTATGATGATTTTGCCCACCACCCAACGGCGGTGGAGCTGACGCTAGGTGGCCTGCGTGCAAAAGTGGGTCAGCAGCGTATTCTGGCGGTATTGGAGCCTCGCTCGAATACCATGAAACTCGGAGTGCATAAATTGGATTTAGCCCCGGCGCTGGCAGCGGCCGATGAGGTCTTTATTTACCAGCCTGATAGTATTCCATGGTCGGTGGATGAAATCGCTGAGCATTGTCAGCAGCCTAGCCAAACCGATACTGATTTGGACGCTTTGGTGAGCAAGGTTGTGGCAAGTGCCAGTTCTGGTGATAACATTTTGGTGATGAGTAACGGCGGTTTTGGGGGTATTCACGGCAAGCTTCTTGCTGCCCTGGAGGCGGCGGGTGAGTGAGGCTAACCGTGATAAACGTATTACTCTTGCATGGACCGGTGCGTCCGGTGCACCATATGGGCTGCGTTTGCTGGAGTGCCTATTGGCGGCGAACTACCATGTTTACTTACTGGTTTCATCGGCAGCGCGGGTGGTACTGGCGACCGAGCATGGTCTGAAACTACCTGCTGGTCCTGATGCGGCCAAGGCGACATTGGTGAAGCATTTAGGCTGCGCTCCAGAAGGACTGGAAGTGTGCGGCAAAGAAGACTGGTTCTCGCCGGTGGCATCTGGCTCAGCAGCACCCAAGCAAATGGTGATCTGCCCTTGTTCGGCTGGGACTTTGGCATCGGTGGCCCACGGCCTGTCGGATAACCTGCTGGAGCGGGCAGCCGATGTGGTGCTCAAGGAGCGTGGTCAATTGTTGATGGTTGTACGGGAAACACCGTTCTCGACACTTCACTTGGAAAACATGCTAAAACTGTCGCAGATGGGCGCAACGATTATGCCTGCTGCTCCAGGTTTTTATCACCAACCGGCGAGTATCGATGATTTGGTGGATTTCATGGTGGCGCGCATATTGGATCACCTCGGGGTCGAACAAGGTTTGGTACCGCGTTGGGGCTATGACCAAAGAAAGTAAAACGATTGTATAAAGAAAAGCCCGCTCTGCGGGCTTTTTTGATCGTGATGTTGTTAATACCAAACTGGAAAATTAACTGGTCAGGTTGATCCACTCTCTTGAACACATTTTTGATACCCTTTGGGGACTCG
>NZ_JANEYT010000098.1 GCF_024357955.1 Photobacterium pectinilyticum
GAGTCCCCAAAGGGTATCAAAAATGTGTTCAAGAGAGTGGATCAACCTGACCAGTTAATTTTCCAGTTTGGTATAACGCCTATCCTTGGCTTGATATTGGTGAGCATTGCTATCAACCTGTTGTTTGAAGACCAAGATGAAAAATAGCCTGAAATAAAAAAAAACCAGTGGCAATGCCTCGCCACTGGGTTTTCCTTTTTAAAGAAGTAACATATGTCACCTGAGAAGCGGTGATTAACACGCTAACAGCAACCTTTGACTAACCAACACGCCATTGAGATCGGCATAAACAAAATCACCATCACTTACGGTTGTCCCTGCCAGCAATAGTTGAACACCCAACTCTCCCTGCCCCTCTTTATCCGCCCGGAAAGGGCATGGCGCCAGCGCTTTAATCCCTATTGGCATCTGCGACAATTGGGCAACATCACGAATAGCACCGTTAATCACAATACCTTCCCAGCCATTATCAATAGCCAGTTGGGCAAACTGATCGCCAATCAATGCTCTTGCCAGTGAGCCAGCACCATCAACCATCAACACTTTTCCCTTGCCATCCTGCTGCAAAGTATCAATCAACAGCTGGTTATCATGAAAGCAGTGCAAGGTAACAACCTGCCCGAAGAAGGTAGCCTTAGCGCCATAATGCTGAAATGGGATCGGGATAAATGTGACATCGTCACCATATGCATCACAGAGATCAGGCAACAAATCAATTTGCCGTTCAATCATTACAGCTCTCCCATTAACTCTTCTCGTTGCGTATTTATTGAAGTGCTCTCATCGAGACCAACAAGGGAGCAAACAGATTCAAACAACACCTCAATGCCGGCAGCAACATCATTAAGTTCAACCGCTTCATCCGGGTGATGGCTAATCCCCTTGTCGCAACGCACAAACACCATACCAACTGGACAACAGCGTGCCATCGCCATCGCATCATGGCCTGCCCCGCTGGGCAAGCTAAGCGGGCTTTGTTTTGTCACTTTTTCGCAAGCCGAGGCGATAACCTCCGTCAACACCGCAGAACAATTAACACTCGACGCACGATGGATTTCTTTATGGCAGGCTAGCAACCCTCTACGTGCAGCGATGGCATCCACCTGCTGAAATATCGCACGCTCAGCCTTCGCCAATGCAGCCTCATCCAGACTTCGGATGTCTAGACTAAAGCCAGCTTTGCCTGCGATCACATTAACCGCACCAGGCGTAACTGAAAACTGCCCAACAGTAGCAACCACTTGAGTTAGGTTATTAACTATTGACTCAATAGCCAATACCATCTCGGCAGCACCAGCTAGCGCATCTTGTCGCTGTCCCATGGGGACCGTCCCTGCGTGACCCGCCATGCCAGTCACCTCGAATTGATAGCGCTTAGCGCCCGCAATACCGGTTACCGCGCCGACAGGCAGCCCTTTGGCTTCCAATACCGGACCTTGCTCAATATGAAGCTCTAAATAGGCTTTCACCGGATCGGCTGCGCAACTGGCTTGTTTCGCCATTTCAGGCACTAGCCCAAACTCGCGCATCGCCTTTTCAAGGCTAATCTCTCTATCGTCAACCAATTTGAGCCAATTAGGATCCCACTCCCCCGCAGCAGCAGATGAACCAATTAATGTTTGACCAAAACGTGTCCCTTCCTCGTCACCAAAGGCCACGACATCTAGGTGAAACGGTAAAGTTCGGGTATTGAGTTTTACTGCAACCGCGATCCCTGCTAACACCCCCAACATACCATCATATTTACCGGCATTTCGGACGGTATCGATGTGGGAGCCGATAATGACTCTAGGTGTCAGTGAACTGTCGCAGCGGGCTTCATCACCAAATGCAGGCAAGCGCCCCCAAGCGTTGCCGACCTCATCGGTCCATGTCTGCATCCCAGCATTCTGCATCCAGTCATGAACCGCCTGATTTGCTTGTTGATGTTGTTCGGTTAGGTAACAACGGGTTAACTCCGTTGATGATTCGCTCAGCGTGGCAAGGTATTCAGTTTGGGCCAGTACTTTCTCAGCCAAAACATGGAAACTCATATCAGTCATACGCACTCCTATTTTGCAAGTACACTTTGTGCTTGAAAGTGTGCGGCATAGCACGTCATCGCAGCCTGAACACCAACGCCGGTATTGATCGCTGCTTTATGCTTGACCAGTACAGCTTCCAACGCCGCAAGTGTAGACAACACCGCTTCTTGACGGGCGTTGTACCCCATGGTCCCGATCCGCCATATTTTGCCGTGGAGCGGACCGAACGAGGTGCCAATTTCAATGCCGAACAAGTTCAGAAGCTCGCTGCGAATCGCTTCTCCATCAATATGTTGCGGTATATAAACGCCTACCACATTGTTCATTTTATATTTCTGGTTGCCGAACAATTTCAGTCCCATGGTTTCTAGTCCCTGAGCCATGGCCTGACCGGCAACTTCATGTCGATCAAGAACAGCGTTTTCCCCTTCTTCTAAAAACAAGCGGGCACACTCACGGGCGGCGTAAAGCATAGTGGTGGCTTCCGTGTGGTGGTTCAACCGTTCTTCTCCCCAGTAATCAAGGATCATAGGTAAATCAAAATAATTAGAGCGGATCATCGGCTCGCTACCCGCACTGTGTTGTTCGGTACGCAGGCCCAGTTCGATATGGCGGCGCTTGCTGATTTCATTGACAA
Source organism: Photobacterium pectinilyticum (assembly GCF_024357955.1). Lineage (GTDB taxonomy): Bacteria > Pseudomonadota > Gammaproteobacteria > Enterobacterales > Vibrionaceae > Photobacterium > Photobacterium pectinilyticum. The sequence continues at coordinate 2,662 of NZ_JANEYT010000098.1, forward strand.
AGCCATCACTCAGGGTGATAGGTGCACTACCCGACGGTCCACCCAAACATTTTTGCAAACCGACAGAAACAGCATCCAAATACCATTCGTCCACTTTCAGTGCATTACCGCCGACCGAAGCCGTTGCATCACAATAGAACAGCACACCATACCGGCTGCATATCTCACCGATTTCGGCCAGTGGCTGATTCATGGTGGTCGATGTATCGCCTTGTACCGTAGCCAGCATTTTAGGCTGGAAAGCTTTGATCTCTTTTTCAATCAAAGCCGGATCACACACTTCCCCCCACTCCACTTCAATCGTGCGGATCTCTGCACCAACACGATAGGCGATTTCACACAGCAGATGACCAAAGCGTCCGATTACAGGGATCAGTACCTTGTCTCCCGGCTTTAATGCTGAAACCAATACGGCCTCAATACCTGCCCGGGCGGTGCCATCAATGAGTAACGTGGCCTCATTGCTGGTATTAAATACGCCACGGTAGAGCTGCTGTACTTGCTGCATGTAACCTGTCATTACAGGATCATATTGGCCAATCAACTGGTTCGACATGGCTTGCAGCACGCGAGGATAGGCATTGATTGGCCCCGGCCCCATAAGTAAACGCTGTGGTGGATTCAAGGTTTCAAAAGTTGGATTTGTCACGGTACTTCCTTAATCTTCATTTTATTTACTGCTAAAACAAGCCATCAGCCTTTTAGCTTGGTTAATTAGCGCCAAATCCGAATTCGGTAAACCAAGTAATGACAGTCCAAATGGCTTGCCACTCAAAAGACCCAAAGGCAAATGCAACTGAGGCAATCCACACAAACCGGCTATGGCGGTAAAGCCCAGTAGAGTCTGACGATACGCTACCAAGCTTTCAGGAGAAGCATTCCGAAGCGGAGGAAGTCCAGGAGTCGTTGGGAGCAACAGCCAGCCACCACAACCTTCCAGTACTTCCAAAAAACGCCGTTTGAACCGTTCAGCTTGCTCAAGCGCCTCATGGTATTGCTGATCAGTTATGCTGAATGCCCTATCGACCCGCTCAACAATACCGCGCTCCAGTGTATGTTTGTGGAATGACAACCAGTCTTGATGCTCACCGACAATACTGCGCCCTTGGATCACCCGAAACCACTGGGCAAGTTCACCGGTTGTTACACCGCATGTGTCGAGCACATTGACATAGCATTGATCGCGATTACCATTCTCAAGCTTCTTCAAAAAAGATTGGATCTCAGCGGCAACAGGCTGATCAACAAGATCAAACAAGCCCTTATCTACTGCCATTCCAAATGTTGTTTTTTCATCCATAAAAGCCTGATTATCCTGATCCGGTATCAGGATCTGAGTTACTTTATCAAGTACGGCCATATCGCGCGCTAGCACCCCGGCGGTATCAAAACAAGGCGCCAGTGAAAATGCATGATCAAGTGAGAGCACCCCGTGGGTCGGACGCCAACCGAACAAACCACAATAACTAGCAGGAACCCTTATAGAGCCACCGGTATCAGTCCCGATTGCAAAATGAGCATCACCACGAGCAACAGCCACCGCCGATCCACTTGATGAACCGCCAGGTAAACACTGTGGGGCAACAGGATTAATCGGGGTTCCATAATGAACATTCTGGCCATTGAGGTTGTAGGCCAGTTCATCAGTTTGTACCCGGCCGGTACACTTGGCACCATTCGCCAGCAGTCTCAAAATCAACGGCGAGGTTTGCTTAGCTGGTTGATGTGTAGCCAACCAAGCGGGGTTACCCGCGCCAGTAATATAGCCCTCAACATCAAATAAATCTTTGAAAACAAAATTATATCCTTGCAAGGGCCCATGTAAGGTCAGTGGTGGTAATACACTTGGTCCCTGGCTGCAATAAACACTTTGATCCATTTCCCCCCCCCCCTATAAAACCGACGATAGAAATTGCTTTAATTCAGGGGTCTTCGGGTTGGCGAACACCTCTTCACTGGCGCCGGTTTCCCATACCTTTCCTTGGTGCATGAACACCACCCTGTCACCCACATCACGGGCAAAATTCATCTCGTGGGTCACCAGAATTAAAGTCATGCCATCTTTGGCCAAATTTTCGAGAACTTTTAGAACCTCTCCGACTAACTCTGGATCGAGTGCCGAAGTGATCTCATCACACAGCAGCACGCTTGGCGCCATGGCAAGGGAGCGAGCTATGGCGACCCGTTGCTGCTGACCACCGGACATGCTGGTTGGATACTGATCGAACTTTTCTTCCATACCCACTTTTTCCAGCACCGCCATTGCCAGCTCTCGGCACTCTTCTGGGCCCTTGCCCAAAACCAACTTTGGGGCCAACATAACGTTTTCACCCGCTGTCATATGGGGAAATAAATTAAATCCTTGGAAAATCATCCCCACTTTTCGGCTCAGCTGACGTAGTTGATAGTCATCATCGGTCACCGCTTGGTTGGCAACCACAATCGCGCCTTCCTGATAATTTTCAAGCCCGTTAACACAGCGCAGCAGCGTACTTTTTCCCGATCCAGACTTACCGATGATCGATACCACTTCACCAGCCTTTACTTTGAGATCGACGCCCTTAAGAACATGATTCTCACCATAGAATTTGTGTACTTGATCGATACTAACCAGCGACATTGAGCTTCCTTTCTAAATACTTGCTATACCGGGTGAGCGGATAACAAATCGCAAAATAAAATAGCGCGACAAGGGAAAAGACCTTAAAAGGTTCGAAGGTGGCGTTGTTGAGCATTGTCCCCGCCTTAGTCAGTTCAACAAAACCAATAATTGATGCCAGCGCAGTATTTTTTACCACCTGAACAGAGAACCCCATGGTCGGTGCTGTTGCCACACGCACAGACTGCGGCACAATCACATAACGCATGGTTTGAAAGTAATTAAGCCCCAGGGTGCGACTCGCTTCCCATTGCCCCTTAGGCAAAGAGTCGATACAACCACGCCAGATTTCACATAGGTAAGCGCTAGTAAATAACGTCATTGCCAAGCTGGCTGCAGTCCATGCACCAATATCAATGCCTAGCAAAGACAAACCGAAAAAGGCCAAAAATAGTTGCATCAATAATGGTGTGCCCTGAAAAACCTCGGTATACACTCTGACTAGCCCCACCAGCAGGACATTCTTGGTCATCCGAAGCAACAGTAAGATCCCCGCTACAACGCCCCCACCAATAAAAGCGATGATAGACAGCAGCACTGTCCAACGAGCGGCAAGGGCAAGGTTACGAAAAATATCCCAGTCGGTGAATTCAACCATCACGCAACCCTCCCCATCACATGGGTTTTGAACAACTTGTTGCTAAGCTGCACTAATACCCACCGCATCACTAAAGCCAAGCCAAGATAGATAGCTGCCGATACCAAATAAGACTCAAAACTCAAGAAATTACGTGACTGAATAAAATTGGCGGTAAACGTCAGCTCTTCAACGGAAATCTGAGACAGTACCGATGAGCCGAGCATGACGATAATGCACTGACTGATCAAAGCAGGCGAAATCCGATGGAACGCCTGCGGTAATATCACCCGAACAAACACCTGAGTGGGTTTAAGACCTAGCGTTTTAGCAGCTTCCCACTGTCCTTTAGGTATTGCTTCAATGCCAGCACGGATAATCTCAGTGCTGTAAGCACCAAGGTTGACCACCATAGCGATCACCCCCGCTTCCCATGCCGAAAGCTTGATACCGATAGCGGGCAGACCAAAGAAAATAAAAAACAGCTGAACAATGAAAGGCGTATTACGGACCACTTCCACGTAAGCGCCGACCAGTCGCTTGAGTACCCCTGCGGGGCGGATACGTACCGCCGCCCCGAGGATACCAACACCGACCCCCAACAATGTGGTCACTACAGCGAGTTGAACAGTGATCCAAATACCCTGGATCAGGTCACCGTAGTATGGCGTAAGCCCTGAAAAATCGAGTTGGTAATCCATTGCCACCTCTTAAGATGCTAAATCAGCAGGCAAAGGCAATTTCAGCCAATTAACTGACATATCATTGAGCTTTCCTTCGGTATAGGCTTGCTGGATCAGACTGTTCACTTCAGTTAACAGTGATTTCTGACCTTTTCTAACACCGATAAAACAAGGAGAGTTTTTGATAGCAAACTTGGTTTCAGGATGACGTTTCGGGAATTTTGTCGCAATTTCGCTAGCAATCACGTTACCGGTAGCAATCAAATCTACCTGGCCAGAAACATAAGCAGAGATAGTCGTATTGTTATCTTCGAAGCGACGGATGGTCACATCTTTACCAGCAAGTTTGCTCAATTCAATATCTTCAACCGATCCGCGGGTGACCCCAACAACTTGACCAGAAAGTCCTTCAACCGAACTAACATCAACTCCTTCTTTACCAAACACACCAAGGAAAAACGGTGCGTAGGCTGCACTGAAATCAATCGCACGCTGACGTTCAGCATTTTTACCCAGGCTAGAGATAATCAAATCGACTTTACGGGTTTGCAGGTAAGGAACCCGGTTAGCACTGGTTACAGGTACCAACTCCAAACGAACGCCCATTGATTTGGCAATGTACTCAGCCATATCAATATCGTAACCCTGCAAGCTCATATCCGTACTGACAAAACCAAACGGTGGAAAGTCTTGCGGTACAGCCACTTTAATCACCCCACTGGTCTTTATATCTTCGAGCTGCGAGGCATTGACAATAAAAGAGCTCAAACACAGTAACAGGCTGAAAAAACCAACTAACGTTTTATTAAACATAACTATATCCTTATTTATAATGTTTTTACTGATTCCAATTCCAACTGGCGTTGCTTGTTTTAATTATTATGTCTTTCTAATTTAGATTTACACTTCATTAAAACTAATGTGAGTGCGTTTTTTTACATTCAACTGCCACTCATAGCTCATTAGGAACCAGTAACTGAGTGCGCCAAGAATACCGCCCACAAATAGTGAATAATGAGCTAGATCTACGACAATAAATGAGGCAAATAACGCAGCGGCAGTAGATGGAATTAAGGCATAAACCGCTTTTTTATTCACACCACCCTGATACCAATACCGACTTGTTTTATCTTCGGTATATAGGGCCGAGAGATCAATTTCCTGCTTCCTGATTTTGAAGTAATCAATAATGATGATGCCGTAAAGTGGACCAATCACTGCAGCCAGCACATCCACGGTGTAATGAATAACCTCTGGGTTGTTAAATAAGTTCCAAGGCGTAATTAACACCGAACCAATTGCAGCAATAAACCCACCCATTTTAAAGCTGATTTTTTGTGGTGAAACATTTGAAAAGTCAAAAGCTGGAGCAACAAAGTTAGCAACAATATTGATACCTATGGTCGCTAGAATAAAGGTAAACGCGCCAAGAATAATGACTAGACCATTATCAAGACGGTTAACTGTTTCAATTGGGTCGGTAATTATCTCACCAAATACCGGCATCGAAGCGGCAACGATGATGACACTAAATAGTGAGAACAACACAAAGTTAATCGGTAAGCCGAGGAAGTTACCAAGCTTTAGGTCTTTATAAGAGGTACAGTAACGAGAGAAGTCACTAAAATTGAGTGTCGGACCTGCAAAATATCCTGCAACCAATGCGGTAGCAACAGCCATTTGAGTAAACGCTTCCCAGCCTGTTAGTGATGACTCACTTAAGTTGAAGTCTATATTTTGCCAGCCTGCCTTGTAGACCATCCAGCCTGTTAACAACGTCATTGCCAAATAAATAGCTGGACCTGACCAGTCGATCAACTTACGGATAGCCCCCATACCAAACATAAAGACCATCGCCTGGGTGACCCACATAAAAATAAACCCGAACCAACCAAGAGGAGATAGACCCAGGAATGAGCCTTCGGTATACCGTTCGTATTCAGGTGCAAAATAAAGGATAAGAACAATAAACGCGCTTGAGGCCAAAAATGTTTGGATTCCATACCAAACAACAGCGATGAGGCCCCGAATTACCGCGGGAATATTAGCGCCTAAAACACCAAATGACATACGACAAACAACAGGAAAAGGAACGCCCGCTTTTTGTCCTGGTTTACCCATTAAGTTAGCAAAATATAGAACAATAGATATACCCAAAATTAAGCAAACAAAGACTTGCCAACTGGCTAAACCCAATGCAAATAAACTGGCAGCAAAAACATACCCACCAACAGAGTGAACATCAGACATCCAAAAAGCAAAAATACTATACCATCCCCATTTCTGCTCTTTCTCTGGCGCCAAGTCATCATTGATTAATCTGGGGCTGACGTTAACACCCGTAATTTCCTTATTCATAGTTGGCTCCCTCCAAGTAATGTATACAATCTATGTATACATTTAATGTATACAATCATCGTGCCAATATTGAAAATAGCTATAACCCAAGGTTTAAGGTGTCGAACATTACTCAGCAACAATATGTTTGCATCATCATGATGCAAACATGCCCCCTTATAGGGCTTAATCTTCGTTATATCGCATTTTATTATTTGTTTATTGCTTTTGTTGTAAAAAATAAATTAGTCTAATTGTATACAGTCTATACTTATATTGTACTTAATGAATTGAATGGATTTACGATCATGATTCAATATGATGCTATTTATCTAAAAATTCGTGATGCGATTGTGGCCCAGCAATTAGAGCCTGGCGTTCGGCTACCAGAAGATAAACTGGCCGAGCGATTTAACGTTAGCCGAACCGCCATTAGAAAGGTTCTTCAGCGACTCGCGATTGAAAACTTTATTACCATCCAGCCGAATAAAGGGGCAGAAGTCAGAACACCAACAGCAACTGAGGCCCAAGAAGTCTTTGACAGCCGAGTACTTATTGAAACCAACTTGCTGCCCACTATTATCGCCAACTGGCAACCGTCTGATGCTAAGAACCTCAGCACTATCATCGCACTTGAAGATAAAGCGAAAGCCGAAAACGATTTTGCCGCTACAATCAAATACACTGCATTGTTCCATATTGAGTTAGCCAAAATCGCCAACAATCACACCCTAAGCCAGTTTGTTGAACAACTCGCCTTTCGTTCGTCTTTGACCATTGCCGTTTTTGGCACAAAGCACAGCGTCGGTTGTGATTGTGGTAGTCATGCCGAGTTAGTTTCGCTACTTGATAACGGTGAAGAAGAATCTGCGATGAAGTGGATGACCCATCACCTAAAAGTGATTCAAAACAGCCTTGTTTCCGATAGCGACAATAAAGCCGTCGATTTCAATTCACTTTTTCATTAATTCTACATTTAGGAGCCCACGGATGCGGATCCAACTTATCAACCCCAATACCTGCAAGGGAATGACAGATAAAATTGCCCTCTGCGCTGAACACATCGCCCTGCCAACCACGAGAATTACCGCCTGCTCTCCCCTGCATGGGCCAGAAACGATTGAATGTGCCCGCGATGAAGTGCTCGCTTCAAGCGGATTGCTAGAAGTGATCCGCGAATGCGAACAAGAAGAGAGTAAACCAGATGGCTATATCGTCGCCTGTTTTGGTGACCCGGCGCTTGATGCCGTCAAAGAGCTAACCAAAGCACCAGTGATCGGTATTGCCCAAGCGGCTTTTCACACTGCAAGCCTTGTTGCTAATCGTTTCGCAGTCGTTACCACCCTTGCTAGGACAATTCCCACCGCCGAGCACTTACTGCAACGCTATAGTCTAGCGGAACGCTGTTGCGCCATTCGAGCAATCGAGTTGCCCGTTATGGCACTGGAGCAAACTGATCATGCCACCTTCAAGCAACTTTTAGCAGCTTGTCAGCAAACCCTGCAGCATGATGGCGCCGAGGCGATTGTGCTCGGTTGTGCAGGGATGTCAGATTTGGTGTCAGACCTACAAAGCGAACTTGGTGTTCCCGTAATTGACGGAGTAACCGCCGCTGTCAGCATGGTTGAATCCCTCCATCGGCTATCCTTATCTACATCAAAGATTTCAACCTATGCCCCGCCCCCCACTAAACCATTCACTGGTCGCTACCAGCACTGGTCGAATACTGCAGGCAAGGAGGACTAGCCCATGAGCAACGATGACGCATTACTGTCGCGCAATGCCACCCTCAAACCCAGAGATATGGCGGGCTATGCCGGCAAACCACCCCATGCCAATTGGCCCAATAATGCTAAACTGGCTGTGCAATTCGTACTTAATTTCGAGGAAGGTGGCGAAAACTGCATCCTACATGGTGATACTCATTCCGAAACTTTTCTTTCAGAAATTGCAGGCGCGGAAGCCTATCCTGACCGCCATATGAGCATTGAATCTTTGTATGAATACGGTTCGCGCAGTGGTGTCTGGCGGATCTTCAATGAATTTGAAAAACGCCAGTTGCCATTGACCATCTTTGCCATCACCACCGCGCTGGAGCGAAACCCAGCTGTTACCCAAGCCATCATAGATAATGGTTATGATGTCGTTTGTCACGGCCTGAAATGGATCCACCACCAGCATATGCCGGTTGAAGAAGAGCGCGAACACATGGCGCAGGCACTTACCCGTATAGAAAGTCTTTTAGGAAAGCAGGTGGTAGGTTGGTATACCGGCCGTGATTCAAAGCATACCCGCCAGTTGCTGGCCGAGCACCCCTCTATATTGTTCGACTCCGACTACTATGGTGATGACCTGCCATTTTGGACCACGCTTGATACTCCATCGGGCGAAAAGCCACATCTGGTGGTGCCCTACACTTTGGATGTCAATGACATGCGTTTTTCCTCCCCCTTTGGCTTTAGCCATGGTGAAGAGTTTTTCCAGTACCTCAAAGACACGTTTGATTGTTTGTACGAAGAAGGAGAAACATCGCCGAAGATGATGTCAATTGGAATGCATTGCCGGATTTTAGGAAAGCCTGGACGTATTCAGGCACTGAAGAAGTTCCTCGACTATATCAGCGGATTTGACGATATCTGGGTCACCACCCGTACCGATATCGCCAAACACTGGATTGCCCATCACCCTGCTGGCGGGCAATAGGAATAGGATTAGCGCAACCAGAGTTCAAGCTGTTGAGTGACCTGCGGATCACTCAACAAATCATTGTGCTTCATCTCGTAAAACACTTTCTGATCGGACTCAGCAAACATAAGATGACGTTCATTAACCGTGTGGCACCCCAAGGCACTGTTTAAAGGTACAAGGCCGTCACCAATTAATCGCTCGGCTAACAAGCTCTTTTGGCTTGCTGTTGTGGCCGCTATCGCAAAGCAGTCAACACCTTGCGGTAATGGTACACCACAGCGCTCATCGGGCATGTTATGAAAGCGATCGGCTCCTTGCCAATCATCATCAATCACATTGCCATAGCGAAGATCGGTGATCCCCGCACTACGAAGGTTACTGAGTAGGTTAAAAGGCGCTGTATAGGGTGTTTTACTGAGAATAACGCCAAACTTATTACCTATCCGCTCTAAAGGGGCCCCTTGATGAGGTGTACCCAGAAACACCATTTTTTTCAATATATCGGGCCACTGCATTGCCTGTTTCTGGCCATAGTGAACCGCACTTCTTGCCACTAACCCGCCCATGCTATGAGCAACAATAGACAACTCCTCTATCGGCGTTGGCCATTTTTTGACAAATTGCTCGATGAGCTCAGACAACTGTCTACCATTCTGCGATGTGTGCAAACCCGTGTTATAACGAAGGTAAACTGGGGTATAGCCCAGTGAGGCAGATAGTAGCTGACCATGATCGACCTCGACACCATCATGTTTCCCCTGCCATAACCGATCATTCATGCATAAACCATGGATCATCAGCAGCACTTTGCTTTTCGCCTGTGGAATAGGGAAGCTAGGTAAAGGCGCGTCTAATGGCAAATTATCGTCTAACAGCAAGGGCACTTGCTGATAATAAAAAGTCATCGAGATCGCAAACTGATTGTTCTTTTCCACCAGTTGATCACCCATCACACCATTTAGGGCTGACAGGACTGAAATGCGCGCCACTGTTTCGGTTTTATCTTCGTCAAGTGATTCAAGCCAAGGCTGTTGCTTTTCTAGAATTTTATCGATCCCACTTCCCACCAATTCGGTCACCGTATAAATATTCTTATACACGAAACCGGTGAGACCTCGGGTTTTATCGGGTACTGACCCACTCGGTATCCCCATCGTACGCCAAACCGACTGGTGTACGCCTTCAGCGATACGTGTTGCACCCACTGTCGCTTGAGTGGCTAGTTGCCCGAGCCCTCTAAGGTCGGAGGCGTAAAAATGCTTAAATCGCTTTGTCGATGCTTGGGTAACCATTTAAAACTCCATTTCGCGCCGTTATTGTGGAGAAACGCGGGGGGATCAGCCTCATGCGTGTATACCCAAGTAACTTGGGTATATAACATAAGCTTCCAAACTCATAGTGAGGCAATAATCTAGAATTGTGAACCTAGATAATTAAAACACCGCCCTTTCCGGCCAAAACATTATGGTTCAGTTGTATTGGCCAATCATTCTTTTGCCAACCATCGTAACGCTGTGTCAGTAAGCTGCTCGGTATAGGGGTTGATCTTCCAATGATCAGGACACCAACCTTTCACAAATCGCTGGAAGTCCGCCCAAGCAACGCTGTATAACGGTCGCCATTGCTGTTCGACATCGTCACCATCAATATTGGGGTGATACTCAAACAAGAACTGCTTCAATGTAGCAAAATACTCATCAAGGTAAGCTTGGATCTGGCTCTCGCTTTCGTTAAAGTCCAACACACTGCTAAGCAGCAAGCAAACATCCTTCATACCACAACCGCCACCGACATATTGGAAATCGACCGCAGCAACCGAGATGACCGATGCAGGATCATTACTCTCGGGTGTAAAACAAAAATTAGCCAGCTTGGCATCACCATGCACCAAGGTTTGGTATTTACAACAAGCCAAGGTGGTATCTATCTTTCCGGCTGCCGCTTTCAATGGTAAATCTTCAAGCACAGCCAGTTCATCTGGCCGAGTCGCCAAATGCCAATACGTCCCTGTCGGCCATAACCCTTGTGGCTTTATCGCTTGGCGGCAAGACATAAACTGAGCATGAAACTGGGCCAACCAGCGCAAGCAAGCCAAGACCGCAGGGCTCTCGACATGCTTATGGACTTCGTTGTATCCCATCGTGGCTAAGTCTTCCAGCACGAGCAGGATTTCATTCTCTTTCTGTTCGACCATTAAACACTTTGGCACCGGAGCCTGACAGAGGTTGGCATACTCACGATACCAATTCACTTCAACTAGATAGGAATCCAATTTACGTTGGTGCGACCGCGATGTATTCCAGCCTCTTGGGTGCAATTGAGAGTCCGGATTAATTGCAGGCAAGACAATGTATTTCACGATGACCGACGAAGTATTACCTCCGTCGACGTGCAGCCTCACCAGTTCACCATAACCGCTCCACAAGCTCTGTATGTGCTCTACGTTTTTTACGCGTTCAACACCTATGGTGCGGACCACTTTCTCAAAAATACATTCAGGAATATTCATAATATTAATCAGTGCTCTAGCTACTCTCACCTAGCACTTTTTACATTTATCCTTTCTCTCGAAACCCATAATATTTCCACGCCTATCTACTTTCATTTCACAACATTCATTGAATAAACGATTGAGTTTCTCACGGCTTTTTTTGACTCTCGATTTCAAGGTTGAGTACTTCACCCCATGCTGTTCGGCATAGTCTTTCTGTGATGTACCATTGAGCTCAATTGCACTGAGCAACTGGGCGTCGTCTTCAGGCAATGCTTGGATGAACGGCATAATACAGTGGGAAAGCTGATGATGAACCGTTTCATCCCCCTCGGTATACCAAAGTTCATCCTTCGTAACGCCCTTGCTGCGGGCACGCTTACGATAGAAATCGATGATGGTGTTATTGGCGAGTTGAAACAACCAAGGTTTCAGTTTGTTCTTGTCCTTAACAGTATTAATCTGTTGATAGGTCTTGATAAGGATCTCCTGTAGCAAATCATCCACATCATCAGGACATGAAACATTCGACTGCAAAAAGCGCTTCAGGCTTGTCTGATATTGCTGCCATACATCTTCTATACAGAGTACGCTCTCTGGCAACGCCTTCTCTGACATACCTTTTCTCCAACACAAAAAGGTTATGGTAATTTACCCATAACCTTAAAAATTTAATTAAAGATATAACTAAATATTAGCCGCAACAACTGCTTGTGGTACAAGCAGCCTTGCATTATCACTCTACACCGATTTCCAAGTACGCATCAGAATAAGTAAAAACTGTTGAAATGCCGCTCGAAGTCATCAGTGACAGAGACTTCCACCCATTGAGGCGCTAAGATAAAGACGGAAAAAATAACTCTCGAGTAAAGTCCATTTCTGCAATCATTTGGCCATGAAATACCATTAGCCATTCAGCTGTATTTAAGGTGTTGTCGCATACAGTTCCTATCTTATTCACTATTTATGCGAATCATGAGTTCACTACCTGTTTGCCGCGCAGCACTGAGCACCCCATTTATTCATTTTCTCGATGAACATGGTCGTGATCCATCACAGCTTCTCAAGCGCTTTCGTATTAATAAAGAAACCTTGGCAACACCTAACCTGTATATACCCTCCCATGTCATCGGGCTCATTATTGACTCGGCATCAAAGGCTTCAGGACATAGAGACATCGGCTTCCATGCCGCACAACATGTTGGTAATCAGGCACTCCACCCAGAACTCAACAAGCAATTGGTCAACATTGTAGAGATATCTGATCTACTCAATACACTGTTGTCCCTCCAACACCTACAAGGTTCCCACTTCAAATTGTGGTTTGAGAGTTACAATGGAGAATTTCGAATTTGCCACCAGAGTTCGCTCAAAGTGACGAATACAAGCTATGAACATGCCAATGAGTTCACCACATTCTTGATTATCAACCTATTAAAAGCACATCTTGGTGCCTCATGGCAGCCTAGGTATTTAGCTTTTGATCATCATTGCACTCCGAAAGCCAAGATCGTGGGGCAAACAACCGAAAAAAAAGTCTGTTATGGTACACGCTACAGTTACGTACCCATTGATTTTAGTCTTACTGACATGGTGCCGTTAAAGCGCCATCCCGAGCAAAGACTTGGATGCTCAATAACCCGGGTGAAAGGAATTGTCAACACCTTCTGGCAGGAAGAGCATTTTAATATTGATTTTGTTGCGCACCTATTCGGTGTATCAGAGCGAACATTACAGCGCTTATTCATCCAGCACAACACGACGTTCAGAGACTACATCAACCAGAAGAAGATAGAAAAATCGATGGAGTTACTCCAGCAAGGTTTGAGTGTTCAGGCAGTCGCGGAGAAATTACACTATTCCGACCCTTCTAACTTCTCTAGGGCGATGAAGAAGCATATCAAGCTGACTCCAACCCAATATCTGAAAAACCTAACTTGTACCCCCTAAAAGGCCAGCTAATGTGTATACAATCAGCCCGGCCTCAAACCATTCACAACAATGACAGGTGATCAACCACTTAGGGGTAAGCGACCAATTTAATGCGATCTGATCAAGCGGGGGGATGCTCAATAGTGAAATGCGAGGACAAGGTATTTATATTTACCAGACAAAAGCACTGCCGCGGCATGGTTAAGTAACCGATTCGAAAAGTATATCGTTGCAGGATTTTTTCGTAATGTTGTAAAAAGTGATAAGAATGAATAAAAAAAAGCCCTTACTTCAGCGGTAAGGGCAAGGACCTAAGAGTACTACTTACTATTTCAGATTAATTAAATCCATATCAATAGAGATAAGATTTATTCTGATGCACTTATTTTAATCGGTGCTGAATGTAATGATTCATCAATACTGCTGTTGACGTCTAGCCACGTATCTGTTTCAGTATCAAAAATATGTCCCTGTCCACTAATCGGGTTCTCACCAGTCCAAAACTCCAAAGAATTACCTGATTACCACTAATACTCAGCCCTGTTAGCTATACTGATGATAAGTCAGTTCATGAGGCTATTATCATGGCTAAGAATCAGGTTCAGTTTCAAAAAGGTATTTCTA
>NZ_JANEYT010000099.1 GCF_024357955.1 Photobacterium pectinilyticum
GTGAAAACTTCCATGGACCAGTGTCACTGAATGTAACGGCAACGTCACTTGAAGACAGTACCGCGGATGATGATACGCCTGAAACAGCCTCGACCACGGCGACGCTCGACTTCACAGTGGTGCCGGTGAATGATCCGGTTGTTATTGATGAAACGAGCCCGCTGCAATTTAATACTGACGAAGATACCCAGATAGTGATCACCGAAGCGGCGTTGTTAGCTAATGCCAGTGATGTTGATGGCGATGATTTGTCGGTGGTGAACCTCAATATTACCAATGCAACTTTTACTACCGTGGTGGATCCTGAAACTGGCGAGAAGTCCTATCTAGTGACGCCAGACCAAGATGTTAACGGTGACTTGGCGATGAGTTTCAATGTGACCGACGGGGAAGGCAGTCAGGTCGCTTCAGGGGCAACACTACAGGTTGCAGCCGTGAATGATGGACCTGTAGTGAGCGAAAACCTCAGTTATACCATTGATGAAGATGGCACCATCACACTGAGTCAAGATCAGCTATTGGCCAATGCCACCGATGTTGACGGTGACAAACTGACGGCGGAAAACCTTCAGCTAGAGGGGGCGGGCGTTGTAGAAAGAAACGATGATGGCTCCTACACCATCACGCCTGATGAGAATTTCAATGGTGAACTCAACCTAACCTTTGATGTTACTGATGGCTTAGAGACCGTCTCGACTGGTTTGGATCTGACTATCAATGCGGTTAATGACGAGGTTGTTGCAGCGGATGACAGCAGCATGTCCGCGCAAGCACCGCAGATCCGCCTTGATGCTGCACCAGAACATGGTTCGGTGCAGTGTATTAATGCTGAGGGTGAGTGGGAAGATATGGTCGTTGGCCAAGAATACCCTGCTGATGCTCAAGTACAGTACGTACCTGATACCGATGAAGTGCAGTCAGGCACTCGTGATATACGGGTGGGGAGTTTTGATAACGATACCTCGACCACCGTCTTTGATGGCACTGCCAACGTCGAAGATTGGGGAGTGGTAAATGGTGATAGCGCTGTTTTTCAGGAAGATGGTGTGACGATCACCACTCAGGTTAGCTCTGGAGAACTTGAGGCATGGAATGGCGCTGGAACGTCGGTGGGTGCGGGTATTGGCAATGATAGCCGTAATGGCCTTAGCAATGATGAAATATTGACCGTTACCGTTGAAGGGGAAGATGTAAACCAAATCACCTTCCAGCTCGATGGGCTTGGCGGTTATTTTGATGAGAACAGTAGTAAAGCGACTGAAGTTATCATCAAAGCGTACGATGCAGAAGGCAATTTGATTGACGCCCAAGGCGGATATCGTGATTCCGGTGAATTACAAGATACCTATGCTTTTACCACTGATGTGCCGGTCCATCATTTCACTCTGGGTACAGAAGGCGGAAGCGGGACATACGTTGTCCAGAACATGACTGTTTCCCGTACCATGTCTGAAGACATTCAGATGACCACCATACAAGGCGATGGTAGCGAGATAGCTAATACGCTTTCTCTGGATCTAAACCACAGTACTGCCGATCAGGCAATGGATGTCACCGAGCAGCTGGTAGAGGTACAAGAGGGCATTACAAGTCGTGCGATCGAGGTTGATGAAGATGGACAGCTAGTTATCAATCCAACAGATTTACTCGCCAATGATACAGATGCTGACGGCGATATATTGTCTATTACCGCCGTTGAGGCAACAGAGGATACACACGGCACTGTCGAATTGGATGAAGACGGCAACGTCGTTTTCACCCCTGATGCTGATTACAACGGCCCTGCGTCCTTTACCTATACGGTCACCGATGGCAATGGTTCATTTGATACGGCGACGGTTGCTGTTGATGTTAAGCCAGTTGAAGATTTGCCCGTTGCACCAACGCTGAAATTGGGTGTTGATGAAGATCAGGTGCTGGAAATTGACCCTGCGTTCATATTAAGTCAAGCGACTGATGCCGATGGCGATGACCTTACGCTCGAAAGTTTGTCATTGAAGCAGCCGCCAAATGGTAATTTGCAACTGCAGCAAGACGGTATGTATCACTTGATCACACCGCCTGATTTTAATGGCTTGATAGAGCTGGATTATTCAATTTCAGATGGTGAAAACATCGTAGATGGTGCCCTCAAGGTTGACGTTATGCCTGTCAACGACGCACCTTTTAATGGCGGTAATGCCCACCTAACGACATACGAAGACGGTGGCTTCACTTTCAGGGCAGAAGATATGCTGGACTTGTTCGGCGATGTTGATGGTGATGAGCTGGTTGTCTCCCGCGTTATTACCGTTGACGGTGAAGATGCCGGCGAGGTTGAAGAAAACGAGGACGGAAGCTGGACCTATACGCCATCTGATGATTATTCCGGTATCGCTGAGCTGCAGGTCGAAGTGAGCGATCCTAGTGGTGCGACAACGGTTTTGGATATGCCTATCTATATCCGCCCTGTCGCCGATGGGGCTGTGATCACCACAGATCATGAGGGGCCACTAGTCTTCGATGAAGATACTACCGGATTGCTTGGCTTGAATGTTGATATGCTCGATGCTTCCGAGCAATTGAGTCACCTGGTAATTACTGGCTTCCCTGTCGGCTTTGTCGTTAGTGATGGTGAGAACACCATTACAATCACCGAGCCCGGTCAGGTCGTTGATGTGACAACCTGGAGTTTCGATGACTTGTCACTCACACCGCCAGCTGATTTTACCGGCAGTTTCTTCATTACTGTTTCTGCGACTACAGCAGACTATGGCGATGAGTCATCCAATGCGTTGCCTGAGTCAACAGAAGCCTATGCTGACTTTGATGCTACTCAGGGTGAAACCCTCGTGCTGACAATGGATGACTTGTTAGGCATGGCTGAG
This sequence comes from Photobacterium pectinilyticum, assembly GCF_024357955.1. GTDB lineage: Bacteria > Pseudomonadota > Gammaproteobacteria > Enterobacterales > Vibrionaceae > Photobacterium > Photobacterium pectinilyticum. The sequence continues at coordinate 2,868 of NZ_JANEYT010000099.1, forward strand.
GGATTAGAAGCTGCTGATGGTGATGAAGTTCAAGGTGTCCATTTGATTGATCGCACCCAAGGCGAGTTGGTTGATAATGGCGATGGAACATGGTCATTTACCCCAGCCGAGAGCTTTGAAGGGCAGGTTGACTTTGCTTATCAGGTGGAGCAAAACGGTAGCTTGGTCGATGTGCAAAGTAGCATTGCTGTTGTTGCTGCAGATGCGGGTGAAAATGATGTCAACTCTGCACCCACGGTTGATGCCATTGTGACTACCGAGCTTGGTTCTGGCAATGATTTGACCTTCACCGATGCCGATATGCTTGCTCAGCTAACTGATGCTGATAATGACGAGCTAACCATTGAATCTGTTCAATTGGTTGGTGGACAAGGTGTGTTGGAAACAAATAGTGAGGGGCAGTATACTTTCTCACCAGCACAAGGATTCGTAGGGCAGGCTCAAATTGCCTATGTTGCGACAGATGGTGAGAACAGTATTCAAACACACTTCAATGTTGATGTTGCTGAACCGGAAGCCTCTGATTTCGTGCTCGATGAAATGGGCTCACTGGAGCTGACACAAGCTGATTTATTAGCAGCCTTGAATTTAGGTGATGAATCGACAATCACTGGCGTTGATTACCATGGTGAACAAGGTACGGTAGTAGAAAATGGTGATGGTTGGTGGGTTTTCTGGAGTGATGATGACTTTACCGGCCAATTGCCACTTGAAGTCACATCAACTGACGGGGATGCAACTTCTGTTCATCAAATCACTCTTGATGTTAATGAGTACCAAGACCAAGAAGCGAGTCTTGAGTCGGCACAGCCTGATGTTGACTCACAACAGAATGTTGATACTCAAACTACGATTAATGAAGACGCTTCAGATAGCAATGACAGTTCGGACAGTGATGATGCTGGAGGTGAAAGTGATCTAACCGCAGCGCCGGGCAATAATGTGCATTTAGAAATCCCTGATGATGTGGCAGAAAACCCTGATGTGACTCAGGTCGAAATCAGTGAACTTCCTGATGGGGCAACTATTGCCAATGCATTACTGAACAGTGATGGTTCCTATACGGTTAGTGGTAATCTATCCAAGCCGCTTCTGATGAAGTTATCAGATGAGTTTGAAGGTGAGGCGACTATTCAGTTTGAGGGGCAAACCGATCTGGGGGCGGCTGTTGAAGGGGCATCGGCAACAGTGACGATTGATGTTGATGACGAGCATGCGATGCAAGCCAGTCAGGGCAAAAATGCCAACCAACCAGAGATGCAAGATGAGCAAGGACAAAATGGCGATTGGACTCAGGGGGATAATAGTAACCAAGGTGTTGATGTGATGGATGATAGTTCATCGTATGACAATGACACATCAGGCTCCCAGCAGGATGATTCAACTGTTTTGGATGAGAATGTTTAATGAAAGGCGGTTACACTTAAAGTCGATGAGTCATCTGACCTAAATTATCAAGCCAGCATGTATGCTGGCTTGTTTTTTATCGTAATGATTTATACCAACCTACATAAATATTTGCCTTGATAACAAGGATTTTTCCAGTGCAAATATTTGATCAACTACTTATCTAGATTAGTATTAAATACTTCAGTTTCAGGGTAAAAAGCATACCAAGCGAACCAATATAGCAAAGTACTGGGGAGATTCTGCCCTTGGCTGTCTGTTATATGAGCGGATAGATTGTGAACATCCCAGTGAATGGTGAGCATTTGCTCTTTAAAGCGATAGGTGAATTTGGCTTTTCCTTGCTTCTTAAGTTCTGCAAACGGAAAAGCAATGACTCCGTTTTTTCCTTTGTATCCCATCACGGTTTCCTTTGATCCGTAGATGGAGGGTGCTTGATTTGCAACAGGGAAGTAAAGGCGCGGTGAGCGGCTGTAACCGGCATAGGGATCGCGTTGGTAGTCGCGTTGATAACCTGTATTTGTCGATAACACGTCTGTGCCAGGGTGCAGTTGCTGCCATTTTCCCCAACGGGTCAAGGTGAGAGGGTACTGGGTTAAGTGTTTTCCAACGGACTGGCCGGACACCGCCATTCCTTTGATTTGTGACCACAATGAATCAGTTTGATGGTCATACAGGAGAACGTCAGAATTATAGAGTAAGCCTGACACGCCAAATGTTAGGTGCTTGCCATTAAGTGTGGCTGAAAACGCCATTCCCGAGCCACAGAGCGGGCAATAACTGACAATAAACCGTTTTTCATCTATTTGATCATTCACGACTTCATGCCAGTTAAGGATCTTAATAGGATAAGCACGGTATTTCCCGTTGATCTCAATGCCAAGTATAGGGTCTTTTGATGACATGAAACGGGCTTGTTTGGCTGAGACAAAATGGGGGCGGAGAATAGCTGGAATCCCGTCCTTCCCCGGCCCGCCAGACATAATCTCTTCTGTGGGAACAGATGAGTTAGATAAATTAAAGCCGTTAAGCGATGCTGCCTGCATGCTTAACGGTAGAGTGAAGATAAGTCCGTATAAAAGAAAAGCAATAAGCTGTTTCATTAACCCCTCCAATGCGCTTCAGATATAAAGACCGCACGGAAGAGAGATTCTTACATGTCCCCAGGAATTTTATCCCTACAGCCTTTTGAAGTGTCTTGGGTACTATTCTTTAACGGCAAAAAAGCGTTGTCGGTATTGCTCTGGCGTGCATTGTGCGTGGCGCTTGAATAATGTGATAAATGGTGAAGCTTGGTGGTAACCTAACGTCAATGCGATCTCTTTGACAGATGAGCCCTTTCTCAGCAAATGCAAAGAAAATAAAAACTTCCTTCTCTGTCGCCATTCAGTAAAACTCATCCCTAGCTTGTCTTGGCAGTGTCTGGCCAATGTTCGTTCTGTGGTATGAAGAACTTGAGCCCAGTCCTTCAATGTCTTTTCTGACATCGGTTGGCGCTCTAGTTCATTAAGGATAGGCTTTAGGAGTTTGTGGTTACTTGTCGGGAGAAACTGCTCGTGCTCTTCAGCTTGATACACTTGGTCGAGTAGAACGTTGATGAGCCTTTTATCTTGATCGGACTTCGCGACGGTGAGCTGGCGGGCTTTCAGATCGTTGATGATCGCTTCCATGATCGGACTGACTTCCAGTAAGCATGGGTAATCTGGAAGTGGAGAAGCCAGCGGATGAGTGATATTCATCGAGCAATAATTCAGGCTGCGTCGCATAAAGCTCTCGTGCTCAATCCCCGCAGGAACCCATACCGCATACTGTGAAGGTGATAGAAAGCGTTTATTCTCAGCCCTAAGTTCTAAGATACCACCATTGATGATTTGTAGTTGCCCCCATGGGTGGTTGTGGTTTGGGGTGGTCGTGTTGGGCAAAAACACTTCATGGCCAAAAAAAATCTCTGCGGGTGGATTGTCGTTATCAAAAAGTGGCTGATAGATCGTTTTCATTTATTAGGGCTTAAGCAGGATCATTTGTGGGTATACAGTAAACGCCGTCGTTGTGGAAGGCAATGAATACATCATGCAGTGCGCTATTAAACGGTAAGTCTTAAAACCTAACTAAAATAGACTGTGTAGTGACTAGGTTTGTTGACACGAATTACACTCATTGATTGGGAGGTAGATGATGACAGCGACTATTGAGGCCTTTTTTCATAATCCAACATCAACATTAAGTTATGTCGTTTATGACAGGGCGGGTGGGCACTGCGCGGTGATTGATAGCGCTTTAGATTTTGATTTATCCTCTGGTGTGGTGAGTACAGGGTTTGCCGACCAAATTATTGATTTTATAAGGTCAAACCAACTTAGTCTCGACTGGATCTTAGAGACTCATGCCCATGCCGATCACTTAACGGCAGCCAGTTACATAAAATCTAAGTTAGGTGGAAAGATTGCTGCGGGGCATCATATTGATGATGTACAAGCTACCTTTGAATCAATACTTGGGATGGAGGACGACAAGGCCGACGGCGATCACTCTCGCACTCGTTTTGATCACCTATTTCAGGACAAAGAAGAATTTTCTATTGGTATGTTAACAGCTGCTGTTATCGAAACGCCAGGACACACTAGTGACAGTGTCACTTATCTTGTAAATCAAAATGCGTTTATTGGTGATACCTTATTCATGCCTGATTTTGGTTCCGCACGCTGTGATTTTCCGGGAGGAGATGCGAAGCAATTGTTCGAGAGTATTCAGCGAATTTATGCGCTTCCTGACTCAACTCGACTGTGGGTTTGCCATGATTACCAACCTGGTGGCCGGGAATTGAAATATCAAACGACGGTTGCCGAGAGTAAACAAGATAATATCCACATAAAGGGAGAGACCCTAGAAAGTGAGTTTGTTCAGTTTCGCTCTGAGCGTGATAAACAGTTAAATGTGCCTAAATTATTGTACCCCTCTGTGCAAGTTAATATTCGGGCTGGCCAACTGCCCGATGCTTTTATCAAAATCCCAATATCGAAGACATTTTGACGCTAGTAGAGGGTAGGGGGTCTAAGTATTTATACATTGAAGCGTGATTTTTTATTATGATGTTTGTATTTCAATTATAAGGGTTAAATATTTTGATCATTTATAATGAAAACGTTCAAATTGTTTTGTCAGTTAATTGTCAATTCAGCGTTGGTTTATTGAGTTGATAGTTGCTGACGCATAAAATCGCCTCCAGAAATGGAGAACATCATGTCAATTTTTAAAACCTTACCTGTACTAGCAGTGGCGACCTTGCTTTCTGCGTGTGGAAGTGACAGCAGTAACGATTCTACCCAGTATGCCAAAGTCTCTTTTAGCGTATCTGATGCACCCGTTGATACTATGTCTGAAGTGATGGTGGCCTTCGATAAAATCGAGCTTCAGCATGAAAATGGCAATAGATATATTATCGAAGTGGATGAGGATGATGATGGCTATGGTTATCAAGGGATTGATTTACTTGATTACCAAGGAAAAGATTCTGCATTGATTGTGACAGATGAAGAGATTCCTGTTGGTCAATACAAAAGCATGATTTTGCACATCCTTAGCGATGAGTCTGCATCATATAGTTGGGTTGTTGAATCCGGTGGCGGAAAGGAAAATCTTGGCGTACCAAGCTCAAAGTTGAAACTCGGTGGTTTTGATGTTTCAACTCAGGCAGTCCAAAGCTTTACACTTGAATTTGATCTTCGGCAAGCATTGGTTGAACGTGGTGGAAGTGGCAAAGGTTATCATCTGAAACCTAATGGCGTTAAAATTGTTGATAATGATGCGGCTTCTTCGCTGTGGGGTAGTGTTGACCTCAATCTATATGATGGCGATCTTTGCTTGATTAATGATGGTTTTGTTTATTTGTATCAAAATCATGGCTTATGGGGTAAGCAACTGAGTGATAATGCAGATTCTGAATATTTACCAGATGGTTATGTAGCTCCATATAGTTCAGCCCCTGTTGTATGGAATGATGAAACTAACCAATTGGAATATGGTTTTGGGTTTATTCCTGCTGGTGAATATACCGCTGCTTTCACATGTAATGCTGCGGATGATCATCCAGAAACATTTGATAATATTCAAATTGCTAACCCTGAAGAGCAAAGAGAAGAGGTCATATTATATCAAACGAAAGAAACTCGTTTTGACTTCAAAATTTAAAAAAGGGCCAACAGGCCCTTTTTTCGTTCCAATCTCTCTATAGAGTACCCAGGGGAACCTGCGGCCTTCTTCGGGATATGCCAACACGAGTTTGATCAGTGAAGCGCTGAAAACCGTCCAATTCTCGGGGACCGGTATTGGCCTGCCCGCGCTTCTATCAACTCCAGCCTTAGTGTGAAAATTTTTGCTACCAGTGTCCTTCAGACTGCGTATTTCTGGAAGCGAATTTGATACCCGTCGTTGATTGAACCTATGGGGCTTGCTAGATCTAGATTTTGTATTAAAACTATGGGAGTTTATCGAACGAACTACTTATAATACCGACCCATACCAGAAGTTGATCAGTCATTACTGCGTAATGAAAAGATCAATTACTTACCCAGATTGATATGAATTGATAAATAGGTGCGAAAAGAGGCGCTCATGCCAGAGAAGTTGTTGTCGGTTATTGATTTCTTTATAGAAAATAAAATGTTGCTCAGCCTACTGATCATCGCATTCGTTTTGATGTTCAGACGGTTAGTCTTGAAGCAAATACGCGGAGACATTGCGTTTGTTTCTGAGCATCAGCGTAAGTGGATGTCACGGACAAAAAACGGCACCTTCATTTTGATGGTGGTTGTGTTGTTCATGCTTTGGCAATCTGAAATCAGCGAATTTGCTCTATCTGTGACAGCTATTGCGGTTGCGATAGTGGTTGCATCCAAAGAGATCATCCTTTGCTTTACTGGATCAATTCAACGAGCCAGTGCACGATCGTTCAGGATCGGGGACTGGATTGAAGTGGGCTCGCTGTGTGGTGAAGTGATCGAACACAATATGATGGCAACCGTGATTCAAGAAATCGATCTTCATCATGGTCAGTATCACTTTACGGGGAAAACGGCGACCTTACCAAACAGCATGTTTTTTACCTACCCAGTAAAGAACCTAAACTTTATGAAGCGGTATGTGTATCACAGCTTCAGTATTACGGTTAAAGAGTTCGTTAATCTTTTCGTGATGGTACCTGAGGTAATTGAACAGATTGAAATCCACTGCGAGGAGTTTATCGATGTTGCCAGGCGTTATAACGGGGTAATTGAAAAACACGCAGGAGTCGATCTTCCTGGCCCGGATCCGCATATCCATATCAGCACGACACCAACCGGTGAGCAGGTCGTACATGTCATGTTGTTCTGTCCGACAGAAATGGCGACTCACCTTGAGCAGCAAATACGTGCAGATTTTATGCAGATCTACCAAGAAACCTTTGGTATGAATATGTTGAATGAACAGCGAAACCCAAAGGTGAGCTTTATGTAATCTGCTCAGATCGAGCTAATAGCTTCCTGAGCCCACTGTGCTTTTTATTATAAAATACCCTAGGCTATGACGGAAAGTTGTCTCTTGGTTACGGTGTTCGTGGTAAACTCCCGCGCTTCATGTAGAGGCGGCTCTACCATATTTAGTTAATGTACAATTAGAGGCGATTCATGCCATTCTCTAAACTTGGGCTCAGCGAGTCATTAACCCAAGCGGTTAATGAACTGGGCTACAGCAAGCCAACAACGATCCAGACCAAGGCTATCCCTGTTATTTTGCAGGGTAAAAACCTAATTGCAGCGGCGCAAACGGGTACAGGTAAAACTGCGGGCTTCGTATTGCCTATCCTTGAAAAATTAAGCCAAGGAAAGACGCAACGTAAAAAACGTATTCGCGCACTGATACTTGTACCTACCCGTGAATTGGCTATCCAGGTTGAAGAGAAAATCACCCTGTATTCTAAGCATTTAGGCCTAACGTCGCTGGCGATGTATGGTGGTGTGGATGAGAAGCAGCAAAAGCAAAGCCTGATTGATGGTGTTGATGTATTGGTTGCGACACCGGGTCGTTTGCTTGATATGTATGGCCAGCGTGCTGTTCACTTTGAAGAAGTGGAAACGTTAGTGCTTGATGAAGCTGACCGTATGCTGGATATGGGCTTCATCGAAGACATCAATAAAATTATTGATCGCCTGCCTGAGGAACTGCAATTCTTGCTGTTCTCAGCGACGCTTTCCAAGAAAGTACGTGACTTGGCAAAATCGGTGGTCGAAAACCCACATGAAATCAGTATCGCGGCGAATGAAGCGTCTAAAGCTAATATCGAGCAGTGGTTAATCACAGTCGATAAAGATAAGAAGTCTGCGCTGCTTAGCCACTTGATCAATGAAAACCAGTGGGATCAGGCGTTGATCTTCATTGAGACCAAGCACGGTGCTGCAAAACTGGTTTCTCAGCTGGAGAAGCGAGGCATTGCTGCTGAAGCATTCCACAGTGGTCGTAGCCAAGCGATTCGTGTACAACTACTTGAAGATTTCAAAGCCGGTAAGATTAAATACCTTATCGCAACGGGTGTGGGTGCACGTGGTATTGATATTGAAGAGTTACCACGGGTGGTGAACTATGATTTGCCATTCCCAGCTGACGAATATGTCCACCGTATTGGCCGTACTGGTCGTGCTGACGCTTCAGGCGAAGCGATCTCGTTTGTGTCAAAAGACAACTTCAAGAACCTGTGTATGATTGAGAGCCGTTTGGGGCACTTGATTGAGCGACGTGAAGTTGAAGGCTTTGAACCTAGAAAACCCGTTCCGATTTCAATTTTGAATTACGTGCCTAAAAACAAGCGTCAGAATAAAGATTAATTCAATCGCGGAATAGAATGACTAAGCCCTTGCCATTTGGTGAGGGCTTTTTTTTGCTTAGGGTTTTCATCAGTCACAGAAAATAACGCAGTCACCTGTCACACTAACATAAACTTAAAATAGTTTTTTGCTGTTCGAAAGTGAAGGAGATAAGCATGAAAGGAAAATGTTTGTGCGGGGCTATTGAGCTAACAGCCGATGATCAAAAAGAGGTGGGTCTTTGCCATTGCAACATGTGCAGGAAGTGGTCTGGTGGCCCATTGTTTGCGGTGCATTGCAATGATGTCGTGACAATAGAGGGCGATGAGCCTGTTGCCTATCGATCGTCTAATTAGGCTGTAATACATGACAACTCAAAAGATCCCGATAAATACCTCGATTGTTTCAGGCGTCGCTTTGTCTGAAATCGATGGCGAAATGAAAATGCTGCTGATGAAGCGCGTAAAGGGGGGATATTGGTGCCATGTTGCTGGCTCTATCGAAGGGCAGGAAAAAGGGTGGCAGGCGATAGTGCGCGAGTGCTTTGAGGAAACACAAATCACGGTGTCTGAGCTCTACAATGCCCAGTTTCTTGAGCAGTTCTTTGAGGCTAATGTCAATGTCATTCAGATCATTCCGGTATTTGTGGTGCTATGTCCACCGAATCAGCCCATAACGTTGAATGAAGAGCATACCGAGTATCGCTGGGTTGGTCTTGATGAAGCTAAGGCCTTGGTACCATTTCCTGGGCAGAGACAAGTATATGATCATGTGTGGACATATTTTGTCGATAATGCGCCTTCAACGCAGATGAAAGTTAATATAAGTTAGTACGATAAAATAGTGCCTAATAGCGTGGTAGGAAAACAGAGTGAAACAGAGCATTGTAAACATTGCCCTTGTGGTTAAAGACTATGATGAAGCGATTGATTTTTATGTCAATAAGCTGAAATTTGAGCTTGTTGAAGATACCTACCAGCCAGAGCAGGACAAACGCTGGGTGGTGGTTGCACCGCCAAATTCCAATGGTGCGAGTTTGCTGTTGGCAAGAGCATCGAAGCCTGAACAGTTAGACTTTATTGGTAACCAAACAGGAGGGAGAGTCTTCCTATTTTTAAATACTGATGACTTTTGGCGCGATTATAATCGTATGGTTGCTGACGGTATTAAATTTGTCCGTGAGCCGAAAGAGCAAGACTATGGCACAGTCGCAGTCTTCGAGGATCTCTACGGTAACATGTGGGATCTTCTTCAATTAAACCCAGATCACCCGATCGCAATCCGCACCGACCGCTGAACTCATTTATCCGGGGTAGCTATGAACAAACAAGAGATTACTGACTTCCTCATGACGTTACCTGAAGTCGAGTTGGATTACCCATTTGGCGCTGACGTCATGGTATTCAAAGTACTGGGCAAGATGTTTGCGTTGCTATCGGTGAACGATGGAGTTGTCGACATTAACCTTAAAGGGGCGCCGGCAGATAATGAGGCACTTACTTCGATGTTTACCGCTATTCGCCCCGGATACCATATGAACAAAAAACATTGGGTAACGGTGTCGGTGACAGATGAAATTGAAGATGGAATGTTGAAAGGCTTGATTGACCGATCTTATGAACTTGTGGTCGCTAAATTGAAAAAATCCGATCGGGAAAGGTTAGCGATTCAACGTTAGGTCGTTAGAGTCGATGGCGTGATACCCAACTACAGAGTGTGCTTTCTAGAAGCATTGCCGACTGCGGTTTATTGTAATGGCTCGACTTGATGTGGAATTGTACCGACTTGTTAAGCTCTTATAAGTGGGCTGATATGCTTATACTGAGTTAAAGATTAACAGTAGTAAAAGGAAGTCGACGATAGATGGCGTATCCGTTAGAAACAGACAGGCTGATACTTAGGCAGTGGAAAAGAGACGACTATCCAGATTATGCTAACCTGAATGCTGACCCCACTGTGATGCAGTACTTCCCTGCCGTTTTATCTCAGCAAGAAAGTGATGCCCAAGCGGCTAGGATCACCCAGCTTATTGCTGAAAGAGGGTGGGGTTTCTGGGCCGCTGAATTGAAATCAACTGGAAAGTTTATTGGCTTTGTTGGCTTACACAGCCAAGGTCTGCACTCGGGGATTCCCAATGCGCCGTTTGTCGAAATTGGTTGGCGGCTGGCTAAAGTGCACTGGGGCAAAGGTTATGCACCTGAAGCGGCAAGAAAGGCGCTGCAATATGCGTTTGAGCAATTGCGGGTACCGAGTGTTTATGCGTTTACCGCTTTACCTAATACGCCCTCTCAACGGGTTATGGACAAAATCGGTATGGTAAATATTGGGCAAGATTTTAATCACCCGAAGCTACCGCAAGGGCATAGCCTTCAGCGTCATTGTTTGTACCAAATCACTCAAGAAACGTGGTTAAAAAAAACGGTAAAACTGAGAGTTCAATGAGGAAGAAATATGGCTGGTATTACTGATCTACAAGAGTTATTGAAATCGATGGCTCCTGAACTGAAAGCTGGGGAATATGTTTTTTGTACCGTGGATGGTGAGTTAGATAAATATGTGGGGTTGTCACCGATTGCTACTTTTTCCGAGTCAGAGGGGTTAACTCTAGTACTCAGTAAGGATAATGCTGATAGGGGCAATCTGGCTTATGAAGCAACATTTAGGATGATTACGTTAACCGTTCACTCTAGCCTTGAAGCTGTTGGGTTAACGGCAGCCATTGCCAGTAAACTCGCGGAGCAAGGGATCAGTGCCAATGTGATCGCAGCGTATTACCACGATCACGTGTTTGTTCAGAGTGAGAAAGCGGATGAAGCGTTAGTAGCGCTAAAATCATTTTCTTCTTGAATATTCATTAGCTTACACTCAGTTTCAGAAATAAATCATAATGAAAGGACTCTACATGACAAGAATATACCTATTTGATTGGGGAGACACCTTGATGGTCGACTTTCCACAATATCAGGGCAAGATGTGCCACTGGCCTGAGGTTCAGGCGGTACCGGGAGCACTTGAAGCCTTGCGACGGTTATCTGCAAATACTCCCATTTATATTGCGACGAATGCCGATGACTCATCGACAGAAGATATTAAGTTGGCATTTCAACGTGCTGGGCTTGCCAAGTTTATTAGTGGTTATTTCTGTAAGACCAATATGGGGATTGCCAAAGGTAACCCAGAGTATTTTCATCGTATTGTACTGGAGCTAGATGTTGAACCTCATGATATTACGATGGTTGGCGACAGCTTAGAAAATGACATACAGCCAGCAATTGCTGCAGGCCTGAATGCGATTTGGTATTGCTCAAAAGATCAGCAGTGTAATGATAGGCAATATGAACAAATTAGAGTGTTGGAAGAGCTGAATTAGTTAGGAGATATTTACTGGCTGGCTACCTCTGATAATAAATCATTGGGGGATGCAGTGAAATTTTGCAAGGTTTGTGCTTTTCTACCTTTTGATTGACCTCTTGAGCGTGGTTGAGTGGCGTATTAAGATTAATGATAAAGCCCAAAGCCGTTCCTACTTTCCTTATTAAAGCTGATAATCTGAACTAGGTATAATTCGCTACTAAGGTTTTAGTTGCATAATTTATTCGAACAAGATAAACCGAAAGAAAAGATGTTGTATGGTAGGGCATCAGCTACAAGATATACATACAATAAGTAAAAATGCTATTTCCGTTCCATTCTGGTTACTTGCAAAGATTTTTTTTCTTTTTTACTCAATGATTTAATATTTATAACACTAAAATAGTGTAAAGTGCCCCAAATGAACACTATTTGATTACTACAAAAGGCTTCAATTTATGGACATCAGCTTCATTATTCAAATGGCACTCGTTGCATTAGTCGTAATTACTATATCTAGATCGGTTAGATTTGTGCCACAAAATCAAGCTTGGATAGTCGAGCGGTTTGGTAAGTACCAAGGTACAAAAGAGGCTGGATTGAATTTCCTAATACCAATGATCGATGCTGTTGCTGCTAAACAGAGTTTAAAGGAGCAGGCTTACGACGTACCAAGCCAATCTGCGATAACAAAGGATAACATCCAGTTAATCGTTGATGGTATTTTATATTTTCGAGTTTTAGATGCATACAAAGCCACCTATGGGGTTGAGGATTACGTCTTTGCTGTAACACAATTAGCCCAAACAACGATGCGTAGTGAGATCGGTAAAATCGAGCTGGATCAGACATTTGAAGGTCGTGAAGCACTGAATAGCAAAATCGTCAACATGATAAACGAAGCAACTGTTTCGTGGGGTGTAACTGTTCTCCGTTACGAGTTATCTAATATAACACCACCTGAGTCAGTGATGAGCTCAATGGAAAGTCAGATGCGTGCGGAACGCGAGAGAAGAGCTAAAATTCTTGAGAGTAACGGTCAAAAAGAAGCCCAAATTAATGTCGCTGAAGGCGAGAAGCAATCACGTGTTTTAGCTGCGGAAGCCGAAAAACAAGAACAGGTTCTTGCTGCAGAGGGTGAGGCACAAGCATTGATTGCAGTAGCTAACGCTCAGGCAGAAGCACTGAGGCTTGTCGGTGAGGCCGCTGCAACTGAAACAGGGCAAAAAGCTGTAGAGTTGGAACTTGCAACAAAAGCTATTGAAGCAAAACGCGCTATCGCTAAAGAATCATCAGTTGTGCTACTACCTGATAGTTCGACAGAAGCCGGGTCTTTGGTTGCCCAAGCGACTACCATTCTATCTGCAATGAAAAAGTAAATAACTTATAGTACGAATAAGAGGTAATTAATGGGATTTGAACAGTACATAGCTGAATGGTTAATTGCTGCTGGCATTGCGCTAATTATTATTGAAGTTGCGCTGCTAGGAATGTCGACTATCGTGCTACTTATTGGTGGTGTATCAATGATATTGGTTGGGTTATCCCATCAAGCCGACTTAGTTCAAACCACTAATTTACCCATTACTTTGGCTATTACTATTGCAGTACTTATGATCTTAAGTTACCGGCCATTGAAAAAAATTCAAAATAAAACAGATCATAAAGTTGTACAAACTGAATTTTCTAATTTTAGCTTTTACTTGGAATCAGATGTAAACCCAAATAGCGAAACAACTTATAGGTATTCAGGTATTGAATGGAAACTGAAAAGTAAAGTTCCTATTTCTGCAGGATCAGAAGTTAAGGTTGTTAAAATGGACGTTGGTGTTATGTGGATAGTACTATCCGAGTAACCACTCAACATATATAAAACTAACGAGCTAGGGTTAAGTACTCTAGCTCGTTTTTTATGAATAAATGCCAATACTGTACATTTATTTAAACGAGTTAGACTTATACCAACCTACATAAATACTTGATCAACTACTAATCCTGATTGGTATTACGATAATTTATTCGTATTTCATCAAATGAAACAAGGGTGCTGAGAAGGGTTTTTCCCCAGGGTGAGAGCATGAATGCTCATTTTTTACTCGCCGCCTTAAAACCAGCCAGTAATACCTTATCAAGATAAGTGG
>NZ_JANEYT010000009.1 GCF_024357955.1 Photobacterium pectinilyticum
AAGTGAGCTTGGAGCATAAAAATTCCCTCCAGTTGCTGCCTACTTTAAGTGTAGCAACAACTTAAGGGAACATAGCGATTCAATTTAGCCTCAAACCTGAAGATTACTTTCCGGAAAGTAAATGGGGTGAGCAAATTCACATACGTCCAACCGATCTACGTACGTTCAGTGCCAAGTTCAAGCTGCTGTGTCAAGACAGTGGGGAGCCACTATTACCCGCTTTTGCCGCCAAGCATGTCTCACCGCTGACCTTCAGTTGCTTTTCGCTGGCTTTGTGGACAGCCAACAATCTCAACACTTTTATTCAGGACGCCTGCCAATACTGCATCTTGATTGGTTCCCCCATTCGACTAAAGCGCCATATAACGCCGCATGGGAACAGCGAGCTGTGGGTGATCAACCATGATCCCTACAACGACAAGTTAAAGGTGTCTGATCTTGGCTTTATGATGTATATCGCCACTTTAATCGAGATGATCCAGCAAGTATCCGGCGGCATAGATAACCTGATATTGAAAATCGGCCGGTGGCCATTCAGCCTACAGCAACAGCAACAGCAGCGATTCGAGAAAATGATGCGATGTAAAATCGAAATAGGCTCACCAATCATCACTATCAGTTTTCCCAACGATGTTGAGGCAATAAAACTAAAAGGCAGGGATCCCGATATATATTCAGCTGCCGTTCCCCTTCTGCGCCAGGCAGTCAGCAAGCTGGCACACCACGATATCATCCTGTGTATTTATAAGCTGCTGGATAACGAAGTGAACCTGCAGACCGTCTCGCGGGAAAAAATCGCAGCAGAGATGCTAATGAGTGTGCGAACCCTCAATCGTCGCCTTTCGACTCTGGGCTCTTGCTATCGGCAAGTACTGGAGCAATACAAGCTGGAAAAGGCCCTACTGCTACTAAGCCAACCCAATATCAATCTGACCGATATCGCCTTCCGACTCGGGTTTGCTGATCTCAGTAGCTTTTCCCGGGCATTCAAAAGTTGGACCGGCTACAGCCCAACACATTTCCTATGATCCGGTGGTAGGCCAATTGATATACTCAGGGATTGCCTTCTAGTGCCATAAACCTTTACTTTTACCATTAAATCGTCATTTATGAGGTTGAACAAAACTGACTTCACTTTCGATAATAGAGTCATTCATCAGTTAAGGTGGATCGTTATCATGCTGCTTGTCACGTTTTGCGCAGCATGCACACAAGTTTATCGACCCCCTCCTAAAGCTATCAATGTGCGCGATACATTATTTTTCGCTCATCAATCAATTTCACTTGTGACAAAGTTATCAGAAACATGCATTTTAGGTAACGTTCCCGAAAAAATCGATCTATCATCCACCCAGATACAAAAAGTGAAGTAACCAACACAACTGGTTTCTATTTCTTCTTCGATATAGAGCTTGTACATCAAAAGCATAAGCCGAAGTACGCTTACGAATTATTTTGGGAACGTTTGCAAAAAACCAAAACAATTAATGTGAGAACATAAGAATGAAACTACACACTTTAGCGGTTGCTGTAACAATGGGGCTAATGACTACATCGGTTTTAGCAAGTGAAGACGTTGCAGCATTAGAGCAACGTATTAATGCATTAGAACAAAGAGTTGTACAAACAGAGCAGATTTCTACCGAAGCAAATGAAAAGGCTTCTTCGTTTGAATTTCACGGCTATGCACGCTCTGGGTTATTGATCAACGACGACCTCAACGGCGCGACAGGCACAGGACCTTATATGACGGCTGCAGGTGCCATTGGTGCGCCAGTTGGACGACTTGGTGTTGAAGATGATCATTACGTTGAAGCGAACTTGATTCATAAGCGCTTTGCAGATGATGGTTCTAGTGCCTTGTTTCGTATCATGTTAGCCGACAGTACTGAGACAAATAACGAGTGGACTGCCAGCGAAAGCCAGTTAAATGTACGACAAGTATATTCAGAACTGAACCGTCTGAGCATGTTCTCTGAATCTGAAGCGTTTTCTGAAGCAACGTTTTGGGCGGGTAAACGATTCGATCGCGACAATTTTGATATTCACTTTTTCGATTCGGATATTGTCTTCTTATCAGGTACTGGCGCAGGCGTTTACGACGTTCAGATGAGCGACAACTGGAAAGCGAATTTCTCTATTTATGGCCGAGATTTTGGTGAGATTGATAGCTCATCGACAGATGTAGAAAATTACATTGCAACCATGAATAACCGCATTGGCCCATGGCAAGTGATGTTGAGTGGCATGACGTCAGCTGACAACGATAACCGCCTAAATGGTGCTGCTGAAAGTGGTGTACACGCTATGTTTGCGTACCATGGAGACAACTTCTTTGGTTTGAGCGAAGGCTTCTCTAAAACGGGTATGCTAGTCGGTAGCGGCCTAGGTGCGGAGCTAAAAGGCATCGGTTCAAATGGTGATCTACTGGATGACGCAAAAGCTGTTCGTCTGTTTAGCTACGGTGTGACTCGCATTGGCGACAACTGGCGTTTAGCACCTGCATTGATGGCAGAGCATAGCCAAGACCGTCTGAAGAAGAATGACGAGTTTACATGGGCTTCTTTGAACGTTCGATTAGCTCAAGAATTCACTGAGAACTTTGAGATGGTTTACGAAGGTTCATTACAGTACATGGATTTGGACAACTCGACAGAGCAAGCGAGCGGTGGTTTCTATAAAGCCACAGTTGCGCCAACACTAAAGCTTTCAACCAGTAACGGCTTTTTTGATCGACCAGAACTGCGTTTCGCTGTGAGTTATGTGGACTGGAGTGAAGACCTAAATGGTTACTCGATCAGCACTGAAGCAGATGCAGCAACGATGGGAGAGGGCGGCGAGGTTCTATTTGCACTGCAGATGGAAACTTGGTTCTAATTACCTGATATATCGTTTAGATAAAGAGTTTTAATCATGATGTGATGTTCGCATCATTAAATGCCAACCTTATCGTTTCAACTCGAAGGTTGGCATTTTTGTATCTTGAAACGACTTAATGTCTAAAGTGTAGGTTGGTATAACTCGCTAGCAAGACTCTCGCTCAATGGTGGTGAAGGTCAGCACCATCTTACTCATTTCAAAGCCTTTTTTATCAATACGCTCAAGTAGTAACTTGGCTCCATTTTCACCCGCTTTATCAAACGCATAGTTAAACGTAGAAAGCGTTGGCGTGCAAACTGAAGCAAGCTCATCGTCACCTACACCTAGAACTAATACATCTTTTCCAGGAACAAGCCCTGCTTCCTGAATGGCTCTGATCGCACCTATTGCGATACGGTCAGTTGCACAAAACAGGCCGTCGAGCTGAGTGTGATCTTTGAGAGACTGCTTAGCCAGCTTGTAGCCTGAATCTATGGTGAAGTCACCACGGGCGTGAAATTGCATTGTGAGATCGTTAGATTGAAGCGATTGAGCGAAGCCTTCCGATCTCATCTTATCAACCGCGATATCATCGCCTTGTACACCGATGAACCCCATATGCTGACAACCCTTCGAGATGAGGCGGTTGCCAGCTTCAAATCCAACACGGGTGTCGTCGTGCACAATGCTTGGGATGTTAAACATCGAACCATCTTGACCAACCAACACTACGGGCACTGCAGAGCTTTGAATCGCTTTGACTAATTTGTTGTCGAGGTGGGTCGCGTACAGGATGATGCCTTCAACACGCTTCTGTTTAAATATCTGAATATATTCGAGTTCTTTGTGGTGTGTTTGGTGCGTGCTCGCCAATAGAACATGCTTGCCCGCTTGCTCTAAAACTGCGGTTAAACCGTCGACCCCTTGAGATGTGGCGTGGGAAGAAACCCTAGGAACAATCACCCCAACAAGGTTAGTTTTCTGAGACTTTAAGTCTTTAGCAACTTGATTTGGGAGATAGCCACACTCTTCTACCGCTTTACGCACCTTCACCTTGGTCGCATCTTTTACGCCATACTCATCGTTGATTACTCTTGAGACCGTCGATTTGGAAACTCCAGCGAGACGAGCGACATCATGAAGACTAGCCATTATTCATTATCCATTTGTAATTTTAGTTTTGGGATTGTTTGCAAACAGACCATCAAATTTGTCTGCTTATCAGGAGATTTTAACCCTGTCTTCTTATCCTAGGGAGATAATTTGAAGATCATTCTCACAGTATTGAGCAGTTATCTTTGATCATTTGTTATTTCTAGGCAAAAATTTGTTTTGCAAACGTTCCCGAAAATTCAAAAAC
Source organism: Photobacterium pectinilyticum (assembly GCF_024357955.1). Taxonomy (GTDB): domain Bacteria; phylum Pseudomonadota; class Gammaproteobacteria; order Enterobacterales; family Vibrionaceae; genus Photobacterium; species Photobacterium pectinilyticum. The sequence continues at coordinate 4,220 of NZ_JANEYT010000009.1, forward strand.
TCGAATGATAATCCAATGGGGTATGTAATGAATTATCCAAAAATAGCAAAAGAGCTGCTCTCTCTATTAGGTGGTAAAAGTAATATCACCGCACTCGCACACTGTGCGACTCGTCTGCGTCTTGCGGTTGCAGACCAAGATAAAATTGATGAACAGGCGATTGATAACCTAGAAGGGGTTAAGGGCCAGTTTAAAGTGGCGGGGCAATATCAGATCATCTTTGGTTCAGGCATCGTTAACCAAGTTTATGCAGAGCTGGCTAAGCTGACCGAAATGACGGAAATGTCAACTAACGATGTGGCGTCTGCGGGTGCTGACAATCAAAATATCGTGCAACGAGCAGTGAAAGGCCTGTCTGATATTTTTGTCCCAATCATTCCTGCGATTGTTGCTGGTGGTCTGTTAATGGGTATCTACAACCTATTGACAGCTCAAGGCTTGTTCATTGATGGCAAATCTTTAATCGACGCTAATCCGGGGTTGACCGACTTAGCAAACATGATCAACACATTTGCTAATGCACCTTTTGTTTACTTACCTATTTTATTAGCATTTTCAGCGAGTAAGAAGTTTGGTGGTAACCCATACCTTGGCGCGGCTTTAGGTATGTTGATGGTTCACCCAGATCTTCTTAACGGTTGGGGCTTCGGTGGCGCATCGGTGTCGGGCAGCATTCCAGTTTGGAACATTCTAGGCTTCGAAATCGAGAAAGTGGGTTACCAAGGTTCAGTACTGCCAGTTCTCGTTTCTGCGTTTATTCTAGCGAAAGTCGAGCTTGGCCTGCGTAAAGTGGTACCTTCTGTTCTGGATAACTTGCTAACACCGCTACTGGCTATCTTCGTGACTGGTCTACTGACATTCACGGTTGTGGGTCCATTTACACGTGATATCGGCTTTCTACTGGGTGATGGCCTGAACTGGCTATACAACAGTGCTGGCTTCATTGGTGGTGCGGTGTTTGGTTTGATTTATGCGCCGTTCGTTATCACAGGTATGCACCATAGCTTTATCGCTATCGAAACTCAGTTGCTTGCGGATATCGCAACGACGGGTGGTACGTTCATCTTCCCTATCGCGGCGATGTCTAACGTTTCACAAGGCGCGGCGGCACTGGCTGTTGGTTTCATGACTCGTGATACAAAAATGAAGAGTATTGCGATTCCTTCTGGTGTGACAGGTCTGCTTGGTATTACTGAGCCTGCAATGTTCGGTGTGAACTTGAAGCTTCGCTACCCATTCATTGCCGCGGTTTGTGCAGCTGCTGTATCAAGTGCATTTATCACCATGTTCAATGTGAAAGCACAAGCGCTGGGTGCAGCGGGTATTCCGGGCATCATCTCAATATCACCAGAAAAAATTGGCTACTACGTGGTAGGTATGATTATCGCGTTCGTGACTGCCTTTGCTCTGACCGTTGTTTTAGGTCTGCGTGAGCGCAGCAAGCAAAATATTAAAGCAACAGCTTAACGTTTCTCCCTAGAAGTGAAGCCCCCCTTTTCACTTCATTTCCTAAGCTTTGGGGTGCTAGCTAGGTGATTTGGCTTAGCTAGCCTTTTTATATTTTTATATGACAGCGTGAAGTGTCACCTTGCTTTCGGTTGCTACTGCTTTCGATTGCCATCGCTTTCGGTTGTCATGATTTTCAGTTTTAAGGTAAGAAAGATGAATCAAGTTTGGGTAACTGGAGACGCTGTCGTCGACCTCATTCCGGAGACTGACGCGACATTATTGAAATGTCCGGGCGGTGCGCCTGCCAATGTCGCGGTAGCGATTTCTCGCCTTTTAGGCAAAAGCGCATTTTTCGGCCGAGTGGGTAACGACCCGTTTGGCACTTTTATGGAAGTGACTCTGCAAAAGGAAGGTGTGAATACCGAGCGTTTGGTGAAGGACCCTGAACAACGCACATCAACTGTGGTGGTTGATCTTGATGACCAAGGCGAGCGTAGCTTTACGTTCATGGTTAAGCCAAGTGCCGACCAGTTTATGTCTGTTGAAGACATTCCCGAATTTAAGAAGAACGAATGGTTACACGTCTGCTCAATCTCTTTGGCTAATGAACCAAGCCGAAGCAGTACCTTTGAAGCTATCCGACGCATGAAAGCCGCGGGCGGTTACATCAGCTTCGATCCAAATCTACGCGATGAAGTGTGGCAAGACCCTTCTGAAATCAAGTCTGTGGTCATGAAAGCGGTTAAGTTGGCAGATGTGGTCAAATTCTCAGAAGAAGAGTTGGATTTCTTAACCGATTCTACTTCGATGGAACAAGGTTTGGCTCATATTGCTGATCTTAACAATACGCTTGTTCTGGTAACGCAGGGTGCGAAAGGCGTTTGGCGAGTATTTGAAAACCAAGGAGTGTTGATTTCAGGTCGTTCAGTGACGCCAGTTGATACCACAGGGGCTGGCGATGCTTTTGTTGGTGGCTTGCTTGCAAAACTTTCTCAACATGAAGAGTGGAACAACCATCAAGTTGTCGACTCTGCCATCCAATGGGCGAATGGTTGTGGTGCATTAGCAACAACGCAAAAAGGCGCGATGACCGCACTTCCAACGCAAGATACGCTTGCTCAGTTTATTGCTCCTGAACAAGATTCCTCAAGTGTGACGAACACTGAGGGGAATGTATGAGTTTGAATTCAAACTGGACAGTAGAACAAAGATATCGTCGTGTAGAGCAGATTTCTCAAAACAGCATTGATGCGATGGTAAAGCTTCGCAAACAAGACGCTGGATACCCTGACTACCATATTGCGCCTAAGTTTGGCCTGCTCAATGATCCGAATGGCTTGTGTTTCTTTAATGGTGAACACCACCTATTTTACCAATGGACGCCAGTTGGCCCTGTCCATGGTATGAAGTATTGGTACCACCTTTCTACCAAAGACTTCGTTCATTTCGAAGACCACGGCATTGGCTTACACCCAGACCAAGATTACGATTCTCACGGTGTTTATTCTGGTGGAGCATTGGTTGAAAACGATAATGCGTTGCTGTTCTTTACCGGTAACAAACGCGATGAAAATTGGCTGCGAGTCCCTACTCAATGTTTTGCCAAGATGTTTGCCGACGGCAAGATAGAAAAGCACGGCGTGGTTATCGAAAACAATCACTACACAGAGCATTTCCGCGATCCAAAAGTGTGGAAGCAGGGTGACGATTACCTAATGGTTGTTGGGGCTCAAACGCCTGAAAAGACAGGTTCTATGGCGTTGTATCGCAGCCGTGACCTGATGAATTGGCAGCACAAGGGCCCAATTCAAACTCGTTACAACAACCTTGGCTATATGTGGGAATGCCCAGATTTCTTTGAAATAGGCAACCAATCGGTGATGCTGTTTTCTCCGCAAGGTGTGTCTAGCGATAACCCATACGATTTCAAAAACATCTATTCTGTGGCTTATCTTGTCGGCGATCGCCTAAATCTAGATTCAGCGGAATTAGAAAACCATCAAGACATCACGCAGCCAGATTACGGCTTTGATTTTTACGCACCTCAGACTTACTTGGATGATTCAGGTCGTCGGATAATGATTGCTTGGGTAGGTCTTCCTGATATTGATACTCCATCTGTCGAGCATCAATGGGCAGGTATGCTGTCTTTACCTCGCGAGTTGAAAATTCAAGATGGCTATCTCATTCAGTCTCCACTATCTGAGCTTAAAGCGCTACAAGGAGAAGCGGTTGCGGTTGAGAATGCTTTCGAATTGGATACGACGAGCTTCATGGTCCAGCTCGAAACGGATACGAAAACGGACGAGTTTGAGTTAACGCTAGCTAATGCTGCGGGTGATAACATCGTGTTCAGTGCCACGGCGACGGAGTTCATTCTTGATCGCAGCAAGATGTCTCAACTCTACGCGGAAAAGTTTGGCTGTGTGAGAAAAGCGCCGAGGTTGAGCACCAAGCAAACCATCGAAGTTTATGTCGATAAGTCGGTGATCGAAATCTTCATTAATGGCGGTAAACATACAATGACCAGCCGCTTCTTCATTGACGATTTGAACTTGTTGTCCATTACTGGCGACGTGAAAACCGTTTATCACTCGATAGGGCCAATTAAAGGGCTTGATAATTAAGATTACCATCAGCTCTCATACTTACATCCTGCAATAGTGACTCATGGAGAGTTTACAGCTGATTTTCTGGATACCCCTTAAAACCACAGGTTACAGTCGGGATAAGTGAGGCAACCTCCGTATACACAGGACGTTTCGTGTCAGCCTGAAAGGGGGCAGCTGACACGTCATGTAGTTGATTGATGAGTAAGTGACTATCATTACATTTTCATACTTGATAACGAGTTTACAAGAGAAGTTAGGATGCTCATCCAATGACTTGTGCAGATAGTCCAGGGGGGGCGTCTAGCTGATTGTCACAAATCAAGCTTAGAAACAACAAGGCCGCCCCAAAAATGGACGGCCTAGATCTGCCAGTCTACAGGTGATGGTATTACACCTCAAAGCGCTGGTAACGCTCGAACAAGGCCTCGATATCGTTGCTGCACATCACGTCCATGTTCTCCTGCAAGCGTTTCATCGGCCAGTCCCACCATTTCATTTCTAGCAGCATCGCAATATGCGGATCGCTAAAACGCTTTTTGACTTTCTGGCCGGGATTGCCGACGATCACGGCATAAGGTTCAACATCTTTGGTAACAACAGCCCGCGCACCGATCACCGCCCCATCACCGATGGTAATGCCGGGCATAATGACACACTCACTGCCGACCCAGACATCGTTGCCAATCACCGTATCGCCAGCGCGTTCGAAGCCCGATTTAACCTTGCCGCCGAATTTACTGACATCAAAAGGAAACGATGAAATCCAATCATGCCGATGGCCCTGATTCCCAGCCAACATAAAAGTCGCCCCGGATGCTATCGAGCAGTACTTGCCGATAATAAGCTGGTCGACCTCGCCGAAGATCCCTGACTCCCAAACCGCCCGGCTCGAGTGGTCGCCCAGCAAATACCGAACACAATGATCCTCAAAATGTTTGTCATGGTAATAGCCGGAGTAATACGTATGTTCTCCGACTGTAATGTTTGGATTCTTTACATGTTCCCTGACTTCATAACCGCCAAGCCATGAAGGAAATATGGATGAAGTCATAGCCACCCCTTATAAATGCGCACTGCTTTATTACTCGTTATGCCAACAAGTATAGTGACGATAACCACATCCATAAATGCCAACGTCTGATAAAGGTTGAACAAATCACTGCAGCCAAGCTTATAACAGGATAAACGGCTACCGGCTTCTGCTGTCCAAACATGATAAGGCCAGTATTCAACTGGCATTCAATGCGTGCTGAATCAAATTATTCTTATCATTTTATTACCAGTTGGCGATACAGCTAGCAAAATACCAATCTCTGTATTGTCGAATGCGCTGGGCTGGATTAACAATCAATGCAGCGAGATATACAGGATGAGAATATGAATAAGGTTCAGCCCTATCACACCCGTTGCGTTATCTTCGATTGCGACGGCACCTTGGTAGACAGCGAGCGGCTGTGCAACCAAGCATTAGTGAACATCTTTTCCCGGCTTGGCGGAGAGCTTAGCCTCGACGAGTGTATTGAGCATTTCCAAGGAGGTAAGATTGTCGATATTCTCGCCGAAACCCGACGACGTACAGGGGTTACAGTATCTATCGATACCCTGGAGCCTATGTACCGGGAAGAATGCCGTAAGCTATTCAACGAGCATTTAATACCTATAGACGGTGTTCCCAACTTGCTCCAAGAGCTGACCCAACTTGGCATTGATATGTGTATTGCGTCCAACGGTCCGGTCCATAAAATGGAACATACCCTCGGCCTGACCAACATGCTGCACTATTTTGACGGTAAGCTCTTCAGCGGCTTTGAAGCCAGCAGCTGGAAACCGGATCCGGACTTGCTGCACTTTGCCGCCATGAATATGGGCTACCGACTGCAAGACTGCGTATTTGTCGATGACACTGCGCGTGGCGTTCAGGCTGGGCTCAATGCAGGGATCCCGACGTTCCATTACGCCGCCCCTCATGCGCCAGAAATCACTGACCCAAGGGTGATCACTCTGACCAAAATGCCGCAGCTGCTTGATTATATTCGTGCCCAATAACGAGAAAAGGCCCGGTTGAGTTGCTATGAACCAACTCAACCGGGCCTCTTCTATCAGCGTTCATCCGTTAGGACTTTCCTTGATTATCATCGTTTCCTGACAGCAAGCTATCCCACGACGCCTGCCACGGCTGTTGCTGGTAGCCCGACATTGATGTTTGGCTTTCGGAGTTAGCCGCGCTGAACGACGTTGCTGTGCTGGCCTGCAAATCATGTGTCGTCAGTCCCCCCTTAGCTGCTCGCATATCAGTTTCAGACCAACCCTCCTCACCTTTATATCCATTCTGTACAATCTCAGCGGAGCCGATATTGTCAACGGGTTGCAGTGTTGACATTTCACTGGCTAGATCGCCCAACGCCAACGTTTCGAGGTTTTCTTCTGTTGGCCGGTAGCCCTCCCTGCCATAGAGCTTATCGAGCAAATACATCACCGAATGAGGGGCTAAGTCCTCGTCTTGCTTAAGCATCTTATAGACTTTGTTTGCCACATTCTGAACCCCGAGAATAGTATCTATATCAAGGAGCTGAACGACTTCATCTCGTGCTTCTTTGGCCTGCTTATAACCATTCACATATGCCAAGGAATACCAAATATAGGCGATAGTGGCATCGGTCATAGTGGTGCGATTATGCATCTTGGCCACCAGCATCTGGGCCTCACCGTCCCCTCTTTCGGCCGCCCGCTCAAGCCAATACATGGCTCGGTGACAGTCCTTACTCACACCAATACCCACCTGATAACAAAAAGCGGTTTTCATAAAGCCATTGATATCCCCTTGCTTTGCCGCTCGAAAGCGCCACAAAAATGCCTCCAGAGGCTGATGTGGCTGGGCAAACTCAGACAGGTACCAATCACCAAGAAACAGCATCGCGGCTATCAGCTCTTTGTCTGCAGCCTCCTGTACCATTTCCAAACCCGCTTCGACATCGATGTCAGTTCCCTGACCACGGATCAGTAGCAGTCCAAGTTCAAATAACTCTTTCGATTCGCCGCACTTCGCTTTGACTACCTGCTCCCAGTATCGCGATTTGGCTTCACCTTCAGGATCGTCAATATCGGCCCGACACAAGCGAGCCAATGCATTCTGGGCAATGATATTGTCGAGTTTGGCCGCTTTGTCATACCAGTTAATGGCTTCTCGCACATTGGTCAGTTCATATTCCTTGGCTAAAGACAACTGACTCGATACGTGACCGGTCTGCGCCTTGAAAATCTTTTCTTCACGCTCGGCAATTTTCGCTTTTTCCAGCACTTGCTGATATCGAGCTTCTTTCTGCCGCTTTTCAAGCAAAAGCTGTTGCTGTTTGCCCTGGGAGGCAAAAACACGGTATAGGATCCACGCCAGTAAGCCTGCTGAAAGGCCTGTCACAACCATTAGATAAGGCATATCCCCTCTACACTTCGAATTTATATTTATATAATACCGAACATCTACCGCATTCGCTGAGACCACTCCCTCTTTCCCAAAAGCAGCGGTCTTTTTCTCTTTGATTACTTATATCGACCAACAGATCAAAAACTGGAGGGGAGATTCCCCATAAGTATATGACAAATCCTCTCTATTCAGCTTGTTTGAATTCGAAATAAAGCCAACAAAAACAAGCATAAAAGTAAATCAGTGCTAAATTTGTTAGTGGTTACTGGATCTTGGTAGCCTCCACAGAATCATTGCCAGTAAGGATAAGGAGCAAGGATGTTTCTCGACTATTTTGCCTTAGGCGTTTTATGCTTTGTCGCGGTATTCCTGTTCTACGGGATCATCGCCATTCACGATATCCCCTATGAAATTTCAGTAAAACGTAACCACCCCCATCAAGATGCAATTCACTATGCTGGCTGGGTGAGTCTATTTACCTTACATGCCATTTGGCCGTTTCTGTGGATTTGGGCCACGCTTTGGCGCGAAGATCGCGGCTGGGGATTTACCAAAATCCAAAACGAGCAGAACGAGTTGCACCATGAAATACTGAAGCTGTCAGAGCAAGTCGAGCACCTCACCGGTAAAGTTGCAGAATTGGAAGTGATACAGGCCAGAAAAGATAACTCGACAGACACCCAGCAGGGAGGTGAGCACTAATGGATCTATTACTCATTCTGACCTATGCCGCGCTGTGTATTGCCGTTTTTAAAATCTTCAATATCCCACTCAACAAGTGGACCGTACCTACCGCAGTGCTCGGCGGCATTATTCTGATTGGTACCTTGATATTGCTGATGAACTACAACCATCCGCATAGCAATATGGGCGGGCAATTTTATGTAACAACGCCCATTGTTTCAGGCGTGAGGGGCAAGGTGATAGAGGTACCTGTTAAGGCCAATACCCCAGTCAAAAAAGGTGATGTACTTTTCCGTATTGATCCCACCCTGTACGAAGCTGAGGTCCAACTGCAGTTGGCCGCCCTTGCCGAAGCAAAGCAAAATGTTCTGGGCCTTGAAGCGGCATACCACGCAGCCAAAGCCAGTACCGAGCGGGCGATAGCCGAACGTGATCGGACTCTTAGCCAATACCAGCGCTATGAACAGGGGTTTAAGCGCGGTGCGTTTACCAAATCGGAAGTCGATAACCGCCGCCAATTCTACCGCAGTGCCGAGGCTTCTCTTTCAGCTGCACGGGCGGAAGAACAACGCGCCAAGCTAACCTACGAATCGCAAATCATGGGAGAAAATACAGCAATAGCTAAGGTCCGCGCCCAGCTGATCCAAGCCCAATTCAACTTGGAAGAAACCGTGGTCCACGCTCCGACGGCTGGCTATGTCACTCAAGTAACGTTGCGCCCCGGCATGATGGCTGTTCCCTTGCCACTAAAACCGGTGATGACTTTTATCCACCAGGAAGAGCAGTTTTTTATCGGTGCCTTCAGGCAAAATTCGCTGCTCAGGCTACGCCCTGGGTTTAAGGCCGACTTTATCTTTCGTGCCCTGCCTGGCAAGACGTTCCAGGGTGAAGTGATCGAGGTATTACCGGCTATTGGAGAAAGCCAAGTTCAAGCCTCAGGTGTTCTTTATGGCAGCGATCAGCTGCTACGCCAAGGCCGTCCATTGGTTAAACTGAAAATCACCGATGATCTGACTGAGTATCACCTGCCACAGGGGGCAAATGTCGAAATTGCGGTTTACTCAGACAGCTTCGAACATGTCTCGGTTATGCGTAAAGTACTGATCCGAATGAAAAGCTGGCAGAACTACCTGTTCCTTGATCATTGATCATTGATCATTGATCTGAAAAAATCACAATAAATAAGAATAAGGTACTAAATTACAATAACTTGTAAAGAAAGACACTAAGGTGGTGTGGCCTTGACTCTAAGGCCACCCAACCAATGAGAACCTTAGCGAACAATTTGTTTGCTTTTATATGACCAATCGCAGCAAACCGTTTTTCACTCATAAGCATTACTGCGATGGGTTCTTTTGGGAGGAAATCGACACTGTTATTCGATCGATATGCATTATTGACTTTATTCAGTCAATACAGCGCCATCATTTTCTCAGGGTATTACGCTCGACCAACTCCACCGGGATCATCAACTTCACTAACGCACGGTCTTCTGACTGAACTTGATTAAGCAATAACTTCACCGCCTCTTTGGCCAAGCGATTAAAATCCTGTTTAAACGTTGAGAGCTGGTATCCCAGCCAGCTGGCTTGGGGAATATCATCAAACCCAATGACTTGGATATCTTCAGGGATCGACAAACCAAATTCACTGCGAGCAATATCCATCAGGGCAATGGCTAAAGTGTCTGTCGAACAGAAAAAAGCATCAGGATGATGATCTTCAGCTAACACAGCCCGAATACCATCGAGCGCCTCTTCATACACATAACTGGTCTGAATATCCCTTGGCGTTTGGCCAGTCAAAGACTGAAGCTCCTCGGTGAATCCCTCAAGGCGTTCGGTATTGGTATAAGCAGGAATATTACCGGTCAAGTATGCGAGCTGTTCAGCACCACGCTGTACCAGCGTACGCGCGGCTATTTTCCCCGCACTGTAGTTGTCACTGATCGCTGAACTACACTTTGTTCCCTCTTCAATACGCGCAAATTGAACAATCGGGATATTAAAATCACGACATTCCTCATACAGAGCAGTATTGAACTGTGCAGAGGCAGCCATCACACCATCAACACGGTATTGGAAAATATTCGGGATCGAGTGTTGCTGCTGGTCATCAAGCTCCCAAGGGATCAATACTGCTGAATAGCCGTTTTTCTGTAACTCTTTACTGAGCAGCTGCAAGGTTTCCATATGAATAGGATAATCGGAGTCAGGGAAAACCAAGCCAATCAATCTCGATTCATTGGTTGTCAAACTACGAGCAAATGCATTTGGGCGATAGTTAAGCTCTTTGGCTGCCGCAAACACCTTTTCACGGGCTGTGGCGGAAACTGAACTCCCATCAATGAATACGCGAGACACCGTCGACTGGGATACACCAGCAAGCCTTGCAACATCACTAGCGGTAACTGGTTGTTTTTTAACAGACATATTAGGGATTCGGTTGAAACTATTGGAATAATTATATCAAACAACCCTTTGAATGCGCATGCAATTTTATCTAGCTATAAGGAAAAACAGAAATGCCTCATTTTACCATATCGTAAATTGTCATCATCGACATAACAAAAGCCGCTACCAGCGTCCGGACTGATAACGGCTTTATCGTTAATTTCTTTTCTGTTCGACTACTTACACCTTAGTGATTAAAAGTAGTAACGAATACCAGCAGAAAGCTTGTCATCGGTGTTAACAAACTCTGCACCGTTCCATTTATCTTTACCTTCATCGAACTGGTACTCCGCCCAAAGTAGGAAAGTATTCTTAGTAAAGTGGTATTCCACACCCGGGGTGAAGGTTTTACGCTCATAGCCCTGTGCACGCCCATCCGTTTCGGTCATATAGTTAGCATTGAACGTAGCACGAAAGCCATTATTGAAATGGTAATGGGTATAAAGCTCACCACCGCGTGAGTCGAAGAATTCTGCACTGGTATCTTTACCAACAACTTCCCAGCTATCTGCGGTGTGGAAAGTCATTCCCAAGAAGTAATTCGCCGAGCTGTAATTCAGGCCAACAAGACCGATGCGGGCTGTGTCACCGTTTTGTGTGCTGAAGTGATCAATAACACCGTTAATATCGGTAATTTCGTTCTGGTGGTAAGCAGCTCCCACAGTTAGGCCCGCAGCGATTGGGTAAAGTACCGATGCGCCGATGCCATTCTTCAAGGTCGCCGTCGAATCGCCAGCGAGGCCTACATCGGTGCGTGTTGTCTGATAGGTGAAGCCATATTTCAGATCACCAAGATTATTGCGGTAAGTCAGAGAGTTTGCAGCACGGCCAGTACCACTGCTAATCCCCAAATCTGAGAGGTTGTAAACGTTTGATCCTCGGGTTCCGTAGGTGCGGCCCATATCGGTGAACCAAGCTACATCGTAGAACGTTGACCACTGCTTGGTACCTGCGGCAATTTTGCCGTATTTGTCGTGCTCGACACCGGCATAAAGTAGGCGGTCATAAATGTCACTACCGTTGGAGCCGGAGTTGTAACCCCATTCAGCATGGCCAAAGCCCTGCCAATCATTATCTAGCTGCTTAACGCCTTTAAGGCCAAAGCGCGAACTACCACTGTTCCAAACGGGCTCGGAATCACCACCGTTATCTTGGTAGCGCGCTTCAAAGCGACCATCGATAGTCAGGCTATCGCCGCTGTCGTTAAAGAAGGTATGAGCAGCGACCGCAGAACCTGAAGTCAGTGCAGCCATTATAATCAGAGATAGTTTTGTTTTATTCATCATACTACTTGCCTCAAAATCAGGCGTCAGCAACCCTCAGGCTGACATCCTGACAAATTGATAAATATTGTTTTTTTAATCGTAAAAAAGGGCGCCCCAAAGGGACGCCCGACATCGCACAGGCGTGCTATCTTTCACAAGAGGAAAATGTGGAGCTTGCGAATTACAGTGCTGGGTTCAAAATTTGCTGAGTACGCTCAAATACATCCAAACCCTGCTGCTTCAGCCAGTATGGAAGGTCGATAAGAACCCAGTTCTCGGACAGTTTGTCGCCGTCACGGTAGTAAACGTCAACCACTTGCATGTCTGCACGCACTTCGCCACCAGTCATACCTAGGAAACCACCAGTTGGTGTGTTTGAAAGGTTTGGCCAGCCGAAGAAACAAGAGAAGTTACCTTCAGCGAAACGACAAACGTGGCCGTTAAACTTCTTGTCTTTTAGGTTGTTACGGAACGGCAGTTGGTGCTGCTGCTGGTAACGAGGGATAGTGTATGATGCACCGATACCACATGGGCCGTACCAGATCATGTCTTTTGACCAGCTCTTAGCCAGTACTTCTGGTGGGCAACCCATCGCGCCGCTGTCGTTAAGTGCAGATAGATCATCAACCATCTTGTTAACAAGAGCCAGAGTCGCAACACCTTCTTCTGGCGCAGCATCTTCAAACAGTAGACCGTCGTGGTTACGTGGGCCAGGGTAAACGAAGTGCTTGCCCGTTGAAGGAGGTAGTGGGTAACAACCCGCTTGATCCATCATGCCTAGAAGGTCAAGGAAAAGACCGGTCTTAGTGATCTTGCCATCAACAACACAGTTAAATTCTGCGTAGCGAACGTTCATGATCTTACCAGTAGGACGCATGCCTAGGAATTCAGCGTCTAGTAGACCCATGAAGTGACCCATGCTCATAACCCACGTTTCGCCTGGCGTTACTTCGTTTTCACCGCCGATAAAGATATCTTGACGACGCTGCATGCGAGTCATTGACTTCATTAGTGGAGACCAGAAAACGTCAGCGGCTGCTTGTGCGCCTTCTTGCTCGCGGAATGGGTAAACGCCACGCCATAGGTAACCTTCAGATGTATGTGCTTTTAGTACTTCAGCAACGTTTTCGTGAGTTGCGTTTTCCATTGCGTCGAAGTAGTTACGTACAACGTGTTTCGCTTCTTGATACTTGCTCATAATGCAAATCCTGTCTTTATTTAATCTCAACAGAGCACAGTCTGTCGTTGATAATGGTTGTAGGCTTCGCTTCGGCGAAGCCCAAAATTTCGTTAAGCTGTTGCTTTATCTTTCTTTGAGAACACGCCGCTTTTAAGCGTTTCTGGTAGAGATAGCCATAGTAGACCCGCTAAGATCCATACGATTGGCGAGCCCCACATTGCTGTTTGTAGGTCTGAACGCTCTTGGATGAATACCAACACCATGGGTGCCCACATACCAATCAGACGGCCACCGTGGAACAGAGCAGCGCCGAAACTACGAAGGTGTGCTGGGAACAATTCTGAGAAGTAACCACCCCAAACCGCACTTGATGCAAGACCAAAGTTATAAACAAGGCCAAGGATCGCTAGCATGTTTAGCCCCATGAAAGTAGCGTCAGATGGTGCGATAAAGAAGATTGACGCCATGATACCGGCAAGGATGAAGCCGAATGCATTCACCTTACGGCCCCACTTATCGGCAACTGCACCCCAAACCCACGCACCTAATAGGCTACCAAATGCTGAGATTGAGAAGATAACGCCCATGGTTTGACCATCGAACATGCGTACTTCTTTTAGGTACGTTGTTACGAAACCATTGAAGAATTGGAAGCCGTAAAAGTTCATGCCAGAAAGCAGAAGACACGTTAATGTGATGCGTAGATTAGTACCGCGGAACATCTCGCCCCATGATCCTTTCTTCGCCTCAATATCCTTACCATTTGCGTCTTGCTGTACTTCTTCACCAAACGCAATCACTTTTTTGTCACTTGGTAGAACAAAGAACATAACAACAGCAGCAACTAGTGGTGGAACACCACCAACAATCATCATATTTTCCCATGCAGCATCAATGCTTGCTAGGTAAGCTGCATACGCACCCATTGCCATGACAGCCACAGAGAACATAGATGAAGCAAATGCCGTCAATTTACCGCGAACAGAGTCAGTGAATAGACCAATCATCAATGAAACCGCAACCGTGAAATAACCACCCAGTGCGATACCAACAATGAAACGCATTGCCGCCCAGCCTTCATAGCTGGTAAAACTCATGTTAAGGATTGTCGCAGCACCATTGATCGCAGTAATTGTGATCAGTACGTTTTTCTTGCCGAACTGGCTTGCGAACCAAGCACAACTTAGGGCGCCAATCAGGGCACCAAGTGATTGCCAAGTATAGAACTGGGCAGTATGTGCAAGGGTGATACTGTCATAGGCGTCGACGATGTAGGGACGGACGTAATCTATAACCACGAAGTTGTAACAGTAAAACACGTAACCAACCAAAATCGCCAAATAGGCAGCTGCGCGTTGCACCATTGGAACTTCGTTCATGTGTTTCTTGCTTGTCATGAGCGAATAATCCTCTAAATTTATTTGTATCACCCTTGTTAAACAATTGGGTGACCGAAGCTGTGTAGAGGGTCTATCCCCCCTTCCGCTTTCTGGTGGCAGATATTACACAGCCATGCAGGGTAAAAACCGTGATACAAATCAATTTTACATGAATGCGTACCCAAAAAAGGATTTCATGGGACATCGATCACACTCAGTATGTTTTTTATACAGATAACACTAAAAACCCTGTCAACATTGATCACGATCACGCAAACATACCAATGAAGTCCCACATCAAGGTGATTTTATGTACTATCCATCGCGATAATTATTCGGGCAACGCCCATAGAAACAACAAGGCAAACCCATTATGGTTGCGTACTCAAGAATTCTTGTCGTGCTGATATACCTGGTATTTACTATATTTATTAGCTACTTAGTAAACAAAAAAACATCCAATAGAGGCGATTTTTCGACGGGTGGGAAACAGTTTGGCTGGTTAACAGTAGGGGTTTCAATTCTAGCCACCTATATTAGTGCCATGACTTTTGTCGGAATGCCGGGCTGGGTATACAGTGATGGCATGCAGGCAATTGCTATCCACCTCAATTACCCCATCGTTATTTTCTTTAGCGTGGTGTTCTTTATCCCCATTTTCTACAAGCTGGGGTTAACCTCTATCTACGAATACCTCGAGCACCGCTTCGGCGTCATAACAAGAACAATTAACTCATTGGTTTTTATAGTAGTTCAGTGTATTACTTCTGGTATTATCTTGTACGCCGTTTCGCTTATCCTGGTTAGGATCCTGCCAATAAGCGTTGAAGAAGCAATCATTTATATCAGCCTGTTTACGGCGCTTTATACCTATGCGGGCGGGATTTCAACAGTGATCTGGACTGATGTTATGCAATCCGGTTTCTTACTTGCGGGTTGTGTGGCGATTTTTGTAACACTGGTCATGAGTCTGCCTGATTTGGGTGCGCTCCCAGAACTATCCAGTGCCGTAGCAGCCAAACTGTCAATGGCAAACTTATCCACCAGCTTTGGTGATGACACCACGTTAATGGCTGGCCTTATCGCAGTGAGCTTTCTCCATTTGAGTGTATATGGTTCTAACCAGCTGATTATTCAACGTACACTTGCGACCCGCTCGGTAGAAACCGCACAGAAGTCGATGCTTGTCTGTGGTTATGGTGCCTTTTTCGTTTACCTATTTTTCAGCTTGATGGGTGTGCTGTTGTTTGTGTTCTATCAAGGACAACCTTTTGAAAATAGCAACGACGTGATCTTGGACTTTGTCTTCAATCATACTCACCCATTGATAGTAGGATTAATCATGGCTGCGCTTTCTGCCGCTGCAATGTCGACCCTAGACTCCTCCTACAACTCAATGGCAACAGTCGCTACTTTCGATATTTATAAGCGCTTTATCAAGCCGGATAAAGACAATATCCACTATGAAAAAGTGGCACGACGCCTGAGTCTGAGTTGCGCCATGCTTGTTGTGATCCCAGCCATGTTGGCAATTTCCAATGAAAGTGTACTCAAAAGTATCGCGAGCCTGACATCCATCTTTGTTGGCATCCGTCTCGGATCTTTCTTGTTAGGGATCTTCTCACGATCTTCTAACGAAGCAGGCATCATCGCAGCCAGTATCGCCAGTATATTGGCTATCTTACTGTGCCAATCCGCTGGAGTGGCTTGGCCTTGGTATGCCCCAGCAGGCACCGTGGTATTTATCGCGACAGGGTTAATTGTCAGCCGACTGATAGGACAAACAACGGCAAGCCAACTTGCCTTTTTCGAACAACAAAAAAGCCTCTACCATGCACCAACGACCAGCCAGTATATGCTTTTAGTATTCGCAGCTTTTACAGTGCTGACATGCTTCTTTTTGCCAAGTTTACTGGCAAAAGTATTATTTTAAGGAACGATCATGCTATCTATTTTCGATATCTACAAAGTGGGTGTAGGCCCATCCAGCTCCCACACCAACGGACCCATGCTGGCTGGTTTCGATTTCTGCCAGAAAGTCGATGCCATGTTAGACGATGTGGCACGGGTGCAAGTGGATTTATACGGTTCGTTGTCACTAACAGGCAAAGGACACCACACTGACCGTGCATCAATCTTAGGCTTGATGAACAACAAGCCTGATGCGATTGATATACAAGCGGCCAACAAGGCGATGGCTGAAGGAGTGACGAACAAGACTTTGCAGTTTGCGGGTAAAAAAACCATCAGTTTTGATGTCGATACTGACATGCTGTTCCACAGCAGTAACTTACCCTTGCACGAAAACGGCATGACCATTACCGCCTTCAACCAGGCCGGTAAGCAACTTTTCATCGAGACCTATTATTCTATTGGTGGCGGTTTTATTGCAACCGCCAACGAGTTGCAAAACGGCAAAGCCACCAACGAAGTGACCGTTCCCTACACGTTTAAGTCCGCGGAAGATATTCTCGCGCTTACTGAGCGCGAAGGCATCAGCATCGGGGCGATGTTCTTGCGTAATGAACTAGCCTTCCGCAGCCAAGATGAACTGGATGCCAAAGCAGCTCAAATCTGGCAGGTGATGTCGAGTTGTATGGCCCGTGGTTTTGAAACTGAGGGAGTCCTGGAAGGGGGCCTACATGTGGTGCGCCGCGCGCCGGCCCTGCTGAAAAAGCTAGAGTCCAACCAAGAGATCGAAAACGATCCGATGGTGATATTGGATTGGGTAAACCTGTTCGCCTTTGCCGTCAGCGAGGAAAACGCAGCTGGCGGCCAAGTCGTCACCTCACCCACCAATGGGGCTGCGGGGGTGATCCCTGCCGTACTGATGTACTACAACAAGTTCATCCAAGAGCTAAACGATAAGCAAATCAAGGACTTCTTAGCTGTCTCTGCGGCCATAGGCATGCTCTACAAAATGAATGCATCTATCTCGGGTGCAGAAGTGGGCTGTCAGGGCGAAATCGGTGTATCGTCCTCGATGGCGGCTGCAGGGTTAACAGCGATCCGCGGTGGCAGCAACGAACAGATCTGCATGGCGGCAGAAATTGCCATGGAGCACTCCCTAGGAATGACCTGTGACCCGATCGGTGGCTTGGTTCAGATCCCATGTATCGAACGCAATGCGATGGGCGCGATGAAAGCCATCAATGCCTCACGCATGGCACTCAAACGCAACAGCAAATCGCTCATCTCCCTCGACAAGGTCATCGACACCATGTACCAAACCGGTAAGGACATGAACAAGAAGTACCGCGAAACCTCTTTAGGCGGCTTGGCAATGATCCATCTAGCACCACCATGTGAATAAACACCCAGGCCGAGCTTTCAAGGCTCGGCCGTTACTGCAACCTCTGCCTTGATAACAACAATTTTTCCTGTGCAATCTATAGTTCAACGGCGTATCCAGGTTGGTACCACACATGAAATTAGCTTGAGTTAGGTCAATGAATACAAAAAAGGCTGACACCAATGCCAGCCTTATATCTGCTCGTCTATGCTCGTCTATGCTTGGAAGCGAGACTAGAATACGTAAGCGAAGTTGAAGCCACCGCCATTATCGGTACGGCTAGACTCGCCGCGGAACTCATTCAGCTCGTTACGCTTGGCTTCGAATGACAGTACCGTTTTCGGCGTGAAGGCATAAGATAGGCCGACAGCATAGACTTGGCGGTCGCCAGTCACATCGCCTTCACCGTCGAAGTCGACATGCGAGACGTAAGCATATGGACGTAAACCAGATTCAAGCGCGTAATGGGCGTACACATCAACGGCGTTGGCATCTGCCCACTCGGTGCGTGGGCCACCCTGTAGACCGGCTTTGTGAATGTTTTCACCTTGGGTATAAACAGCTGCCACTTTCAGGCCACCGGCAACATACTGACCACCGACAGTGAGTGCGGTTTGCTTGTCACCGTCTTCAAGACCATTCACATTCTGAGCGTTAGCCACTTCAACTTTGTTTTCAAGGTAAGCCACACCCAGGCTTACACCTGAGTCAAAATCGTAGCTGGTCGATAGCGCATAGTTGTAGTCACGCTTAACCGTATCGCTTTGAACTTGCTTGTCTTCATCCTCAAAGCTGCCAGTTTCACCATTGCTGGTAAAACCGTAGTGCGCCGATACGTTCACGCCGTTATTGCTGTAACGGTAAGCTACCAAGTTATCACCACGACCAGTCGCAGCAAAGCCACCGTCAGTACCCTCTGAGTAGATAGGCGTTGCATCCGGGTCGATGATGATCAGGTTATCCATGTAGCGGGCAACATCATGGTAGGCAGACCATTGCTTACCGAAACGCAAGCTGCCCAGCTCCTCGTTATTGATGCTCACATAACCCAAGCGGTTACGGAAATTACTGCTGCCCGAGGTTGGGTTATTCAGAAACTGATCCCACTCAAATTTTGCATCCAGCGTCCAACCTTGCTGAAGTTGGCGCTCAAAGCCCATGTTCAAAATACTTCTGGTGGCAGAGAAAATGTCATCCTCACCCCATACAGGTTGGAATGCATCAAGAACGAAAACGCCACCCACATCGAATTTGTTTTGGTCATCTTCATAAAGAGTAAATGCCGATGCCTGACCAGCGAGTAAAAGGGTAGAGATGACTACAGAGGAAATTTTCAGCTTCATTTAATAGGTACTTCTAGTGATAGTTTTGACAATAATGCGTGTTTGCCAGCACAAACTATCAGAACAACCGCAACAATGTAATAGTAAACTAGTACACAAATGGGGTTGTTTTCGCTTATTTTACATCACAGACCCGGCTTATACCTATTAAATCATAAGGTTATATCGAAAAGGCATACTCGAGAAATTTTTTAACCCATTCGTTCAAGTGATTAAAAATCAGTCAAAACAACTGTGTCGGCTTTGTTTTTCCGATAAAAAAACGGCTTCTCAAAAGAGAAGCCGCTTGTTTTAATGATGGTTTACGCCAAAACGATTACTTAAACTCAACCAAATTATTCTGGTAAGTGTCGAACTGTGCTTCCACTTCTTCCGACGCACCACCGGTCATCTTGCTCACCACAACAATGGTGATTGTGGCAAAGATAAAGCCTGGGACAATTTCGTAAAGATCAAAAATACCACCGGTCAGCTGTTTCCAGATCACCACGGTGAGTGCACCGGTGATAATACCGGCCAGTGCGCCGTTACGGTTCATCTCTTTCCAGAACAAACTCAGCAGCAATGCTGGGCCGAATGCCGCACCAAAGCCTGCCCATGCGTATGACACAAGACCAAGTACAGTGCTGTCTGGGTTCATTGCCAGCATCAGGGCAACAATCGACAAGACGATAACCGCAATACGGCCAACGGTGACAATCTCTTCAGAGGTTGCTTGCGGACGGAATACCTGCTTATAGAAGTCTTCTGCCAACGCCGAAGATGACACCAACAACTGGGAATCCGCCGTACTCATGATCGCCGCCAAAATCGCGGCAAGCAAAATACCGGCAATCACAGGGTGGAACATCGAGTTCACCAGTAACATGAAGATACGTTCACCGTCATCCAAGTTACCGGCTAGCTGGTTATCAACAAACAAGATCCCCACCAGACCCACCAATACAGCACCAGCCATGGACAGGGCAGTCCAACCAACCGCTATGCGTCGAGCGGTAGTGATATCAGCGTTGCTTCGGGTTGCCTTAAATCGCGCCAAAATATGCGGCTGACCAAAATACCCTAGACCCCAAGCAGCCAGCGAGATAATCGCAATGGCCGATAGCGGTTCCCCCTTCACATCGTTGAACAAGGACATCAGCTCAGGGTTTTTCGCTTCCAGTGCTATTGCCAGATCGCCCGGGCTACCGTTCATCGCAGCAATAGGCACAATCAGCAACGCCGCCGACATCAACAAGCCCTGTACCAAGTCGGTCCAAGATACGGCGAGGAAACCACCGAACAAGGTGTATGAGACCACGCACACCGTACCGACAACGACCGCAATAGTGTAATCAAGACCGAAGACCGTCTCGAACAACTTACCACCGGCAACCAAACCCGAGCTGGTATAGAAAAGGAAAAACAGCAAGATAAAGAATGCTGAAATAGTTTGGAGCAACTTGGATTTATCGTTGAATCGGCGGGCCAAAAACTCAGGGATGGTCAGCGCATTGTCGGTCGTAATACTGTATGTACGCAGACGTTTGGCACAGATCAGCCAGTTGAGCCATGTACCGAGTAGCAAGCCGCCAGCCAGCCACAATGACTCGATACCCGCCGCATAAGCGTAGCCAGGCAGACCCAGTAGCAACCAGCCACTCATGTCCGATGCCCCAGCAGACAGTGCTGCAGGCCAAGGCCCCAACGTGCGTCCACCGAGGAAGTAATCGGCTGAATTTGACGTACGCTTATAGGCGATGTAGCCAATGGCCAGCATACCAATCAGGTAGGCGATGAACGTTGCTGTAATAGCAAAGCTGTTCTCTATCATTTTTTGAGTTCCCTCACTTAAAGCCCCCTGTTCATTGCAGGGCGATTTGATTATAACGCTGAAATCAGCGATGGGTTGTTAATTGGCCGCCCGCAGGTTGCAAGCTAGTTTCCCCGTATTTAGCGGCCCAACCCTCGGTTAGTGTTCCTCACCACTCCCCAACTCGAGCAAGGTGGCATTACCGCCAACCGCTGTAATGTTGATGGTCCGTGTTCTCTCGGTCACAAAACGCAGTAAGTATGTTGGACTGCCGATAACAGGAAGCTTGTCGGTATCAGTCTCACTGATAAGCTGAGCAAGCAAACCGGTTCGGGCAGCAAGTTGGCGCGCAAGCGCCTGGGTCGTTGACAGCTTGCCAGCATAGGCCACGCCAGCCACCGAAGGGTGGCTGGCCAAGTCAGCAAGCTGATCGTTATCGATAGCGGTGATCACCCCGCCAGCACAGCCGCTTTGCTCCAGCTGTGCGGCCAAATCTTTCGCTTTTACCGGGTAATCTGCAGCTAAGCAGACATACACAGTATTGCCCGTCACCAATGCAGCGGACAACTGGCCAACCACTGCCACCAGCGGTGTATCACTGTCTGCGGTGACAATAAAGCTGCCACGTCCGGCACAGTAAAGCTCGTTGGTTTCACCGGTTGGACCCGGCATCAACCAGGTCTGAGCCACATGCTCTTCAGCATGACGACACTGAAACTCCACCATGGCACGGCATTCAGTTGCCAGCTGATCGGTCCAATGACGCAAGATACGGGTACGCGCTTCATAGCCTAGGTTGTTCCAGCCTTCCCATGCCGCCGAGCTTGTATTTACCAATGTTTGAATCGTCATGATCACTCCTTAAATTTCTCGACGGTTATTGGGCTTCAACACAATCTTGGGTAAAGCGGTACAGGTAGTGCGGGCCACCCGCTTTCGGGCCAGTCCCCGACAGTCCCTGTCCACCGAAGGGCTGAACGCCAACCACCGCACCCACCTGATCCCGGTTGATGTAGCAGTTTCCGACACGGGCACGGCGCTCGATATGGCTGTAGGTTCGCTCGTTGCGGCTATGTACACCCATCGTCAAGCCAAAACCCGTGTGGTTGATTTGGTCGATCACCTGATCAAGCTCGTTGGCTTTGAAGCGAACGATATGCAAGATTGGGCCAAAGTTTTCATTCTCCAGAACATCAATAGAAGGGATTTCAAACGCCGACGGTGCAACGAAATCACCGTACTGGCAAGTCGCTGGAATCGTAGCCTGTGCCACTAACGTAGCTTGGTTTTTCAGCGACTGGATATGGGTTAACAGCTTGTCGCGGGCCGTGGCATCGACTACCGGGCCAACATCAGTGCTGTGCAGCTCAGGGCGTCCCACCGACAGCTCAGCCATTGCTCCTTTAATCAGGCCTATCACCCTATCGGCGATATCTTGCTGAATAAACAAGACACGCAGTGCCGAACAACGCTGACCCGCAGAGGCAAAAGCCGAACGCACCACATCGCGCACCACTTGCTCAGGCAGGGCAGTACTGTCGACAATCATGGCATTCTGGCCACCGGTCTCGGCAATAAACGGAACCGGCTCACAATCTCGGGCAGCCAAACTACGGTTGATCCGCTGGGCCGTTTCTGTCGAACCGGTAAACGCCACCCCGGCAATACGGGTATCAGCGGTCAATGGCGCTCCCACCTCGGCACCGGTGCCCGGCAACAGCTGGATAGCGCCAGCAGGAACACCGGCTTCAAGCATCAGCTCAATCGCTCTAAAAGCAATAAGCGAAGTTTGCTCGGCCGGTTTGGCCACCACGGTATTACCCGCAGCCAGCGCCGCAGACACCTGACCAAGGAAAATTGCCAACGGGAAATTCCACGGGCTGATACAAGCGAACACACCGCGCCCCTGGTAGCTTAGCTGACGGGTTGTACCGTCAAAGCCCATTACAGATTTGGGCTGGGCAAACTCCTCCGATGCCTGATTGGCGTAGAAGCGGCAGAAGTCCACCGCCTCGCGGATCTCGTCAATGCCGTCCTGAATCGTTTTACCCGCTTCGCGATGGCATAAAGCCACCAGTTCACCAGTATGCGCTTCCAGCAAATCTGCCAGACGCTGCAAGCACTCTGCACGCTCGGAAGCAGGGCAGGCCGACCACTGCGGGAAAGTACCCGCAGCGATAGCAATTGCTTGTTTAACCTGTTCTTGATTAGCAAAGGCCACCGTTCCCACGCTCTCGCGACGATCATAGGGCGCAGTCACGGCAAAAGTGTTTTCGCTATCCGTTACTGCAACCCCATTGATAATAGGGCCGGCCAGCCATTGATGCTGGGCAAATGCCTGAACAGATTCATTAAATGGCTGCCACTGCGAAGCAATCTCAATATTGACCCCAGCAGAGTTCTTACGCTCGTCTCCGAAAATCTGCGGCGGTAACGGGATCAGGCTGTTGTGCAACGTAGGACGTGACTTTAAGGTATCAACCGGGTGCTGGATCAGGCTTTCTACCGGGCAGTTGGCATCAACCAAACGGTGGACGAACGAACTGTTCGCACCGTTTTCCAATAAGCGACGGACCAAATATGGCAGTAAATCTTTATGGCTACCAACCGGGGCATAGATCCTGACGTTGGTCTGGTGCATCTTCATCACATGGTTATACAGTGCATCCCCCATGCCATGCAGACGCTGGAACTCGAAGTTGCGGTGTGACTGGGCCATCGCCATTACCGCCGATACCGTATGGGCATTATGGCTGGCAAACTGCGGATAAATCAGACCATTAAGATGAGGGGCCAACAAGAATCGGGCACAAGCCAGATAAGACGCATCGGTCGCTTCCTTACGGGTAAATACAGGATAGCCACTAAAACCACTCTGCTGAGACAGTTTCAGTTCGCTATCCCAATAAGCCCCTTTGACCAAACGTAGCGGGATAACATCGCCCTGCTCTTTAGCCAATGCAGCTAACCACGCCAGCACCGGCAAAGCGCGTTTAGAGTAAGCCTGTATGACCAAGCCAAAGCGTCCCCATCCTTTCACGTCATTAGAGCGGTAGAGTTTTTCGAATAGCTTCAATGAAAGCTCAAGACGATCGGCCTCTTCGGCATCAATGGTAATGCCGACATTGAGTTCGCGGGCGCGCTTAAGCAGCGACAACACCGACTCGTACATTTCATCCAGCACGCGGGCTTCGTTAGCCACGTCATAGCGTGGATGCAAGGCTGAAAGCTTGATGGAAACCGTTGGGTCTGGTGAGCGGGTATTACTGCCACTTTCGCTGGCATAGCTGTCACGACCTACCGCCTCAACAGCCATTACATAATCTTTGAAATATTTCTGGGCATCCTGAGCGGTTAGAGCAGCTTCACCCAGCATATCGAAGGAATAGGTAAAGCCTTGGTCACGTTTACTTTTGCCATTTTTCATCGCTTCAGCAATGGTACGGCCAAGGACAAACTGGTGACCCATGATCTTCATCGCCTGATTCATGGCTTGGCGGATCACCGGCTCAGACATTTTGTTAACAAGGCGGTTAATAACATGGCTTGGTGCGCCACTTTCCTTGGCATCCAGGCTAACCACTTTACCAGTCAGCATTAGACCCCAGGTAGACGCATTAACAAATAACGAATCGGAGCTTTTCAGGTGCGACTTCCAATCTGCCACGCTGAGTTTGTCACGGATCAGGGCACCGGCCGTGGCGGCATCTGGAATACGCATCAACGCTTCAGCCAGGCACATCAGCAAAATCCCTTCTTTGGTGTCCAAGCTATATTCAAGCAGCAGAGCATCAATCATCTGGATCGCGTTCTGATCGGATCGAACCCGCTCGATCAGGCTGGTGGCTTGGTCAGATGTAAACTTCCGCTCTTGCGCTGTTGGCTCAGCCAACGGCATCAACTGACCCAGCCATTGTGATTCATCCACACTGTACAGTGGCGAAATCTGAGACCAGAGCTCATCCAGTGGACGCTCAATAAAATCAGGCTGAAGTACTTCTGCCGCATTGAACATAGTGATTCCCTCAATAGTGTACCGGATAAGGTAAACAGCATTTTCAGTTACTGACTGCCCCTACCCAAGAAAATTGTTACATCGGTGTTACCAGTAAGGGGATTTTATTTTCCAACACTCCGATAGTCTTGCTATATTCTCCGATACTTTTTAGTAAAAGTCCGGCTTTTAACAAAGTTCGACGGGAATTATTTAAAAAATATGCATTTTCCCGTAACCCAAAGCCTGACACTGCTGAAAAATCACACAAATCCAGAACGATGATCAAGGGAGAACGGAACAATGATAGAGTAAGCTCAGACATTGGATGTGCACAGTGAAGCTACTCATCAGCATGATGTGTAGCTTAAAGGGAATATCAAATAGGAAAAACAGTTAGACCAGAGAAGGAATGCTACAAGTTTTCAACAAATGGGTAGATATTGATGATCAGATTAATTTGCGGGGTTGTCACGGCGATAGCGCGCTGGCGGCTTGCCATACAATCGGGTAAAGGCTTGGGTAAAACTGCTCTGACTGGCAAAGCCTGTACTCTGGGCCACTTGCGCAACACTTAGCAGGGACTCTTCAATAAGCTCCCTTGCCAGTTCTAGCCGCTTTTTCAATACATATTGGTGAGGAGTGGCTCCTGTCTGCTCTTTGAACAGATGATGAAATTGACTTTCCCCCAAAAAGACCAAGCCAGCCAACTGGGAAACAGAAATTTTTCGGGTCAGGTGCTGAAGAATATATTGATCAATCACATCCATGTTCAACCGGTAGGTTTGGCGATCAAGTTTCAGCGGCTTGAAGTGGCGATGCAGCACACACATCAAAGTATCGGTACATGCTCTGCTGAGCAGCAAATCATCTGGATGGGCAGCCATCTCAGCAGTCAGGGCCTGAATGAGGTGCTGTGCTTGGCGGTCAAGGTGGAAATAACCCGATTGATCAAACAACTGGGCAATATGATCTTGAGAATAAGATGCCTGAAATTGCTCATTAGCAACATTCAATACCAAAATTTCATTATTACCAACACCGGAAAAGGCATGCTCTGAGTCTGCCGTTACCAAACATCCCTGACCGGGACATACCAGATTACCCGCTCCTTCGATATCAAATTCTGTTTGCCCTGATAAACCAATCACCACCTGGTTATAGCCATGGTTATGGTGATCCATCTGCGCCGGCAATGTAACGATTTCAGAAGGTTTGAACATTGGCGTGTTTAGCTTTTCTTTCATGCTAAATGATCGAAGAATATGACAGTGATTCGTAGATCGATAGTACCATAATTCCCCCAATAGCTATACCCAGCCCACACCAGCTAAGCAATCATTACCGTTCATCTTGAAATCCATTGACTTATATCGGAACCATGATCAAGTGGGGATATTTTACGGCCAGTGTGATTCTGATTCTATTTTGTTGATTTAAAAACCAGCAATCAGATTTGTTAGCTAACAAAGCCCAAAAGACCAATTCATTCCCATCATATAAAACGGATATACTTTCAACGCTTTAAATTAAAAAGAGTGCAATTGGCCAAGCTCCCTTGGCTAGCTGCTGGCACTTTCAACAGTCAATAACAGAGATTCTCTTGATCATCGTTCTGGGAAAAAGGCCAAGATCACGATCTAACTTGATCATCGTTCCAGTCGGAACTACATTGCCCGTTATGACACACCTCTTGATCATCGTTCCGTATATTTTCAGTAGGTTGCCAATCTTTGATTGCCGATAAGAAATAGATCGAAACAATGATCCTTGATCATGTTTCCAATCTTGAGGCTAATTGTGTTACAAATAGCCTTCATACTAGGAATAGGCGATCATGACAGAGCTGCTTGCACAACTACATTATTCATTTTCCATCACCGGCCCTATATTTCTGATGCTGGGATTAGGGATTTACCTCAAACGTATCGGTATGCTGACGGAAGCATTTATAGAGACCGGCTCCAAACTGGTTTTCAATCTTACCTTACCAGCAATGCTGTTCCTGAGCGTTTCCCGCTCCAACATATCTGAAATAGGAAATCCTGATTTATTACTGTTTGCACTGGCTGCGAATATTCTCACTTATCTAATGTTCGAATTATTGGCAAAGCGAACAATCAAGCAGAAGATAGATCGCGGCGTCGTGGTCCAAGGTGCCTTTCGGGCCAACACCGGTATCATCGGCCTTGCCTATGCCAGTAATGCCTTCGGCGACAATGGTCTTGCCCTTGGTTCGTTATACGTAGCCGTCATTACTGTCGCGTATAACATCCTTGCAGTGATCACCTTGTCTCGCTCTAATCCAAATTTACCAAGCCTCAATACTCGCTTCCTGCTACGCTCCATTATCAAGAATCCGCTGATCATCAGCATAATCTGCGCGCTACCATTCTCTATTTTTGCCATTCCGCTACCGGAACTCATCACTAAATCCGGTGGGTACTTTGCAGGAATGACATTGCCACTGGCATTGTTGTGTACTGGTGCAAGCCTAAATTTCAACCAGTTGCGGCAGGAGCCAGCGAATACTCAGTATGCCAGCATAGGAAAGCTCGTGATAGCTCCGCTATTTATTACCCTTGCAGGTATTGGATTGGGCTTTAGGGAACTCGAACTCGGACTTATCTTCCTGATGAGTGCCGCCCCAACAGCTGCTGCCAGCTATGTTATGGCAAGAAATATGGGAGGTAACGCTTACCTCGCAGCAAATATTATTGCCGTTACCACGCTAGGATCGATATTCACCAGTAGTTTAGGAATCACTTTGCTTAGAACGTTTAATTACGTCAATTAAGTCAAAGTCACTGCCGTCTTATTTACCCTTAAAAATAAAGAGGATATTGCGGTGCTACAGATGGCTAATTACACTGCGTAATTAGCCATTTGTAATAAAGAGTAATCCTATTCAAAAACAGTCAGCTTAAACAAATAAATATAGTTACACTTTAGCGGTTTCTTTTGAATATAAAACCTTATGATTGCAGGTATATGCATAGCTAGGCAGACCTACTTTCACAACACATTACTGTCTATTTTATTACCGAAAAATGTGCATCAAAACAGGCTGAAAGTTATGCAAATCATCTGAATAATCTATCGTTTTCAATCAACCAGCCAAAATTAATCGCGCTGAAAATGAAACATTTTTCCAATTAATCATTTTTATGCACGATGTTTTATAGCGAACATAAAAAACCCAAAAATCACATTGCCACACCTTTGTCAATAGGTGATTTCCCCCCTTACCTGCTTATCACACTATTGTTATAGTACTTTCCGTCGACAGAAAGACGGTTTTACCGCTTTCTGCCTACAGTATCCAACTTTGGATACATGCCAAGCGGGTTCACTTTGGTATAAACCCTCATACCAAAGAATATGAACCTGATTGGGTACCTCTTCTACACGTCGTACAGGATTGTGCTCTTCGGAGTCAAACTCTTGTCTTTGCCGACCTATTAGGTCGGCTTTTTTTTATCTTTTTTACAAATGTGTCCAAAAATCCGTCATTCAGATATTGTAACCTCTAGCTATTCAATTAAACTTCACTGTTGCAACTGCTCTATTCTATTAACTCAGGCACACGTAGTGAAAAATAAAGTCGACCCCTCTTTACTACATATATTTAATCAGCTCCCAGGGTGTTGGGGATGTAAAGATAAAGATTCAGTCTTCGTTTATGCTAATTCCGAATACGGAAACATAATTGGTGTTGATCATCATTTAGATTGTATCGGCCGTACCGATTTCGACATGCCAAGCCCGACGGTTGAATGTGCAGAAGCATTCAGGGAACAAGATAATCTTGTGCTGACATCAGGAAAAAGAATGCGAGTACTGGATATCCACCCTTATTCCGATGGCAGCTGGCGTGCACACTTATTCACTAAAACCCCTTGGAAAAACGATGAAAACGACGTCGTCGGAACCATTTTTTCAGGTGTCGAACTCAAAGATACGGCAGTATTAGAAGTTGGCCACTGGATTTGCCGGGCAGCTGGTATCGATCCGAAAGAGCAAGCCTCTTTCAATCTTGACCTCAACCACAACGCCATAAACCTTAACACCCGTGAATCTGAAGTACTCTTTCTGCTGCTTTACGGCAAAAAGCCACAGTATATGGCCAAGGTGCTCGGTGTTTCGGTTAAAACAGTAGAGAATTATGTCATTCGACTGCGCGAGAAGTTCAATGCCCGTTCAAAGAACGAACTTATCGACATTGCGCTAGATCTGGGCTTTGGCTCGCATATCCCCGAAAGTATGCTTAAACGCCAGCTATCGGTAATTTTGAAAGAATAGATGGCTCAATTTTGTCATTTGTAACCGCAAAAGACGCAGACTTAGTTTGCCTTTTTGCAATCCAAAGCTTGTTTCCAGATCAATTTTTGTACTGGGCCAATTACCTATAATTCGCCCAGTCATTAAATTTACCGGCCTAAGCGCCAACGATATGCTGGAAAAACTATGAAGCAATTTACTGTCACCTACGTTGTACACCCGCATTTCAACATCCCTTGCAAATACCAAATCCAAGCGGTGAGTGAAATCGATTCCATCACTAACGCCGAAAAAGCCCTTAAAGTGCGTCACCCTGAAGGGGTAAGTATAGTGACTAGTCAGCAGCAATTAGCGGCATAAAAAAAAGGGCAGCGAAGAGCTGCTCTTTTTTGGTCTAAACCCAGTGATACCAGTCTTGATCAAATGTTTATGATGGATTTGATCAAGGCGCCAGGCGCTCAATGCCCCATTGCTGGGTTGCATCCTGTATCCGGGTATACAAAAAACGGTCATGCAAGCGGTTAGCACCGCCCTGCCAGAATTCAATCGAATTGATTTTTACCCGATAACCGCCCCAAAACGTCGGCACCGGCACCTCACCTTTGGCAAATTTATCTTTCAGCTCGAAATACTTACTTTCCAGCGCCTGTCTGGCAGAAATTCGCGCGCTCTGTTTACTTGCCCATGCAGCAATCTGGCTCTCTTTTGGTCGTGACGAGAAGTACTTCAGCACTTCCATTTTTGACAACTTTTCCGCGCAGCCAGTAATGTGGACCTGCCGCTCAAGAGGGTGCCATGGAAAGTGCAAGCTGATTTTGCTGTTATCAGCCAAATGCAACGCCTTGCGGCTACCAAGATTGGTATAAAAGACAAACCCATCTTTATCAAAGTGCTTCAATAACACAATGCGCTGATAAGGCTGCCCGTGCTCATCAACAGTCGCCACTGTCATCGCAGTGGGATCGGTCAGCTTTGCATCTATCGCCTGCTCAAGCCAGGTGTTGAATAGTTGCTCCGGCTGCTCCGGCAAATCATGACGGCGCAAACCACCCTGTGTATAGTCGCGACGAATATCAGACAATTCCATTGTTATCTCCGCTCATTCTCTGGATGTATCTTATAACGCTGAAATTGTGCGCTTTGTCTGATTGAAACACAAGTAAATTGCCCGACAGTCTAAGCCAACACGCGACTCTGTAACCAAGCTCGACGTTTCCACCTGCTGAATTTGTTACATTGAAAAAAAAGGCCTTCCAATGTCGGATAAGAAAAAATTTTTTTGCATTGCCCTGCTAATAGGCAGCGTGGGCGCGATGCTCATCAGTTGGGCCACCTTGTCACAGATCCAGCGCCACCTCAGCGAAAAACTCATTGTGGATGTCACTCAGCTGGGTACAAAAATTGACACCCAACTTGAACGTTACAACCAGCTTCCCGATGTTTTAGCCCGTGATCCGCGGTTGCTCGCTCCCCTTCTAACCAAACACAAACCCGTTTCAACGGTTGGTGATCAATTCCAAGCCGTGAACCAGCTACTTGCGCAATGGAGCCAAACCTTAGGTGCCGACACTATGTACCTCATTGATATGAATGGCACCACGCTAGCTTCCAGCAATTGGCAACAACCGGACTCATTTGTAGGACAAAACTTCAGTTATCGTCCCTATTTTCAGCAGGCCGCCAAGGGGCAAAATGGACAGTACTTTGCGTTGGGTGCACGATCAGATAAACGAGGGTATTATTTTTCTGCGCCCGTCACGATAAACCAACAGCCTGTAGGCGTACTCGCCATCAAGGTGGATCTTTCATTACTCGCCGACATCTGGCAGTACGATGATATTGAATATGCGATAACCGATCGCCTGGGAATCATTTTCTATAGCTCTGAATCCCAATGGCTTTATCACTCGCTGACACCGCTAAGCGACACCACGAAGCAACAAATAAAACAATCGCGGCAATATGGCCATGTAGATATCGCCACGCTTACCCAAGCAGAGAACCTTACGGCATTCAACCAGCAGCCCGTCATCCCCTTGCATGGAGCTGCCGCTACTACGTCGCAAACCTATATCACCGCTCAGCATGACATGGATAAAGCTGGCTGGTACATCTTCGGCTTTACACCACAAGCAAAAGCATTTGAATATATGGGGCAGGTACTGTTGTTGTTTGTCCTGATCTACACCCTGCTATGTATCGCGGTCCATTCTTGGTGGCAAACCTACCGAGCCAGGATCGATCTGGCCAACCTTAACAGTCGGTTGGAAAGGCGGGTAAGCCAGCGTACCCGACGGTTGCAAGAAACTAACCAGCAGTTAAAAATCACCCTAAGCCAATACGAGCATAGCCAAGCAGAATTGAAACAAACCCAGGATGAACTGTTGCAAGCCGCCAAGCTCGCGATGCTGGGTGAACTTTCTGCCAGCATCAATCATGAAATCAACCAGCCACTCGCAGCCATTCGGACCTATGCCGAGAACAGCCGGAAACTATTAGCCAAACAGCGTTATGATATGGTCAGTGGCAATATTGATGAAATCATCGAGCTTAACCAGTTGATCACCGACATCATCGCCCGATTCAAAGTTTTCGCCCGCAAGCGAAATTTTTACCAAGCCTCGCCTCGGACCAATGTCGCAGACTCTATCCGCTCTTCCTTGTCGTTAGTACGCAACGCGTTAATCAAACAAGGAGTTGTACTTCGGTTGGCGGACTTTCCAGACAATGTAATCATTAATATCGATGCTGTGCAATTTGAACAAGTGTTGATTAACTTATTGCAAAATAGCCTTCAGGCACTCAAGAATCACTCCGAACCTCAGGTTGGGATCACGCTAATCGTCCATTCAGGCCGGGTTGAATGCCGAATATGGGATAATGGTCCCGGATTAAGTCCAGAACAAAAAAAGCAGGTTTTCTTGCCGTTTTACACCACCAAGGAGGATGGCTTAGGGCTTGGAATGACAATATCCAAACGTATTATCGATGCGTACCATGGCACACTCAGCGTCAGTGATCACCCCGGCGGAGGTGCTGAATTTACCCTCAGCTTACCATTAGAGAGCGAGAGCAAACCATGAACACCCCTGTTATCTTTATAGATGACGAAAAGTCAGTCCGACATGCCCTTGGCCAAACACTCGAGATAGAGGATTACGATGTCGCTCTCTTTGCCAGCGCCAAACCCGCTCTGGATCAGCTGACTAATCAGTTCCCAGGCGTCATTATTTCCGATATCAACATGCCCGGCATGGATGGTCTCACCTTTCTCAAACAGGCGCTAACATTAGATTCCGAGCTTTCCATCATCATGCTCACCGGCCATGGAGATATTTCAATGGCCGTTGAAGCCATGCGGCTCGGCGCTTATGACTTTCTCGAAAAACCATTTTCAACGGAACACTTACTCGATGTCGTCAAACGGGCTGGCGAAAAGCGTCAGTTAGTACTGGAAAATAGGGAGCTACGCCGAGAGCTTGAAGTACAAAGTGGCCCCGGGCCTCGAATTTTAGGCAATGACCCGTCCATCAAACAGCTGAGGCGGATCTTATCTCACCAGTCAAAAACACATACTCCGCTTTTTATCCACGGCCCCAGTGGTTGTGGCAAATCCCTCGTTGCCCGATTTGTCCATGACCATGGCTTACAGCCACAACAACCGTTTGTCACCATTGATTGCAGTGCAACCGGCGCCGAAGTGCAACTGAGGGAGCTTATCGCGAGTATCACAGAGCAGTCATGTGGTTCAGATACAAAGCTATCCCCCTACTTTGCCACACTCTACCTTAAGCACATCGGCCAAACACCGCCACAAATTCAACCTGCATTGGAACATTTCATTGAATCACTATGCAAAGAAAATAAGGCTGTTCGGGTTATTGTCAGCGCCGATACCGACAACCATCAACAAAGCCAAGCCGGCCTGTTGCACAGTCTTTATTTCAAGTTGGGCTTCATCTCACTAGATTTGCCACCGCTTCATAAACGGCGGAACGATATAGCTCTGCTGTTCCATAACTTTCTTCGAACGGACTGTAGCCGTTTTGGTATAGAACCGCCGCACATTGACGCGCGATTAGAGCAGTGGTTGATTGAACAAGGTTGGCCGGGAAATGTGCGCGAACTGCGGCAGTTTGCTGAGCGCTATGCATTGTTGGGAGCCAAGGCGCTCGACACCCAGCCACAGCATGGCAGTGATCAATCACCGGCAGCAACACTGGCGGTAAGAGTGGCCGATTTTGAATGTAAAGTACTGCACGACGCGCTCAATCGCCATCAGGGGAGACTAAAGGAGGTACAACAAGAACTGGGCCTTGCGCGAAAGACCTTATATGACAAACTAAGAAAATATCACATTGATAAGAAAGATTTTAAAGCCTAGCCCATCCACTGTCGGAACCATAAAGCAAAGCCAAATGAAAACCAGGAATGGTTTACACATTTTTTCGAACTATCTCCATAAAACAAGATGTTAGTCAGCCCTGCACGTCTAGCTAGCGCGAAATTTTGATACCTTTACCAGAGCGCTAGAATTGACAGCCTCAGTCGCCTCAACGGTTCCAATCAATTAATTTCTCTTCGAGCTTGCGGAGATCAACAATGAACTTATTCCGCTACACTTTTTCTTGGGTTGCGAGTACTTTCACCACCCTGTTATTGTGCTTTGTCGCTTTACATTCCCTGAGTATACGCGGTGCTCTCATCGAGCAGGCTCAGCAACAACTGCAATTAAGTACCTCATATTTTGAACAGCGCTTGGGGTTATTGGATATACAAGACAATCATATCCAAGCTAACTACACGATGCTGCTGGACCAGGTCGGTCAAATCGCCCCGCAGGTGCAATCACACGTACAGGTGCTCGCCTCCAACCAACATTTTTCATCTCCGGCATTAAGCCAGTCAACACAGATAACTCCGCAACCAACTCGTTTATGGCCAACAATCTCATCGCAACGTATCTTGTTCGGCAGTAGCGAAGAAGCTATCCGATTTACGGCTGAAGTTCCTATCGATAAAATCACAGCATCATTTTGGCTGAGGCTTCTGCCCGGGGTAGTGATTGGTACTGGCATCTATCTGCTCATTTTGTTGCTTTTGTTCGTGCTGCTTAAGCGAAAGCTCCAGCCACTTACGCAACTGGCACTGCAGTCTTCGACTATTGGTCATAACTCGCTTTCAATTCCACCGGGAACATTAAACAGCATTGAGGCAAAGGCCTGGGTAAAAATGTTCGGACGTTTTAAAAAACGGCTCGATGACATTTTTCAACAACAAGCCGATGAAGCCAATAAACTGAAAGCCCAAGCCTATCAAGACAAAGTATCTGGTCTTGGTAATCGCCACTACTTTATTAATCAACTCAATGCCTGGCTCGAGAACCCACAGCAAAGTGGTTTGATCTTACTTAAATCAACCTTACTCGATGAAGTGTATCAGCAATATGGTTTTGAAAAAGGAGATGCCTTTACCCGCAAGTTGGCCGACGATCTCAATGCCAACATCATTCATGCCCAAGTTTATCTGGCTCGGTTATCCTATGATGAGTTTGCGGTTCTACTGCCCAATATCGCCACACACAAGTTACTGCAAGTTGCCGATGCAATGTTTGACGTGCATCGACAACAAGAAAAAGCGTACCGAGGTGAAATCACAGACAGCGCATTTTTGGGCTTGTTGATGGTTGAGCAGGCCAGTAGTGCCAGCCATGTCCTAGGTCAACTTGATAACATCCAGGCCCAAGCATCACGTAACCCAGCTGAGCCGATACAGTTGGCAGACAACCAGCACCAAGTGCCGAGTTTCGGTAAGCAGCAATGGAAGTCATTATTGCTCGACGCCATCGATAACAACGCAATGAGCTATCAGTACCAACCGGTTGTCAATGAGCATCAACAACCACTCCATTTCGAAGTTTTTTCATCGCTCAAAGCTGAACAGTCACACTACAATGCAAATCAGTTTCTCGGTGCGATTGAAGATGTCGGTGCGGGGGTGTTGCTCGACAAACACGTCATTGCCCACCATGTGAATGTCTTGAATGGTGACCAGAGCCGCGGACCATTTTCTATCAACCTCACGACAAACAGTATCACGGATCCGGCATTCAACCGCTGGCTTGATCAAATGCTATCGCGTAACCAACACCTGTCTCAGCGTTTGCATTTCGAAATTCCGGAATCATGCTTTATTCGAACTCCCGATGCTTGTGGCTTATTGTGCTCAGCCATTCGTTTTTACAAATTTCGCTACGGCGTGGACGGCTATGGCCGCTATTTCAAATCACTCGCTTATCTTGAAGAGTTCCGCCCCGACTACGTGAAAGTTGATTTTTCGTATACCCATCAGCTCAACGATGATTTGAAAAAACAACTACTGTCGTCAGTATGTAGAACGGCTCACAGCCTCAATGTCATGACCATTGCTACCCGAGTAGAAACAGAAACACAGCTTGAGAGGCTATCTGAATTATTTGTCAGTGGCTTCCAAGGCTTCTTTACTGAACAGAAAGCTAAAGATAAGCGATTACCGACACATCCGCATCTACATTAAATAGGTCAGAGAATGTATTTTAATTTACAGTGTAAATTAGATTTACACTGTAAATTAAATGACCCCGATTAAAGCGGTGAGCACTGAAAAACATGCTCAAAGATATGAAGCTTGGAAGGACCGTGATCTTGTGTGATAAGCAATTTCTCTTTTTCCAATCGACTTTGAACCCCTGCATAGAGCCGATTAACAGCAGTGATCATGACCCGAGAGCGTAGCTCATCATACTCGTCGCGTAACTGTTGATAGTCAGATTCCAGCATACCAATCTGTAACTTATGTTGCTCGGCAGCATAATGAATCCGTTCACTTAATTCGACAGGGCGCTTATGCTCAGGGAGCTTCAGCAGCTTAAGCTCTGCTTGCTTAATTTTATCGACGTTTTGAAGCTCGATCTGATAGTCATGATGCTTATCTTGCAGTTGCTTTAGAAGGTATTCAAATTTGGTAAAAGCAGTTAACAACGTAGGAACACCAGACAACGCACCAAGGTTGACCGCACGAATACTATAACCCGCTTCAGTTACCCCACCGCTTAAGCTACCTTGCCGCTTGAACTAATCCATAACAACAACTTCGCCCTCAGCACGAATGACACTATGAAGGACATGTAAGGTAAACATCGCATTCTGCCCACAGGAAATATCAGCAAACTGGGCAAACTTACTCGTGACACTGCCTTTGGCTTCGATAGAACAGCCAAGCTTGTTCCCTTCGAACTTACGCCCAATGATCCCCTTAATAATTGATATATCACCGCCAGCTTTCAATTCAGCCAATTCAACAAAACCAGCGACAGTTATATTCCCCGAAGCTGTAACCTTCATACCGGGTGTTACATCCCCAGTGATCAAGATACTCCCATCAAAATTAATATGACCCGTTGCGACATTCACCCCTTTTATGATTAATGCCTCATCAACTTGCATTCCTCGGGGTTTAGCAACAGGGATCCCGGGTTTTTCTGCCAATAACAAGTTAGGATCCTGCTCGCTGATAAGCGTCCCTTCACCTGGTTGAAACTGGTTGTCCTTACCTGGTTTAGCCGGTAAAACCTTCCCCTCTACGGTATAACCCACAACACCTTCCGTCGCAGGAATGCGTCGCATCAATGCCTGGCCAGCTTTAACCGTGATCAGTTCACCCAAATCACGCATATCCACCTTGCCATCATCTGTCGCTTGAGGCCTCAATATACGGTGACCTGCATCATCGACCAGTGATTCAAACCAGGCGTCAGCACCGTTTTCGGGTAAGCGGCCGAAAGCCACGGGCAAAGTGATTTTTTCACCGGGCAAGAGGCTATGGGCTTCATGCAAAAGTTGATGAAGTTGAGTTTTACGGATCCCTTTGATGATCCTGTTCTGCTTCAGCGCTTCTAGAATATCAGGCCCGGTAGTATGAGTTCCCCCATAAGGTGCTGTTAGGGTAATAGCAGCACGCATAAAATCAGGGTCAGCTTTCACCACGAGGCTAGCGTTACGCCGCTCCGCGATAACAATAGGCTCAAGCTCAGTGGTTTGTGAGTCAATATCATTGTCATGGCTAGTGACAGCAAGCGCTGAATCAATCGCTTTTTCGAACAAATAGAAATTGCCAGCACCAACGATAGTAAGTTGTTCGAGTAACACCCCACGCGTTGGTATTGTTTGCTGGTCTGCGGTTGCCGCAAATAACACTGATTGTCCATCATCAGAGATACGCAGAAAAAGCTCTGCCATATCAACTCCTTTTTCTGCTATTGGCGAACAATAAAGTAATGGTACCCCTCAATATTACAGTAACAAATCAGCTACCTAGTATATGTTCAGTCACAAATTCATGTGAAATTTATCAATAACTCAACAATAGGCAGTTGAATGCATATTGATTTAGCAATAACAATTCATACAAGTCAGACCAAGGCGATAGTGCGTAACTGATGAGACGTCAGCCATTGGTCAGTAATAAACATATAACTACCATTATTAGGGTGCTTTTTATTTACGGAAATTTTATCTTGTCGCAGATAGCCTTCCAACATACCAACCGGTTGGAGATACAGTTGATAGCAGGCTGTCAAAGGCAGGGGGGTCGATGATTCAAAATAGATCATTTGGCGGGTAATTCTGTTTACCGTTACTTTTACTCCATAATCATGACTGTCGATGGTTTCACCACTGCTGAGAAGGTGGCCAAACAGACGACCAGCGATACCGCCACGACCAACGGAGTAGCACTTTTCGATATCAGAATCTTGGCAAACAGATGAATGAATCATCTCTTTTAGCGCTGGAGGAACATCTTTTATTAAACTCATGCTGACTCCTTATTATTATTTTTTTGCCTACCACAATAACAATAATTAGCCTTTGTATACGACACAAAGCCCAAGCAAAAATTTAGTGGCATTCTTAAATCGTAGACAATGAGGCAAAAGAATACAAATCTAAATCACAAAGCAGTCTCACCTGAGATTTACAGTGTAAATTTTGACAACAAAAAAGGTGGCAACAGCCACCTTTTCAAATAAAACTTCACGCACATTGTTATGCTGAAATTTACACTGTAAATTATCTTAACGAAGAGACTGGAACTCTTCAATCGGCGCATGACCACGAGACTCAAGAAATTCAATAAACCGAGATGCGCTCGTTGTAACAATGGAAGACTCGTCGATATTCACTTTGTCAAACAATGCTGCCGCAGAATCAAATTTTCCTATGTCGTAAGCAAAGTGAGCATCAGACCCTGTTGTGAACGACACGCCAACCTCTTTACCAATTTCAGCAATACGTTCACACCTTGGCTGGCTTCCTATCCTAGAGCCTGACAGCGAAGAATTATTTATCTCAACCAACACGTTGGCCTCAGCCGCTGCCGCCAGAACACGCTCAAAGTCGAAATCAAAATTAGGGTTGCCTAAATGACCCAACGCATCAACACGACCTGACTTAATAACATTAAGCAACGCTTCTGTATGTTGCGTCGATGAAGATGGCGCAAACACTGGCTCATGGAAACTCGCCAGAATCCAGTCAAGGTGACCTTCCACTTTGGCAGAGATATCAATTTCCCCTTCAACATTCATTATGTTTGCTTCAACACCTCGTAAGATACCTACCCCATGAAGAAAGCGAGGCAAGATTTTCTGGTTGGCAAAATGCCAAAAATGAGGGGCGCCAGGCATTGAGGAGGCATGGTCAGTGACGCACATTAATTGCAGACCTTTGTCTGCAGCAGCAGCCGCGTTCTCTAATACCGTGCTATACGCGTGCCCGCTAGAGACTGTATGGCTATGGGTGTCGACAACAAATTTCATTACTCGCTCCTTGCTAAAGAATTCTTTTTAAAATCAGATCTGACAAAATCACGTAAAGCCTGCTCTGCCTGTTTACGGCCCGTCAGTTGGAATTGTTGGACAATGTCTTGCCAAGGTTTGCGTTGAATAACTTTAGACACTGCCAAATGAAACGTAGCCAATTCGCAAGACTGTCCGATATGAAGCAAGCGGTGATACAGATATTGCTGCAGCGCAGGCAACACTGATTCGTACCCCAAGCCACCTTGGCAATATAACGAAAGTTGATCTTCTACCCATTGAGTCGGAAGGGCTGGCTGCATGGCTTTAAGCGATAATGACTCAATCAACAGCGGCAGAAACTCTTCAATTGCCATCTCGCGAAAAGCTTCACATGCATTAGTAGTCAAACCTATCGCAAATAAAACCCTCGCCCTGGTAAACCACTGCTGACTTAAATCACAAATAGGTTGTACACACAGCAAGGATGGATACCCACTCGAGGCATCTTTTTGCAGGCCCAAACGAACAGGCATATACCCTGCTCGCTGCCAAAAATGCAAAAGCTCGGCGACATAACCGAAGCTGGTGCCGAGGAAATTATATCGACCCTGTGACCAGAGCCTGACTGAGGACAATAATTGCTGACCAATGCCTTGCTGCTGAAAATCGGCGTGAACCGCAATTCTTAGTATACGGCCAGAACGTTGCATTGCGGCTTCAGAAATACCAAGATGAGCAGCAAGAGACTGGGCAAGTAGATGGCCTCGTGGCCTTCGTACACCAAGTTGGATTTGCTCGGCAAGTTCTGGAGAGAAGCCCCCTTCATCGACAATCAAACAACAACCCAACACATTATCATCATTTCGGCAGACCCAAATATGCAAGCTGTCATCATCAAGTAAGTTTACCAAATCGGCAGGCGACGTTTGATAGTGTGCATTGATCAATAAACCAAATAATGAAGAAAGAAGTTTTTCCGAAACGAGCAGCTGGTTTTTATCAAGATATTCAAACTGTGCCGTATTGGGATCAAGGCCTGACGTGGCAGGCTCAGCATCAAGCAGCAAGGCTTTGAAAATCCAGTTTTCCAACGGATCATTATCTGCCCAACGGATCGCTTGCTTCATTTCAAACGCACGCCACTGTGGCATGAGTTTATCCAGCAGCTGACGAAACTTAACAGCGAAACCACGTCCCGTTCCCTCATAACCATGTACAGTACTGGAAAACACCAAACGTCCAAAACTGTTGAGTAGCATGTTGAGAACAGGGGCCGGTATAGCCGCAGCTTCATCTACCATCACCAGATCGGCGTTTGGCTTTTCTGATGACAACACATCCGGAGCAATAAAAGCCAGCGAACCTTTGCCAAGTTCAAGACATTTTTGGTTGGTAAATGGCACTCCAAACTGATCCGCAGCATGACGAAACACTGCCTGACAAGCTGCAAAAGAGGGGGCGGTGACAACAATTTTGATGTTTCGCTCAGCCAGCAAACTGGCCGCGGCTAATCCCAGCGACGCTGACTTTCCCCGACCGCGATCCGCGGTTAAAACCAAAGGTCGCTTACGGTGACCTGTCACTACCCGGCGAATAGATTCAACGGCACTAGCTTGGCAAGCGGTCAAAGTACCAAAAGGGAAAGTAGCTTCTGTTGGGCCAAGAGTATCCATCTTCGCTAAATCATGAAAAGGCAATGCCGGCAAATCCAAGTCCGGCTCGAGTATCACGACGTTGGGATGCTGAAACAATTCACTCAACCGTCTGGTAAAATTTGAACCGCAATTTTCAAACCACTCAGGTGGCAATAACAACAGCAAGATCCCTCCACCAACGACGGTACCGGACAATGCACCAAGGGCTTGAACATCCAGAGCATGAGCTCCCTGCCCACTATGTCCGTTAAAAGTCAGCATCTGACATTCCCTACCTAACCATAATTTGGCTTTCTTGAAAGGAATAGCGTCTATATCCGCACAGAGTGGCTCGCCACAAAAAAGCCGATTCGGATAATGAGGTGCAAAAGCATCTAAAACTTGCGCCGACCAGTTTGTGCCGCCCTTGGCAACAACAAGGTATCGGATATTACGAGCAGCCGCAATCGAAGTGAGTGAACGGCAGAATTCAGAAAGTAGGGACATGCTATAACTCAATGGCAAACAACTACCCGATAATACCAATATGCCGGTAGTGGTGCGAAAAAAAACCACGCTCAAAAGCGTGGTTTT
The DNA here is from genome assembly GCF_024357955.1 of Photobacterium pectinilyticum. GTDB lineage: Bacteria > Pseudomonadota > Gammaproteobacteria > Enterobacterales > Vibrionaceae > Photobacterium > Photobacterium pectinilyticum. Next base: position 45,431 of record NZ_JANEYT010000009.1, read on the forward strand.
AATATACAGAGTCAGCTGAATATTCTATTTCAAATAATCGGCAAGGTAGGTGAGGATTTCATCGGCTTGTCGCTCGGTCAACTTTTTCAGCTTAAGCTGAAGCTTGTCACCATCGCGCAAATAACTGATTTTTCCCTTCACCAACTCTTGCGGTTTAGGCTTCTCGATCTCGACTTTTGGCTGAAGAGTCTCACCAATCTGCTCAAGTTTACTGGTCACCTCACGGGTAATACGGGTAATACCAGAAGCATCGATTGACTTCCACATCGCTTCATCACCGGCAGAAATTTCGGTAACAAATGACTGTTGTTGATCATTGTTGAGGCCGAAGAACAGACGGTGAAGCTTAACAATCGTCGGTCGGCCAAGTTCTCCGACACTCGGGTAAGCCATCAGCAATTCCATTGGCAAAGATGCTGCCTTCAATGCCCCACTGACCAAGGCTTCGCTACACTGACAATACCTCGCGAGCTCTTTTTGATCGGCGACTTTACCGGTTTCAAGCAGCGCCTGCATTTCCTTACCACGTTCAAACAATGACAGCGGTTTATGCGCATTAGCGACATCAGAAAGGAATTTGGCGTGCTCGCCATTAATCCCCTTACCGACATAGATAAGGAAATCTTTCTCAGCCAAGATACATGACATGCGACGGCGGCTACCGTCAAGCACCTCGATTCGGCCATCATCCAACCAACGACCAACAGCTGGGTACTGCTGTCCACGATCTTTAAGCGTGTTGAGGATATCAGCCAGCGCATGCTCGTTAAGGAAAGCCTGTTCACGGGCATTCTCAGCAAAAACACGCGTTTTTTCAGCAACCTGGTTGGCTTGGATTTTGATTAATTCAAACGCAACAGTGTCCTCGCCAGCTACCGCCAACTCAATAACGGATGCTTTATCACGTGCCGCTGTTTGGGCCTCTGTTGGCGTTGTTGCGCGTCGTTTGTCAGCTTTACCGAACAAACGCGCATTAAGATCTTTGGTTTTAATCGCCATCCACTTATTACTCCCGGTTCAGGTTAGCCCAGTGAGAGTGCATTACACGCTCTAACTCTAGACCAACACGTTGGATCGCATCTTGCGCTGTTGAAAGGGTCTTTTTACCCCCTTCAAATTCGGCCGCCGTTAGGTCGAATACAGTGCTGTAGGTATCGGCACAAGTCTCAAAGGCACGGCTTCGCGGTACCGTGGCCATCATGACTTGCTCACGAAGCAGGTAGTTCATTTCGGTCAGCACCGATACCTGCTTCTTGTTGTCATCCTCGAACATGGTCGGCATCAGTCGGATGAATTCCAAACCATGCCAATCTTCTGGGAACATCTCGTAAACTGTAGGCAAATGCTGGAAAAAGTTAACGGTAGAGGCCCAGTCGAGACGTTTTGCCGCACAGGGAATGATCAAGGCATTGGAAGCATACATGGCATTCCATACCAGCGGATCAATGTGCGGACCGGTGTCAATCATGATGATGTCAAACTCATCAGCAATAGGATCGATAACCTTTTCCTTAAGCAGGCGAACAATATTCAAGTCCTGATTTTCAGCCAGATCCTGCCATGCATCAGCATTGAACATGGCATCTTCAGGGAAGGCTGCAATGGTCTTCAAGTTCGGGTATTGAGTGGGCATTACCACATTACCCATCACGAATTCCTTGTCGATATCCTGCCCTTCAGGCACATTTTCCAGCATTACATCAACCGCTGAATAAATGGTTTCCTGATCGCCGACACTGATCTGTGGGTTAAGGAACAAACGCAACGAACCCTGCGGATCCAAGTCAATCAAGCAAATTCGGTAGCGCTTATCCAAGTCCAGCGCGAGGCATGCTGCAAGGTGTACAGCTGTCATCGATTTGCCGGTGCCACCTTTCTGGTTTTGGACATTAACAATCCACGGTTTACGCCCCGCACCTTCACGCTCGTAAAATGCTGGCTTTTTTGTCGCATCCATCAATTGATGCGCTTCTTCCAGGCTAATTGAATAATGATTTGCGTTATTTTTCGTAAATTGGTGGCCATTCGCTTCCATGCGTGAAATAGCATCATCCAGCTTACGGCGGGTAAGGCCTGACCGACTTTCCATCAATGCTTTCGACATTGGAGGAAACGCTTCTTCCCGACGCTCCTCCAACACAATCTCAATTCGGTCTGCTTGGACCTGCTTCGTCTGCTCGGCGATATTGAGCAAGTTGTCTATGGTTTGTTCCCTGTTCATTGTCTTTATTCACCTTGAAACATTTTGCTATATTGTACAACAAAAAAACACTAAAACAATAAAAAGCTGAACGGTGACATGTGATATTTATCTCAGCATAAAGCACAAAGTAAAGCAAAAAACAGACATATTCCTCTTGAATTTTGAGAACAAACGAGAGTGATTAACTTGGAAAGAGAGATAAATTTAAAGTGTTACGGCGTCACTATTTTACATTGTAAATCCAATTAACCCCCAATTATTCCGGAAGCGTGTCTTTTTTGGCTAGATTACGGACGCTGTAACTTTGATTAAATTTTACCCCCAATGGCCCCGATGAATAGCATTCAATGAAAATTAACAAAAATGATGATGAAATCCTTCAATTTCATTATGATCGACCAAACACCGACAAAACATGATCACGGCGATCAGCGTGAAATTAGTGGCTTAGCTTAATCTACGTTAGATTGAAGCCCCATAGTCTTGATCATCGTTCCCGTATCGACAGCAAGATCACGAAGCATGATCAAGGGAAAATTCAGCCACACAGGAGACTCGACTGCACGCTAGTATGATCGGAAAAATGATCAAGTGATTGACGGTGTAAATCGATCTTAGAACGGTTCCCCCCGAAAGCATGGATATATCCGCTCAAATTACGGTGAATGTAGGTCTAATAAGGGCTTAGCAGACAAAGAAGCGTAATCTTTTTCCGTATCAAAGGCTGTAAAATAACCTTTGGTGTTAAAATTGAAATGCACGAGCTACGGCTTGATCATACATCCGCTTCGGACACATGATAAATACCCTGTAGAATACGGCGAGTGTTAAATCAACTTTGGTCAATATTTCTTCGCTACGGGGTGCTCCGAGGAAAAGAACACTAAAAATAACGTTGAATGACACAAGCATGATCATCTTTCCGGTGACAAAAAGGGGAAAATGAAGACTTTGGGATTCGCCAATACATCGAAATAGCCCATTTTGAAGCTGATGTTCAATTTGACCTGTGGATAACCTGTGAGTGTGCCATGATCATGCTTTCTAACTCTTGATGATCATGTTTGCAGATTGATGATGATCATACTTCCAACCTCATGATGATCATCGTTTCTATTACTTGTTGATCATATTTCCAGAACAGCCATGATCATGCTTTCGAAGTGGTCGCTTTTTATATCTTTAAGTTTCAATGCCTTACGCGCTTATTAACGTCCAGATCATAAGATCATATAATCAATAAGATCAAAATAAACAATAAGATCAATTTAAAAAAAGCCAATAAAAGATCTTTCTTTCTTGTCATATTTCTATTAATCTTTCACGGAAAAATGGTGCATCTACGGCTAATGACAAATGAATTCCGCGCTTTCATCAAAGAATAACAACCCTGAGAAGGTATTGATCCTCGCTCCACGATCCCACAAAGATGGGCATTTGTTCTCGATCCCGGCAAACTTAATTGATTGGCTTCCACAGTACCAACACTTCAAAGGTGTCACTAAAAGCATTATCGAGTTACTTAACTTGATTTCGCTACGCGGCTTATCCACTCATGATGGTATGGTATCAACCACAGAGTTGGTTGAAGCAACGGAAGGACACTTGACCCGGGCGGCGATCCAGCAACGCTTAAGAGCGGCGGTTAATATCGGTTTGTTCAAACAACAACCCGTAAGATTCGAAGAAGGGCTTGCGGGTAAAACCATGTTGCATCATTTCATCAACCCGGCCATGTTGATCTCACAGCTTGGTACTGGAAGCTTGAATTCAGAGCAATCCAAAGCGAAAGAAAAACAAAAACGTTCAAAAGCATTGGCACAAAACCATGTAAACCGCCAATTGCTTAGTGAGCACGGATTGGGTACACCGCCAAGCATGCTAGACGAAGCTGATCAGATTGTGATCTCTCCCACCAGCTGGGCGGGTATCATCGACCAAGCGCTGGCCCCACCTCGTACCAAAAAGAGTTATCAGAAATCCATGGTGGCGATCAGTGGCACCAAGGCAATCATTGAAACACGATCATCGAAATCGATCATGACAGTTGATGATCTGATGACGTTGTTTGCCTTGTTCACCCTGACGGTGCAATACCACGATCATCACATTGCTGATTATGAAATTCAATCGCGCAGCATGGGTAACAAAACCCCAGTATATATCACGGATATTCTTGCTCTGAGGGGCAAGAAGGACAGTGGGCCGGCTCGTGACTCTATTCGCGAAAGTATTGATCGCATTGAATTTACAGATTTCCAACTGCATGAGCTGACCGGTCGCTGGATGAGCGAGAATATGCCGGAAGGGTTCAAGAGTGACCGTTTCCGTTTCCTGGCCCGAACCATCACCGCATCCGAAGAAGCACCGACGGAAGGGGATGATGGTGAGATCAGGATCAAGCCGAATTTGTATATTTTGGTGTGGGAGCCATCATTCTTCGATGAGTTACTGACCCGGGATTATTTCTTTCTGTTCCCACCAGAGATCCTGCGCCAGCATACCTTGGTTTTCCAGCTGTATTCGTTCTTCCGAAGCCGGATGTCACGTCGCTACACTGACTCGATGATGCTGAGTGAGTTGAACCAAAAACTGGCTCGCAACATTGAATGGCGCCGTTTTTCAACTGACTTGATCCGCGAGCTGAGCAAACTGGCCGAAGAGAAGATCACAAATCAGGTCTTTGCGGTTAATTTGTGGGGTTATCACTTGACGATCACACCGCACGAGGAAGGCAAGCGTTATTGCGATTACCAGATCGATATCCGTTGTGATGTCGATGAAGTGATCCGTTTCTCGCGGGCGAAAACGACCAACGAAGGCAAGCGCACCATGGCACCGACGATGCCTAACCCGCTGCGCAATGAAATTTTGCCTAAGAAAGAGCTTGATCAGCTTTCCGAGATCATTGATGGTGAATTTGAACCTATCCAGCGCAAAGAAAGCCGTCCGAAGGGACGTTTAGGGCGCCGTGTGAAGCTTCGCAAACACTTGGTTGAAATCAATGCGGATGAATTGACCATTACCTTGTCCAAGTATACTTCCTCAGAAGCTCTACAGCGCAGTATAACGGCGTTATCGGCAATGAGTGGACACTCAGTTGCCTCTATCAGTGAAGAGTGCCACAGCTTGCTGGAGAAGCTCGATTGGCTTCGGGTGGGGGGGGATGTCGTTCCTTACGAAACCCTGAGCAAAACTATTGAGTTATACAATGGCCAACACGACCAAGGCCATTTGTCGATTGAACGGCTTATTTCTGGCCTGGCTGTAAGGCGCAAAGTCTGTAAGTTGGTCTATGAAGGGCACGTTAATGATCAGGTAATGCATGCGCTGAGCGATATTGCCAGCGGTCGCTAAGTTCTCGTCATGAATCATAAAAAAATCCGGTCAGTGAGGAACTGACCGGATTTTTTTATGCCTGTTGTTCAGCTAACTGGGTATATTATTGCTATTAGTTCCAGTTATAGGATGTGTCATGGAGTGGCGGAAAATGTGTCGGCGCTGGCTGGGCGGCTTTTGGCTCGGGATCTTCGGTGTTGTTTTGGGGAGCTTCAGTGCTGTGGCGACAGAGTCTCGACCGCAGATCGGCGTGGTACTGAGTGGCGGTGGAGCCAAAGGGGCTGCCCACATTGGGGTACTGGCGGTACTGGAGGAGAACCGGATCCCGGTTGATGTGATCACCGGTACCAGTATGGGCGCCTATGTGGGGGGCATGTATGCCATGGGCCTGTCTGCCCGAGAAGTGCAGCAAAAAACGATGGTTGCTGATTGGCAGAGCGGTTACAACGATCGGGTTGGTCGTAATGATTTGGAATTGCGCCGCAAACAGCAAAATGACAATTATCAAATCTATACCGACATCGGTATTGATCTTCAAGGTAACTACCAATCCAAACCCGGTGCCTTCCAAGGGCAGGGCATGGCCATTTTGCTTGGCCGCCTAACCGACAATCTCCCCGCACTCGATAGTTTTGACGATTTGGCGATACCTTACCGGGCTGTGGCAACGGACATCGTTCATGTCCAGCCTGTGGTGCTTGAAAGTGGGCACCTGGCAACGGCGATGCAGGCTTCGATGACAGTACCGGGTGCCCTTCAACCGGTGCGAATAGACAATCAGATATTGGTGGATGGTGGCATCGTCAACAATATGCCTGTTGATGCAGCTCAGGCGTTGGGCGCTGACGTGATCATTGCGGTTGATCTGCGTGATGCGCTGTTTGGTGAGCAAGATCTCAATAGTGCATTCAATATTATCGGCCAGCTCACTACTTTCATGACCAATACCAGTTCTGACCAACAAATGGCGCTGATGGATGAGGGGGATGTTTATCTCCAGCCGGATGTCTCTTTCATGCTGGCACCGGATTTCGATAAAATGGATCAGGCTTATGTTGCCGGCCGTAAGATAGCATTGAATGCACTGCCGCAGCTCAAACGCTATCAGTTGCCAGAGCAAGACTACGAGGCCTATGTGCGTGCAAAGCTCGATCGTCGTTCACAGGTATTGGCCAGCCCGGCCTACTATATCGATCGGATCGAGGTGAACAACCATACCTCACGCTCTGATTTGGCGCTGCTCGAAGTGATGGATCTCAAGGCTGATCGGGTGATCACCAACGAAGAGATGGACGAAGCGGTAAAAAAACTCAATCGACAAGATATCTTCGAGCGTGTCACCTATCAAATAGAGCAGAAGGATGATGAAAGCACCTTGGTGATGGATGTCCGTGAGAAATCCTGGGGCCCGGGCTACCTTAACCTGAAGTTTGCTTTTGAGGATGACTTTGCCAACCGCTCAGATTTTGCCTTCGGTACCCAGTATATCTACACCAACCTGACTGATAAGGGCGGCGAGTGGCAGTTCGAATGGCTGCTGGGGAGCTGGAAGAAAATTGATACCAGCTTCTACTTTCCACTCGATTACCAAAAGAACACCTATACCTCGTTTGGTGTCAACTGGAACCGCGAAGTGCGTGAATTTATTTTGTCGGACGAACAAGCGGACATGATTGGCCGAGATCCTGGTACGGATGTCGAGACTGAGTACAGTGTTTTCAATGGCTATGCCGAGCTGGGGTGGAACCTGCAACCATGGAGTTCGCTGGCGGTGGGCTACCGTGGTGGTGTCGGTGAGGTCAGTGAAATCAATACCACTAATTATCAGGATTATTCGGCCCACGGCCCCTTTGTGTCTTTTGTTTATGATGATCTGGACAGCCTGTTCTTCCCACGCGAAGGTTTTATGCTCCATACCGAAGTGGGGCTTGGCTTGAGCCGCAGTTCGTTTAACGATGAAGAAACAGTATCGAGCGACAGTGCCTACGCACAAGTGAAATTACTCAAACCGTTTAGCTATGAAAGGCATAGCTTGATCGCGACCATGCAGGCGGGTGGCTATGATGGCGACGATCTCTTGCCGGTTTATGTGCAGGATCTGGGGGGACTGTTCAATCTGTCGGGTTACCACCGCTACGAGCTTAACGGCCGATATAAGCTTTTTGGGGCGTTAATGTATAGCTACCGGTTGCTGGATAATAATTTTGGTGCCGTGTCGATTCCGGTATATATCGGTGGTTCGTTGGAGCAAGGCGGTGTTTGGGATGATAAGTCGGACATTGATTTTGGCTCCAGCTTAGCGGCTGGAAGCCTGTTCTTGGGGTTAGATACCCCTATAGGACCGGTATACCTTGCTTATGGTATGGCAGAAGGAGGGCAAAATTCCTTCTACCTATCGCTGGGTACAACATTCGATTAGTCATTTCGCAGTGTTTATCGTCGGTTGGAGGATAGCAGCGTGGAGGTTGCTTCCTGATTTGACAGGGAGTCACAGGGTCGTTTCATTAAAGTTGGAACCGTCACCTCAAAGGCAATCATTGCTTTGTTATTCCTGACATTTTATTGACAATATGCCTCAGAGCTGAGGCAAAATACTCTACGGATATAACCTTTGTCCCTTTCGATGAGTTAGGTTTTCACCGGTATGGATACTAGGTTGACCTAGTCACCCTCTCGAAATGCAATATATGAGTTATTTTGCGAGCCATCGACCGGCTCGCTTTTTTTTATCTGCAACAAATAACCCACCAGCTTCTCCCTTTCTATACTTGATTATATCAGCTGTAATTTTCCCATTCCCTCAGAAGGATACTGCGTGCGTTTGAAAGGGACTCTGTTCAGTTTACTGCTCCTGGTTTTGCTGGTGGCGGGTATTGCCTATAAGGAATACTTGTCAGCTGGTGTGTCTGCCGTACGTTCAATGCCGACGCCAACAGTGGTGGTGGCTGAGGTGCAAAAAAAGCTGGTCCGGCGGGAAGTGGAAGCGTTGGGAACCGTAAAGTCGCGTGAGTCGGTAGTGCTCACGGCCAAGGTGACTGAAAAAGTTGATAGGGTGCTGTTTGAAGATGGCCAGTCTATTTCAGCTGGCCAGTTACTGGTTACCCTGCATGCTGACGAGCAGCAAGCCAAGGTACGGGCTGCCAAGGCCAACCTCAAAGAGCAGCATCGTGAATATCAGCGAATTGAAGGGTTGGTCAAGCGCAATACCATTGCCCGCTCTGAGCTGGATGCCATCTATACCGATATCGAAGTCGCCAAGGCGGTGTTGGCCCAGATTGAGGCCGAGTTGGCAGCGAGGTATATTCATGCGCCGTTTTCAGGTGTATTGGGCTTTCGACAGATCAGCCCCGGCGCCTTGGTGACACCGGGAGCGGTGATCACCACCCTTGATGATATTGCTACAGTAAAACTCGACTTTTCTATTCCCGAGGCGTTTCTCGGTTTGGTAGCCCAAGGTGCAGTGATCGAGGCCAGCGCTGCAGCGTATCCTGATGAAATATTCCGTGGTCAGGTTGCCAGTATTGGTAGTCGGATCAACCCGCAGACCCGTGCAATGGTGGTACGGGCTGATATTGCCAACCGTGATTTACGGTTACGCCCCGGCATGCTGATGACCCTGTCCTTGATTGTCGGTGAACATCAAGGGTTGATGGTGCCGGAAGAAGCCTTGGTCCCCCGCCAGCAGCAACATTTCTTGTTTGTGGTTGGGGCGGAGGGCATTGTTGAGCAGCGCGAAGTCGAGCTGGGTTTCCGTCGTCGGGGCGAGGCTGAAGTGCTGTTAGGCATAGAGGAAGGTGAGCGGGTGATCACCCGGGGAATCCAACGGATCAGGCCGGGGCAGAAAGTGGAAGTCCGCGAGCAAGAGCGCTTTACCTTCAGGGAGGCTGGCTGATGTGGTTGTCGGATCTCTCGGTCACCCGTCCGGTACTGGGCTCGGTGATCAGCCTGTTGTTGGTGGTGTTTGGTATGGTGGCGTTCGATCGGCTGCCATTGCGAGAGTATCCTGATATTGACCCGCCGGTTGTGACAATTTCCACCAGCTATAGGGGCGCGTCGGCAGCTATAGTTGAAACGCGGATCACCCAATTGGTGGAAGATAGGATCGCCGGTATCGAAGGGATCCGCTCTATTAGTTCAAGTAGCCGTGATGGTCGTTCCAGTGTGACTTTGGAGTTCTCAATTGGCCGTGATATCGACGCCGCAGCCAATGATGTTCGTGACCGTATTTCTGGTATTTTAAATAACTTACCCGATGAGTCCGACCCGCCTGAAGTACAGAAGGCAGCCGCGGGTTCGGAAGTGATCATGTGGCTTAACTTGGTCTCTGATCGGATGGATACGCTGGCGCTGACAGATTATGCCAGCCGCTATTTGGTTGATCGCTTCTCGGTGATCGACGGAGTAGCAGGGATCCGCCTTGGCGGCGGCAAATCTTATGCCTTGAGGATCTGGATTGACCGCCAGAAATTGGCGGCAAGGGGCTTGACCGTCACGGATATCGAAGATGCCTTGAGGGACGATAATATCGAACTGCCTGCAGGTTCGGTGGAGTCACAGAGCCGGCAGTTTACGGTTCGTACCCAGCGCAGCTTTGTCGCCCCTGAAGATTTTGTTCGCTTGGTGATCGGTAGCGGTGATGATGGTTATTTGATCAGGCTTGGTGATGTCGCCAAGGTGGAACTGGCCGCCGAAGAAGAGCGGATCACCTTCCGTGGCAACACCCAGGACATGATTGGAATAGGGATCACCCGCCAGTCAAAAGCCAATACCTTGGATGTAGCCAAAGCGGCCAATGACTTGGTCGATCAGCTCAACTCGACCTTGCCGCCAGGTATGGAGATTAAACGCTCCTATGACTCCTCTGTGTTCATCCAGGCCTCGATAGACGAGGTGTACAAAACCCTGATGATCGCCCTCGGGTTGGTGGTGGTGGTGATATACCTTTTCCTTGGTAGTGTCCGTGCCATGCTGATCCCCGCCTTGACCTTGCCGGTCTCGTTGATTGGTGCCTTTACGGTGCTCTATGCCTTGGGTTTTACTCTTAACTTGTTGACTTTGTTGGCACTGATTTTGGCTATCGGTATCGTGGTTGATGATGCCATTGTGATGCTGGAAAACATTCACCGCCGTATCAGTAGCGGTGAGCCCCCGCTCAAAGCTGCGTATCTCGGAGCCAAGCAGGTTAGTTTTGCCATTATTGCCACGACTGTGGTGCTGGTGGCGGTCTTTCTGCCGATCGGCTTTCTCGAAGGGGATCTGGGTAAATTATTCCGTGAGTTCTCCATTGCCATCAGTGCGGCGGTAATACTGTCATCCTTGGTGGCGTTGACGTTAAGCCCTATGATGGCCTCGAAATTGATGCGGCCAGTTGATAAGGAAAGCGGCTTGGTCAGGCTCAGTAGTCGTGCCATGGCCGCGCTAACGGCGAGCTACAAGGGTATGTTGGCCCATGCGATCAATCGCCCGCGCCGGGTTATTGTGGCCTTGGTACTGGTATTGGTTGTCTGTGGCTGGCTGCAACAGCGTCTTCCCTCTGAGTTTGCCCCGCGGGAGGACAGGGGGGCGATGTTCATCATCATCAATGGCCCGCAGGGGGCGAGCTTTGATTTTATCCAGCCTTATATGGATGAGGTCGAGCACCGCTTGATGCCATTGGTGGAAGCTGGCGAGATCAAACGCTTGCTGATCCGTGCGCCGCGTGGATGGGGGCGGCTCGCTGATTTTTCCAATGGCTTTGCGATTGTGGTGCTGGAGGATTGGGCCGAGCGCCGTCCGGCGGGGGCGATTATTGGTGATATCCGTCGGCGCTTGGGTGATTTGGCCGGGATCACGGCTTTTCCGGTGATGCGTCAGCCGTTCGGTCGCGGGGTCGGTAAACCGGTACAGTTCGTATTGGGAGGCGGCAGCTATGAAGAGCTGGCCCAGTGGCGGGATATCATACTCGATGCGGCGGCTCGTAACCCCAAGATTGTCGGTCTGGATCATGACTACAAGGAAACCAAGCCACAGCTGAGGATCGTGATAGATCGCGATCGGGCTGGCGATCTCGGGGTGTCGTTAAAGACGATTGGCCAGACCCTCGAATCTATGCTCGGATCCCGTCAGGTAACAACTTATTCATGGCGCGGCGAAGAATACGATGTGGTCATCGAAGGCCAGCGCGAACGGCAAAATACCGCTGCCGACTTGGCCAATTTGTATGTCAGGGCTGAACAGGCCGAGGCATTGGTTCCGCTGTCGAGTCTCATCCGTGTTGATGAATACGCTGGCGCATCACAGTTAAACCGTTACAACCGGGTAAGGGCGATTACCCTCGAGGCTAATTTGGCTGACGGCTATACCTTGGGCGAAGCCCTTGGCTATCTTAATGGCTTGGTTGATGAGTTGCTGCCTGCTGATGCTGTGGTCAATTACAAAGGCGCGTCCAAAGACTATCAAGACTCCAGTACATCGATTGTGTTTATCTTTGCCTTGGCACTGGTTGTGGTCTTTTTGGTCCTCGCCGCGCAATTTGAGAGCTATATCCATCCGTTGATTATTATGCTTACCGTGCCGCTAGCGACAATGGGGGCATTGCTCGGGCTCTACTTCACTGATCAGACCCTCAATATCTATTCGCAGATAGGCCTTATCATGCTGATTGGCTTGTCGGCCAAAAACGGGATCTTGATTGTTGAGTTCGCCAACCAGTTGCGCGATCAGGGGATGGCGTTTGATGAGGCCTTGCTTGAAGCTGCATCCGAACGCTTGCGGCCTATTTTGATGACAGCCATTACCACTATCGCTGGTGCGATCCCGTTGATTCTGGCGACGGGGGCAGGGGCTGAAAACCGTGTTGTCATCGGTATTGTTGTGTTGTGTGGTATCACGGTCGCCACTTTGTTTACCCTGATTGTGATCCCGGTGATGTACCGCTTGCTCGCTCGTCATACCCTAAGTCCCGAGCATGTATCGCGGCAACTGGCACGGCAGATAGAAGACAGTTGAAGTACGCTAGAATGTAGAAAAGGCATCGAATACATCAATAAAAGTGCGAATTATTACTGAATTTGCGGTGTCTACTACGACAATTTCCTGCCTTTCCGCTACTATCACGGCAGTAATCACGACAAGACTTAATCTGGTGATAGTAATATGAAAATTTCTGTTGATGGCGGCTCATTCAAAGTTGCAATCGAAACTGAATTTGCAGGACTGATTGAAGAGTCTGCTGCTATTTATAACGAAACCTTCGAGCAGGCGAAAACCAAAGACAAGACGATTTTGCGTTTCTTGCAAATCATCATTGAGCATCGCGACAGTGATGATGCGATTGGTTATGCCGTACTGGGTTTGCTGGGTTGGTACCACATCAACATCAATCCTGTTGAAGACCAAGATATTGAATTGAACCTGCCGAAAATCTTGCCGCACCTGATTAATCCGGCCGGCGATCTGACCGCAACAAGTGCCAGCGAAGGCAGTACCTTTCTGCATTGATTGAAGGGGAAAAAAGTCTGATATTTATAGAAGCCAATTGGGATCGCCAGTTGGCTTCTATTTGTTATCTAACGGGCAACCCCAAGGAATATTCGTAGAAAACCCTTGATTATACCAACCTACATAAATATTTGATCAGTCTTGCAGGTTAAAATCGCTGTTCTCTGCGTTAGATATTTTGTAATTAGAGCCAACTAGTTGCTGCAATATCTGCCTTGATAGCAACGATTTTTCCAGTGCAAATACTTGATCAACGACTTATCCAGATTGGTATTAAAAGTCATTTATAATTCGCCATGAAATTTTTTATTGTACGTTTCAATATAGCTTGAGCTTCTCTATTCACTTTTCTCCGTACTTGCTGCGAGTCTTTTTTCATAATTTAACTGTCTTTCCACATACGCGGCAACGGTAAATGACTTTGCAAATAAATCGCTGAATAAACGTCCGGTGCACTAAACAATAATGATGATGTTTACATTCCATAGTGAATAATTCCCTTAAAGCAATTATTAAATGCATGTTATCTTTTTATGTATTGGTGGGCAGTATCATTTTGGTATCAATTATTAATTATGTATAAGTGATACCAAAAAGATATCCACTGCTCGGACCATATTTAGTGATAGAGTTAATAAAAAGATACTGGTGAAATTGTCATACTAAAAGGTCTACTCTTAGTCAGCTGTAAAGGAAATACGGATGTTCAAATCACTGGGTATTGCCATAACGGTAGCCACGATTTTCGTTTCAAACGTGACAGTCGCAAGCGAAAATATTTTTGCTCAAGCATCAAAAGGGAGCTTCAACGATGCAGCAATTGTTAAGTTATTTGAGAAACAGCCTGCTTTAACGGCAGAGGTTATTTTTGCCGGCACGCCAACAAATACGTTCAAGCAAGCGGTAGACAATAGTGCGCTTGCGTTTAGTGCAGTCGAAAATAGTACGATTGATGGCCGCCTAGTACAGGCGTCAGTTGAGGCATTTCAACAATACCAATTAGTTGAAGCAAGGGCTTTCATAACGACGCCGATCGAAATGTGTGTCTTGATGAACAGTCAGGATGTCGCTAATAATACCGGTATCACCACGATTGCTTCTCATCCTGCGGCTTTGAAACAAATTAATATATGGAAAGCAGGCTTTAAACCACAAGAAGTGGAAATCCCTGAAGGGACCGCAGCCGCAGCAAGGCTTGTTTCCAGCCAAGAACTCCCTGAAGGTACGGCAGCAATAGGTGCATGTGTTTTAAATACGGTCTATACCAATCTTGATGTTGTCGAAAGAGGAGTTCAGGATAATAAAAACAATAAGACTTCTTTTTTGCTCATGAAGGTTGAGCCGCGCGAAACTGAAATTAGCGAGGGTGAGGCCCGTTCCGAACTAATGGAAGCCATTAAGCTGGGGAAAAAAACGGTGAAAGTTAATCTTTAGGTGATATTGCCATAGATATTCGCTGAAAATAGTTTGGGCTTCTATGTGTTTTAGTCGAGATATGCGAAAAAACGTAGGCCAGTAGCCATTGCTACTGGCCTATTTTTTGTATCAGCTAATAGCAACCTACATAAATATTTGATCAGTCTTGCAGGTTAAAATCGCTGTTCTCTGCGTTAGATATTTTGCAATTAGAGTTACTAGTTACTGCAATATCTGCCTTGATAACAACGATTTTTCCAGTGCAAATACTTGATCGACTACTTATCCAGATTGGTATAATTGTCGGCGTAAGCGGCGTTTCGAGAGCAAACGTGTGTAGCATTCGCGGCAACATTGTTGTTTTGATTTTGGTTTGTTTGTGCCTGGTTATTCATCGCTTGGTTATCTAACCGGCCGCTAAGGCGGGTTAGTAGCAGGGCGACAATCACGATAATCGCACCAACCCAAGGAGTATGCATTAAACCAGCGTTGGCGACGATGTGGCCGCCCCCCCATGAGCCTAATGCGATACCGATGTTGAAGGCTGCAATATTAAGACCTGAGGCAACATCAACGGCATCCGGGCTGACTTTCTCTGCCAATTTGACCACGTATACCTGCAAGCCCGGTACGTTACCGAAGGCAAAAGCACCCCATACCAAGATAGTCGCTACTGCGGCAATTGGATTGTAGGCTGTGAGATTGAACATCAGCATGGTTGCTGCTAAACCAGTGAAAATAATGGTCAGTGCTTTGATTGGCCCCATCTTGTCGGCCATTTTACCGCCCCAGATATTGCCAATAGCGACAGATACGCCGTATACCATCATGATCAGACCAATGGCTCCGGAGTTGAATCCAGACACATCTTCCAAAATAGGTGCCAGGTAGGTAAAGGCTGTAAACGTACCGCCATAACCTAGTGCGGTGATGGCATACACCAACAGTAAGCGCGGTTGGGTCAGGACTTTCAGTTGCGCTGATAGCTTAGCTGCTGGTGGCTGTTTCAAGTTGCCCGGAACCAAAATAGCGCTGCCAATCAACGCGATCAGACCAAGTAGCGCGACAATCAAGAAGGTCGCCTGCCAACCGAATGTTTGGCCGATATAGGTACCCAGTGGTACACCGGTCACCAGGGCTACAGTCAGGCCGGTAAACATGATAGCAATGGCACTGGCAGCTTTGTCTTTTGAAACCAATCCAGTGGCAATGGTTGAGCCAATGGAGAAGAATACCCCGTGGGCTAGGCCAGTTAGGATACGTGCCAAGATCAGGGTGTTATAACCCGGAGCCTGCCACGCCAGCAAGTTACCTGCAACAAACAGGCCCATGACCGATAGCAGGACCGCCTTGCGGTTCCATTTACCGGTTAGGGCAGTCAAAACCGGGGCGCCTACGGCAACACCCAGGGCATACAAACTGACTAGCAGGCCGGCAGAAGGTAGTGAAACATTAAGGTCGGCTGCCATGGTTGGGATCAAGCCCACGATGACGAATTCTGTGGTTCCGATAGCAAAGGCGCTTAGCGTCAATGCCAATAGTGCTAAAGGCATAGTTTTTCTCTCTATTCATGTAATAAAACCGCCGCTGCGGCCTACATAGGCTTTGAGCTGTAAAGCTCACATCCGGCGGCACTCTCTCTGTTGGCAGGCATTATTCAAAAAATTGCCATTGCTAAAAACAGCACCTTTTACAAATGATTTTTGCTATAAATGAAAAAATGCGAAGGTGATAAAAAATGTTGGAAGGAAAGGTGCCATGCGAACGCGCTCTGATGATTTGGAAATTTTACTGACCGTGGTCGATAGCGGTGGCTTCTCTGCGGCTGCAGAGGCGTTGGATATCCAGGTTGCGCGGGTATCCCGGGCTGTGAGCAAGGTCGAGAAACAGCTTGGCGTGTCTATTCTCAACCGTACTACTCGCCGGGTAGAGCTGACAGATGAAGGGCGGCAGTTTATCGAAGCGGTGAGGACTGGCCTGCAGCATATCCAGCAGGCCGAGGAAGACATCATGCAGCGCGGAGAGTTGCCCAAGGGGAGGCTAAGGGTGGATGCGGCCAGCCCGTTTGTGTTCCACCAGCTGGTTCCGCTGATCCAGCCGTTCAAAGCCGCTTACCCTGAAATTGAGCTCGAGCTGACGTCCAATGAAGGCTTTGTCGATTTGCTGGAAAAGCGCACCGATGTGGCAATCCGTATTGGCAAGCTGGATGATTCCACCTTGCATGCCCGGCCGCTGGGAAGAAGCCCGCTCTATATCGTTGCCTCGCCGGAATATCTGGCCAAGCGCGGGCTCCCCAAGCTGGTCAACGAACTCCACCAGCATGATTTGATTGGTTTTGCCGGTGCCAAGATCCTCAACCGTTGGCCGCTCAAGGGGCTGGATACGATTTCGCCTTCAATGATTTCGAGCAACGGTGAAACCGTCCGCCAGCTGGTACTGGCGGGCAATGGTATCTCGTGTCTGTCGGGCTTTATGGTCAACAAGGATTTGGAGGAGGGGCGTTTGGTCTCTTTGCTGGAAACAGAAAAACTGGTCAATACCGGCCGCGAGCAAGTCAATGCGGTGTTCTATAAATCATCTTCGGTGGCAAGGCGGATCTCGGCCTTCATCGATTTTATCCAGCCGCAGCTGACGCTGTAGACTTATACCCAGTTCACACCTAGAACGGATAGTGGTTGAACACATCCTCAATCATTTGTTTTAGCGGAGTGCCATTTTCATCGTCATCCGAGCCGTTGACGCGGGCATAGGTGCGAAGCCCTGAGATCTGTACCTGGATATGGCGTGCCAGTTGGTGCGGGTCTTTCTCTTTGTCAATCTCACCCAGCTCCTGGGCTTCGACGATCAGCTTTTCGAATTCACTTTCCATCTTGCGGAACGATCGCTTGGCCTCTTGCAGCAATTCTTCATGCTCGCCGGTGAGCTCGGCCACGGTTTTGGCCAGCATGCACATGCCGCTCGGTGCCCCTTGCTGGGTGTTGATCACCAGCTGCTCCATGAACAGTTTCAGCGCTGCCACAGGCGATGCACTATTAGCCCGGCAAGCTGCCAACTTCGCGACCCCTTGTTCGGTGTAGTGTTGCAGGGCTTCTTTGAACAGCCCCTCTTTGCTGCCGAAGGCGGCGTAAATGCTGCCTGGGCGCATATCTATCACGTCTTGCAGGTTGCGCATAGACGTAGCGTGAAACCCTTTTTCCCAATACAGGCTCGTGGCTTTGTCGATGACTTGCTGACGGTCAAATTTTGCATGGTTTGCCATAATGAGTTTCCAGCCTAATAAGTGAACGATAGTTCAATTTTAAGCGTAACCGCGGCTCAAGTCTAATCTGCTGTTGTCAGAAGGTAGTTTCGGTATGGTTGAGATTGTGATTAAGCGATTGGTCGCAACAAGGTGATGAAGGCGTCGTTTGTGGTTCTGCACTAGCGAAACCGGAACAATGATCAAGGCTTAAACAAGAAGCTTGATCATTGTCCCTATGTGGTTATTTTTTTTCAACGAACGTCACTTGGTACTCACCAATGCCGTCGTATTTGATCGTCGTTGGTTTATCAAACTCGACTTCAACAATACCGCAGTACGAACCGGTGATAATGGCTTCGCCTGCAGAGAAGTGCATGCCGCGGCGGGTCATATAGTTGATCAGCCAGTACACAGGATTCTGCGGCATAGTATTAGGGTGCACGCCTGCGAAAGTTTGTACTTGCTCACCTTGCGTTACAGTGATGTCAATCTTAGCGGCGGCAAACGCTTTTTCGCGTTCAATTTCAGGACCGATAAACATGCCTTGGTTAACTAGGCAATCAGCCAGTTTCTCAAAGAATTCCGCACCGCTGTCATCGGCAAAGCGAGCTTGCATCAACTCCAGTGCCATATGGCATGGGCCAATTGCCGCGTTGATTTGCTCTTCGCTGTAACCTTCTGGGTTAGCTGGCAGATCAGCGTTTAGGATAAAAGCAATTTCAGGCTCAATACGCACTGCGTTGTTATCGGCAAACAGCTCACAGCTTTCGCCTTGTTGAATAGTCTCAGCAAAAATTGGTGCAACCACAAACTTGTCGTCTGAAAGCGGTAGTAAGCACTTCCATCCACCCACTTTGTCGCTGTGTTGGTCAATCATTGACGATTGGATTTGCAGAGCATCATCCACATTGGCTGGACGTTGCTGCTCGTCAAGGCGTGGTGCTTTGGTACCTGGTACTCGACGGTTTAGTAGTTCGGTAGCTGCTAGTTCAAAATTCATAATAGTCATATTGTATTACCTTTGGTTTATCCATAGATAATATCGATATTTACCAACTCTGGGTAGTGAAACTACTCGGAAGTGGAATATTTGTCATAAACAATTTAGTCGCTCCCAATCGACGTCATTGGCTGTCGTTTCGTTTGTATTCGTAGGTGGAATGCGTACTGCTGCACCCGGTATGCCTATCGCTAGATACTGAATTGCGGCAAAATGCTCTCTCGATGCTGGCTGACTACCTGCATGGCTATGCTTTGGCGATGAGCTGCCAATCTGGCAATGAACTCAAGGTTGATATGCTGTCTGGTCCTTTAGCGTTTTATATGCGGGCATTGCAGAAGATGGTGAAGTAAAGGGGGGATGTCGTTCCCTCTCTTGATCATGCTTCCAGAATTGAGGACACAAAAAGGCAGTCCGCAGGCTGTTTGAAACCGTGCCGAAGGTAATATTTTTGGCTCCGGTCTGCCATGTCGAAATCTCGCCTCCATTTTTGTATGATAAATATTCAGCTATTTATTCTTACCGTGAATAAATAACAATTCTCGAGCGAGCTTTGACACTGCTTGATATATCGCATCGCCACATCCGGCATTATTTCGTAGATCGACCTCTCTTTCTTCAAATTGGCCACTACTACGGCAATGAAAATAAATTTCATTCAGAATGCCAATATCGTATTTATTCACAATATGTACTCGTTCTCGAATAAGCCGGGGGAACTGGTTGATGGTAATATCAACAAACTTATTGTCCACTTCGAGCCAAACATGACTGAGAATCTCTGGGTAGTCAGAGAGGTTATTCCTGCACCACATTACTTTCGGATTATAGCCCTGTTCTCTCAAATACATCGCCAGCATGTTGTTGGCTAAATCACAAGAGCCAAACGGGAAAGCATTGAGCTCTTGCCAACGAGGGAGATCGCAATAGCGGTAAGATTGGGTTTCTATGATGGTAACAAGTGCATTCCTAAAGGTATGGACATGGTATTGCATAGTGGTTTCTCCCTGTTGACCCTTACTCATTATCTTCCAAATTTAGCATTATTATCAGTATAGGCATGTAACTTGAGTTATTGTTTTTAGCCTCGAGATTTAATGGTAACTATTATCGTTATAGTTTTAATTTTTTATATTAGCCACTAATTAACAATGGTTATCTTTCTCATACATAAAGGTATGTTAATCACTGCAATTAATCAATTCTAATAATCCATAAAATCCCTGTGAGAATATGAGACATATCTTAGTTTTGGGTTTTTATACCTGTTGTTTTTATTGTTTTTTATTGTTCTTGAGAAATGTTTCTAGCAAAAAATTACTTACACTTTTTGTGGGTGATATAAATGTATCTGTTAAGGAGATTTCGATTATTTTAGATGTTAATAATTAAGCTTTTCATTTTGAATCGATTAAAACTGACTTTGTAGAATGAAGTTATCCGCTTTAATTATAAAAATATAAGTAGTTGGAGCTTTTTGATGAGTATTAACATGGCTAGGTATATAAAAAATAATAAGGGAGTAGATAAAATATCTATTCCATTTTTCTTAGGCATCATGAGTGCCACTGTCTTTTCTAGTAATGCTGCAGCGGAGGACATGACATATCTTGAAGAGTTAGGTAAGCGTTTATATTTTGAAAATATTTCATTAAATAACAATATGTCTTGTGCAACTTGTCATGAGGGGTCTGCTGGTGGGACGAATGGCGATTCACATATTAACAACACAGAAGTTGCAGTAAGGGCGTCAGACGGCGTCAGTATCGGAGCCTTAAAGCCGCCTAATAACCAGTATTTACAGTTCTTGGATTATGAGCAAGCATGGAGCAAAAAAGGGGTAAATGATTTTAATGATTCCTGTGAACCTGCGGCACCAGGTGCACCTCGCGCACCCTGTGGGGGCGCATTTTGGAACGGTCGAGCCAAGGGCGGTATGATAGAAGACGAAGGCATCAATGTTTTTGCCGGTCTTAGCAGTGAATACGAGGATATGTATCGTAAATATATTGGTCCATTGGCGGATCAGGCGCATGCCAGCCCTTTTATTAACCCGGTTGAGCAGCAAGAACCCACCAAAAAGTCAACTTGTGTTCAGGTACGAGATGACACTGAGTGGGGTGAGCAGCTGTATAAATTCGCCTGGGGTAAAGATCTGAAATGTGGTAAGAAAAACGTTGATAAAGTCTTTGCTCAGTTTGCGGTCGCCATTGCTGCTTGGCAAATGTCTAGTGATAATAACCGCTTTGATTCTAAACGGGATATCGCCCTTAAAAATGATGCAGATGGTAAATTCCCATTGGATGGATTTACTGACCAAGAAAACTTAGGTCATGATCTATTCTATGGAATTAGAGGGCCTGGTACACCGGGAGATCATCGAACTCCGCAACAAGGCTTCTTTGGAGGTGCTCGTTGTGCTTTCTGTCATCAGAGTGGCAACGACCAAGGTGAAGGGAAACTTGAACGCTACACCAATGATAGGTACTTCAATATTGGTGTGCCCCGTAATCATGAAATCCCTGGTGATCCCAATCCAGATGATGGCTTGATGTTTACGACTAATAACCCTTTCAACAAAGGGCAGCATAAGGTGCCAACTCTACGTAACGTGGATAAACGCCCTCATGACGGTTTTGTCAAAGCGTATACCCATAATGGTTGGTTTAAATCTCTGGAGCAACTCGTTCATTTCTACAACACAGCAAACGTAGATGCAGTAGCCTCTAAAGAAAGATGCCAGATGGACAAACCTACTGTTGAGGAAGCGATAGATAATGACTGCTGGCCAGAACCAGAGCATATGCAGACCTTCATATTTGCCCAGTTTGGTGTTGGTAACCTCGGTTTGACCAAGGATGAGGAGCAGGCGGTTGTTGCTTACCTGAAAACGTTAAGTGATCAGAGTCACCCAACCAAACCGAGCCGTTACAAACTACACATCATGGATCCAAAACGTATGCAGCACAGCACCTTGGGTGGTGGTTCTCATTTCCCACAGGAGCCAGAGCCTAAAGACCCATTTGCTGATAAGTTCTCTTTCGGACGATTCTAACGGACAGACGTTAAGTTTGTTAATAATGAATAACACCCAAGCGGCAGTTGTCGCTTGGGTGTTTTACTTGGGACTACTTTAAAAATAATGGGCTAGCAATTTATGGCTGAGATATCCGTTTTAGATACTCAACCTCGGTGTAGTAATCAGTTTTTTCGGCTCTATCAAGAAAAACTAAGCCATTGAGATGATCCAACTCATGCTGGAAAATGCGGGCAATAAAGCCTTCCATCTGGGTTTTGACTTCTTTGCCCTCGAGGGTGTCGTAGCGTACCTCGATATGGGAGTGACGGTTAACTAAGGCGCGGATCCCCGGAATACTCAGACAGCCTTCCCAGTCTTTTTCCATGCTATCGCTCGCCCAGGTAATTTCCGGGTTGAGCATCAAGGTCGGCTCCATCATCGGCGCGTCGGGATAGCGTGGATTCGGGCAGGAAGCAACAATAAACGCGCGAATAGATTCACTGACCTGCGGCGCAGCAATACCGACACCATTATGCTCAAGCATCTTTTGTTGTAGCGCCGTAAAGAATGGGGCTAACTCCTGATATTGGGCTGCCGAAAGTGGCGAGGCATGTTCGCGCAAGATAGGGTTGCCAAGCTGGGCGATGGTGAGCGTTTCCATGGTGCTAGTCCTTTTCACGGTTTCTCCGTAAAGCATATACCGATGTGAATAGAGGGCAAAGGGAAAATGGTAATAGGACGGGGCTGATGAATGGCGGGTAATGCTGTGTCAGCAAATAGGCTCTGTAAAGAGCCTATTGAGTCGGGGAGCCTTGCCGTTTAACAACGTGGGCTTAGTTACTCGTATCAATCATCCATACACATGATCAGCACGGCTGCGAAAGCCAGGAAGGCTGTCATCATCAGGAACACATCGTTGTAAGCCATAATAGCCGCATCACGCTGCATGGTGGATAGCAGAGTTGCCTGAGCTTGTTGCATCGCGGTGCCTGCATCACTCCCCGCCTTGATGAAGAAATCAATTTGCTGCAGCATCTGTTGCCAGCCATTGTTGCTGACACTGGGTAGAGACTCCTTGATGTGTCCGAGGTGCTCCCGGGTTTTGTTATCCAGCAGGGTGGCAATAATCGCAATGCTGAATGCACCGCCGAGGTTACGCATGACATTGGTCAGCGTCGATGCATCAGGCGTATCGGCTTTGCTGATATGTTTCATCGCTACCAATGACAAAGGCACCATGATAAATGGGCTACCGATGGCACGTAGCACCATAGATAGGATCAGCTGTTGGCCGCCGAAATCGACGGTCATATGGGTGTTGACGTAACAGCTCACGCCAAACATGGCAAAGCCAAAGGTGACCAGATACTTAGGTTTGATGAACTGGACCAACTTAGGCACGATGGGGAACAGCAGTAATTGCGGGAAGCCCATCCACATTAATACTTCACCGATTTCCATCGCGTTGTAGCGCTGGATTTGAGTGAGGTAAAGCGGCAGTACATAAATCGAACCGAGCAGCGCCATCCCGAGGATCAAATAGGCCAGACACGACATGGCAAACTGCCTTTCGCGCAGCAAACGCAGGTTAACCAGTGGTTTTTTGTGCTGCAGCTCGTTGATGACGAAATAGACCAAGCTGACGGCGGAGATGATTGCCAGAGTGATAATAAAACTCGAGCTGAACCACTCTTCGCGATTGCCTTCTTCCAACACTACTTCCAAGCACCCCAGTCCAAGGGCCATAGTAACAATCCCGAACCAGTCGGCTTTGAGCAAGGAGCCGAGATTGAGCGGTTCGTCATCCAAGCCATAGCGGATCATCGAAATCACCAAGATCGCTGGTGGGATGTTGATATAGAAAATGTAATGCCATGATAGGTTTTCAGTTAGCCAGCCACCGAAAGTCGGCCCGATAGACGGAGCGAAGGTGGCAGTCACACCGAACAACGCCATCCCGACGGCTCGCTTTTGGATTGGCAGTAGTTGTATGACCAGCGAGAAGGCCAATGGGATCAATGCGCCGCCGCTGAAGCCCTGCATGGCGCGAAACACAATCATTGAGCTCATGTTCCATGACAATGAGCAGAGGAAGGATGACAGGGTGAAAATCACTGTCGTCCATGTTAAATACCGGCGTTTGCCCAGTGCTTTTGATAACCAGCCACTGAGCGGTATCGCGATCATTTCAGCCACTAAATAGGAGGTGGAAATCCACGAGCTTTCATCCAGTGTGGCAGACAGTGCCCCCTGAATATCTTTGAGCGAGGAGTTGGTGATTTGGATATCCAAAATCGCCATAAAGGCGCCAATTAAGCCGCCGAACAGAGCAATCCAGTGGCGGCGAGGAACATGGAGCGCCTCGCTTTCAACAGCCGATGGCTGTTGGCTTGTAGTGATTTCTGCACCCATGACTTAGCCTCGTGTATCGACAGTCGCCACGACAGACAACCCCGGGATCAGCCTGCCTTTCAGGTTTTGTGGGTCAGGAATGGTAATTTTTACCGGTACTCGCTGAACAATCTTGGTGAAGTTACCGGTCGCATTTTCTGGCGGTAATAGCGCAAATTTCGCCCCGGTTGCCGGTGAGAAGCTATCAACCACTCCTTGCAAAGGTTGGCCGGGGAAGGCGTCCAATTCTACGGTGACACTTTGGCCCTGATGGATCCCGCTCAGCTGAGTCTCTTTGAAATTGGCTTCAATCCACACATTGCTGGTCGGCACCAAACTCATCAATGGCATACCTGGTTGAACATAGAGGCCAACCCGAAGGCTACGTTTGCCAACAATGCCATCAACAGGTGCATAGATGTTGGTGTAGGCAAGGTTGAGTTGGGCCTGTTCAAGCTGTGCTTGTGCTTCGGTCATAGCCGCTTCGGCTTGTTTGACCTGGCTGGCAATCACCACGAGTTGATCTTTAGCGCCTTGGTAGCTGGCATTGGCTTCTTCGAGCTGTGCTGCGGTGACCTTCTGGTGCGAGGTCATGCTATCAAGTTCATCTTGTGATGAGTAATTGCGTTTGAGCAGGCTGCGGGTGCGGGTCACTTGTTGTTTGGCACGATCGAATTCGGCTTTCGCTGAGGCAATTTGGCTTTGCACCTGACGGATTTGGGTTTTTTGTAATTGCTCTTGGGCATGAAGGTTGTCGATAGCCGCTTGGCTGACAGCTAAATTCGCCTTGGCCTGATCCAATGCTGCTTTGAAATCACGGTCGTCAATTTTTGCCAGCAGATCACCGGTTTTTACTTGCTGGTTATCAGAGACAAAAGATTTAGTGATATAGCCACTGATTTTTGGGCTGATGTTGGTGATATCACCTTGTAGGTAGGCATTATCCGTTGATTCGAAATATTGGCCATAGCCAAACCAGTAGCCACTGCCTAGTGCGCCTAGCGAAAGCATGATCAAGGTAGCGATCAGTGGCGCTTTTTTCTTATTACGTTTGGGAAGCGCGTTTGTTTCTGCTGGTGAATTGCTTGGCGAATCGGCTTTGGAAGCTTGGCGTTGTTCGGTCATTTTACCCTCGTTTTTATACCCAAGTGATATCAAGCTGCAGGTTCTCTGCGGGAATAATATGGGCTTATAAGAATTGGCTTTAGGAAAGTGTGTCAAATTGTAAATGATATCGATTGGTTGATAAGATAGGAAAAAAGGGAAACAGTGTTGCACTAATCTTACTAATAGGCAGAAGGCTGGGTTGTGATGGACTTGAATTCGGTAGCGATTTTTTCACAAGTTGTTGACTGTGGTAGCTTTACACAAGCTGCCGATGTGTTAGATATAACCAAATCGACTGTTAGCCGAAAAGTTGCGGAGCTGGAGGAGCACCTTGGCGTGCGTTTGATCACGCGTTCAACCCGCAGTTTGATTTTGACGCCCGAAGGTGAAGCGTTTTATCAGTCCTGTATCCAGATGCTGGAGATTATGGGTCAGGCGGAACTTGAAGTCAGTGCCAATCAGGATTTGATCCGAGGCCGACTGTATGTCGTGATGCCAGTCGAATTGGGGCACCAAGTTTTGGGTGGTTTATTGAATACATTTTTGAAGCAATACCCGTACGTTTCTTTGCATGTTGAAATGACTAACCGTGAAGTGGATGTTATCGGGGAGGGGATCGATTTATATGCCCAAGTCGGCGAATTGGATGATTCAAGCTTAGTGTCGAGAAAGTTGACTGAATCGCGTCGGGTACTGGTTGCCAGCCCTGAGTATCTTGAGCAATATGGCATGATTGTAAGCCCTGCGGATCTCAAAGCCCCGCACCACCAAATCAAGGTCCATAACAAGGCGGTGAAAATCCCCAATTGGCATTTGATGCACGAGGGGGAAGCGGTGAGTGTTGATCTGCCATATCGCCTCAGGGTCAATACCATTACGGCATCGCTGTCGGCATGCCTCGATGGTTTGGGGATCGCTCTCTTGCCTGAATTTATCTGCCGTGAACATTTCTCGTCGGGTGAATTAATCCAGTTATTGCCAGAGTGGGATATGCCTCTGATACCGCTTAGTTTGGTCTATCCACAGCGCAAACTTATGCCTAAGCGATTGCGGGTGCTGGTGGATTATTTGGTTGAGCAGTTTGATCTACGGGTGAAAAAACACGCAATCGATGCCGAGTCGCGTTAGCGGGCTGTCAGTTTGCCGCGTATTGTTGTAGGTCGACTTTTTTGTTGACTGGCTTGTCGTTCGGTTTGTTAATTGATTTGTGGAGTGAACCTGTGACTGTTTGGTCCTTGCTATCTACATCAGAGCTGAAATCAACCTTGGCAAGATCATCCACTTCGGCATCGAGGATCTCATAGCCCTTGAGCTCCATGCAACGGCGTAATACCAAGGATTGGGTTTGGGTTGCTTTGACCGAGCCTACTGCAGCGCCGGTACCTGCTCCGAGTGCGAGCCCCCACACCATACTCTCCCCCATACCCACATCATCAGACAATATTCCGCCCAGAGCCCCTGCTGCGGTACCGATCAACGCCATATTGGCTGCACTGGTGCGTACGGCCTCACCTTTATCGACTTCCTGGGTTTTTTGGCGGCATTCTGCTAAATCTTGTTCGTACTCTAACCCGGTTTTATCGTGGGAACCCACAACCGGAGCGGCATTGTAAGAACAAGCAGAGAGCAATGAAGTACAGATGATCAGGGCAAGTCTATTCACCGGGCTATTACCATATATCAATCGACAGTTGGTCGTTATGGTAGGAGGAAAGCCCCGCATCTTCAATACAGTGTTTTTTATTTTATGTTTCTTAATGCTAACAGAGCAATAAATTGGCGGGTTGGCTAAATTATTTACAATGTAAATTGTTTGAGAACGATAGCTACATACGGTGTCGTTATTCGACGTTGAAGGCGATAGGAGACACCGAGCAGGTTATAGCACTGCGCTTGCCGGCTCGGTAGCTGTCATTGAGTTGCAGTGCCAGTTAGACGTTACTGGTTTAAAAGTGATATGTTCCTTTTAATTACAAAATGACATGCGGCAAATAGCGTGACATATCTTGGGTCACCCTAGATCTATCTTCTCTGATTGATATCCCTCCCGCTTGATCATCAACCAGCCAGCTGCCGATCAGAGTGTAAGCGTTATTGAATTTCGGCAGCGGGTGGTAGGCCTGATAGATCACGCCCTCGTCCCCATAAGGGCCGTCGACGCGTAAGGTCTGCTTGCCGTTTTCGACGATGGTGATATTGGCACCCTCGCGGGCGAAAATCGGTTTAATCACATAGTCCTTGAGCTCGCCAAGGCCGGGATCATCGGCAAAGAAAGCTGGAAGTAGATTCGGGTGCCCTTTGAACTTGCGCCACAACATAGGCAGTAACGCCTTGTTACTCAGTACCGACTTCCACATTGGCTCCAGCCAGTTTATCGAGTTGGATGGCAGGTATTTGGCATACTCTTCTCTTAGCATGAATTCCCATGGGTAGAGCTTGAACATCCAACGAATGGGTTTGTCGGTCATGTCGGTAAATTCTTTTTTACCGTTGAGCCCGATATCTTCGATAAACACAAAGGCGGTGGATAAACCCGCCTCTTTGGCACAGTCTTCCATGTATTGCACCGTGCCCCTGTCCTCAACGGTATCTTTGCAGCAGGAAAAGTGCAGGGTTTGCCCCGGTTGCTGGCGCGATAGAGTTTGGAAGCGCTCTATCAACAACTCCTGTAGCAAGTTGAATTGATCAGCATCACGGCGGATTGCCCCGCTATTGACCATGTCTTCTAGCCACAACCATTGCCAAAATCCGGTTTCATAAAGTGAGGTTGGGGTATCGGCATTGTTTTCATACAGTTTTGCAAAGCCGGTGCCGTCATAGGCAAAATCGAGTCGGGAATAGAGTGAAGGCTCTCGGCTACGCCAAGAATCCAGGATCGGTTGCCACATCGCTTCTGGTATTTGGAACCGCCGCAACCAGTATTCGTCAGCGACAACTTCGTCGACGATCTCCAGACACATCTGATGGATTTCCTCTGTCGGATCTTCCAGATCGCGCTCTATTTGTTCTAAGGTGAATTGGTAATAGGCGGTTTCGTCCCAGTAGGGATCGCCGTACATGGTGTGGAAGCCGAACCCGTATTCTTTGGCTAACTCCCGCCAATGAAGGCGCTCTTTGCTGTTGATCCTTAACATGTATTTTCCTGAACTATGCGATGAAGCTTTGGGCCAGTATGGCATGGAGTGAGGCGAAGAAAAGAGACGAGTGATGAAATTTTAGAGTCACGGCACCATTGGCGTGGTGAGCGGGAAAATCATGGCGCGGGTGAGTTAAAATATAAACAAGCTGATGCTTTATGGTATTTATTTACCGCTATTATCATCTCGTTACACACTCTGGCCCCGGTACGTCATTTACGCAAGCTAGATTGATATATGTCACATCTTTGTGTGTCTGGCGGGGTATAGTAGCCCTCGTTAAATTCAGGTTGCATGCTTCGTACCTGTAAGGTTTAACATCACTACAAATAATCGTTCGGGTAAGTTACCGGTAAATAGTTATTGTTCACCGTTCCTTGAGTAGCCATTTGGCCATCCAACCTTTTGCTTTAACTTGGTGCTTACCCATTTTTTTCTTCCTTCTTTCCTCCGATTTCTTTGCTGCCCGCTCGCAAGCGGACAAGCAACACCATACTGCTCCTTATACCAGCCTACATAAATATTTGATCAGTCTTGCTGGTTAAAATCGCTGTTCTCTGCGTTAGATATTTTGTAATTAGAGCCACTAGTTACTGCAATATCTGCCTTGATAACAACGATTTTTCCAGTGCTAATACTTGATCGCCGTATTTCAATAATGGGTCATGGAAGGCTGTTGCTAGACTTGGAGCCCTTCGCTTGGCCTATTGTTATTTTCTAGCGAACTGTGATTAAAGCACACCTTGAACCGATGGATTCCAGAGGTTTGTCATGCCAAAAGAAGCCTTCCAAGCTTGGGTAAAACCGGTTGCAGGAAAATTCAACTCAAATTGAGCAGTCTGGAAGTTGACGTTATCTGGAGATTGGTGAAGGGTTTCAAGTATGTAGTTTTCATCCTCAGAAGAGAGTGCTGTCAGTGAGGAGAAATAAAAATCATTGTAGGTGGCATCTTGGATGCACCAACGCTGAAACCTTATTGGATTCTCATTGACTTTGATGATTACGGTGTCGGCTTCCTGATGTGGATCACACATATAGTCGCTGTTTAAGCTTAAAAAGTTGAAATATAGCTTTTGCTCGCCGGTTTCTGAGTGGGCAATGTTTGCTGATACGGTGTATTGGGTATTGAAGTCTAATCCTTGGACTTTTGATACATGTGCGCTAAGGGGATCGTCTTGATACCAATGTGTCATGGTGGTTATCCACCCATTGGGGGTTAACGATTTCCAACTCTCATCGTCAGCTAATACGGGCATGCTGCATAATGCTGCCACTAGAAGCATTTTATTGTGCATAATTATTCATTGTTTTAGAGGGTAGACAGATGTTAGCGGGGGAGAGCACATCTTGCCAGAGCAAGTGGCCAAAATATGTTGAATGGGTGAAAGAAAAAAAGGTCTCTTTAAGTCGTTGGTTAGTGATGGTTGGAGGGTAAGAGACCTTTGTACCAATGGCGGACGCTAATTCACGTAATGGGTACGAACATCCCGAAGGAATGCAAGAGGAATTGTATGCCCTTTGATTAGAGTAAAAAATCTAATTGACGAATTAATGAACAACAACCAAGGGGGCGAAAAAGTGCTACCTGTCGTGAAATGGTAAGCTTCCTCACAAAGTAATGGTTACTATTTGACCAAGTCAGGGCGAGGGCCCTTCAGTCATTAAAAAGCCATTTGTGAGGTTGATTGTGAACGCTCAACAATTCTTAGTAACACTCCCGGGCAAAAGTTCGATGGATACTTTTATCAAGGCAATGTTATTGCTGCTGGTTGTTTATTCTTGCTATCAGGTCCTGCAGCCATTTTTACTCCCCATCGTTTGGGGAGCCATTATTGCTATTGCTCTGATGCCGTTAGTTAAGTGGTTGCAACGTCGGTTCTCCCTTTCCCAAGGCAAGGGGAGCATGCTGGTCACCTTGGTAGCGCTAGCCGCACTCATTGTCCCGACGGTATGGTTTTCCGGTGCGGTGGTAACAACCACCCAAGAAGTTGCCACATCGGTCTCTGCCGGAACATTAGCTATTCCGCACCCAGAGGCGTCGGTCGCTGAAATACCGGTTGTGGGTGAGCCGCTGCATAAGGCTTGGAGCCTATCTGCAACCAATTTGGAAGGGGCGTTGGAAACCTATGCACCTCAAGTGAAAGCGTTTGTTTCTAGTGGCTTATCTGCGATTGGTAGCTTGGGTGGCAGCGTCGTTCAGTTTATTATCTCGATTATTATCTCAGGTGTTGTGATGAGCAACTCTGGCCGCTGTAAAGCCATGGCAAATAAAGTGGCTGCTCGACTACTGGGTGAGAAAGGTGAAGATTATGTAGGCTTGTCTATTGCCACCGTACGCAGTGTTGTTCAAGGTGTCATTGGTGTTGCGGTTATTCAGGCGGTACTGGCTGGGTTAGGCATGGGTATCGCAGGTGTCCCGGCGACTGGACTATGGATGTTAGCAGTATTGATTTTGGCGATTATCCAGTTGCCACCGATTTTGGTGCTGGGTCCGGTGATGGCTTACTTGTTTGCCGTCGAGACAACAACCGTGGCTGTTCTCTTCATGGTGTGGGGTCTTTTGGTTAGCGCAAGTGATACCGTGCTGAAGCCAATGTTGATGGGCCGCGGTGTGGATATTCCAATGCTGGTTATCCTGCTTGGTGCGCTGGGTGGTATGATGATGTCAGGTATTATCGGGTTATTCGTTGGTGCGGTTGTTCTGGGGCTGGGTTACAAGCTACTGATGACATGGCTTGAACAGGCAGAGCCAGTTTCACCAGCGGATACTGAAGAAGAACGAAACGAAACAGCATTGCCTGTAGTGGTTACTGTTTAAGCCAACAAAAATGAATAAATAAAAACAGAAAGGTCAATACCCATGGTATTGACCTTTTTTGTTCAATCTTGGGTTGTGTTTAGTTTGCTATGCTGCTGTCACATCCCCATTCGCAAGGAAGATCGATAAGAATGTCCGAGAGTTTTTCCGGGTGTAGCATTTCTTCGGGAGAGATGTTTAATTGGGTTGCCATGGTTTGGTTAAACAGTTCCCAATGGTTAAGCAAACACTGCTCTTCACTGGCGCCTTCCCACGTATCCAAAACGAATGGCTTCATGCTGGCGGCACCGTGTGCATACATCATCATTTGCCACTTCATTTCCCATACCTTTATCTGTGTGGTCGGGCAGTCCCGGTTACAGTTCTCGACAAGCTGATTGACGAAACTTTCAAGTTCGCCGTTGCTATCGAAGAAATAGTCCATCAGCACATCACCTTGCCTAACGCCATCAGCAATCAGTTGTACTGGTTGAGGGTGAGCGAGCTGCTGGGCCAGCAACATGGTAATAAAGCGATAGAGAATAATGTTGCTCGGTAGCTCGGAAGGTATTTCATCCAGTAGCTTGTACATGTAGCCCAGAAAGTAAACCTGCAGGCAGTCACTGATACTGTGCCAGATCTTTTCCTTACTGCCGAAATGGTGGCGGATCAAACTGTGCGACACACCAGCGCGCTCGCTGATGTTTCTCAGTGACACCCTTTCGTAACCTAACTCGCAAAACATTTCTGCGGCGGTCTTGATGATTAGCAGCTTGGTTTCTTCGGCGGCCTGTGCGCTGCGACGGCCCTGTTTTCTCTCTGTCATCATTATATCAGTTTCATAGCCCATGCCATTTTTACCAAAAAAACGCGGATGCGTCATCTGTGTGTCTACAAAAACATTTACTGTCCACTTGTAAAATATATTTGATCTACGGCAAGATCAACCTATACTGCACGGGTGTGTAATATAAAACTCAGAGAGAATCGCCTGTGAAAGGAACGTCCATTACGTCCACCCCATTTGTCAGGGTGGCAACGTTGGTGTTGCTGGGAAGCATCCTAGCCGGATGTAACCAAGCCAACTCCGAAATAACTCAAGAGGTCGTCAAGCCTGTGAAATTGTTGGAAATTCCAGTCCCAGCAAATCAGGCGAGCAATGCCTTTCCTGGAAAGCTGGAAGCTACGCAACGCGCTCAGCTTTCATTCGTGGTGCCAGGAGAAATTGAAAAACTGTCTGTAAGGGTTGGCCAGCGTGTTGAGCGTGGTCAGGTACTGGCAGTTTTGGATGATCAGGATTATCGGTTGGCTTTTGATGCCAAGATGGCAGAGTTTGAACTGGCACAAAGCCAGTTTCAGCGCGCCAAACAGTTATACGGCAAGAAGCTGATCAGTACTGATCAGTTTGACCAGCGCGAGACGGCTTACAAAGCGGCGGCTGCTAACCTTGAGCAAGCGAAGACCGATGTTGAACATACCTTGATTAAAGCCCCTTTCAACGGTGTCGTTTCGCTGAAATTTGTTAACCAGAATCAGTTCGTTGGTGCTAACCAGCCGGTGATGAATATCCAGAATGTGGATGAGATGGATGTCAGTTTCAGTTTGCCGGTACCGTTTGTGAAACAGTCGAGCTTATCGTCTATCCGCAGTACCGCGGTGTGGGTTGAAATGGATAACCAGCCAGCCCAGCAGATCCAAGCCCAGTTCAAAGAGCTTTCTACCAAGCCAGATGCCGATACCAACAGCTATACCGCGAAAGTGACCCTTTCCCGTCCTGAAGCCATGAACCTGTTATCAGGCATGACTGGTCAAGTGCACTTTGCCAAACCTGAACTGGCAACCGCGTTGCGCCTGCCAGAAGGTGCGTGGGTTGAGAAGCTAAATGGCCAGGGGACACTGTGGCAGTTTGATCCTGCGACAGGTGTTGTCGATGCCTTGGAAGTCGTTCTGAACGATAAGGGTGAGGTGACGTCAGGATTGACACCGGGTGCCATGGTGGTGATCGCCGGAGCGAAAGATTTGTTACCCGGGCAGCAAGTACGCGCTTGGGAACGCGAGGGTGGTATCTAATATGTTGAAGAAGATGTCACTAGCTGCACTTTCGATGTTGGTGCTGGCTGGTTGCCAAGAGCCGCCACTGGAACAGGAAAACGCTCCCCTTGCTGTTTCGTCTCTGATGGTTGATAAACCGGTTACCAGCCAGTTCCGCTCTTTTAAGGGACAGGTTGAAGCGGCTGAAAACACCCCGCTAGCTTTCCGTGTTGAGGGAGAGCTGCAGCGTGTGTTGGTTAAATCAGGCCAACAGGTCAAGAAAGGCCAGTTACTGGCTGAACTGGATGCTGATAAGTTTGAGCAGCAGCGCAATGATGCGCAGGTGCAGTTTCAGCTAGCTACCAAGCAGCTGAAGCGTGGCCGTGAGTTGTTCGAGCGAAAAATGGTCTCTAAAGCTGAGCTTGATGAATTATCTGCTAACCACAAGTTGGCAAAAGTGAATTTTGATTCGGCTGAACGACGTTTGGGCTACACCCGTTTGGTGGCACCGTTCAACGGTGTGGTAGCCAATGTGCCGAAAGAGTCCTATGAGGCAGTGTCTCCGGGAGAAGCCGTTGTCAGCCTGTACCAAGATGATCTGCTTTATATCAATATTGCCGTGTCCGATAACGTATTGGCCATGCTTAACCCGCTGCAAACGAACCGTAATTACCAGCCAATGGCACGTTTCGGGACGGAGTCGCAAACTTATCCGGTGAACTATCTTGAGCACACCAGTGAGCTGGAGCCCCAAAGTCAGACCTACCGTATGTGGTTTGAAATGCCTCAGCGCACCCCTGCCATTTTACCGGGCACCAGTGTGTCATTGCGTGTTGATATGGCCGCAGCTGGCCTGAGTACCCTGCAAGGCTACCAGCTTCCTATGACCGCAATTGAAGCGGGTCGCGAAGATGGCCAGTTTTTTGTTTGGAAGATTGAGGGTAACCAGGCTTTCAAGATGGAAGTGGGGATTGGCCAGCTCAATAACCACGGTGCCATCGTGAGCAGCGGTATTAACGAGGGGGATCGTTTGGTGACATCGAGTTTGCGTAAATTACGCGATGGGATGGACGTGATCTTGTTAGAAAAAGCGACCACAGAGGCGCAAGCCCTGTGAAGTTGAGCATGCCTATTGTTCGCCAACCCCTCATTCGCTGGATCGTTTGGCTTGTGATCACATTGGCCGGTCTTGCTTTTTTTACTGAGCTGGGTCAGTTGATGGCAGGGAAGCTGATTGAAGAAGGCATGCAGTATTTAGAATTATCAATTCAGGCCAAGCCCGTTGCAATGACATCTGTCGAGCTTGGTGCACAAGATTGGGGATTGACTATGGCACTAGCCACTATGGGAGCAATACAGTGAATATTGCTGAGTATTCAATAAAAAATAAAGTCATTAGCTGGCTGTTCATTATTATTCTAGCCGTGGGAGGCGTTACCTCATTTTTGGACTTGGGGAGGCTGGAAGATCCGGCGTTCACCATCAAGGATGCCATGATTGTTGCCACCTATCCGGGTGCCACCACGACTGAGGTTGAAGAAGAGCTCACCTACCCGCTGGAGAAAGCGGTGCGTCAGTTGCCGTATATCGATAAAGTCACTTCGACCTCGTCGGCTGGGATGACCCAGATAATGGTGAGTATGGAGATGACTTACGGCCCGGATGAATTGCCACAAATCTGGGATGAGATGCGTCGTAAGGTCAATGATTTGCGCCCGACCTTACCATCGGGTATTAGCTCATTGCAGATCATCGATGACTTCGGTGACGTGTATGGTGTGATGATCATGTTGACCGGTGACGGCTATTCCTATGTTGAACTGAAGCAATATGCCGATTACCTGACCCGTGAATTGGAATTGGTCGACGGTGTTGGCAAAGTCAGTCTGGCCGGTGATCAGCAAGAGCAGATTTTTGTTGAGATTTCAGTCGAGCGTATGGCGGCATTGAACCTGGACATGAATACTGTGGTTGGCTTGTTGAATCAACAGAACAGTGTGACGGCGTCTGGTGAGATAATGATTAATGGCCAGAACCTGATCATCCGTCCTAACGGTGAAATGAACAGTGTTGAGTCGCTGGAAAACCTAGTTATACACGGCCGTGATACTGGCAATCTGATCCGCTTGAAAGATGTTGCCACCGTTTCTCGTGGCGAGCAGGAAAAACCGGGCAATATTGTGACCTATAATGGCCAGCCTGCGATAAACCTGGGTCTTTCTTTTGCGTCTGGTGTCAACGTGGTAGAAGTAGGTAAACACCTTGATGCCCGTTTGGCAGAGCTGGAAAACATCAAGCCAGCCGGTGTCGAGTTGAACTACTTCTATAACCAAGCACAGGAAGTGGACAAGTCGGTGCAAGACTTTGTGGTGAGCCTAGGTCAGGCAGTCGCGATTGTTATTGTGGTACTGCTGTTTGCCATGGGGCTGCGCAGTGGTGTGATCATCGGCTTGGTACTGCTACTGACGGTATTCGGCACCTTTATCATGATGAAGCTCAATGATGTTGAGCTGCACCGTATCTCGCTCGGTGCCCTGATCATTGCCCTGGGTATGCTGGTGGATAATGCCATCGTGGTAGTTGAAGGGATTTTGGTGGGTTTGAAGAAAGGCCGTACCAAGGTGCAGGCAGCGGCAGATATTGCCAAGCAGACCCAATGGCCGCTACTCGGCGCAACGGTAATTGCCATCACGGCGTTTGCGCCGATCGGTTTGTCGTCGGATGCCACCGGTGAATTCATGGGGTCGTTGTTCTGGGTGCTGTGTTACTCGCTATTCCTAAGCTGGATCACCGCACTGACACTGACACCATTCTTGGCAGATCTACTGCTCAAAGAGGAAGATAAAAACCAGCAAGATGATGAAGACCCCTACAAAGGCGTGCTGTTTACTGTCTTTGGTGCTTTGCTGAGATTCGCTTTGCGATTCCGTTGGTTGACCATGGCCAGCATGGTTGCGCTGCTGGTAACCGCTGTGATCGCGTTCGGCCAGGTGAAGCAGTCATTCTTTCCGCCGTCGAACACACCGATGTTCTATGTCGATATGTGGATGCCGGAAGGGACCGATATACGCGAGACCATGGCGCAGACCGAAAAGGTTGAGGAGTATATCCGAGGCCAAGAGGGGGTGGCGTTCGTGACGACATCTGTCGGTCAGGGTATGCAGCGATTCATGCTGACTTACCAGCCGGAGAAAAGCTACGAGTCTTACGCCCAGCTACAGGTCCGTACCACCAGCCGCGACAATATGTTTGATTTGCTGCACAAGCTTGATGCTGGTTTGCCAACCGAGTTTGACCAACCGACATTCCAATTCAAGCTAATGGAATTTGGACCATCGCCAGCATCGAAAATCGAAGCGCGGATCATCGGTCCAGATCCGCAAACCCTGCGTGATATTGCGCTGCAGGTCGAAGATGTTTTGTTGCAAGATTCAGGCGCTCGAAACGTTCGCCATGACTGGCGTGAGCGTACCAAGGAGCTAGTGCCGCAGTTCAATGAGACCAAGGCGCGACGTTTGGGGATATCGAAAGAAGATCTGTCCAATACCCTGCAGATGGCCTACGGCGGTAACACCATTGGCCTACTGCGCGATGGTACCCATATGCTGCCGATCATCACCCGCCTGCCGGAGTCAGAACGTGTTGATTACAACACCCTGCAGAACCTCCAGCTTTGGAGCCCGGTTCAGCAGGCCTACGTGCCGATTGAGCAGGTGATTGATGGTGTTGATCTCGGCTGGTCTGAGCCGCTTATTCAGCGCCGTGATCGTAAGCGTACCCTGACGGTGCTGGCAGACCACGATGTGCTGGGAGACGAGACGGCGGTAACCTTGTTTAACCGTATTCGTCCACAGGTGGAAGCGCTGCCGCTACCTGTTGGTTATAACATCGAATGGGGTGGTGAGTATGAATCGTCTAAAGATGCGCAGGAAGCCATGATGGGCTCGATGCCGATGGGCTACCTGTTCATGTTCGTTATCACTATCTTCCTGTTCAACTCGGTGAAGAAACCACTGGTGATCTGGGCGACGGTTCCGCTGTCGATTATTGGTGTGGCTTTTGGCTTGTTGGCGACCAATATTCCGTTTAGCTTTACAGCGTTGCTTGGTTTATTGAGTTTGAGTGGCATGATATTGAAAAACGGTATCGTATTGCTGGATCAAATCAATATCGAACTGGAGTCGGGCAAGGTGCCATATGATGCGATTGTTGATAGTGCCATCAGCCGTGTACGTCCGGTGAGCATGGCGGCATTGACGACAATTCTGGGTATGATCCCGTTGGTATTTGATGCCTTCTTTAACTCGTTGGCGATTACTATTATGGCAGGCCTTGGCTTTGCTACTATCCTGACCCTGATTGTGGTACCGGTATTGTTTGCCTTGTTCTATAACGTTAAACAACCTGTAAACGCTTAACGTCATAGTTAGAGTAAAGAAAAAACCCCGTTGTGTGTTGTGCACAACGGGGTTTTTTAATTCTGCTGTTATTGGGTTTAACGACGGAAGAACAGCTGGCTGAATGGGTTGAGCAGAGTTGCTAGACCTGAAGTGAAATGCAGTGGTGCATTTAATAAGGTCAGGCACAAACAATCCTGTCCATCTCGGGTACGTGGTAAATGTTTGTGCTTTTCAGTTTGTACAATGAAATCACCTGGTTGATAGGTACCATTTTCATCGTAGAACTCACCAGCAAGGACCAGGGTGATCTCTTGGCCCTGATGGGTGTGCTCTGGCAATGCACTGTCAGAATCCATGTAGATGAAATTCATTTGACTGTCACCGCTGACGTCCACTTGAGCCCGTTTGATATTGCCCGGTAGGCGAGACCAAGGACCTATCTTGTCATTATGTCGCTGTAAGATAGATGGAAGCGGGTATGCTTTATCTTCGAGTGCCAATTGGCTGGCTGGAGCCTCATCGAGTACCGGTATATCAACACAATCTTGGGCCATGATTTCCATCATCATCGCATTCAGTGACGGGGATAACGCTGCGGGCTCGCTTTTCTCTAGCTCACTGGCTTGTTCGGCTTCGATGGACGCCAGTTTCTGACGGCAATGCGGGCAAAGATCCAGGTGAGCGCTGATCATGATGCTTGATGCCGATTCTAATTCACCACAGGCGTAGTGACTGAGGAGGTCATGGTTGGGATGGAATCGAATGTTAGCCATCTAGGGCCTCCTTCATTTTTTGCAGGGCAAGACGTAATCGGCTTTTTACTGTGCCGAGCGGCACATCAAGGGCATCGGCCACATCTTGGTGTGATGCGCCTTGCATACAGACCATTCTTACAACCTCGGCTTGGGCTGGAGGTAAAGCAGCAATAGCATTCTCAAGCTCGTGACTGACAATGGCATGAAATTCATTAGGAAGCTTGTCATCATCCAACTCCTCATGGAGGATTGGCCAGAGATCGTCACCTTGTACCCAGTCTTGCTGATGCTTTGATTTTCGGAGTAAATCGAATTTAACATTCCTTGCAACAGAGTAAATCCAAGTCAGGGCCGCTCCTTTAGATCCGTCATAGAGGTGAGCTTTAAGCCAGATCTTGAGCATGGTTTCCTGAACAATTTCCATCGCCATCGACTCATCACGTAATTGCTTGCGGGAGAAGTTAAGCAATTTCGGGGCGACAGAGGTAAACAGCTGCTCGTAGCTGCGACGACAGCGGGTATCGGCAATATTGTTCAGTAGCTGTGCCACATCAATGGCAGGCGCTTCATCGTTGATCATAGATTCCTTGCTGATCCCGGACTGCATTACTGCATGTGTTCTCATCATAACCTTATCTGCAAGCATATGTCTGTTTGCAATAAACGCCAAAACTAATTGAAGCGATCACTTTGTCGAATGATTCTTTTCAGATACCTGATACACAGTCGAGCATCTGGGGATTTAAGCAGCCGCTGTTTTTTGTCTAAAGTGATAGGGAGTATTTCCAACCAACGCCAGCACACCCAATTAGTGTTGAGTTGATGGTCGGAGCCCGCAACGTGTGCGACTGAAAATGCAGGTTCATGTGCAAGCCTATTCGGATAATGACGTTCAGCTGGATGAAATTGGTGGGTGCACTCAATCAGGCGAACCACCAGAATGTCATCCATGGGGAGATAGCTGTTTTGCCATAGTGGGTAAAGCTGCCCTTCTAATTTTTGGTGCTTAGTTTCTGGGGATGTGACCCTGCCCCAGTGCTCGATGGTCAGCTTCAGTTTAATTTGACTCTCGCTGAGCCAATCAACATCTTCAATTGCAGCGAACATGATAATGTCGCCGTCGTTGGTGGCAGCTTGCCCTGAATCATCCTGCATCACTAACCATAATCCACCTGCTCGCAGGCCGTCAGATACCGTGTGGGTGAAGGTGTATCCGGTACCACAGATATTACCGTTACCCATTGGCATAAAGTGTTCTGTGCACTTTAGAAAGGGTAAACGTTTATTTTCATTACGGGTTAGCGACACTATGCAATCTCCTTTTTTTATACTTACGCGGTGAAATTGCGTTTGGATGACTACGGTTTTTCGACGGCAGCGAGAAAGTCTCAAAAGTGAGATTTATTTTTTGATCGGTTAAAAGCAAGGCATGCGTATCAAATGGCACAGACAAACGTTGAGGAACGATCTGATGAATGCCAAGCCACTAACACTCGCTGTAATTTCTGCATTTGCACTCGTTGGCTGTTTAGACAATGATGATGACGACACAACAACAGCAACATCCAAGTTACGTGTCACACATGCCAGTAGCGATGCACCACTGGTTGCCATCAACCTTAATGGAAAAACGGTTGAAGGCTTGGAGATGGTCGACTATCAAGTCGCCAGCGGGTTATTGTCTATAGACAGCGGTACTTACGAGGTTGCTGTTGAAGCCTTGCTCACTGGCGAAGACACCCTGGAAGTGATCAATGAGAATCTCGATTTCGCACCGGACATGCAATACGACGTGTTTGCTGTAGGTCAGACAGCAGAAATCGTGCCAGTCGTTCTTAGTCGAGAAGATATTGCCCCTACAGGTGACGAGGTCCGTTTAGATGTACTGCATGCCCATCCTGATGTGCCCCCCGTTGATATCTACCTTACCACCGACGAGGCGATCACCGATGCAGACCCGGCTGTGCCCGGATTGGGCTTCGCCATCGACAGTGACATATTGCCTGTGACGATTCCGTCTGGTACGTATCGAATTCGTGTCACTGTAGAAGGCTCTAAAGACGTTGCTTTTGATAGTGGTGAACTGGATTTAGCTGGTGGTAGTGATTTGATGATCTCCGCGGTCCCGAATGTAGGTGGTGGTGCGGTATCACCGGTAAATCTACTGGTCGCTGATGGTGAAGGCGTTGCTGTATTGCGTAACACCGGAGAAAAAGCCACAGTGAGAGTGGTACATGCTGTTGATGATGCACCAGCTGTCGACGTATTGGCCTCAGGTGCACCGGTTGATGGTTTAACTAACATCGAATTCAAAGAGTTCCGCAGTTTGGATGTCGATGCAGGAAGTTATGATCTTGGTGTCGCTGCCTCATCTGATAATACTCTGATTGTTATCGACGCTCCGGGATTGGAATTCACTGCAGGCAGTGCAACTAGCATTTACGCCATGGGTAAACTAAGCAGCGTGACTGATGAAACCATTGAGCCTGTGGTTATTGAAGAAGATCTTCGTTCGGTTGCGACCTATGCCAAGGTACGTGTTGTCCATGCCAGCCCAACCGCAGGCGGTTTGGGGCTCGTTGATATTCATGCGTCTGCTGACGGTGTGTTTAGTGAATCAACGGTTGTCCTTGAAGGTGTCGATTTTACCGAAAGTGCAGTACTTAACGTGCCCGCTGGTACTTATATGTTGGCAGTGATATTACAAGGTGATGATACTTTCACCCCAGCCGTGGCAGCGACAGCCATGGTTGAAGATGGCGGTGTGTATTCCGTTGTTGCAACGGGTGATTTTGCTGGCGGATTGGTACTGAATGTCGATAATTCTGCGGATGCAGAACCTGAAACCGAATAATTAATCGCGGCACTAAATAGATAAAAGCCATCCAGCGGATGGCTTTTTTGATCGCTTCAATGAGCAAATATTATGAACGTTGGATTTAGTAGGTTTCTTTTTTGGGTTTCTTGTCTTTTTTATTGCCTTTGCCCGGATTGTTATCACCGTGAACACTGCGGTTTTCTTGGTTCTTTTTCCATTTCTCGCACTCTTCCGAGGTTATTTTGACATTGTCAGATTCGAGCTTTAGGCAGTCTTTACTGATTTCGAATCCGTCGCCAGAAATCTTTACATCAGCATTGACTTCCCCGATAAGTAGTAGGGCAAATAGGCAAGCAAAAACTCGGGACATGGCACACTCCTTGTTGTGGGTATCACATCAAGTGTAGAAGCCCGTTAGAGCTTTAACTGCGAACTTTTAGGCGAATAGAATAGGCTTAGCCCGTCTGAACTTCATATGCCGCAACAAATGTTTTGACCGCCGATTCAATGGTGGCCTGCTGTACGTTGGCGTCCGGTGCTGGCATATGGGCCATGATCTGGGGCCAGAAAACAGTGGCTTTTAGGCTGGCAATGAATTGCTCTGAGGCAACGTCTGGGTGGGCGACATCAAGTTTGCCTGCAGCAATGCCGTCGCGGATCCACTGGCTAAGACCATGGCAGTCGTCGAGAGGCTGAAATTTATTAACCATTAAAGCTGCGAGATCTTTGGAGCGGATACACTCACTCATCACCACGCGTGCAACTGCCATGAAGCAAGGGCTGCAGAGCAAGGCTACCTCTTTGTTTGCAATATGCGTTAGCTGGTCTTCGATACTCTGTTCTGGGTTGAACGAAATAGAGCTGATCACCTTAACGTTTGACACAAGCCGCTCAACAATGACTTCGAACAAGCTTTCTTTGGTTGGGTAATACTTGTAAAGCGTTCGCTTGGAGACTTCGGCTTTTTTCGAGATCGCTTCCATACTCGCCTGTTCTAACCCTTTTTCTGAAAAAATTTCCAGCGCGGCACAGACGATATTTTCCTTTTTTATTTCAGCGACTTTACCCATAAAAATTACCCATGTACGTAATGATGTCGAATTAAAAGGTAAACGGTGGTGTTTACTTTCTAATTTTAGTGGCTATGATGAAAAGTATACACCATCGTTTACTTTTGAGGCTAGCAACAAATGAAAACTACACTGAAAGCATCTTTGGTTGCCGTAATGGGGGCCCTTGGCTTAGTGGCATACAGCAGTGGAAGTGCAAATACAGACGGCAGTTATGTGCGTAGCCATGAGATCCGGGAAGCGCGCATTGCCAGCTCGCCTCAATTTAAAGATGGCAAAGCCATTAGTCATATGCCCAGTGTAAAAAGTGAAGAGGGTATGCTGTCGGTCATGTGGAAATTCTTCATGCAGCGCGATCAATATAAGCCCCAGCAACGTCTGCAATTCCAGGCGGTAGATACCCCATTGTTGGAGAGCCCGAGCAGCGCATTGCGAGTCACTTGGCTGGGGCATTCGTCACTGTTTTTGGAAGCCGATGGTGTGCGCATGTTGATTGACCCGGTATTTGATTACGCATCACCGTTAGCATTTTCCAGAAT
Organism: Photobacterium pectinilyticum; assembly: GCF_024357955.1. Taxonomy (GTDB): domain Bacteria; phylum Pseudomonadota; class Gammaproteobacteria; order Enterobacterales; family Vibrionaceae; genus Photobacterium; species Photobacterium pectinilyticum. Next base: position 88,173 of record NZ_JANEYT010000009.1, read on the forward strand.
GTTCTCGCGTAATGTTGATGCACCGGTCAGCCGTGAAAGTTTGCCCCAGCCGGATGTGATTTTAATCTCCCATGACCACTACGATCATTTGGAGGAGAAAACCGCCCGTTTTTATGCTGATAAAAATGTAAGGTTCTTCGTTCCATTAGGTGTTGGACGTCATCTTGAAAAGTGGGGGGTGAAGCCGGGCAATATTGAAGAGTTTGACTGGTGGGAGAGTATTGCCGTCGGTACGGTTCGCATTACCTCGGCGCCTGCTAATCATAATTCAGGCCGCGGCCTATTCGATAGTAATCGCACTCTTTGGTCATCCTGGGCGATTCAAGCGGAGGCTGGCAGTGTGTTTTTCAGTGGTGATTCGGCCTATGGCGATCATTTCAAGCAAATTGGTGAGCGGTTAGGTCCGTTTGATATGACCTTTATCGAAGTTGCGGCCAATGTCAAAGACGGTAAAGGCTACCCGGTAGAGGGGTGGGGCCATATGCAGGCTGCCCATACCATGCAGGCGCACTTGGATGTCGGCGGTGACAAACTGTTTCCCGTTCATTGGTCAACGTTCGAATTGTTCCTACACAAATGGGATGAACCGGTCAATGATTTGATTGCCGAGGCGCAAACTCACGGGGTGGAACTGGTGACGCCGCTGGTAGGCCAGAGCTTGGATATGTCACAGCCATTCCAGACGACGTTTTGGTGGCAGGAGAGTGAACAGTGGCAGGTTGAGCCGGATGTGAGCCAGCTGGCTTTCAGGGCTGAATAATGCGTGGTTATTTATAATAGGTTCACATCTCATACACTTAATCGCCTTGTTGCGGTAAATGCCCTGTTTTCACCCAGATAACCGTTTCTTGCTCGACAAAGGGGAAGTGCTCACTGAGATGGGGGCTGCGCAGCCAAGTACCTGTTGGGTATTGGCCAAATTCATCCTGAAACTGACCAGAGAGCACCAGTATTTCTTCCCCTCCCCAGTGGTGGTGGGGCTGGAACCGCTCACCGGCTGGCCATTTCACCAAGGCGGTGTGCTGGTGGCCGAACTCGTGCAGCGGCATGACTTGCAAACCACCGATCCCTGCTAGCCAAGGTGCCTTGTTAGTATCGATGCTGATCTGTTGGCTGTCTTGCGCCAAAAACTGATTGAGTTTGACGAAGATAGTACAGCCTTGCTTGCTGAACGGCGCGTGTTGGCTCCCCGGCGGATTACGGATATAGGTTCCGGGCCCGAAATCACCGGTCTCATCCGAGAATACACCCTCAAGGACAAAGATTTCCTCACCCATAGGGTGAGAGTGGGGGGCAAATGACGAGCCTGCTGCGTAGCGCACGATGCTAGTGGTATGGCCCGTTTCTTTGGCTTGTCGTTCAAGCGGCTTGCGCCATACTCCGTTAGCGGGACTGGGCAGCCACTCCATCTTCTTGGTGTCTATCACCAAGCGTTGCTGAAAATCCATATTGTGCATGCGTGCCCCCGATGCTGAGTGTATTAAGTTCGTCGCTATTTTCATTGTGGGTCGGGCTAGCTTCGGTGGCCACTACTGTTTTCGATCGCCATATAAGTATCATTATCGGCCACTGAATGGTCAATGAAGACTTTGTGGGGGGCATCGAGGTTGGCTTGGGGGGCGCAGTAGCTGATATTAAAAAGCGCCAAACTTGTTCGGCGCTTTTATGGTGGCTGAGCTTACTAAATGTGTATGGAAAGGTTAAAGCTCAAATTCTGGCTGTTTTTTCTTCACTGCATCATGAGTGCCAATATACAGTAATGTTTGCTCTCCTATTCCACGCATGAAAAAAGAGAGACAAGCTGGGCATTGAAGTTTTTCTTGTCCGGTTGTGGTGAGTGGCTTTTCATGCCATTTACGCCTAACTCGGTTTAAACCAGAGGTGCAATAACATTCTGGGCATCGAATGGGTACTCTCATAACATCGTCCTTCTGACCGCTCTGCTTGGTTGTCAATTAATCAGAAAAGGACGTTAAAAAACTTGATGTGCATCTTGTTTCTTAGTTGAGTTTATGGCTATGTAATGAAGTTTTTAATAAGTGAGACCAATGTCCTGATTGGTGTTAATGTAATGTAGTGTGAGGTTACAAGTTGACACATTTAGACGGGAGTGAATAGATTTCCCGGTGGGTGGGAATAGCAAAGTAAAATGACACGATCCCTGTGTACAATTACGCATTGGTATTTGGGTTTAGTTATTCGCAACCCAATATCGCTTGGCGTTTGGCCATCAGCTCTTTTGACATTGACTGGGCAGTAATACGCATACCTTTTTGTTCTAGACCGATCAGTAATTGCATTCGCAGATTCTCAGCGCGCTCTTCTAACGATTGACGTTCACCCACAGGTTTCTCCGCGGCTTTTTCGTAGCAACCAACAATGGATTTAAATAAGTGAGATTCAAAGCTGGTTTTTTCCTCCGGCTTAATAGTTTGCGATTCATTTACTTCGCCATTGGCTTTGCGGCGGTTGTAGTCTTGAATTTGGTTTTCAGCGATTAGATCGAACACACTCATAGCATTACTTTTTCTTGGGGGATAATTCGTGACCATCATAGCTTCGTTGCTTGAATAGGCACTGAAAAATGACTTGGGGAAATGTATCTAAATGTGTTTTGAGTCGGGCAGGGGTGGGTCGTATTTTTGAAGATTTGCCAACCGTTTTGCCAAAGTATGTCTTCGGAGGTAAGTGCAACACGCTTGTGTTACCCGCTAAGCTGGGTGATGACTGCGGGATATACGGTGCTGTGAAGGTTGGCAGTCAATGTAGCTAACGCTATTTATACGTCATGGATCTTGGCTGAGGAAAAAAAATGCATTTTTTTAAAAATAATGCTGTACATAAAGCGCCCAGCTGTTAATATCCCTCTCGTTCTTAGAACAAAGAGTTATTCAATGCAACATCAAGTACAAGTTAAACCTTTAGCTACTTTTACGTTATCGTACTGTATCTCACTGTTTCCCTTAGATTGAACGTAACATTAAATAATTCAGTAACCAATCATATCGCATACTGCGATTAGTTTATTAATGAATTTATAAGGGGCAGTCTATGTCTAAGTCAACTGGTATCGTTAAGTGGTTCAACGAAGAGAAAGGTTTCGGTTTCATCACTCAAGAAAACGGCGGTGCTGATGTATTCGTACACTTCCGCGCTATCGCTTCTGAAGGTTTCAAGACTCTTGCTGAAGGTCAAAAAGTTTCTTTTGACGTAGAACAAGGTCAAAAAGGCCCACAAGCTGCAAACGTTGTAGCTCTGTAAGCCGAAACTTACTTTGTGATAAAATGCTGGCTTAGGCCGGCATTTTTTATGTCTGTCATATCTGTTGCATTTTTCCTCCAATACCTGCTGTTATGTCCCCTTGTTGCGTAAATATGCAACCAACTCTTTTTCGGTAATACTTCTCTGTTTCTGTAATCAAACCCAATTTAAATCACCACATCTCGATACTCGGTCTACTTTTATGTGAAATGACTGGGGTAGGGGAAAGGGTGAGCATTCTGGTTGTTTCCCCTGCAGTTCAATGCTTTTCCAGTGATTGATAATGTTAAATTAATGTTTTAAGAAATAATTTTCGTGATCTTTGTCACGTTACGTGGCCAATTCAGTTTGGTTTGGCCAGATTTGTGTTTTATTCAATATAGAGTGAGAAGTTATTCAGTCTTACTCGTTAGTAGAGGCGCATTGCCTAACAGTAGTTTAGTGAAGGTCGACAGCCAGAGAAGCTAAATGAAAGGAGCCAATGCCGAAGCAGTACCGGTCGTCAGCCATGCTGCTGGGGTTGTTCTTAATAGGAACAGCACTGTCATCCAGACCCTGTCTGGATGGGGAGCTACCGCAATTTTTGTCATCGAACAGGTAAGTTCGTCTACCTATTTCGTACAGCCTTTGTCTACTCGCGCGTTTCTATACTCCCCCTTCTTAAATACTCAAGTCACTCCAGGCTGCTTGAAGTCGCTTGGGTATATACCTTTTTGTTTTTTAGGAGAAGTCTACGAATGGCTGATTACGGATTGTTGTCCATCGTACCCGCGGTGCTGGCATTGATACTCGCCTTTACCACTCGGCATGTTGTTTTAGCCCTTGGGGTTGCAGTGATCAGCGGCATGCTGATCTTAACCAAGGGTCATCCAGTCGATACAGCGTTGATGTTCCTGTCTGAAGGGCCATTTATTCAGCTAGCCTCGGGTAGCAACGCACAGATCATTATTGTTATTACTATCATTTCGGGCTTTATCTATCTGGTTGAACAAAGTGGCGGTATGGCGGCGTTTTCGTCCATGGCTACTCGCTATGTGTCATCGCCATTGAAAGCCCAGCTAGCCACTTGGGCAACTGGGATCGGTATCTTTTTTACTGATTCGGGAAACTCGTTGATCCTTGGCCCGATGTTCGCGCCAATCTACCAGAAGCTCAAATTGAGCAAAGAAAAACTGGCGTTCATTATCGACTCGACCTCATCACCGGTCTGTGTGCTGATCCCGATTATCAGCTGGGGGGTCTATTCGCAGGGGTTGATTGAAAATGCGTTTGATAATATGGGTCAGCAAGTCGATGGTTTTACTACTTTCCTCCAAGTTATCCCTTACCAACTCTATGCGTTGCTGACACTGTTTAGTGTGCCTGTGTATGCGGTGCTGAAAAAAGATTGGGGCCCGATGGCTGAAGCGGAACACCAAGCTCGTCAGCAGGCAGAAGTGAGTGAGCCGTCATCAGATCAAACGCAACTGGCTAAATCTGGCCGAATTTCACTGATAGTCTTGCCTCTGACGGTGTTGTTTGGCTCACTGATTGCCCTATTTACTTACAATTACCATCTGCATGGCACAATCAATGGTCCGGTGATCCGTACATCACTGGGAACCAGCTATTTGATTGCCTCGATAACGGCAATTGCTTACTACGCCTACACCAAAACTATGACCGCTTCGACAGCCTTCAACACTTTTGTGTCGGGAATGCAGCGGATCATGCTAATTTTGATTATCTTGCTATTGGCATGGACCTTGGGTGATATCTGTAAGTCTCTGGGGACTGGGGATTATATCAGCCAGGTAATGAATGACCGCCTGCCGGTATTTTTGCTGCCAGCGATGATCTTCGTTATCGGTAGTTTTATCTCGGTTGCGACAGGATCGTCGTGGGGCACTTTTGCCATTTTGATCCCAATTGCCGTACCGGTTGCCAGTGCGCTCGGTGCTGATCCGCTGATTTGTATTGGCGCAGCGCTGAGTGGCGGTATGTTGGGCGATCATTCTTCACCGATTTCAGACACGACCATTTTGAGCTCGATGTCTACCGGGTGTGATCATGTTTCCCATGTCCGTACCCAGTTCCCGTACGCCATATTAACCGGGGTGACCGCCAGTATTGGTTTTATGGTCGCTGAGATCACCCGTAGCCCGTACACCATTTTAGTGGCGGCATTAATGCAAATCGCTCTGATTGTATTGATGGTGCGTCGTCAGGCTTCAGTAAGCCCTGTTACCGTTTAAGAAGTGACGGCTTAAAAACATATTGTTTATAAAGGATTGAAAATGAATACATTATTTTGGCTGAGAGATGAAGTTAAAGTCGGTGAACACAGAACAGCGCTGACACCAACAGGAGCCAAATTACTGATTGATACTGGTGCGAAAGTGATTGTGGAACGCAGCACAACACGTATTTTTCCCAACCAAGCCTATGTCGACGTCGGCTGTGAACTGACAGATGCGCATAGTTGGACTGAAGCGCCGGATCACGCCTATATCCTTGGTTTGAAGGAATTGGCAGAAGCCGATTTTGCACTCAAGCATCAGCACATTTATTTTGCCCACGCCTTCAAGGGGCAGGATGAAGCGGTACAGATCCTATCACGATTCAATGCTGGTGGTGGTCAGATCCTTGATTTGGAGTTTCTGCAAGACGAGCTAGGCAAGCGCGTTTGTGCCTTCGGTTACTGGGCGGGTTATGTTGGTGCGGCGATGGGGTTGTCCGGTTTTATCCACCATTTACACTGTAAAGATGCGTTCGGAGCAGTGGGCAGCTATCCAGATCGTGAGCATTATTTAGCGGTGTTGGGTGAGCAGGTTGCGACCTTAGCTGAAAAGCCTAAAGTATTGGTTATCGGTCAGTACGGTCGTTGTGGCCGTGGTGCTTTGGATTTGTTTGCTGAGCTGGGTATCGACGCCGACGGTTGGGATATCGAAGAAACCAAAGCAGGCGGCCCGTTCACTGCCATCAATGACTACGACATCTTGGTTAACTGTGCTTACCTTGCTGAAGGCACTCCTCCGTTCATTACCAAGGAGAGCCTAGGTGAGAATCCACGCCTGAGCATGGTCAGTGATGTCAGCTGCGATCCGAATAACCCGGATAACCCAATTCGTATTTATAACCAATGCACTAAGCTGTCTAAGCCAATTATTAAGTCGGATGTTAGCGGTGTGTATGTACAGGCGGTGGATCACCTACCGACCGTATTGCCAAAAGAAAGCAGTGAAGATTTCGCCGGCCAGCTTCTACCTCATTTGCTGACGTTATGTCAGGGTGAAGATCCAAACGGTGTGTGGGGGCGAGCACGTGATTTCTACGTAACGGCACAGAACATTCTAAAGTAATAACCGGGGCGACTCGCCTAGGCTGAGAAATGATAGGGGATCTAAGTTTGTTAGATCCCTTTTTATTTAACGGTGAGTAAGTCACTAACAGACGACAAAGTTAGTCACAATGCTGTGTCTGGTTGAGGCAAAACTTTAGCGACCAAAGTGAGTAAGCTATGACACCTGACATCAACTCTGTTGTCCCCAAGATTAACGATTAAACGGCTAGTCTAGAGCTTTGATTCGCCCCCATGAAAGGGGGGCAGAGGGGTTATATGTGTTAACGCTATTCGAACTCGGCAAAGTCAGCTTTGCGAATTTTCGCATGAATACCTTTTGTCTTGTCGACTACTTGTGATACTGCAAAATCAGTATTGGCACTCAAGTAAGCAAGGGCAATCTCTTCACTAATCCCATAGTGGTTAACCAAGAATCTAATTGATTCACGAGTAGCGTTTTGCATAGCGATGTTTAAGTCTTCATCAAGGCCGACAGGAATCCAGAACTCTGCGGTTTCACCAACTGGAGTATCAATAAATGCACCCGGTATTGCATCAGAGCCTTCTCTCAGAATTGTCAGCTTAAATGTTGCTCGAACTGAGGCTTCTAATGCGGTTAGTGCTACCTCACCATCACCTTGCGTAAAGTGACTGTCACCCGTATAGAACATAGCGCCATCTACATTTACCCGGTAGTAGGCCGTAGTTCCTTCCACTAGGTCTTTAACGTCCAGGTTCCCACCAAAATACTGAGGAGCAACGGAATGGATAGGAAACTCTTTATCAGGTGCCACACCCATAATTCCCATAAACGGATTTAGCGGAAAGACAATATTCTTATCTCCAGACTTGAGCTTACCGAAATATTTATCGTCCTCCTTGAAGATAGGTGAAAGAATAGAAACGTTACCAAAGCGTTCAGGGTGCTCGGCGCTAGGGTTTGGTTGTGGTTTTCTCTTAGGATACTCACCGACTAGGGCTCCTTTTCCGTGTCTGTTTGAAATCACACCATATGGAACTCTTGGTTCTAGCTTAACAATGTCTACCTTCAGAACATCACCAGGTTTCGCACCTTTAATTTTAACCGGGCCTGTGACAATGTGTGGCCCATCTTTGTAGAAATCATGTTCAAGGTCAGACCCCGTAATCTGAACTGCATCTTCAAGTACATATTCCGTTGAATAGCCATGAGCACCAAAGTATTTAAGTGGATCTCTTCCTTGGTCTTCTAATAAACCTTCGTGCGAGACAGTATCAAAAACAACGGTACTCCCTGAATCTATTGTAGCGACAGGCTGTGTTAATTTATTGGGAAGATATCCCCACATGATTGTGTCTAAAGTGGACGGAATATATAAGCTTTGCGCGTATTTTCCAGACTCAATAAATGTAGGTTCATCGTAAAGTGGCTGCAGAATCTCAACACCATCCATGACCACTGCACTTGCAGAAAACGAGGCAACTAGAAGTGCTAAGCTTGAGAGTTTTTTCATTGTATCTCCATGATATTTTTAACCTTTAAATACCATAAAGCAATTACTGTGCCAGTGTTTATTTGATGCTACCTTGGAGTATCCGGGCATTTTGTAGGGTTATTTGGCTATTCCAGTCACCATATTGGTGCAAAACAAACACAAGTGCACCTGTATGTATATTTTGCACAAATATGATGATAGACAAGACTGGCCAAGCGACCTCATAAAAGTAGAACGACACCAAACAGCTCTGGACAAATGTGAGTTAATTATCTCGAACACACCTTACTGAAAACATATAGTCCTTAGAGCTAGTAGCGCGGCGAATTTCACCCTTGTGTGCATTCCACCAAGAATAGGCTAAAGTGCGAATAATCCCCTTGTTTTCGGAAGCACTGCTTGCTGTCCAAAACTCGGTGTAAGCTCCCTCAGTGATATACCAGCCGTTCCATATAACACCTGCTGGTCTTGCGAAAAAGTTGTGTTTGTTGACTAGTGATTGATCCACTTTCTTAAATGGGCCATCAGATTGTGCTTCTTTAAGTTGCAAGCCAAGATCTTGGTCACCACCTCTCCAACCTTCTTGGTGAAGCTCTTCTTCGGTCATACCAATAGTTCGCTCAAGCGTCTTCCAATCTTCATCGGTAGCGACTCGCCAGCCTTCTGGGCAAAGGTTTCTGTCATCTGCAACGTCATACCAGTTGTAGAGTCGTCCATACTTCAACAAGTTATCTTCATCATCTTTTGGTATTGCGCCTGATCTGACATCAGAGCCATCTTGGAATTTGGTGCTTCTTAATCCTTCTGCTAACCAAACCTGATCACCTATCGTCACGGTTCGATAGATATTACCTTCCGTGTCCTGCACAGTATCAGTATCTTCCAGTTGGTATAGCGTTTTGTTGGTGTCATTAGCTGAGGTTGTAGCAGCAAGAACCATACTGACTCCTATAGATAAAATGAGCTTTTTCACGACAAGTGACCCTTCGTTGACGTTGTGAGATTACTATATCTATCACCCTGTATCTAAACTAGGCGAGATACTCTTAAAAAAGTGCCTATTTATATCAGTAGTGCATTTCGAGTTGCTTGTTTGAACTTGCGATGGAAAACTGTACGGCTCATACCGACCAAAGAAGCTAGCTCATCAATTGTTACGTTCTTGCTATGGTTAAGTGATAGGTACTCAATCGATTTGGCGATTTCGTTCCCGATACCAAATGCTCTCCTTGCTGAGATACCTGCATCGCCCTTCAATTTTTTGCTTCAATAATCAAATTGGTACAAATAGGCATTTTTTAGAGACTAATTCGCCTATTTATACAACTTTGTGAGAGATATAGTTAAATCCACTTAAAGATACTCCCACGAACAGCGGAGCTGGCTTTGAGTTGCAGCGACGCATTGAATCTGCGGGTAAACAAGTCGAGGTGCATGTTTGTCACCTTGGCGCTTCACGCCCCAATTTGTTGATGGATAATGCAAGTACGCTTAACAAGGTAATGTGGTCAATCATGTCTCGTATTATTGCTCAATCTGCAGAGTGAGGGGCATGACCAGAGATGATGTGTGCAACAGATCAAAACCTACCAACTATAAAGCTATATGGCCCGACAAAGCGTGCTAATAGCTTAGGCCCTGTTGGTGAAAATAAACTAGACGATGCGCGGTAGATAAAGAAATGGCTTATCAGCTATGGGGCTTATCGTTAGATAAAACGTCACTAGAGTGTGTTCTATAATTCATGGGTGTTAAAAAATTGAGGTTAAAGAGCCTGATATTATCCGTAACAGCAGCCAGCTTAATGGCTTGTTCTTCTCCAAATGTTTATGAAGACCTTAATGCGTCTACAGCAATGGAGCGCGGCGAACATGAGCTAGGGGTTGCTTTTGGCGGTGGTGGTGTACGTGGGTTCATGCATCTCGGGGTACTTAAAGCACTCGAAGAAGAGGGGATAAGACCTGATGTAGTTAGCGGCACATCCGCAGGTTCAATCGCTGCAACGCTATATGCATCAGGAATGACCCTAGCGGAGATGAAAACAACCATCGATGAGGTTGGAATGTCGGAAATTGCTGACTTTGTTGTTTCTACAAAAGGTTTAGTCAACGGTAAGAGACTATCAGAATGGATTAACTCTCAAGTCGAGTACGATGATCTTGCGGCCATGCCGATTCCTGTCGCTGTAACAGCAACGAATCTAACCACCCAAGAGACAATCATGATTCGTTCTGGGAATCCGGGGCATGCTGTGCAAACCTCATCAACGATCCCGGGTGCATTTATACCTGTGCAGAATCAGGGCAATATATTGGTTGATGGAGGCGTATTTAGCGTAGTACCGGTATACACCGCAAGAGACTTGGGAGCTGAAAAGGTTATCGCTATTGATATTTATTGTCACAACCAAACCGCTCCAGAAATCTCCGCTAGCAAGATTACTCTCGCTGCTTTTCGAATGCAGAGTTGTCGTTTGTCTCAAGATGAGTTGAATAGTGCTGATGTTGTTATAGCTCCTAAATTTGAGCCGAACAGCAGCGGAGCATTTGATGAAAAAGCACAGGCGATCGAAGCTGGATACCTTGCAACAAAAGAAGTGATGCCGCAGATAAAAGCACTACTCGTGAAATAGCTTACATTTTGGGTTATACCGCTTCAGCGGTATCACATCGCTGGACAAAGTTAGACCGAAGGACAAAAAGGCTAAAGGGTTGGATATGTTTTAATTTTTTATTAATTTGTAATCAGTGACTTAACCATGATGGTTTTGATTATGGCTTTGACCTCCATTGTGGTAAATAACACATCGAACAACACCCACTATTGGCTGTTATTCGTGGCATTGTGATGAGGGTACTAACAGCAATATGGATAATCAGGGGTAAGGTAAACGTGAAGACATTCCGTTAAGCCGAGCCCCCCAGAACTGGGGGGCGCCGAGGAACTCGGTGTACAGACTTTTTTAAATAAGCAACAGCTTGGCGGTTCCGAGGAAGGCAAAGAAACCCACCACATCGGTTACCGTGGTGAGGATCACTGAGCCTGCCAGTGCCGGGTCAAGTTTAAGCTTGTCGAGTACCACCGGGATCACAACACCGAACAGCGCTGCTGTAATGATATTAACCACAATGCCGACCGAAATAATGGCGCCGATAATCGGTGATTGGAACCATAAACCGGCCATCAGGCCGATCAAAACTGCCCATAGCACGCCGTTGATAAAGCCTATTCCCAATTCATTGCGCAGTAATGAGCGACGGTTACCGGCGGTAACCTGATTCAGCGCCATACCCCGGATCATCAGGGTCAGGGTCTGGCTGCCAGCAATCCCTCCCATTGAGGCGACAATCGGCATAAGGATCGCAAGGGCCACGACCTGGGCGATCACATCTTCGAACAGGCTGATGGTCATAGAAGCCAGTACCGCGGTGATAAGGTTGATACCTAGCCATACTGCACGCTTCTTGGCACTTTTGGTGATTGGGGCGAATAAGTCATCCTCTTCACTCATACCAGCATTGGCCATCAAGGTACTCTCATAGCTTTCACGCATCAGTTCGAGGGCGAGATGGGTATCGATTTCGCCAATCAAGGCAAAGTTTTCATCAACGATCGGTAAGCTAAATTGTTGGCTATGCTCTACGGCTTCTACCGCTTCGGTGAGAGAAGCGCCATCTTCTAAGACTGGCGTGTCGGTATCGGCCAGGCTGCTCAGTATGGTGAGCGGCTCTGCCTCGACCAATTGTTGATAATTGACTTTACCGACAAACTTAGTGTCACGGGTAACGACGTAAATTGAAGCCGGATATTGGTAGCCATAGCGCTCCAGCAAAATTTTTGCGCGTTTGGCCGAGATCCCCTGCGGCAGTGAAAGCACCTTGGGGTTGGCATAACGACCGATCTGATCGTCATCGTATTGGTTGGCCCGATCAAACAGCTCGATGTCTTCTTTGCTGAGCTTTTCAACCGCCCGATCAATGATATTTTCCGGTAGTGAGTCAGCCCACTCAATCAACGAAAGGTTGTCGAGTTTATCGAGTACCAAATCTAATTCGGCATCGCTCAATGACTGGATTACCCATTCCCGGGTGTCGCCGCGCATTGCAGTAAGGACATCGACATGATCATTGAGGGGTAACTGACGCCAGAGCTCCATACGTTGATCGAGTGGCAGAGCCTCTAACAAGGTCGCGAATGCGCCGGCTTCTAGCTGTTGGAGCTCGGGTTCATTGAAAATTTGACGTTGTTCGTCGGTATCTGCGGCAGAGATACGCTCAATGAGCAGGCTTAAGTCTATGGTGTTGCTCATGCAGGTTTCCTTGTTGCAAACGCAAGCAGCCAGCTAAAGGTTGGGCTTGTTGTTTTTATCGTAATAGAGGGGGAGCCCCTCGTAGCTTGGGTATAGAGTATGGTTTTCATTTTTGTCGGTCAATTGTGATATCGCTAACTGTCGCTATTATGAAATCAGGTTAGTTTAATATTGAGTGAGTGGTTAGTTACTGGCGAGGAGAAGACGGATGGATAAACAGCAAGTTCCTGAAGCGTTATACGATGATGCCTTGGCGTATTTCGGCGACCGTGAAAAAGCCGACGATTGGCTGCACACGGAAAATATCGCCCTGGGTTTGGTTTCACCGGCGAGCCTATGTAAATCTGAATCGGGAAGAGCGGAAGTCAAAGAACTGCTTCGCCGTTTGAAGGCCGGTGATACTGTTTGAACCCACTATGGCTTAAATGTCCTTAGCCTCTGTCAGTGGCGAGCATTACCTATTGATACTCGCCATTCTGTGGCTGGATGCTTGAACGAGATTGACATCGCGAGTAGCGCCAAGCTGAATTCATAGCCACCGGCCATCAGGTAGCCGGGCTCCAGACCGACGAAGACCATCCACTGACCAGTGCCTTCTAGCCCATCGCCGCCGAACCAACCGAGTATTCATTCGCTTTTTCTCCAGTCGGTGAATGGGGTAGAGAGAGGGGAGTAACATCCGACCAGTCTCAAATATGGGAAATGAACTACTATTAATGTAGCCGTGCCAGTATTGGTTAAGGAAGATGTGGCTATGATGGATACAGATACAATGTTTACCTGTATCTACTTGCTAGAATTTGACTCGCTAATTGTGTCTTACTTTGGACACTTGCAAATTTCGCTCAGCCTCGGCTGGGCATTTTTATTTCTGCCCATTATGATTTCAGCCTTTTGTATTTTCCACAGCCGCTATCGTTTTTCTATTGCCTGAACTGAGCGTCTTAATTGTTTCTTAGCTTACCCTAATTGGTATTGTTGCGAATTGCTTTGCGGGTAAAGCCGTGACTTTCGGTCAGCAGCGATGATGCCTCTGTTGCATCGACACCAGCTAAAAGCATCACAATCGCCGTCTTGCAGTGGCCGTCACAAGTATTGAGTGCTTCAACGGCCTGCTCTCGGCTACAGTCTGTGGCAGCCATGACGATGTTCTTTTGGCGTTCGACCAACTTGGCGTTAGTTGCTTCGACATCCACCATTAAATTGCCATATACCTTACCGGTTCTGATCATCGCACCGGTGGTAAGCATATTGAGGATCAGCTTTTGTGCTGTACCAGCCTTCAAGCGTGATGAGCCGGTGACGACTTCCGGTCCGACAACCGGTGTGATAGCTATATCTGCCGATTGACCCATAGGGCTTTGTGGATTACAGCTGATGCAAGCAACCGTTGCGCCAACAGATTTTGCATAGTCCATGGCGCCGAGTACATAGGGAGTCCGGCCGCTGGCTGCAATGCCAACCAACACATCTTTGCGACTAAAGTTAATCGCCTGCAGATCGCCTGCCCCCATTTCACGGTTATCTTCGGCATTTTCGACCGCCTTGAGAATAGCTTTATGGCCACCTGCGATAAGCCCAACCACTTGCTCCGGCTTGCTGCCAAAGGTTGGCGGGCATTCACTGGCATCCAGAATGCCTAATCGACCAGAGGTACCTGCGCCGCTATAAATCAGTCTGCCACCTTGCATGAAGGCATCAGCAATGGCATCAACCGCGCGGGCGATTTCAGGCAGTACCGCTTCGACGGCAAGCGCGACCTTTTGATCTTCTTGATTGATGACGTTTAACATATCAATGGTTGATAGCGTATCAATCTCTGCGCTGGCGCTGTTACGGCTTTCAGTCACCATCTTGGTCAAATCAATTTTCATTCTGGGGTCCGTTTCAATGAGGTATCACTATTTTATGTTATCGCAAAGTCTAGAGCGAGGAATTAGGTGGAGATTGCCTGCTGCTGGAGCTATCCAGCAGCACTGTATCTTCGCTATAGCCAAATTCTCACGTGCTATCAAAAAGCTAGCTCAAATCTCTATTCCTCTGTGCCATAATTAGCCATTGCTGATTTTGGCTATATTTTTTTGGGTAACGACAATGGATAATCAAAAACGGATGCGTGCCATACTGGGCGTTTCAATGGGGCTCGCATTGAGTGGGTGCAGTACCAATTACGTCGATAGCTACGTTGCTGCCAATGATTGGCAATCGCTGGGTGAGCAAGATGCACTTAAAGGTCATCGGGTTAGGGAACTGTCATCGTTGGTTGACGGTGATCTATTGGCGGCGCAACAAAAATACAGTACGGGTTATGAGATTGGTCGCGTAGAGTTCTGTGATATTGATAAGGCATGGCAACTAGGAAAATCAGGTCAAAACTATTTTGGTATTTGCGATGGCATGCCTGATGGTGGCGAATTTAGGCAGCAATATAATTATGGCCACGATGCTTTCGTTATAGAGATGGAGCGCGAGAGCTCATCAGACGGATTTGGTTTTGGCTATTAAAGACCTTGATTGATTAGCTGCGAATAGATTAGAAAAGCCCTTCATTAACGTTATTTATAATAGATAATATGAAGGTTTTTTTATGTTTAAAAGAAAATGATTATTCCATTTGATCTTGTTTAGCACATTTTCATTCCTTTTTTACTGTGATTTTTTCTTTTAATTATATGATTATATTGATTTTATTTTTGCTTATGCATTTGGTGCATCTAGAAAATGAAAAGAATTCATTTTAATCATGTATTGGTTTGTCATAAGATTCAATCATCAAGTGCACATCGAAAAAGTGCCAGTCTAAATATTAATGAAATACATTTAACCTGTATTTTATAGATCGTAAAAGTTTATTTATTAAAAGCTTTGAACCTTGAAATTTCATCTTTTTTTTCTTTTGAAAAATATACATCACAGAAAACTATTATTGTTAGGTATTTAATATGACTATTCCTACTACTGAAATGCTTCAAGCGTGGAAAGGTTTTACTGCTGGCGATTGGCAGACTGAGGTCAACACCCGTGATTTCATTCAGGCTAACTATACACCTTATGAAGGTGATGAATCTTTTCTTGCAGAGGCAACAGAAGCAACGGTAACGCTTTGGAATAATGTCTTAGAAGGGATCAAAGAGGAAAGCCGCACACATGCGCCGGTTGACTTTGATACTGACTTACCATCGACTATTATTTCGCACGATGCTGGCTACATCAATAAAGAGTTGGAAACGATTGTTGGTCTACAAACCGATAAGCCTCTCAAGCGTGCCATTATTGCCAACGGTGGTATCCGTATGGTGAAAACCTCATGCGAAGTCTATGGTCGAGAGTTAGATCCTGGGGTTGAAAAAACCTTCACCGAATACCGCAAGACGCATAACAAAGCCTGTTTTGATCTGTATACCAAAGATATCTTAGCGTGCCGTAAATCCGGCATCATTACTGGTTTACCAGATGCCTATGGTCGTGGACGTATCATTGGTGATTACCGCCGTCTTGCCCTATATGGTATTGATTTCCTGAAAGCGGACAAACAAGCGCAGCTGAAATCAACCCAAGCCTTTTTAGAGCAAGGCCAAGATTTAGAAAAAACACTGCGCTTACGAGAAGAACTGGCTGATCAGATCCAAGCCTTGGAAGACATCCGCACCATGGGGTTAAAATACGGCATTGATATGTCTGTTCCTGCATGCTCTGCTCAGGAAGCTATCCAATTTACGTATTTCGGCTATCTGGCTGCTGTAAAATCGCAAAACGGCGCAGCAATGTCCCTTGGCCGTACCTCCACTTTCCTTGATGTTTACATCGAGAGAGATATGGCCAATGGTGTATTGAGTGAGTCACAGGCTCAGGAGCTCGTCGATCATTTCATTATGAAGCTGCGCATGGTGCGTTTCCTTCGTACGCCAGATTACGATTCGCTATTCTCTGGTGACCCAATCTGGGCGACAGAAGCGATGGCGGGAATGGGTGTCGACGGACGTACATTGGTTAGCAAAACCACCTTCCGTTACCTGCATACGCTGTACAACATGGGACCGGCGCCAGAACCTAACATGACGGTGCTTTGGTCTGAGCAACTACCTGAAGGGTTTAAAAAATATGCTGCTAAGGTGTCTATTGATACATCATCTCTGCAGTATGAAAATGATGATTTGATGCGCCCTGACTTTAATAATGATGACTATGCCATCGCATGTTGTGTTAGCCCGCAGATCGTTGGTAAAGACATGCAGTTTTTTGGTGCCCGCGCTAATTTGGCAAAAGCACTGCTTTATACTATCAATGGCGGTATTGATGAAAAGTCAAAAGCTCAGGTGGGCCCGAAACAATCTCCGATTGCCGATGATGTATTGGATTTCGACACCCTTATGCCACGTTTCGATGCCATGCTCGATTGGCTCGCAACGCAGTATGTGACAGCGTTGAATATTATCCACTACTCGCATGACCGCTACAGCTATGAAGCGTCACTGATGGCACTGATGGACAGAGATGTTAAACGCACAATGGCTTGTGGTATTGCTGGCTTGTCGGTGGTTGCAGACTCCCTTGCTGCGATTAAGTTTGCCAAGGTGACACCGATCCGTGACAACGATGGTCTAGCGATTGATTTTGATATTGACGGCGATTATCCGACGTTTGGGAACAACGACTCTCGGGTTGATGACATTGCCTGTGATCTCGTTGAGCGCTTCATGAAGAAAATTCAGAAGATGAGTATGTACCGTGAAGCGACGCCAACGCAGTCAATTCTGACTATCACATCCAATGTGGTTTACGGTAAGAAGACCGGTAATACCCCAGACGGCCGCCGTGCAGGTATGCCGTTTGGTCCCGGTGCCAACCCAATGCATGGCCGAGATCAGAAGGGGGCGGTGGCTTCGCTGACCTCGGTGTCGAAACTGCCGTTTGCCTTCGCCAAAGACGGTATCTCATATACCTTCTCGATTGTGCCAAATGCACTGGGTAAAAATAGCGAGACCCAGAAGCAAAACTTGGCAGCGTTGATGGATGGCTATTTCCACCATGAAACGGGAGAGCATGGGGTAGGCGTTGAAGGTGGGCAGCACCTGAACGTTAACGTGATGAACTGTGACATGTTGTTAGATGCTGTCGAGCACCCTGAAAAATACCCACAGCTAACGATTCGTGTATCGGGGTATGCGGTCCGTTTCAACTCGCTGACCAAAGAGCAGCAGCAGGATGTGATAACCCGTACCTTTACCGAAAAAATGTAAGTGCTCAAGGAGCATTGCTGAAATATAACAAGCTGTGACTACCTAGCTACTTGTTAGCAAAACTTGGCCTGCCTCCGTGCAGGCCTTTTTTATCTTTATCTTCCAAGAGCGAAACCTGTTTCACCTTGCGGTGGGGCTGTGCAGCGGATGTTACTGGGAGATTTTCTGTATAAGTGTTATTGACCTGTCTAAGGCTTTATAGTTTAAGCTCACGACTTTATTCCATAGGGCCGCGCCATGTATCGAATTTCAGAACTAGCAGAGCAAGTCGGTCTTTCGCGATCTACCTTACTGTACTACGAGAAGCTGGGGCTGATTGCCGGAAAGCGACTCGACAATGGCTATCGCAGTTACAGCGAGCGGGATCTCCAACGCTTGCGGCTGTTGCAACAACTGCAAGCAGGTGGGCTAACTCTTAAGGAGTGTCAAGCATGCCTAGAAGCGAAAGTCGATCGCCAGTTACTGCTTAACCGAATGCAACAGCTGGATGATGAGATCGCCCACAAACAGCAATCTCGGGATCTACTGGCTGCGATGCTGGGTGAATCGGATATGACAGCATGGCATCAGTCGTTGGAGCTGACTGCCCCTGACGCCCATTTGGATTGGTTAATGAAACAAGGCTTTGATGAGAAACAAGCCTTGAGACTGAAGTGGTTATCAAAAGATCATGAATACACACGAACAATACATGGCAGACTTTAATACTATCTTTGACGGTTTGGATCGCTGGGGGCCGGGAACTGAGGCGGAAACCATCAAGGCGTTCAAGTTGCTTCCATCGATACCGCAAACGGTGCTGGAAATTGGTTGCGGTAAGGGTATTACAACTACCGTACTGGCTAAACAATCTGATGCCGTGATTACTGCGATCGACAACCATGAAGATGCACTAAGCAAGTTGCGCGAGCGAGCCACTGAGACAGGTGTTGCAGATAAAGTCATTACCCAGTGTGCCAGTATGACTGACTTGCCATTTGACGATGCCAGCTTTGATGTTATCTGGGCCGAGGGCTCTGCCTATATTATGGGAGTGAACAAAGCTTTCAAACAGTGGCGTCCGTTGCTAAAAGATAAAGGCGTATTGGTGCTCAGTGATTTGGTGTGGCATACCGAGACACCAAGCGCAGAAAGGTTGGCGTTCTGGCAGAAAGAATACCCAGACATGACCACGGTTGAGGTGCGGATCAAGCAGGCACAAGAGGCCGGTTACCACGTGATCGATAACTTTACCCTGAGCGATAAGGCGTGGCAGGCGTATTTCTTGCCACTTCAGCAGCGGATCAATGATCTGAAAGAGACGATGGCTGAGTCACAGGCACTCAAAGATATTCAAACTGAGTTGGATATTTACCATCAGGGCTTTGAGCAATTCGGCTACCAGGTGTTTATTTTAGGTAGATTTGAATAATTACCCCTTCACAGTTTCACTTTACTGTTAATGGCATGGCTCCCAATCAGTGATATAAATTTCATTGTATTGTTTTCATTGTGAATACGGGACCTTATGTACAAGCAGCTTACAGAAGAAAACCGCTTGCAAATTTGGGCATTGCGGAAAGAAGGCAAGAACCAATCACAGATCTCGCGGATATTAAATATTCATCGCTCGACTGTTAGTAGGGAGCTGGCTCGTAACTCTGGCCCTTATGGTTATGAGCCACAACTTGCCAATAAAATGGCAAGGTATCGGAAACAGTTTCATCAACAGGTGACTGAGAAGCAATATGAAGAGTTGGTTATCAAGCTCAATCAGATGGGGCTGAATAAAGAACAATGCCAGCGTTTCATCCTCCATTACCACCCCGAACTTGATATGGAGCAACTGGAAAACCTGATTGTTTCTTATGGCCAGTAATGAAATTAAGGTTGGAAATGAGATAGCGATCTCATGTTGCACTTGCCCCTTGGGAGGCTGAGCGTTGTGATTAACCGCTGGTGTTGCACTTGCCCTAAAAGGCTAATCAGTATTGAGCTTTCTTACCGTCAATGTTGTTGCACTTGCTAAAACCTTATTTGTATTTACCGTTGTTGCACTTGCCTATTAGCAATGTTGGTTTTTAGTTAAAGTGTTGATTTTAATGGGCTTTTAAACTGATTGTTTAGGTGAGGGATATCACGTTATTTCATTTGTAACCTCTCTATATTTGATTTGTCCGATAGCTTTACCAGCTATGAATCAATGGAGGTTAAGATGAAAAAGTTTAATCATGTCGGGATCCCGTCGCCAGTAGAGCACTCCGGTGAATCTTTTAATCCTGATATTAGCCTTTATACAACAGATTTTGAAAAGAGTGAGAACCGTATTGAATGGTTGCGCTTCTTGGATAACAGTCCGTTGCCAGAGGTACTAAAGAATACCGCACACGTGGCTTATGAAGTTGATGACCTTGATAAAGCGATTGAAGGCAAGGAAATACTACTTGAGCCGTTTAGCCCGAATGAGTCTTTGCGCGTCGCATTTATTATGGAAGACGAAGCGCCCGTTGAACTGATGCAGTACTGCTAATATCACCGCATAAAAGGATATCGACTATGAAGAAGTTTATTAATAACCCTGAGAATATCACTTCTGAGTTGCTACAAGGATTTGCATTGAGTTACCCCAACCAAGTGCGAGTGGTAGAGGATAAAATCGTTACACGTGCGGTGCCTAAAGACCAAGATAAAGTGGCCATTGTGACCCTTGGTGGTGCTGGCCATGAACCTGCTTTAAGTGGTTTTGTGGGTGAGGGGATGCTCGATTTTTCTGTGGTTGGGGACGTATTTGCCGCACCCGGAGCACCGAAGGTCTTTGAGGCACTCAAATTAGCCAACCGTCCTGCTGGTGTGCTCTTTGTTGTGTTGAACCATGAAGGGGACGTCATGGCCGCCAATATGGCGATGGAAATGGCAAAGCGTGAGAATATCAATGTCAAAATGCTGCTGACCCACGAAGATATCAGTGCCGGATTGAACACCGATATCAAAGATCGGCGGGGTTTGGTGGGGTGTGTCCCGGTGTATAAAATTGCTGGAGCTGCTGCCGAAGCCGGGCTCTCCCTTGATGAAGTATACCGGATTGCCAATTCATTTAACGAGAATATGGCGACCTTGGCTGTTGCAATGAGTAATGCGACCCATCCGCAGTCGGGTATGGCGATAGGTGATCTTCCTGACGATGAAATGGAAATCGGTATGGGCCAGCATGGCGAAGGTGGCGGCGGCAGAATGAAAATTCGCTCGGCCGATGACACCGCTAATATCATGTTAGATCAACTGTGTGCGGCGATTGATGCTCAGCCGGGAGACGACTTGATGCTGATGATTAATGGCACTGGGGCAACGACCTTGATGGAGATGTTTATAGTCAGCCGTGCTTGCCATATCAAGCTGAAAGAAGCGGGTATTACAATCAGCCGTAGCAAGATTGATGAATTGCTAACCGTGCAGGAGATGGCTGGTTTCCAAATGTGTATCGCTAAATTCGATCCAGAAATCCTCTCTTATTGGGATCGGCCGTGTAACACCCCATACTGGTGTCAATACTAACCAGAGCAATGTCTTTGTGCCAGGTAAGATACCTGGCACTTCATTGAATAATAACCAGACGTGTATCGAAAGGTGCAGGGGATCATTTGGCCTGAAAAAGGTGACATAAATGAAGACGTTTAATCAAAAGTTATTATTTAGCATGTTGTTATCTGCTGCGAAGGACATTCGTGAATCTGTGCCGCTGTTGAATGATTTAGATGGCAAAACGGGTGACGGAGACCATGGCACTACCATGCTAAGGGTATCTCAATGCATTGATAAAGCATTGGCAAATAGCAGCGATCCAGATTGGCAGAAAACCATAGATGACATGGGCTGGTCCATCATGAGTCAAGATGGAGGCTCTGCCGGCATGTTAATTGGCAATCTGTTCTGCGGCTTGGCTACGGGTCTTAATGAACCGGAACTCACACCGCAGCAAACGGCGACAGCCTTCAGGAAGGGGCTTGATAAGCTCGCTTATTTCAGCGGCGCGAAAGCTGGCGATAAAACCATGTTGGATGCGCTTATCCCAGCGGTTGAAGTGATGGAACAATTGGCATTGGATTCTGAGGATATCGCTGCGATGTTTTTGAGTGCGGCAAAGGCCTCAAAAAGCGGGGCTGAGAAGACCAAGCAGATGAAACCAGTGCGGGGCAGGGCTAAAAATATGGGGGAAAAAGCCATTGGGTTTGTTGATCCGGGGGCAACCAGTATTTCGATCCTGTTCAATTCTTTTTCCAATCAGATAAACGTCATGAATAAGGAAGAGTGTTATGGCTGACAAAGATGGAATGGTACTGGCGAAAGAATATGGCTTGGATTGTCCTCCGGTGAAAGAGGCTTTCCATATCAAGGGCATGGATCATGTTGATTGGGGAATGAAAGATCGGCTTAGCCGTATTTTCCGCCCCGATACCGGTAAAACGGTCATGCTAGCCTTTGATCATGGCTACATTATGGGGGCAACGGCCGGGCTGGAGCGTTTAGACTTGTCTATCAACCCTTTGGCCCCATATGCAGATGCCCTGATGGCGACCCGTGGAGCGCTCAGAACCTGTATACAGCCCAACCACAATAAACCGGTGATCCTCCGTGCCACTGCGGGGAGCACGGTGCTCAAAGATGATATGAGCTGGGAAGTGTCCGGTGTCGATATTGATGATGCGGTGCGGATCAATGCCTCTTGTCTTGCTGTACAAGCATTTGTCGGTGCTAATGGTGAGTGCCGCAGCTTGGAAAATATTGTTCGCACCGTCGATAGTGGCGCTCGTTACGGTATTCCGACTATGGGGGTTACGGCGGTGGGCAAGGAGATGGAGCGTACTCCTCGTTATTTCATGCTGGCGACCCGAGTGCTGGCGGAATTAGGTGCCCATATTGTCAAAACGTATTATTGCGATGACTTTGAAAAGGTCACGGCTGCCTGCCCTGTTCCTATTGTTGTCGCTGGTGGCAAGAAAACCTCGGAAATGGACGCCTTGCACCTGACTTATAAGGCAATCCAAGACGGTGCTGCTGGGGTTGATATGGGGCGTAATGTGTTCCAGTCGGATTGTCCGGTTGGCATGCTCCGAGCTATCAGTGCGATTGTCCATGATGGGTTGACACCACCGCAGGGGTTTGACCTATACCAATCAGTGAAAAGCCAGTTGGCATAAGGAGAATACGCTATGAACTGGAGTAAGTTTATTGTTATCCCGATTATGGTTGCGACTTTAGCGTTTACTATTCAAGGGCTCGATCAGGTATTGGCTGGGCTCATGCCCGTGGCCGATAATGTAGGGTTTGGCTGGATAGCCTTTATCTCCTGGGCCATGTACTTCATGGCGGGTTGTACCTTGGAAGGTGGGAAAAAGGTCTTTTGCAACTATGTGACCGGTATTGTCGCGTCAGTTGCGATTATGCTGCTAGGCGGGGCATTGGGAGGCTTAGGGTTCTTTGCTTTCCCTGTTGCGGTATTCGTTGTGGTGATCCCTTGCATCTGTCTGGAGCGCATTCCGCCGTTTGATTTTGTGCCAGCGTTGTTTGTTGGGGCTGGTATCTTCTTTGGCTTCATGTCTTATGTGCCGGGAGCAACTTTTGCGACTGCAGCAATCACCGAGTTGGTATATTGCGTCATCGGCCTTGGCTATGGTTGGATGACTGTCACTCTTAGGGGTAAATACGAAGCATCACTGCAAGACTCTACAGAGAAAGCCTCGGTGGAGCACCCATCGACCTAATACTAACATGGTAAATGTTGGGATTAGGATGCCAGTTAACTTGTCATTGTCGGATAAGTTAACTGGTTTTTTCAGCAAGTTTTTTTATCGTTAATGTTCGTTGCTGAAGCTGTAGTGGATGAAGCCTGCTGCTCCAGAGATAAGAGTGGCGAGTGAAAAAATAATAAATCCCATACGTTTCTCCTTTCAAGCTCATTACGCTATATAACTTGAAACCATCATGTCATATCAGGCTCAGATTCGGTAAGGCCTAGTTATCACTTTTTGATAGATCTATCAGCGATGGTTCGTTCCAGTTCACAGAACCGACATTTTCTACTGAGCGTGGTGGGGCTTTTTGCCTTTTCGTGGGGCATTATTTTGACTGGTGGCAAAATAATGAAGTTATCCTGCTGCCCGTCAATGATTCGATGATTTATACCAATCTGGATAAGTAGTTGCTTTATAGATTGCGCAGGAAAAATTATTGTTATCAAGGCGGAGGTTGCAGTAACTAGTGGCTCTAATTACCAAACCTCTAACGCAGCTAACTGCGATTTTAACCAGCAATATTGATCAAATACTTATGTAGGTTGGTATTACTAGGGGAATTGAATCGAAAATAAGGACGTAGCCAAAAAGGCCAGCGCAAATGCAACTGGCCTTCCTTTGGGTCATTAGCCCTGCGAAGAAGGGATTAACACAAAGTTACCCACATGCTTCTTCTCGAGAAACGCCTGTTGTGCGGCGGTAATCTCTTCAAGTGGGAAGGTCTTGGCTAGTAATGGCTGGATTTCGCCCCTTTCGATATAGCCTATTAAGTTAGGGAAAACGGGGTCATCCCAAGCGGTCGTACCGATAAGGGTGATGTCCTTGAGGTACATATCCCGCATGTCTAAGTCGACCACAGGGCCTGCAATGGCGCCGGAAGAAACCAGTCGTCCACCGCGTTTGAGTACCTTTAGCATGGTTGGGAATTGTTTGCCCGCGACATTATCGACGACTAAATCGACACTGTTTTCGCCCAGTAGGCTGATGAGATCATCGTTACGATCCAGTAGTAGATCAACGGCCAATTTTTCCAGTTGCGGATGCTTATCACGGCTGGCAATGGCGATAATCTTAGCACCTCGCCTTTTGGCTAGCTGAATGGCTGCCGATCCAACACCGCCGGATGCTCCCGCGATCAGGACTGTTTCACCTTCAACTAGGTTGGCGCGGTGAAGCATGTTTTCTGCAGTACCATAAGCACACGGAATCGTGGCAAGCTCTGCATCAGACCATTCACACTCTATAGCAAATGCGTGCTTGGCTTTGACCTTGGTAAATTGGGCAAAGGCACCATTGAAATCCGAACCCAGCCAGACATTATCGAAACCTTCTCCTCTCTGGCAAGGGCGCAAAAGAACACGCTTTCCAACCAAGTGACGATGGGAGTTATCAGCAGCAGAAACGACAGTGCCACAGCAGTCTGTACCCTGAATGAGTGGGAAAGGGGTGGACTTATTCCAGCCGCCATCACTCTTTTGTTGTTGGCTAGGTGATGCGCTATCTGACGTGTTATTGGTTGAGTCGGTGATAGAGGATGAATACCAGCCTAAACGGGTGTTGATTTCGGTATTGTTCATCCCCGCAGCATGGACTTGCACCAATACTTCGTCATGCTCAAGGGGTGGCAATGCCACATCTTTGTAAACCAACTGTTCATAGCCGCCTTGTCCAACGGTAACAATGGCTTTCATCCATTTTGGTTCCATGTGTTTTGCTCCTAGCGATCTCTCAATATTGACTAGCAAGAGAGTATCCGAGTTCGTTTATTTGTGCATGTATATTTAATACCAACCTACATAAATATTTGATCAGTCTTGCAGGTTAAAATCGCTGTTCTCTGCGTTAGATATTTTGTAATTAGAGCAACTAGTTACTGCAGTATCTGCCTTGATAACAACGATTTTTCCAGTGCAAATACTTGATCAACGACTTATCCAGATTGGTCCATTATTTTTATTGGTGATCGTTTGCTCAGTGTGATCGGTAATCTAATCTGCACCTTTTGACGTACAAGGGTGGTGTACGTATGGATGAGGTTTATATGCTGACGATATTTTTTGATGGCTCATGCCCACTCTGCGCAAAGGAAATGGCGACCTTGAAGCAGTATGACTCTCGCGATGTAATTCTGCTAGAAGATATCCAGCAGCCAGATTTTTCCGAGCGATTTCCAGCCGTTGACCCAAATGCTGCAATGCAGATCTTGCATGGTCAGTTAGAAGGTAAAGCTGTGTATGGGTTGGATGTGACGTACCATGCGTGGCGATTAGTTGGCAAAAAATGGCGGGTGGCTTTTTTGCGCTGGTGGTGGATTAAACCGTTTGCCGATAGGGCATACTTGTTTTTTGCCAAACATCGTCAGCTAATTTCTTCGCTATTGGCGCGCAAATCCCGCTGTGACAGCAACGCTTGCTCCAAGTAGGTTGCCAAGTTATCCGTAGTGGGTAATGGCAATGGTTTTTTGCAGACCGGTCTCGGTTTCCAGTTCAAATTGGATGAGTGATATAACAACAACCCCACCGGATGGACACCTGGTGGGGCTGGTTATCGACCCTCTTATAAATCAACCAACAGCAACTTTTTGGGTGGCTTGTTGGACTTCAACAAGGTCATTGTTAAGGTCAATTACGATTGTTTCCTGGTCGGCAAAGATTGTCAGTGTCTGATCGGCCCCAAGCTGGTGGGCGATAGGTTGCTTTTCACAGCACGAAATCACCAAGTGTTCCTGTTGCTCAGGTAGCGACCATTGTAAATGATACATTTGCTCGCTGGCATCCGAGATCACTTGTTCATCATGTGATTTATCTTCGTCGTAGCCATAGGACAGCGCAGGGCTGATGCGATCATGGCTTGG
Source organism: Photobacterium pectinilyticum (assembly GCF_024357955.1). GTDB lineage: Bacteria > Pseudomonadota > Gammaproteobacteria > Enterobacterales > Vibrionaceae > Photobacterium > Photobacterium pectinilyticum. The sequence continues at coordinate 114,402 of NZ_JANEYT010000009.1, forward strand.
CAAGCTCACTTGGTAGTCTTTACTTTGTCCTGCAAGGCTGATGCTGCTACCAGCAGTTACTGCATCGAGTGGAGAGTGAAGTCGCCATTGCACTGCCTGAGGTTTATATAGCGAAATTTGATCACAAATCAGCAGCCCTTTGCCAGTCAGCATGACTACAGTACGGGTAAAGTGGTTGGTCTCTTCATAGGCATGGCCAAGTTCGAACTGCACCAGTGACCAGCCTGTCCCTTGTTCTTGCCGCAGTACCTTGGCCGTCGCTGCTTCGTTATCCAAGATTTGGCCTTTGCCTCCCACTTCTTTACCACCCTCTTGGTTATCAACAAATAGGGGTAAATTATGGGCTTGGGTAGTACGGGTCCATTGGCTGTGGTGACCACTGCCAAACCGGTAGCCGTAGCTGCCACTTGGGGTCAGGATACTCTCACCATCATCAAACAACGCAACGTTACCCTGATCGGCATGGCGGTGTGAGCTGTTACCAAATTGGCTGGCTCGATAGTAAAGCGCTAGCTCTTGGGTCTGTGCTTTGCCAAGGCCGGCAAAAGGGTAATATTGACTATAAACAGGCTTCTCTTGGCAATCTACTTTGGCAGAAGTCGTTTTATCACAAAGCGCGGCGTCTTTGGCAAATGCCAGCTGTGTATGTGTCGGAACAACATCAAGCAAATGCAGATGGAACACATCGATCTTCGACTCTAGCTGCTTGCAGGTCTCACGGGCATGTTCATCACCGAAGCGCTCGGCGTATATCCGCAGTGGGTTCTGGGCAAAAAAGCCCGGCCACTCGCGGCCATCACGTTTGCACCAAAAGCCATCACCGAACGGATGGATATCTTGTTCGGGCGCGACAAAGTCCATCGCAAATTGACAGTAGTTTTTGTAAAAAGGATGCTCATAAAAAGAGAATCCGCTTATCCTTTCGACTGATAGGAAGAAAGGGTGATGCCACTTGCTATACGACGATGAATAGAAAGGACCTTCAGCCCAGCTGCCATCTTCGCCACCGTAAAATGGCAGCACGCTTTGGTAAATCATCAAGGCGTAGTTGAGCCAGCGCTCGCAAACCTGCGCATCATATTCTTTGTGCAGTGCTAATGCCGCCACACCCAGATAAGCGGGCAGGCGAGACGTGTGTGAATGGCCTGGGAACTGTTTGAACTGATCTTGCTCTAGACGTTGTTCCATCTGGTAGGCAATACGCACCAGCATCGGTCTGATGAAATCTTTTTCGCTGTCGGTCAGTAGCGGTGCCAACCAGTGATAAGCAAGGTAAAGGTTTCGAGCTAGTGATAGGCCAACCTCGTCGCCCCAGGTGCACGGACGAAGCAGTGATGCCGGACCTTCAGGGCTCCATTCGGCTAGTCGTAGCATAAGTTGCACGGCTAACTCACCGCTTTCTTCCTCGCCCCAGATTTTGTAGAGCAGGGTAAGCGCCATCAAGTCGCGATCAATCCAGTTGCGCACATTGGCAATGGCGGTACGTTTACCTTCTTCTTCTCCACGGCGGTAGTGGGTCGGGTAGGTAATAGCATCGAGATTGACCAGTGCAACCGTGTTCTTGAATTTGTCGTAAGCTTGCGAAGAAGCATCTCGAACGTCGGTGATATCACTATCAAAATACATCAAGAATTGATCATGCTCGGCGCACAGTTCAAACAGCTCGTTGGCACTTGGCGGCTGATACTTTTCAGTTTGTTCATCAATGGCAAATGTCATCCACTGTGACATTTCGTTATTGATATCTTGCACCCGCCAGCGGTATTGGCCACAAGAAAGCATGAAAGGCAGGCGGAATGGTGAACTGATGTTTTCCCAGCGCCATTGAAGTGGCTTTTCAACATGTTCTAGCTCGATGCTATACACGGCGGTATAGTCTGACTGCGGCCAGTTAAAGCTCGGTGGATTGATTCGTGCCGGCTTGTTTTGTTCTGGGGTGACAAACTTTTGAAAATCATGGGTTCGGCGTAGAGACAACATATTACACTTCCTTGTTAAACCAGATGTATTCTCCGTTTTCCGGGTTTATTTCCCCGATCTGCGTGGCCGGAGAGCCTGCAACTATGGCATGTGGAGCGACGTTGCGGGTCACCACAGCATTGGCACATACCAAGGCCGCTTTGCCAATGGTGACACCGGGAGTGATCACCACACCGGAAGTCAGCCAAACACCGTCTTCGATGACCACTTTGCCCTTCTCTAGGCAGGTTCGGGCACTGAAGTGGCCGGAGGCCGGGTCGAACAGGTGGTTTGAGGCGACGATCGAGACATGCGGGCCAATCAACACATTCTCACCGATCGAAACATCGCCGTTGATGTAGCTATAGAGACCAATATAAGAATGCTTGGCGATTTGATTGTCGCCAATACGGACAATGGCGCCAGGGGCAATACGGACCCCTTCGTTTAGGAACCCGAGGATTTGGGCACGGGCATTGTCATCTTCAAAGTTATTGCTTTGGCTGGTGTAGAGCGTGAATTTTTTGAATTCTTCTTCAGTTAGCTCGCCACCGAATCGTTGCTGTACTGACATGTTAGTCTCCCTAAAAGAGATAGGAGCAAGGCTGCTCCTATCCCAAGTCGTTCAAAATAAAAATCAATATTGCTTAGCTAATGGCCAACTCGGCATCGACTGCTTCAGTCAACTTGCGCTTAGAGCGAAGAAGTAAGAAACCGATAAAGCCGACAATCGATGCAACCACGATAAACAGTGCACGACCCCATAGCGGGTTAGGAACGAGGGCCAATGACGCCAAGAATAGCGATGCAGTGAGCAGCATCTTACCTAGCATGTCATGCTGTTTGTTATCCATACGGATGCTAGCTTCGGTGTCTTCAACCACGACTTCGGTATCGACATTGTTGAAGAACTTGTTGATTTCAGCCGCACGCTCTGGAGATGGCTCTTTGTAGAAGAAGCGAGACAGTACAAAGAATGGCAACGTGATCGACATGTGACCGATAACACCCAGAGTGACCGACTTCATTTCTGCAAATTCACGGGCGCTGATTGGTGCATCTAGACCCAGTACAGCTTCGATAGTCTGTGGCGTGATAACAAAGGCAATGATGGCAGAAACACCCATACCAACCAAAATTGTGCCCCAGCCAGCCCAGTCAGGTGTTTTACGGATGAAGAAACACATGATGGAAGGAATAAGCACTGGGAAGCCAACTAGCGTACCGACCAGCATCATCAGGTCAAACAGGCCGAATTCTTTTAGAGATGTCAGGAACAGACCAGTGATGATGATCACCACACCAAATACCGCAGTTAGGATCTTACTGGCAAGCATCAGGTGCTTTTCAGAGTAATCTTTACAGAAGTATGGTTCATAGACACTTTTCAGGATGATACCGGCGTTACGGTTCAGTGCTGAATCCATTGATGACATGGTTGCGGCAAACATGGCTGCTAGCATCAAGCCAACCATACCGACAGGCATTTCACGGCTAACAAAGATGTAGTATGTTGCATCGGCTACTTTGTCACCAAGGCCTTCCAAGCCCCAAGTCGTGACATCTGGGTAGTTACCGGCAACAAACCATGCAGGCAGGAACCAAATCATTGGACCCAGGATCATTAGGAAACAGGCTAAAAGGGCTGCCTTACGGGCGTTTTTAGTATCTTTTGAGGCGATAAAGCGGTAAGAGTCGACCATGTTGTTGGTGCTAAAGAATTGCTTGATAAAGATACAGATAAACCAGCCGACAAACAGGTGGGTGTAGCTGTAGCCGTCACCAATTAGTTGTTGGGCAGGCAGACCCACTTCCATTAGGTTACCCACACCGCCAGATTTCCAAATCGCCACCATGGCTGCGACAAATGTCATTACGGTGATAATGATCATCTGCATGAAATCTGAGGCGATAACTGCCCAGCTACCGCCAACCAATGACATGAACAGTACGACCAGACCGGCACCGATAATGGTTTGCTCAAGAGGGACACCGACGACTGCACTGGTAAATACCGCCAAACCGTTCAGCCAGATAGCGGCTTGAAGCACGCTGAGTGGTACGTTAGCCCAAGTGAAGACCTGCTCGTTCACTTTACCCAAACGTAGCCTTACGCCCTGAAGTGGGCTGATCACACGCATTTGACGCGCTTTAGCAGCAAAGAAGAGGTAGTTGCAGAAGTAGCCAAGGGCGTTAGCAATAAATACCACACCCACGGACATGCCGCTAGTTAGCGCTTTTCCCATCAACCCGGTGAAGGTCATCGCACTCAGTGCCATCATGAACGCACTGGAGCCAACCATCCACCATAGCATGCGGCCTCCCCCACGGAAGTATTCACTGGTATTGGATGCCGCCGAGCGGAACACCCAGCCAAGGCTCATTAGAAAGATGAAGTACACGAGTACGACAAGAATATCTATATCCATTTTGTAGGTTCCTATTGTGATAGGGAGAAGGTGTAATAAGACAAAGTTGAGGTGTCTCATCCCTTTTGTTGTTTTGGCGCAAGTAACCATGCAGAAAAAAAAGCATGAGACTTGATACACGTTTCACTATAGAGATCCTTATCAATCGGTGGAAATGATATTAATGTATAACAATAATACAAATGACGAATGGGCAGTTGGATGGACATAAAAACACTCAGAACCTTCATAACCGTAGCGAAATTAAAGAACTTTTCAGCTGCTGCGAGGGAATTACACACGGTGCAGCCGACGGTCTCGCGCCATGTTTCTGAATTGGAAAATGAACTGGGTGTAAAGCTGTTCCAACGCACTACCCATCAGGTAGAGCTCACGTTGGCGGGAGAAATGTTGCTGCCAGAAGCGTTGAATATCATTGCTAACGATCAGCGGGTTAAAACAATGTTGGGGCAAACGACCGAGCAAGGTGAGTGCCAGATCAATATTGGGTATCTGGCGACTGCTTGTTCGTTCTTCTTACCGACGTTATTGAGCCGGTTTACAGCGGCGAATCCCAACACCCAGACCAACCTGTTCGAAATGGCCGCCGATGAGCAATACCAGGCGTTAACCGAGAACAAGATTGATATTGCTTTTTCCCGGCGGCAGCCGAAATTAGACGGCAAGCAGTTTATGGTTGAGACGATTTACTCAGACCGACTGATGGCAATCCTTCCGTTGAACCATCCGTTTGCTGAGCGTCATGAGTTGTCTTTGAGCGAACTGCGAAATGAGCGGTTTATCCTGTTTCAGCCCCACGAGTGGATTGAAATGTACGAGCACATTCTCCTGCTTTGCCAGGAAAGTGGCTTTTCGCCAAAGGTTGCCAGTCACCCTGATAACATGCGTCACTTGGTAACCTCGGTGTCTTCTGGGTTGGGTATTTCCATTGCGCCAAGATGTATCAAGTTCATCGCTCAGGACAATTGTGTTTGTATCCCGATCACTGAGGTGAACTTAGTGTTGCCATTATATATGTATTACAAAAGGCAAGGGGTCGCACCTCAGCTATCGGAGTTGGTGAAAGCGTGTCAGCACAAAGTACCGGATATTCAACGAATGCTGCAAAGCTAATACCAACCATTTTTCCTGCGTAATACATAGATCAATTACTTATCCAGATTGGTATAATGCAGAGGCTTTGCTTGGATCTGTATTTGTCGGCGTAGACATAAAAAAACAGGCTTACCGAGGTAAGCCTGTTTGTTGGTCCAAATGTGGAGCAGTTGGATTTGGTAGAGAAAATGGATTATTAAGCGTTTGCGTTTGCTTGCGCTTCAGTAGCAGCTGGTGCTGGTACTTTCTTGCCAAGTTTTTTGGCCATCACTTCTTCCATTTTCTCCAGGCTGACACCTTTGGTTTCTGGAACGAACCTGACCACAACAAACATACAAATCAGTGACAGGATGGCGAACAACCAGAAGCTGAATGCACCGTTGAAATGCTCTCTTAGGAAGGCATTGTCATTCAGCATTGGGAACGACTGGGTGACGATGAAACCGGTGAACCACTGTGCACCCACTGCTATAGACATTGCACGAGAGCGAATGCTGTTCGGGAAGATTTCCGAGATCATGGTCCAGCAAGCACAACCCCACGATGTCGCATAAGAAACAACGTATAGACACAGTGCGAACAATGCTGCGTAGCCTTCAGTGCCAGTGTAAAGTACGTAACCGACAACCGTCATACCCACCGCACAACCGAATGTACCGTATTTCATCAGTGGTAAACG